>CAZBVQ010000001.1:0-456804 GCA_964495685.1 uncultured Candidatus Saccharibacteria bacterium
TTTAGTGTAATCTGAGAGCATTAACGAGGTTCTAACTTCGTCTAATACCCTCCGCCTTCGGTCGCCGTAGCTCCGTACGAAATAAGGAGCGGAGGCAACCTTCGGTGATATTTACACCTTTTAGTAATAACCTAATTGGTGATTTTCGCCACGACAGACACAATCCGCCCGAACTATTCACATGCGTTTGGGGCGATAATGGTATACTTACCCCATGGCTACCGAAGCTCTCATCTCATGGAACGCACCTGAACATCTCTACACTGAGAAACGCCCCGACTGGTATTGGTCAGTCGGCATTATCACCTTGGCCCTAGCGACTGTCGCTTTCATTTTTGGCAATGTCATTACAGGCATATTCGTCATCGTGGCCGCAGTCGCTCTCGTGCTCCACGCCTCACGCCCGCCACGAGTACTCAACTACGAGATCAACGACCGCGGCATTATTGCAGGCGACATACTCTACCCCTTCCTGACTCTAGAATCATTCTGGATACCACATGACGAGATGCCTTCCAAGATCATCCTCAAATCCCGCAAACTATTCATGCCTTATATCGTCATATATATTGACGAGATAGATCCCGAGGAAGTCCGCCAAGTCATGCTGACCTATATTGCTGAGACCATGCATCACGAACCGATACTTAAGCACCTACTAGAACGACTGGGATTTTAGAGAACAAAAACACCAAATTACAATTTCCAAATAAATCACAAGCACCACTATATCAAATCACAAACTATTGGTGCTATTTGAAATTTTGAATGTGAGATTTATTTGGAAATTGTAATTTGTACTTTGGTGCTTCTCTATTCTATAATACCCTCTCCTATTATTCGTTAATCATTCCTGCAATCATATGAAGATAGCCAAGATTAAGGCCCGCGAGATCCTCGACTCACGCGGCAATCCGACAGTAGAGGTCGACATTACCCTCAAAGATGGCTCATTCGGCCGAGCAGCAGTACCGAGTGGCGCCTCGACCGGCAGTCACGAAGCTGTTGAACTCCGTGATGGTGGTCCTCGTTACAATGGCAAAGGAGTCGAGAAGGCAGTCAAGAATGTGAACGCCGCCATTGCAAAGGCGATTACCAATAAAGAGTTCGACCAGCGTTCACTGGACGAAGCACTCATCTCTCTTGATGGTACGCCGAACAAGGGTGCGCTTGGCGCCAACGCCATTCTCGGTGTATCCATGGCGTTCTCACGAGCCGCAGCAGCAAGTTCAAAAAAGCCGCTTTACACTTACTTCAACACAATTGCCAAGACCAAGAACACCATTCAACTCCCTGTTCCTATGATGAACATCTTGAATGGTGGCAAACACGCAGAGAAATCGACTGACTTCCAGGAATTCATGGTCATGCCTGTCGGTATGAAGTCTTTCCGTGAGGCACTTCGTGCAGGAGCCGAGATATTCCACGCACTCAAGAAGATACTCCATGACAAGAACATGGCCACCACCGTCGGTGACGAGGGTGGTTTTGCCCCTTCTCTTCCCTCAAATGAGGCCGCTATCGAGATTATCCTCGAAGCCATCAAGAAAGCTGGGTATGTTGCTGGTAAGGACATCATGCTCGCCCTTGATGTTGCAGCGACCGAACTCTACAAAGATGGAAAGTACCATCTCACCTGCGAAAACAAATCACTAACCTCAGAAGAAATGGTTGCCTTCTACGAAAACTGGTGTGCGAAATATCCCATCGCTTCCATCGAAGATGGTCTCGCCGAAGATGATTGGGCTGGCTACAAGCTCATGACCCAGAAATTGGGCAACAAAGTCCAGATTGTCGGCGATGATTTGTTCGTCACCAACATCGAGCGCTTACAGCGAGGCATAGATGAGAAGGTTGGTAATTCCATCCTGATAAAGCTCAATCAGATTGGTACAGTTTCAGAAACTATTGATGCTATCAATCTCGCCAAGAAAGCGGGCTACACTTCCATCATCTCTCACCGCTCTGGAGAAACCGAGGACACGACCATCGCTGATTTCGTCGTCGGTACTGGCACTGGTCAAATCAAGACTGGTTCCCTCTCGAGGACTGATAGAGTGGCGAAGTATAATCAACTCCTCAGGCTCGAAGAAGAGCTGGGTGCGAAGGCGGTGTATCGTGGAGCGAAAGTATTCAAGACAGAATAATTCTAAATAATCAGATGCACAAAAAATACCGACGAGTTCGGTATTTTTTGTTTGGTGCCCTTGCTCGGTCTCGGATAATGCCGTGTGAGACACCGTAAGGGTTCTTTGGGTAGTTTCAGTATATCAAATTGAGGCACCTCGGTCTGGGTCTCTTTCTGGCAAACCGAACATTCCGAACACGGATAGGGCTGTTCGGAAAGAGTGTTCGGTTTGGTGTCGAGCGCAAAAGGAGCAAGCAGAATAAGGGCGGATTGGAAAGAGGAACCGAACACAAGAGCAAACTGCTGTGTTCGGTTTGTTTTTTGCCTGTTCGGTTCAGATCACTGGACTAATGCACATATTCATTCTCTGCCAGGTAATTCCCCCAGACAGAAGGTTTTGGGTCCGATACGATTTTCAATGCACACCGTTTTACATTTTTTAACGAGTAGCATTAGGACAGGCAAAAGTAATGCAACAGGAAAATCACTTTTTCTGAATTACCCTTATTTCAAGGGCTAAAAAGTAATACACCCTGTTTTACAATTTTGTGCCATTACGATTAGCCTGTGTGGAAAAGTAATACCTACACTTGTGCACGAACTAGCAGATTACAATCTGCCCATTATTAATAACGAAGAAAATATATGTCCAAATTAGCACCACTGGTATGGCGCACCGAAAAGCGCCGGGTAAACGATCTTCTGCCCTATGAGAAGAATCCGAGGAAAATAACAGACAAGCAGATGGAGGATTTGAAAGAATCTCTCAAGAAGTTCAATCTTGCAGAGCTTCCTGCAATTAACACCGACGGCAAGATCGTCGCGGGTCACCAACGCATCAAAGCCCTGCAACTCATGGGTCGGGGCGAGGAACAAATCGAGGTTCGTATTCCGAACAGAAAATTATCAGTCATCGAGTTCAAGCAATACCTACTCACAAGCAATCGCTCGGGTGGCTCATGGGACTGGGAAATACTGGCAAGTGACTTCGATATCGATACTTTGCTTACAGCAGGCTTCGACTCAGCCGACCTGACCAATATCTTCGACGATAATCTCGAAGTGACTGATGACAACTTCGACGAGGAAGCAGAGTTGGGAAAGATAAAAGAAACAGATATCAAGTTCGGCGATTACTTCGCACTCGGTCGCCACCGACTACTCTGCGGCAATTCGACAGATCAGAACATGATCAAGTTCCTAATGAACGGAAACCTTGCCGACATGATTAACACTGACCCGCCATACAATATCGGCTTGAGCTATAACAAAGGAGTCGGCAACAAGGCGAAGTACGGTGGCACGACCGACGACAGCAAGACTGATGACGAATACCGCACGTTCGCAAAGACATTGATTCAGAACTCATTGAGTGTCACCAAACCCGATGCCCACATTTTCTTCTGGTGTGATGAGAGATATGTTTGGCTCTTCCAAGAACTCTACAAAGAATTGGGAATTGACTCCAAGCGACTCTGTCTGTGGGTGAAGGACAACGCTTCCCCGACACCGCAGGTGGCATTCAATAAAGTTACCGAGTACTGCGTGTACGGCACCCGAGGAAAACCCTACTTGTCAGACAAAGTTAAAAATCTCAATGAAATCCTAAACAAAGAAACAACAACTGGCAATAGATTAGTCGAGGACATCTTGGACATGCTCAACATTTGGCTTGTGAAGCGATTGCCTTCGCAAGAGTATTCACACCCGACACAGAAACCTCCAACCCTGCACGAGAAGGCATTACGCCGATGTTCAAGGCCTGGAGACATCATCCTGGACGTTACTGGTGGCTCAGGAAGCATTCTCTCCGCTTGCGAGCAATTGAAACGCACCGCGTATGTCTGCGAGATGGAGCCGATATTCTGTCAATTGATCATTAACCGCTTTAAGCAAATTGCACCTCATGAAAAAGTCACAAAACTTAATTAAACCAGGCGACATATTTTGCCTTGGCGATCATACGATTGCATGTGGTGACAGCAGAGAAAAAGAATTTGTTTCTAAAGTCATCGGAAAGAGAAAAATAAAGGCGATTATTTCCGATCCCCCGTATGGCGTGGCGGTAGCAGAGAGCAAGCAGAATTTCAAAGCCCTGCTCAAGGACAAGAAGATCGAAAACGATCATCTGCAATCTGACGAGGAATACAAAAAGTTCACTGAAGACTGGCTCGGAGCGGTAACACTTCATCTTGAACGAAAGAATGCCTTGTACATCTTCAACAGCGACAAAATGATATTCGCTTTGCGAGATGGGATGAAAAGTATCGGCTGTAAATTCGCCCAACTGATTGTCTGGGTGAAAACACAGGCAGTTGTCGGAAGAATGGATTACGCACCGATGCACGAACTCATCGCATATGGATGGCATGGAACACATGAATTTCTGAAATCCAAAGACAAAAGCGTTATCGTTCATCCAAAGCCAAACAAGAGTCCATTCCATCCGACTACTAAGCCCGTCCCGCTCATTCGTCACCTCATTCTCAATAGTACGAGAATCGGTGACACAGTCTACGATGCCTTCCTAGGCTCTGGGACGTGCCTCCTAGCCTGCGAACAGACCAAGCGTGTCTGTATCGCCATCGAGCTTGATCCCGAGTATGTGCAGACGGCGATATCTCGATGGGAAAAATTAACAAATTTAAAAGCAATAAAAAAGTATGAATAATGAAACGGTACAAAAGAGACAGGACGCCAACAAGAAACTGGTGCTTGAGCAACTGAAGAAAACGCCGATTGTGGAAGTCGTCTGCGAAAGGTGCGGCATCGGACGCACCACCTACTACGACTGGCGAAACAGCGATCCCGATTTCAAGGCCAAGTCCGATGAGGCTATGAAATATGGCAAGGATATCGTGAACGATTTGAGCGAATCTCAGCTCATCGTCCTCATCAAGGAGAAGAACTTTCCTGCCATCCAGCTCTGGCTTCGTCAGCATCATCCCGAATACAGCAATCGAGTAGATGTACGAGCAACTATTGAAAAAGAAGATCCGATGACCCCCGAGCAGGAGGCGTTGATACGCAAAGTATTGGGAATCAGCGAAGCGACACCATTACAAGAACCGATAACAGAAAAAGAAAATGACCATACACAATCATAACCAAGATATCATCCCTGAGGAGCTGAACAAGATCATCAAGGATCAGACGACGAGGACTAACCTCACCCGAGAATGCCACTACTGGTTCTTCCAGATATATTTCACCCATTACATGAAATACAAGAGTGCACCCTTTCAGAAGGAGCTTTTTGCCCTGACTGAGGATACGACCCAGAAGAACGTGGTGGTCGAAGCCTTCCGAGGATCAAGCAAGACCACCATCATGGGTACCTCGTATTCCATCTGGTCGATACTCGGCGTACAGCAGAAGAAGTTCATACTGATAATCGCCAAGACCGAAAGCCAGGCGAAGCAGTACCTCGCCAACATCAAGATGGAGCTTGAGTCCAACAAACTGCTCAAGGCTGACCTCGGACCGTTCGAGGAACCAAATGACGAATGGCGTGCCGTTTCCATTGTTTTGCCCAATTACGGAGCGAGAATAACGGTGGCAAGCATCGACAATTCGATTCGAGGAATAAAACATGGACCGCACAGGCCAGATCTCATCATATGCGACGACTTGGAGGATTTGGATATTGTCAAAACAGCCGAAAGCAGAGAGAAGATGTACAAATGGCTCACGGGAGACGTGATGCCCTTGGGAGACAAGGATACGAGAATGATCGTCATCGGTACCAAGCTCCACAACGAGTCAATCATCATGAGATTGAAAACCTCTATCCTTAAAGGTGATATGCCTGGTACCACGAGAGCGTACCCGTTCCTCGATGCAGACGGCAAATCGTTGTGGCCCGAGAAGTTTTCCACCCAAGAAGAAATTGATACGTTCCGAAAATCTGTGCCGAGTTCGCAGGCGTGGCAGAGAGAATATATGTTGCAGATCATCGCCGATGACGATCAGGTAGTGCGCCCTGAATGGATACAGACGTATAAGACTTTGCCTCCCGTGGAGACATTCAGATATGCGGCAAGCGGTGTCGATCCTGCCATCAGCGAGAAAGACAACGCTGATTACACCGCTATGGTATCGGGCAGAGTATACGGCAGGAAAAAATCCTTGAAGATATATATCATGGCAAATCCCGTAAATGAACGGATGGATTTTCCAAAGAGCATTGAGAAAATTAAGTCGGTATCAAAAGGGTTGGGTAATAGCATACCGACTTTGATGTGGATAGAGACTGTGGCGTATCAGAAATCGCTCGTTGATCAGCTGATATCTGATGGATACCCCGCAAAAGAATGGAAGCTCCATGGAACAGACAAGCGAGCAAGACTTGCTTTGGCATCGGGCCATATACAAGCGGGCACGGTAGTCTTCCCTGAAGTTGGTGCAGAAAAGCTTATCTCACAGCTCACAGGTTTTGGTACAGAAAGTCATGACGACCTCTGTGATGCGTTCTGCATCCTCATCCTGAGCATTGTTGAGCAGGATTCAAAAGTTATCAAAGGCTACCACACCCTATTCGAGGAGCGGTTATTGAATGACAGCTACAGCGAGAAGGTTCGACTCGTTGGTGACAAGAGATTCGGAGTAGTCTTAGCAGGAAGAAACATGACGTATTCGACGATTGTCCTCCGATCGGACAATGCAGCCGAAGTTGTATATCATGAGCCGACAGAAGATACGGCAAAAGTGGCAATGAAGATCATCGAACTTGCTCATGTTCATGACGTGCCAATATCTGATACCAATATATTTGTGGACAAAACTGGCAGAGGAAAAGAATTGTGTGATCTGCTACGACAATTTGCTCCTGGGCATTTCCTCATCAACAAGTATGAGGACAGACAGAGGTATGGAATCGACATGAATGAGTCTCCGCAGTTTGATTCAAATCTGTATACGGACAATTACACTCGAAGCTATGCCAAGCTTGCTGATTGGCTGAGAAAAGGCGGCAGGCTATTTGGCAGACCGATATTCGACGATTTGCTTTCTATTGTATGGACCGAGTATGGAAACAAGATGAAAATAATTGACCGAGAAACGCTTGCAGAAGATGGCACGGATTCCTCGATTCCAAGCGCACTCGCGATGACGATGGTGAAGGAGGTGAAGAAGATGCCTGACAGGAGACAGTTCGAGAAGGATATGTTCAACGATTCCTACTATGACTCGGCACAGTTTCCGGATATAGGAATCTAAAATATCCCGGTGAAAACTTTTTCTAGTGTGTCATTCTGAAGGAATGTTTTACCTTCTCCTTCTGATACCAACTTACCCTTATCGAGCACATACGCTCGGCTAGTAATTTCTAAAAGAGATTTAAGATTATGCTCTACGACAATAATCGCAGTGTTTCTTTTTTCATTGATCTCCTTGATCTTGGCAAATACCTCTTTTACGATCTTGGGTGCTAGACCGAGTGAGGGTTCATCGAGAAGTAAGAGTCTTGGAGCAGTAATAAGTCCACGAGCTAAGGCAATCATCTGCTGCTGACCTCCTGATAGCTGGCCAGATTTTTGATTGAGTTTTTCTTTGAGTGCAGGAAAAATATCTAGCATCTCCTCGATTCGCTCCTTGAGTACTGCTTTGCTTTTTATCACGTGTCCACCAATCTCGATATTTTCAAGGACGGTGAGATGCTTGAAAACCCGTCTGCCCTGCGGAACGAATGAGATACCCAGCTCGACGAGCTCATGGGGCTTAAGATTTATTTTATTGCCATTAAGAAAGACATTACCCGACTCAATGGGTGCTAGGCCAAATATAGCTTTGAGTACTGTAGATTTTCCTGCTCCATTAGGACCCATGAGAGCCACAATTTCTCCCTCATCAATTTTTATTGAAATACCGTCAAGAGCTTTAACCCCTCCGTAATGAACATGGATATTATTTAATTGTAATAAAATATTTGTATTCATATCATTCGCCCAAATAGGCTTCGATAACATCCCTTTGTGACAACACTTCGTGTGGTTTTCCTTCCGCAAGAAGCTTACCACTATCCATAACGACACAGTGGTCAGAAAGCTCTCTGATCAGCTCCATATTATGCTCCACAAGTATGACCGTCTTTCCTTTATCTTTCAGCTCCTTGAGTACCGTAATGACGACCTTTATCATCTCAGGGAAAAGTCCAGCAAATGGTTCATCGAAAAAATAAATATTCGCATTAATGCTCAACGCCCGAGCGATTTCAAGTAGTTTGCGCTGACCATAAGAGAGATTGATAGCCAACTCATTTCTTTTTTCCCATAAACCTACTTTATCCAAAGCTTCTTTGGCTTTTTTAAGATGATACTCTTTGTGTGTTTCAAAGACAGAATTCCACACACTTCTTTCTGTGAGAACGACAAGCATATTATCGATGACCGGCATCTGCTCAAATAATCGCACATCTTGAAAAGTACGCGTGATGTTATACGAAGCAATGTCAAAAGGTTCGATTTTTAATAGCTTGGTTGTCTCTGAAATTACGATCATCCCCGAATCGAAAGGAATTACACCTGTAAGCAGATTAATGAGAGTAGACTTACCTGAGCCATTCGGGCCGATGAGTCCAGTGATCTTTCCCGCCTCAAAAGAAAGCGAGAGATGGTCAACCGCCTTAATGCCGTCAAAATGTTTGTATAGATTTTTAATTTCTAGAATAGACATGGATTTATAGCTTATATTTGCCAATTAGCCCTTGCGGACGATAGAGCATTAACAGAACGAGTGTGAGTCCATAGACGATCTGCCTTAACTCTGCGGCAATACCAGTCGGAAAACCAACAAATCGCAATATTTCGGGCAGTAAGATGAGAAAGATTGCTCCACATATTGCACCCTTATTATTTGCTAGGCCACCAAGAATAATTATAGAGAGGATAAAAATAGACTCGGTTAAATCAAATGTTGAAGGATTGATGTAACTAATGTAAGAAGCAAACAGCGATCCTGCAACTGAGGCGATCATTGCGCCGATCACAAAAATAACAAGCTTGTAATGGGTTGTCTGGTAGCCGAAGACCTGTACAGCTTTCTCGTCTTCACGAATCGCTCGTAGCACCCTACCGAAGGATGAGTGCACGATAAATTGCGAAATGAGATAAATAGCAAGAATAAATAAAATAGCTAGAACCAGAAATGATGTGTTGCTTGAAAATTCAAAACCAAAGAATGAAGGTCTGCCAATCCCTGAAATACCAAGCGCTCCTCCTGTAAGCCCCTGCAAATTTATTAAAAGACTGGAAACGATGATATTGAAACCAAAGGAGCCGAGGGCAAAATAATCCCCATCAAATTTAGAAAGTACGTACCCAATCGCTAGACCCAAAATACCTGAGATGAGCAGTCCTACGACAATCGAGAGTGAAAAACTGAAGCCATAAGATGTCATCAGTACCGCCGTAACATAGGCACCAATTCCATAAAACGCCGCTTGAGTTACAGAAAGTAATCCTGTATAGCCAACAATTAAATTGAGTGACACACCGAGTATGGCGTATATCGAGATGATTATTGAAATGTGAATAAGATATTCCATATTATTTTCTTAGTATGCCTTGCGGTCGAAATAGCAAAAACAGGATTAACAAACCGAAGGATAGAGCATCTTTCCATTCCCCTGATATTTGCCATACTCCAAAGTTTTCTACAAAACCTAGAAGTAAGGCACCGAGTATTCCACCATACACATTTCCAACTCCTCCGATGATCGAAGCGATCACGCCCTTAAATAAAAGTGACAATCCCATTGTTGGTTCTAGCCCGACATCAAGGCCAGACAGAATACCTGAAAGACCAGCGATGGCTGAACCGATAAAGAACACCTGGCCAATTATTTTATTTGTATCAATGCCGACCATCTTTGAAACTTCTTCATCATCACCAATCGCTCTTACCGCTCGACCAAATTTTGTCTTTTTAAGTAGCGAAATGAGACCTATCGCAACTAATACCACAGATACTAGGGTAATGATTTGCACCTGCGTAATGATCATTCCACCAAATTGGTATGTAGTAGCTTGAAGCGAAAATAACTTGAACTGATTGGTAAATATTATGGAGATAACAGACTGAAGGGCTGTCATCAGTCCAAGGGATGCCACGAGAAAGATCATACCCGAAGCCTTCTTTTTTTTGAGATTCTTGAAAACTAACTTGTCTAGAAAATAACCGCACAGACCAGATCCGATAATACCCAAAACAACACTTGGTATTATTGCTAATCCGAGAGTTTTAGCGAGATAAAAAGTTATATACCCACCAATGAGACCCACAACCCCGTGAGAGAGGTTGAAAAATTTGGTAGTTCCATATATGAGATTGAACCCCAAGGCGACAAGAGAATAGATTGATCCTGCGATTATGCTATTCAAAATTATCTGTGGGATTATAGACATAATTTTTATATATTTTAACACAAAACCGCCTTTCGGCGGCTTTGCTTTTTGACACACGTACTATTTACTGACTGATCGTTACTGGTTTACCATCCTTAATCACTCGGACAACTGCCTTAGAAATAACGAGTCCATCTGGGTCAATACTCAAGTTATTGCCAACAGCGCCATCAAAGCCCTTAACGCTCGCAAGGGCATCTTTAATCTGAGTGCTTGTAGGAACAGTCTTTCCGTCACCTGCTTTTTCAGCGGCTTGGACAATGAGGTTCACAACATCATATGCATTTGCAGCACCGAATTTTGGTGAGTCACTGTAAGCTTTGGTGTAAAGATCGACGAACCATGGCATAGGATCTGCTCCATTCACATACCACATACCCTCAAACAAGGAGAGCTGGTCTGAGAACTCAAAAGCTTCCATCGTAGTTACGGGAGTTTTGATTCCTGCTTCACGAAGTTGCTTTGTAAGAATTTCGAGTTCAGGAGAACTTGCCTCGAGGACATAAATCTCGGGATTGAGATTTTTGACCGCATTTATCTGCGTTCGGAAGTCTCGAGTTCCAGTGTTAAATTTTTGAGTAGAAAGAACCTGAATATCAGTATTCTTGATGTCCTTCTCAAATGCACCAATGATGGCTGTTACTCCAGGGTTATCTTGCTGTCCAAAGAAAGCAATTTTTTTGATTCCTCTTTTATTCAATTCTGAAATGAATAATTTTGAGTCTTCATACGCAGGAGTATAGTGGATGAAGTTATAATCTCCATTGGCCACACTCGACGCTGAAGCGAAATCATTAACATGAGTAATTTTGGCTTTTTCTGCAATTGGACTTACCACATTACCGACTGGTGATCCAAAAGAAACGAGAGCAGATACGCCATCAACGCTTATGAGCTTGTTGGCAGTTGAGGCTCCGACTGAGGGCTTAAATTGATCGTCCTCAAATACGAATTCATAATTATACTTCGTATTTTGCGGAAGCTGCGATTTTGCTAACAACATTGCGTTCTTGGCACTCTGACCAAGCATCGCAACGTCACCCGTCAATGGAAGGGTGACACCGATTTTTATGGTTTGTTTTGTCTCCGGACCCTTCGTTGCAAAAAGGGATGAAATACCCCAGACCGCAAGAATGAGTACGACAATACCTACCACGATTTTGATTGTCTTATTCATTTTTATTTTAAATGATTGTTAATAATTTACTCATCCTTTTACTCCCAGAATTATAACAAATTATGAGAGTAATTTCCGTTTCGTCCTTTTGGACTCATCAGTCGAGATACACATCTCGATACGGTAGAGTTTTATGGTTAACTCTGAACCAAGTGGACATACCACTATTCCAACCGCTTCAGGATCTCCCTCCACTTTTTTGCGGACACTCCGCCGACACGAGGAACTAGATAGCCCACAGAGTCATCGGTAGAAATGAACGTCACACCATCGGTGCGAAGTGAGAAGCTGTCGAGCTCGGCTTGTTTGCCGATAATCGCCACCTTCTTTACACCCAAGCTGTGTGCCTGGATAGCGACTGTAGCATGAAGGATTGTTGCGATGACAATGTCAAATGACAGCGTATCTTGAGCGAGGGCTTTGAGGCCTTCCTCAATTGTGGCAACTGCGACGACTTCGTCCTCGCACTTACACGACGAGCAATATGCGGCTCTCGCATAGACCTTCTCAGTAAGAATGAGTCGGTCATTTTTGCTTTCTTCGACGACTAGAATTTTCATAGTTATCTCCAAAATTGAGGGTTTATAGGCCTAAACAGGGGCTTTTAAAGGATCTTGTGGATTTGATGTTTCTGATATAAGGATAACATAAATATGTCAATATGTAAAGGATATGGACAAAATGAAGCTCTTAAAGGCTTATTTATAGCTATATTTATCCACAAGGAGTATTTCTGTTCGTAAAAATTGACACTTTTTATCCAATGCTGTATACTCCCTTCATTCATGAATATCGATAATCTACCCTCTACTTTCGAGAAAATAGGCCTTTCACAGAAAGAGGCTTTGGTGTATTCCACCCTTATAAAATTAGGGGGTGCCTACCCTTCAAAAATAGCCGAGGATACAAAGCTCAACAGGAGCACGGTCTACAAAATATTGCTCGACCTCTCAGTAAAAGGGCTGGTCAATGAAATAAAGAAGAAAAATAAAATTTACTACCAAACCGAGAAGCCCTCGAAGCTTTTACGTTATGCGAAAGATCAGGTGACACTTGCCAATGACCAACTAGAGACAGTGCAAAAGGTGATCCCTGATCTTGAGGGTATATATTCTCTTTTTTCAAATAAACCGAAAATTTCCTATTTTGAAGGAATAGATGGAATTTTATCCATTTACGAGGATCATATCGCCACTACAGAAAAATATGAGATGGTTGCCTTTGCAAACGCCACTGAGCTTGAAAATGTATTTCCAGAAAAGTTTTTTGATAATTATCGGCGCACAAAAGAAAAAATCGGCATAACGACCCGAGGCATCATTACTGACTCTGAGAAAAACGCCACCTTCATCGAGCGTATGTATGCGGGCTACAAAAAAGAGATCGTCCCTAAAACAAAATTGATTCCTTCGTCCGAATTTCCATTCAAGGGCGAGCTTACAATTTATAGAAATAACCGTGTATCGATTGTTAATCTCAACAAAGAGCATCTTACTGGGCTTATTATCGAAGACGAGACAATCTACAATATGATGCGAATGATTTTTGAACTTTCATGGAAAGGTTCAGGAAATTTGGTGAGTTAATTTTTATAGGGGGTCTAGACAGACTTTGCGAACAGCGTCATCCATTAGGATGTGAAAGATGACGACATTGAAGCAATCATAGGTGCCTCAAAGCATTTCAAATATCATGAGCTGACAGGCTCTACGCCCTTTAACCGTATCTCGAAGTTGCCCGAATCCAAACGGCATCTGAAAATGGCGATCAAGGAAAGGATTAGACTCCTTGTTGCTTCATATATTTCCCTTGCTTCTTTCATCGACGATGACCTCGTCGATTTTCTTGAGAGTAGCGACACCAAGAGGCGCAAAGGAAAAGTGATTAGGATATACAACCGTGTTTTCAGAGACTTCGAGAAAATGAGGAAAGAAATCGAGGCTTTTGACCCTTTCGAGTTACCAACAAATAAGACATAGGCCTCCTAGACTTACAAGAGGGGTTGCGTCATCAATGTGTGTATGAAAATAATACACAAAATGCCAGGCGGAGTGGAGGCGAAACCACCAAGCCCCATAAGGGTTAAATATTGCCTTTATGCGAGAAAATCGACTGAATCCGAAGAAGCCCAGATACTCTCGATCGACAGCCAGATTAAGGAAATGATGGGCATGGCCGACAAAGAGTGTCTGGAGATTGTGGAGGTAAAGAAGGAATCCCACTCTGCTAAGGAAGCGGGACAACGGCCAGTCTTCAATGAGATCGTGGAAGAAATCAAGCAAGGCAAATACAATGCCATACTGACATGGGCAGCGGATCGTATATCGAGAAACGCAGGAGACTTGGGAAGAATCGTCGATCTCATGGACAGCGGAAAGCTCATCGAGATACGCACCTACGGACAGAAGTTCTCGAACAATCCCAATGAGAAGTTTCTCCTCATGATCCTCGGATCACAGGCGAAGCTTGAGAACGACAACAAGGTGCTTAACGTAAAGCGAGGTCTTCGAGCTAGATGCGAGATGGGACTCTGGCCATGTACTGCACCGACTGGATACTTGAATAGCAAGAACAGAGATAAAAAATGTCAGGTAGAGATTGATAGGCATCGTGCGCCGATCATAAAGAAGATGTTTGAGAAAGTGGCGTACGAGAAATACTCAGGAAGAAAGCTGCACTCGTGGCTCAAAGATGACATCAAGTTCAAAACGAGAAATGGCAAGGCGTTCACCCTAAGCAACATCTACATCACGCTCCGCAACACCTTCTACTACGGATCATTCGAGTATCCGAGAGGCGGAGGCCAGTGGTATCAGGGAAAGCACGAACCATTGATCACCAGAGAACTGTTCGACAAGGTGCAGGAGACTCTCATGGTGTACACGGAACGGAGCGAGCATAAAGAGTTCGCCTTTACCAAACTCATGACCTGCGGACTGTGCGGATCAGGAATAACGGCTGATGAGAAATTCAAAAAGCAAAAGGATGGCACAACTCATCGACACGTCTATTATGGATGCTGTCGCTTCTACGACAAGAACTGCAAATGCGGATGGATCAATGAGGACGAGCTGATCGAACAGCTTGCGACGCTCATGGACAAGATAGACTTGGACGAAATCGGAATGAAAGAAAAAATTAAAGCGAAAGTTGAGGAACATAAAAAGTTCAACTCGAACCTGCTCGGCATAAAGGAGAAAGCGATCAAGGTGGCGGAAATCGACATACGAAACTATGCCAAATACATCCTGCGGGAGTGCAGTATATGGGAGAAGCGAGAACTGCTCTCATGCCTCAAGAGCAAGCTGAAGATGAACAACAAGGTGGTGAGGATAGTGAGCTAGCGAGTACCGATGCGATCAATGTCCTTATCCTGCAACGGATTGTCCCACCACATATCTCTGAAAAGTTTTCCGAGTTTTGGTGTTCGCTCTTTCAGTCTCTTTTTGAACTCATCTATATTTGGAATATTGAGTACTTTTATAATTTTTTGAGCAACTTTGATCTGTTCAGCACTTTTTATAAAAGTAGGTGTCTGCTTCATGTATAAAGCACTCCAAGCCCTCCATTCCATGCCATGAGGAACTTCATTCGGAGGCAGTTCGCCGAGAAGAAAGAGGAAGAAATCTGCTGCAACAAATTCACTGAATGGGAGAACGCCAGCCAGACCGCCTTTATCATGCCTAGCGTGGAGTATGTCGGCATGGAGGGAAACCCTTTGTCTCTTTGGACTCTCCTGAAGCAGTAGGGGTAGATGTTCTGATGCGTACTCCCAATAGACGTTTCCTGGCCCATGTTCACGAGAAGTATATCGCATCGGGATCAACTCGCTGAGCACGTTTGCTAATAACTCCCACTGCTGTTCACGAATCAAGAAAGCAATCAGCGTTACGAACATTTCATGACCAACAAATTTATAGTAATCGTGATCCGCTTCGCTGTATCTTCCGCTATGATTCTGCGGCAAGTTATATTTCTCGAAAATCTTCCCGAACCAGCGATAGCACTCCAGAGCGGCAGTCTGGTCGCCCATTATGGATATGATTTCTGCTATCTTTGAAAATTCCGCCACTATTTCCTGAGTTTGTTCGATTGCACTTATTAAATCTTCAACCGTTCCGCCTTCGCTGTGCTTCTTCGGTGCGCCCTCATCTATCTTTTTCATAATCTCATCGAGGTTGCGACGAAGCACCACCACTTTATTACCCTGATTATTTTCTATCGCATTCACGGCAGGAATAGATGGCTGTTCTTCAACCTCTGGTGCGTGTCCGAGTGCAGCACGAATCGCTCCATCAAGCTGTCCTTCAAGTTTCTTTTTCTCGGTCGCCCGATCTTTATTATCAGCAGGCATGTTGTACACCATGAGTCGACGAGTCCGCAGATCAAAAGGCAGTTCTTCTATCTTTCCAAAAGCCTGATTGAAGACAAGGATCACTCTTTCGTGGCCAAGACCTCGGAGAGCGTACCCTAACTCAATGAGAACATTCGGGTTAGGCGTTGCACGACCACCTTCAGGACGACTAATGATTGAGATATCAGCCACAAATACATCGGCTGCTGTGATTTTTGCGAAGATTGTTGAGGCAATATCCGGAGCACCTGCGACACCCTGAGTATCACGATCGACTACAGGCTCAACAGCAACAGTGTTATCCGAGGCAATTGCAGTAGCCGCATTTTCGAGAGCATCTTGAATAAACCCTCTGTTGGTTGGGTTAGGAAGATCAGACTGCCATGAATAAAAGATGACTCGACGCATGAGGTGTAGTGTACAAAACTTCTTTTGTTAAGGAAAATCGACCCCGCTAGGAATAGCGGTTTATCACTTGACGATACGCATGAAGTGCTCTGTTGAGCCCTCATGGTAGGTCTCACTAGCGTGTGCCCTCTGTAGGAATCGAACCTACATTGCAAGATCCGCAATCTTGCGTCCTATCCATTGAACGAAGAGGGCGAGCAGGGTGCTCGCTAATATTAACCTAATCTCTTGAGTGCCGCCATCACGCGAGACTTGGTACGTGACGCAGTGTTGGGCTTGAGGTAACCAGTCTTGACGGCCTTGTCGAGAGCCTGATACACCGTAGGGATGAGCTTTGCAGCTTCAGCCTTGTTCTTTGCAGCTATGAGTCGACGGAACTCCTTGAGCTGCTTCTCGAGTGTCGACTTGCGACGGAGGTTGAAGACGCGCTTGGTCTTGGAAGCGCGGAGGGCCTTGTGAGCTGATGAGGTAATAGGCATAGGTGTGTTGTGGCATGTAACTTAACACGCCCTCACAGAAAAGTAAAGGCATTGCCCCTTCCCTCTCCCTCATCTATGATATACCTATGATTTCTTTCCTCCGCGGTCCCCTTCTCGAAACTGGCGCAAAGTCCGTCGTCATTGACTTGAATGGTGTTGGCTACAAAGTGTTCGTGACTGAAGACACACTTCACGGGCTCAAAATCGGTGCTGAAATCAAGCTCTGGACTTACTTGGCCGTACGCGAAGACGCTCTCGATCTCTACGGATTCACCTCCCCCAAGGAAAAAAGTTTCTTTGAGTTACTCATCAGCATTTCTGGCATCGGCCCGAAGGGTGCACTCAATATATTGTCACTTGTCTCGGTGGACACGCTGACTAGTTCGATACGTAGCGGATCAGTCGCGCACTTGGTCAAAGTTTCAGGAATCGGCAAGAAGACGGCGGAGAAGATTGTGCTTGAATTGAAAGATAAATTGGGTGGCATCGAAAGTGGTGGCGAAATGTCCGCCGGCATGTCGAGTGATATGGATGCTATCGAAGCACTCCGCGCGCTCGGATATGATGCAGATGAGGCTCGAGAAGCGCTCAAGAAGATCGATCCGGAGATTTCTGATACTGGCAAGAAGGTAAAGGCGGCGCTGAAGATGTTGGGGTGATATCAATACAAAAGAAAAAGCGCAGCGACTGTGGGTCACTGCGCTCCTTGAAATGTACTGACGGTTAACGATAATCACGCTCTCGTTCCCGTCGCCTCGCTTCATCGAGGACGTTTTGTTCCATCTTTCGGGCTTTCTCCGCGGCATCATGTTTTTTCCAGTCGATGGTTAGACCCGTCCGAGGGTTTTTCACCCAGAACCAGATTACCCCGACCATGATGAGTATAAATCCACCGAAGTAGATCAGCACCAAGCCAGTTGGTGTTGCCGCGAAGTCCAGAAGCTTTTCGAATGATGCTTTCATGGGCTTATCCTTCGTTAAGCTTGTCAGATGGAGCCAGCATCAGGTCGTTGGTCCATTCAATCCCTTGTCGAAACGACGCAAGACGAATCGCAATCTTGAGGATTTCCGTCCCGGCCTCGTGCTCGAGGGCCTCCTTGAGAATACCGAGGGAGCTGATTATGTTAAGCCCAATTTCCTCTCGAGTCTGGAACTCTACAACCTTCAATTGGAGTTCCGTAACAAAATCAACCAGCACCTCTTTGCGTTTGAGGAAGCTGTTCTTGTCTCCTTGAATCAACCGCAGCGCATAGTTTTCCGCCACTTCGCACACGTGATGAAACAAATGTGAAAAGTGTGATGTCCCGTCCCTGCTTCCATAATCGCCCCAGCCACGGAGCAAGTCCCTGATCTTAAGCGCCTTCTGATACGACTTGCCAAAGGCCTGCTCCTTCTTTTCGTCCCGCGTGAGTTCCCCTGACCGAACACTGAGCTCGGCCATGGTCTCCACGGGCAACTGGACCAGATCCTGACGCGTTGCTGACGGGAGCTGCTCGATCGCTTCTGGATTTTTCACGATGGCCGCGAGGGCCTCTAACGTTTGTTCGCTGATGTTTTTCATACTCTGCTACAGTTGTTCTGCTTTGCAGTTGTTGATATGTGCTGAGGAGCTACATCTGCCAATCAAGACAGACGCTACCCACGCGAAACATCCGTTTCGCCACAGCAGAGAATGATTTTGTCGGGTACTGATATACCTCGAGAAAATCGCTTTCTGCTGTGGCGAATCCTACTTGATGTCAAAGGCCTAATTTCTTATATATTATATCACGTAACGATACATCATGTCAACCTCTACAACCCCCATAAAATAAGCCATAATTAGCGTATCGAGGTTCCACCTCGCTACCATGCTCGACACTACCCTCGCCAAAATTCGCGCCCGTATACCCGCCCGACTATTCAATTTCCTCCAACCGGCATACCACTGGACCTTGGCATTTCTAGCTGCCCTCTGGTATCGCTTCCCTTCACGCAAGATCAAGGTCATCGCAGTCACGGGCACCAAAGGCAAGAGCTCGACTGTCGAGATTCTGAACGCCATGCTCGAAGAAGCTGGCTACAAAACAGCATTATCAAATACCATCCGTTTCAAGGTCGGCGACCTGTCTTCGGAAAATCTCTACAAAATGAGTATGCCCGGACGATTTGCAGTGCAGCGACTTCTGCGCAAAGCCGTCAACAACAAGTGTGATTACATGATTATGGAAATGACTTCACAGGGTGCACTCCTCTATCGTCACAAGTTCATCGACCTCGATGCGTTCGTGTTCACCAATCTCTCCCCTGAACATATCGAGGCCCACGGTTCATTCGAGGCCTATGCTGATTCCAAGGTATCTATCGCACGCCAGCTCTCGAAGTCCAAGAAAGAAAACAGAGTTATCATCACTAATGCTGATGACAAAGAAAGTTATCGATTCACCGCCTGTGCGTCCGACCGCAAGATGAGTTATGGAGCACATGATGCCGAACCATATACGATCAAAAAGGAGGGTCTCGAATTTACCTTCGGTGGCCACATGGTCCAATCACGCTTGTCTGGCCTCTTCAACCTCTACAACATTCTTGCCGCAATGACTGCCGCGCGAAGCCAAGGTGTCGATGATCAGACCATTATCCGTGCCGTAGAAAAGTTCGACGGTATTCCAGGTAGAGTGCAGAAAATAGACGCCGGTCAACCATTCACAGTGATTGTCGACTATGCCCACACCGCCGACTCGCTCGAGAAACTCTATCAAGTGTTCTATTCATCAAAAAATATTTGCGTACTCGGAGGCACTGGTGGCGGTCGCGATACATCCAAAAGATCCATCATGGGCAAGATCGCTGATAATTATTGCGATGAAATCATTTTGACCGACGAAGATCCTTATGATGAAGATCCAAATAAGATAATCGCTGACGTCGCTCGCGGCATCACCACACAGAAGCCGGCCATCATCATGGACCGTCGCGCAGCTATCGCCGAGGCAATCAAACGAGCGCAAACAGGCGACACTGTCCTCATTACCGGCAAAGGAACTGACCCGTATATTATGGGGCCAAAGGGCACACGAACTCCATGGAGTGATGCGCGGGTGGCGCGAGAGGAGTTGGAGAAACTATTGAAGAAATAGAAAGGCCGCGACATGCCCGTGTCGCGGCTTGAGAGTGCCCACCTGATTTCAGAACGTCTGCTTGATCACTGACTGTGCCGGTGATGTTGAATAAGGATCATTGATTGTCGCCCTGACTACACCTGTGAAGTTGGAAGCTGCTCGCCACTCATTGATAATACTCCGGAGCCTACCGAATGCCTCGGTGCACATTTCGTGCCGAACAGATTGAGAACCTACGCAGTCACGGTGATATACCAGCTCTCCATAGAGGTAAATATCCCCGTCTTCTTTACAAGCGACATTCGCCTGCAGACTGCCCGCAAACAATGCCACATTGACTTTTTTCCCCAGATCTTGAGCAATGACCGAGAGTCGCCCTAATGTCCTCGCGTGCTGGACCACAATCTTGAGAACATCCGGCGTAGCGGTGAGAATTGGGTGGAGAATCTCGGCAAATGCCCGATTCTGCTTGATGGTTTTTCCACGAAAGAAACCTGTGAGGAAAAAGCGACTGAGAGACTCTTTGGCCACCTCTCGTGCGCCCCAATTGTTGTCAGGCAACTCACTCAAACCCCAAATAAGGCGAAGTCCTATAGACGAATCGCAGCCCGCAAATGTAACACGAGTGGCATTGATGAACTCCTCGAGTTTTACCGACGAGTCACAAGAATTGAAGAGCTGTTGGAACAGTCCTACCACTTGTTCGCACTCCGGCGACATGGCCGCCAGCGTCTTCAGCATCTCTTTCCGCACCTCATTCAGACAGTGTGGTTCCACCTCAGTGGACAACTCGTTGAGAGCGCAATAGAGCACATGAAGTCTTTCAAAAACTGTGACTTTGTACTCGTCACCACTCGTAGGCGCGCCTTGTCCTCCAGTTTTGGAGGCAACAGGAGGAACCGTATAGTGGAGATAATAACCGAGATACATCTTTGCGCGTACAGTATCCATGTCAATGAGATACTTTGGCACAAGTTCGCCAAAAATGTTTGCCATGTCTGCATTGGTCCTACCTTTCGCCAATGCCGTAGTAACATGGTCTACCCCAACAGCCGATTCATTCGCATTCATGACTATTTCACTTTCGTTGTACTGATTCCCATTTGGGAACGTCTCTCGGTGCACACTCTCGAGCATACACAAAGAAACCGTTTGTGGTTGCCTGCTTCGTTGCAGACACATCCAATCTACAAACTACTCCGTTTTGTTGTCGTGTCAACCTACAACACCCCTCCTGAATATCTCCTATTCAATTCCCGCAACGTCTTCTCCCCTATTCCTTTTTCGTCGACACCATATTTCTTTTGGAATGATTCTAGAGACGCCTTGGTACACGGACCAATCTTCCCAGTGCGTGGACAATCATTCTTGCTCCTGCTGGCTGGCGGATAGAGACCATCGGCAAGAAGCGCTGTCTGGAGCGCATACGCATCACCAACACCAGAAGTCTCTGATGGCACCGTCTTCCATGTATACGGAAGCACCAGCGTATCATATACGGCCGCTAGAGAAGTTTGCTTACCCGGATTGAAGAAATCTTCGAGACCGAGATATGTTTGGAAAGCCAGATCCTTGACGGCCATCTGATAGGCATCGCGGTTCGTGAATTGCGGTTCATAAATATATCCGTATTCGATCAGCAGACTGGCCGCATCAGCCGTATCGTTCGCGCCCACGGCGATCAATTCACGCTCATCGACAATACCCTCTGATTCGCCAGGGAAATCACTGACAGGATTGTACTTGCCCAAACGCTTGAAAATGGCCTCGGCGACCGCACGTGTCGTGGTGCTATTGGCGTATTGTTTCTCCGGACTATATATAGCGAAACCTGAGTATTTACCCGGCGTCAGATAGGGATGGCCTGGGTAATCATTGAAATGAATATGGATAGCAATATCGATAGTGTTTTCATTTGACCACTTGGTCATGCCATAGAGACGATAGGCGACGTCGTTGGGGGCCTTGTTGTGATATACCTTGGGCGCCGGCAATTGCGCAGAAGCAACATTTCGCAATGATTCCTGCTGATGATTTTTTTGCCAGGAAATAATCGTATCCCACTGATTCTTGAAATAATCAGTGAATACCGGATTCCATGCTTGCCCATCACGAGCCACCACGACCTGATAGCGGGGATTAGCACTCAAGAATGTACCCAACTGCTCAGCAAGATCCACGGTCATGGTGCGCTCTTTGAGAGATCCGTACTCCGCTCCACCATATGCTGGCTCGTGACCAGGAACGAGGAGAATGCGTATTTTGGGAGCGCCCTGGTTACTTGCCGCGTATTTCTGTTGGAGACCCACGATAGTGCGCGGATTGTGCACGATGACCGCAGCGACCTGTTCGGACACATTATGGATGATCATGGCCAGTCGATCAGCAGTCTCGGGGAATGTAGTCGCAAGCCACGGCACCGTAAATATAGTGACCGCCAGAGAAAGAGCAATGTAATAACGCATGCCGCAATTATAGCAGAAGACCCCGCGCAACAGGTGTGTGCACATGTCTCATGAACCGATTTACCACGTTCTATCGTTGAGCACAGGGCTCACCTTCATGAGACATGTGCACACACCTGTTGCGCGGGGTCTTGAAAAATAATCGGTTTTAGCTTCTACTTAGTCATTATGCCAGAACTCCCCGAGGTACAGACCACTGTGAATGGACTACAGCAACGGATCGTCGGGCTGACGATCACTGATGCTTGGTCGGATTACAACAGCGCACATTTCAAGGGATCAGATACCATCAAAGATCCTTTCTATTTCAAGAAATTTCGACAGCACGTTGTTGGCAGCACAGTCACCCGAGTCGATCGTCGTGCCAAGAATATCCTCATCCATATCACGGCAAAAAATAATACCGATTCTGTCATTCTAGTGCACATGAAAATGACGGGGCATCTTTTGTATGGAACATATCATTTCGATCGTACTGCCACCAAGGATCCGTGGCAGCCTATCGAGCCAGAAGCGCTCAAGGATTCTTACAATCGCCACGTGCATTTCATGCTGTCATTCAGCAACGGGAAGAATCTGGCCCTCTCTGACGTACGCAAGTTTGCCAAGGTAACGCTTGTCGATGCGGCCTCCCTACATAATTCAGATCACCTAAGTTCGATCGGCCCCGAGCCCCTAGAAGATACGTTCACATTCAAGACATTCCAAGAAAGAATTTCTCTACGTCCCAAGGGGAAGATAAAACAAGTACTCATGGATCAATCGATCGTCGCGGGGATCGGCAATATATATGCTGACGAATCACTGTGGCGCGCTGGGATACATCCGTTGAATAAAGTCGACGCTATATCTCCGATCAAATTGAAATCGTTGTTCGACGCAATTAAGCTAACCCTCTCTCGAGGTATACATTTCGGCGGAGACTCAACGTCAGATTACCGGAATGTGGATGGTAACAAAGGAGAGTTCCACGAAAAGCATCATGCATATCAAAGAACAGGATCGAAATGTGACAAGAAAGGGTGCGCTGGGACTATAAGGAGAATTGTTTTGGGTGGGAGAGGGACGCATTTCTGTGATGAGCATCAGAGATTGACCCGAGACAACTCATAGGATATCGAATAAAAAAGGGCGGTAGGATTCGAGCACTCCCCTATGGCAACTGTGCCGAGGAAGTGAGCGAACCTACCGCTTTGGTTGCGATGTTCCACCCATGGACGACTGTTAAATTCGGGTACCCACAGCAGGGATCCGACGGGTCCGTGAGGGCGTAACTGTCTCCTAAAGTATAAAAGATATTTAACAATCAAGCAATCTAAATAGTACCACTCCTGCAGCAACCGAAACGTTCAAAGATTCTTTGGTACCACGAAGAGGAATCTCGGCAATAACGTCAGAAATTTCCAGTAACCCTTTCGACACGCCTCCGACTTCATTTCCAAGAATGATGAGTGCCTTATTTGCTACTACGACTTTCTTGTAATCAACCGACTTCTCATCCTGCTCAATCGATATGATCTGAAAACCATCTTTAGCGAGAGTCTCAGCCAGCACTACCCCGTCATCGATGTGTTCCCAGGGCACCACTTTCTCTGCACCAAGTGACACCTTGGCAATGTCTGCTCGCACACGACCGAAACGGTCGATAGGTGTAGGCGTCGTACCAATACAATATATCTTGGAAATACCGAGTGTTTCTGCCGTCCTGAAAAGTGACCCCACGTTATGGGTGCTGCGAATGTTGTCGAGAACGATCCGTATGTCTTTCTTTCTTGTCATAGCTATTCTATACTAACCCTATTATCGCTTAACTCACAACCATGCCCTCTCTATTCCCCTACTTATTCACCTTCGACCAAGCAGCTCCCTTGGTACTTCGTCTGATACTCGGTATTACACTCGCCTGGTTTGGGTACAAGAAGATCAAACAGCAAGGCAAGAGTTCTGGTAGCAATTCGATCATGTATGGTGCTATCGAGATCCTGATCGCTATCTTCTTGATCATTGGTCTCTTCACTCAGCTGGCCGCACTCTTGAATGCACTCATTCTGGTGATCAAATTGGCTTACAAGATACGTGATCGCAAATTCCTTACCGACGGCATCAACTACTACGTCCTCCTGCTCGCCATCGCGCTCGCAGTCGCCGTCCTCGGACCAGGATGGTTCGCTTTTGACCTGCCGCTCTAACCAACCACTGGAAATATCTGCGTATTTCTGTTAGATTGTCAATCTCTGATTATAAACCTGTTCGCTTTGTCAGAGCCTGTTCGTTTGCGCCCATAGCTCAGGTGGTAGAGCAACTCCCTTTTAAGGAGTGGGTCCTTGGTTCGAATCCAAGTGGGCGCACACTACTGGATTTTGAGAGTAGATTTCCTCAAAATCCCCTTGTGACATCTTGTTTTTTGTAGGTTCTAACGGCTCGTGGATTTTCTTCACTTCAGCCGCGAGCTTTTGTGACGGCAACAGCGATTTCTCCCAGTCAATGCTTAGTATTTTGTCTTTTAGCAAAAGGTTCTGACCGAGTGTCGAAAGTATGCGCCTTCTGGTCTCAAAACCCTTCGTGTTGAACTTTTCGACCACATCTCGCAAGAACGTGAATAGATCGTCGGCGTTCTGAAGTTGCTTATTGACCCGATCGCCGGTATCGCCCAGGAGCTCCTCAAGTCGGCTCTTTTCCTTCACAAGAGATGCTTTCCTATCTGCAAACTCCTCGGACGTTATTTCATTAGCGGCACGCATATCAATCAATGCTCCTATCTTTCGCACACAAACGTCGTAAGCCTTCTGTTGGGCAGACAGTATCGTGCTATTCGTTTCGGCGTCTTTTTCGTTCTTTTTCCTGAACCACTTCAATGCGAAGGTGTGAAACTCCGGCGGAATCTCCAACGATTCAATCTTTTTGATGATCTGTTTCTTCAGCTCCGTTACTTCAATCGAGCCTTGCGTACATTCTGGATGGATACGCTTGGTGCAGTGATAGTAAATATAGCGATGCACGTTTCCGTTCTTCGGCCGCTTTATCTTCTCCTCGGCCGTGATCACACCGCCGCATTCCCCACAGCGCAACATGCCGGTGAAGTCGAAGATGTGGCTTTTCGGTCGAGGCTTGCCCTTTCTGCCGAGCAACACCTGAATGCGGTCATATTCTTCCTCAGTAATCATCGGCTCATGCGCCCCTCGATACCATGTACCGCTTCCTCGTGGCCACTCAAACATGCCGTAGTAGAACGGATTCGTAAGCACGTAGTAGATCGAGCTACGGCAAATCAGCTTATCTTTCCGCGTTCGCAGTCCATATTTTTCCGTGGCAGTCAGCCAGACTTGATGAGCTGACATGGTGCCGGTCAGCATAAGGTCAAAGACTTTTCGGACTATATCGAATCGTTCCGGGTCTTTGGAAATGTCATTCTTGCCTTTACCCTTATTTTTACTATTAAGATAACCTATCGGCGGCTGGACCGGATACCAGCCCATTTCAGCTTTTTTCTTCATGCCACGGTTCACATTCACAGCAAGGTCACGGGAGAATTGGTTGGCCACGCCGAACTCAAGGCTCATCATCAGCACGTTATCCTGCGGATAGTAACTTTTTTCGTAACTGCGGATGTGCCGGATGACGCTATGCTGCAACATCTCGATGACCTTACCGGCGTCAATGAAGTTGCGGGCCAAGCGGTCGAGCTTCCAACATAGTATGCCGGTTGCCTCGCCACGATTGATGCGGTCAATCATATCGTTGAATACTGGTCGGCCAAGTGCCTTTGCGGACCGTGATTCGTGGAGTACCTCGATGATTTTGATGCTCTCTCGATCTGCAATAGCTTTGAGCTCATCAATTTGTGACTCAATCGAAAGAACCTGCCGGTCTTCGGATTCGGTAGATTTCCTGGCATACAGGAAGTATTTGACTGGCGTTTCCTTGGCGTTCTTCATGGTCATATTATGTGCTTATTTGGCATAGAAGCCAAGCTGATAATGTGTGCGGTCATATTGATCGTTTAATCAACTTTTCAAGTACAGCTTTTTCCTCCGCAGTGAGCACATCGGTCTGACCATTAGTAGAAGTAGTTTTCAATTTCTGGACTATTTTGACGGCATCAATAGGTGTCATATTTCCGTAGCCGTACGAGCCGAAAGTCGTGCCAACATTCTCATGACCAAGATTCATGCTAATGGCTTTCTTTTCTTCTTCGGTCAGTCTAGCTTTACTCATATAGTTCACAATCAAATGTCGGAACGAATGTGGGTTGAAGTAAGTTACACCAGCAGCTTTGCATCGCTTCTCGAATATCTTCCTGGCACCGCTCGAACTGGCCCAGCTCTCGTCGCTCACCAGTGTTTTGCTGTAATCGTTTTTAGCCGAGAAGCCTTTGAGCGTTGATGGAAATATTGGGCTATCCGGCGTGGCTCCTTTTTCAATCAAATGGTTATACCATTCAAGAAAGAACCTCTCGGGTTCTGGCCAGCCGATGGGAAAGAATGTCGTGAGGATTTTCTTAGAGTTTTTGGTTAGCACACCGTCACCGGGGTTCTGGTCAAAGAGCTTATCCGCTCGGTTAAAGTTCTTCATCTTCAAGGTTGCTATGGCCGAGATGCGCATGCCGGTGATTAAGGCCAAGCTCAATATGGCGCGGTCGCGCTCATCAATTTCATTCTTCGAATGGATGCTCATAATGATTCGCTTCACTTCCTCGAATGAGGGCATCGGTCTGGTAGTCCCAGATGTAGCAATTCTCACTTCCTTTTTCGGTAAGCGCAGAAAATCTACATCAGTTTTGCGGATTTTTTTATACTCCTTCTGCTCGGCAAGCCACATGAAGAATCTCTTAATGCGGCGAAGGTAGTTATATTGGGTCTGCAAGGCGAGCGTGCCACCCTTGGCTTTAGTGGGACGTGTTTTCTGCCAAGCCACAAACTCCATCGCCTTGCTTTTATTGAAGTTCACGAAATCGTCATTCTTCGAGAACTGCTGCCACTGGCCGACAGCCTCGGCGAAGGTGGAAACAGAGTCACCGGCGAAACCTTCACCGCCCGAAAGGTGCTCAAAGAAGCGTCTTTTGGCTTGCTCATTTCGGTATGGAATCGAGGTATCCTCGATCAACTTTTCAGGCTGGATTTTCGGGTCAATTTTTGTCATTTTGGCGTTACGTTAGATTATCGAACAACGTGGACATTTGAACGGGAGTTGAGGATATGTGATAGTCCTTTCGATAGGGTTTAATTTTCCTCGACATCTTGCCGTTACAGACAACGCATTCACCCCTTTTCTCATCGCCGGACCGGCTAATCGTGCCTCGCTTTGCACGTCTCGGAACCTTGCAGTGGAAGCAATAGAACTCGTGCCGTTTCAGTGGCATTTTTTTCTTGGAGTTCTTCTGACGGATGAATGTTTTGAGGTCGCTACCGAGTATCAGGATCGGCTTCTTCTGGCCCGGGACCGTGGCCAAGCCCTCGTCAATCCATCGGAAGATGGTCTTCTTGTTTATGCCGAGCTTGGTCGTGATTTCCTCAGTCGTATAGCTCAAATGTCCGCTAATAATTTGAGGATTGAATCTGGTCATTTTTGACATGGCAGATTTCCATCCTCGTTCTGCTTGCCACAGGAAGTGCCGTAAACAGCCTCGTACAGATTCACGAGGTTATTGGCTCGAAGTGACGCTTCCTCATCGCTGAGATCGACCTTGAAGCGTGCCTTATAGAGCTTCTTGAACTCATCTATGGCTTCTTGTGGCAGCATGTAAGAAGCCCGCTTTTTGCATAATCCGTTCCGAACGCCAGTAAGGACGGACTATGCAAAAAATTGACTTCTCCGCATGGCGTTCGGATTTGGCTGAATGAAAAAAGCTGGGCTGAACCCAGTCTTTCATGCCGCTCTTGAGTCGCGTGACTCAAACGTGATTCACTTGAAAAGCTCCTTATTGATTCGTACGCGACAAGGTGATTCCTGACCTTCAAAGAGCTTCGGCAAGCCAGCTTTCTCTAGATTTGTATTGAGTTCTTCGCTCGCATCGTAAATTGCCCGGCCACTTACATCACCGCCTTTCTTTTTATAGAGAATGTTATCGACTTCATATTGCTGAAGATACTCACCGAGCTCTTTTTTCGGCGGAAATAATTTCTCGCATAGAATCTGCTGATTATATGCACGTGGAGGAACCTCATATTCTCGATCCTCGAGCTTAATCTTGCGAGTTTTTGCATCATACGCCGGTAAGGAACCATTCTTCCACCACCTGGTCGAAGACGCTGGCATTTTAGGTTCTTCAACGATAGCTTTTGGATCAGTGAACTCCATAAATTTATCCAATATTTTTAGCTTTACCCGATAGCCATTCAGTTCATTTGATTCGTTCTTATCCGAATCATATAGGTCAAGTGATTCCATCCAATCGAGCGCACCAGCATTCAACTGAAGGACTTCTATCCATCCCATTTTCTCCATTAGAGCTAACGTATGAATCGGCATAAAGCGTGAGTAATTTTTCAATGGACCAGACGGAAGATGAGAATTGTCGGCGTACATTTCCGACAGACTGATTATGGTTTCCGGAGCATACTCTTCGGCATGGTTTCTCAGTAATTTTGAAAATGTGGCGAGCTGATTCAGGCTATGAAAATATATTTCATGATTTGTAGCAACATGAAGCTGATTATTTCCAAATTTCTCGATGTAAATCAATATAAAGCCCAAAAGATTCTGCATCTGCTTTTTGCTTGGCTTTTTTACACGAAATACTGCAAAGTTCAAAACCTCAAATATTCGCCCAATAGGTAAAGCAATCTTAAATAATTGATCTGACGTGGCAGTGCCTTTTTCGATTTCATTCAAAAACTCCAGCTGAGTCACCATAGCTGGTATGTTCTGCTTTTGAGATAAATATTCACGGACTTCCTTGAGAGGACCTTGATATAGATTCTTTGAAAAGTTACCTTGAGGCAAGTAGATTTTATCGATTTTGATATTGAAGACCTCGCAGTGTTCTTTCAAGCAATGCAAAGCAAATATATTGCTTTGATAATATTCATCTCTCACACCGGGCGCCGCCAGGACATGTCGTAACTCAAATTCGAAGTCTTCTTTGCGCTTACCTCGTTCGAGTATCTTGGCCAACTTGTACAAAGCATAAAACTCTTGGTCAGTCATGTAGACCAGTTCCATTTTCCTATATTTCTCGAGGATTTTCTCATCGAGCTCTATGCTTGACGTTCCGGTATCCATTTTGGCGTCCTTTGATTATTTATTTATCCTATACCGGGATGGCATACAATTGCAATCTGCGAAATTGCTCGAATTTGGGCATACTTCGGCGAATCAACCTCGAGGTTGTGGAAACAGCTCATTTAGAACACAAAAGCGCACACGGGGGCGAACGGGTGGCAAGAACGGGGTAGGAAAAGCCTAATAGCTACTGGAACTAGCAATAGAGCCACTTTACGCCCTTTACAGAGCTTGACTTCTGTATTGTAATATGCTATGCTTAATGCAGGTAAGAACATTGAATTTTACGGCTTTAAGCAGGTGCGCCGATGAGCACCAGTACGGAAACTACCGCATGAAAAAGATTCTAATCATTGAAGATGACCTCAACCACATCGAAAAGTACGAAACGGCACTTGGTGGCAAGGTCGAACTGATTTTGGCTGAAACTGTTGTTGATGCCAAAAGGTTGTTCGACGAAAACACTGATGTGGCGGCTATCGTGGTCGACGGTTGTCTCACTGACGGTGGTGAACCTGATACTTTGGAGGTCGTCAGACACATCCGAAGGAAGGGTTTCTCTGGTCCCATGATCGCCAACTCTTCTACTCACAACAAGCTTCTTCGTGAGGCGGGCTGTGACAAGAGTTGCACTTATGGAGATAAGGGAATAATCCCAACGCAGCTCACTGAGTTGCTTGGATTATAACCACATCGGATGAAGGATAGAGCCACCTTCAATTCAGAAGCTCTAATTGTTGTCACCTTTCTAAAAGCGTGAGTGTCGTGTGCAGCACGGGAAATGGAGAACCTAATTCTCCACTTTACTGGATTTACGACATCGGTCGCGAATCCACAGAGTTCAGTTCTTTGCAAAGTAAATACTACCTGTTCACTATAGACTATAGCTTCTTTCCACTTGGTGGATTTGGAAGCTGTAGCTGTAGTGAACAATTGACCAATATAAAATATGAATACCAGTCAGACAGTTATGGCTTCGGCCAAAGCGGTTGTTGATCAGTTGGTTGAACGGCGCTTTGCCGCTCTCAATCAGCTCCGGTCTGGACAGTCCATGCTCAACATCACCGTTCGTGACAGTGGCATCAAATTGCTCTGTGTCTACAAGCGGCACGATCGGATGACCATCACTATCGAATCCAGCAAAGCCGAGCTCGATTACTTGTTTCGGGGTCAGAATCTCGTGCTCGCCAGTGGCGACTATAGCGCCGAAGAGAAGACGTTCAACCTACGCGACATCAAGATCGAAAATGGTTAATCAGGTAGTTATTTAATTTCCCGTGATTAGCAATGATCACGGGAACTCAAATGGATTTACGACAGTAATGTCGCGAATCCACAGAGTTTAGTTCTTTGATACACGTTTAGAGCGGCTTCGAGAAAGTAAATATATTTTTTCGAAGTCGCTCTAAACAAAAACCATTAACAAAAGGAAATCAGTGAAAATCAAAATCGATCGCAAGACGCCGTTACTCAAACAGCTCTTGGTCACGGACCAGGAAGAGCCCAAGCTGGGCATCTGGAAAGTGAAGGGGCTCGATAGCCGATCCGTAAAGTTGGAGGAGATTGAAATCAACAACATCTTCTTCAGTGAATACCTAGACCTGGATGGCAACATCCGGAACTGGGAGCGGGTTGAATACTTCAAAAAGCACAGCCGAAAATTCATCCGACTTGATGCCGCTATCGGACTCGCCTTGGTAAAAAACGGGTATCAAATTCCCGAGAACTGGGGTAAGAATGAGCGTGGTAATCCTGTCAGTACGTTCACCTTCGACGGCACCGCCATCATCGACGATCACGGAAACACTCACTATCTGACAGTAAGCCGTGACGTTGAAAGCGGAGAGTGGCATTGGGGTCTCCAACACAAGAACGACGAGTCTGGTCACCCTTCTGCGGTTCTTAAGCTCTCGTGACTTAGTTAATAGATAGAGCAAGGTCCTAACCCTTGCTCTACTCAATTGGATTCATGATCTGACAATTGTGATCGTGAATCCTGAGAGACGTTCTTTGAAATGAGGTTGAATACGGCTTTAAACAGATAACTCGTTATCTTTTTGGAGCCGTTTTTAACCTCAACAAAAGGATTCAAAATGAAAGTTGCTAGTCTAACCGAGAACCTTGCAGTTACTCGTCCTGACCTTGCGAGAGAGTATTCTCCCAAGAATCAGTTTCCCGCCGATAAAATTCTGGCGGGGACAAATCGCAGACTCATATGGGTTTGCTCCAAATGCGGATACGAATATGTTCAGTCGGGAGATCAGCGTGTTCTTGGCTCTGGTTGTCCAGCATGTTTGAACCGAGTTGTTACGAATAAGAACAACTTAGCAATCATGCATCCAGACCTTGTGAAGGAGTATTCACCCTTCAATCAGTTGCCAGCAAGCCGCGTAATGGCCACGTCCACCATGAAATACTGGTGGAAATGTTCAAAATTAGAATATGGTCATGAATGGCTTGCCCCGCTTTCAGAAAGAGTGAAGAGAGGGTACGGTTGTCCAGCCTGCCGACACCTGGTTGTCACGGCAAGAAACAATCTCGCAGTGACACATCCGGAGTTGGCTAAGGAATACGCGCCAAAAAACCGCTTGCAAGCGAACGAGATTGTGGCCGGTACTGGGGCGCGGTTGTGGTGGATTTGCTCCAAATGCGAACACCAATGGGAACAGGAAGGTGCCCAGCGAGTTATCGGTCACGGCTGCCCAGTATGCGCGAATGAGGCGAGAGCTGACTCACTGAGAAACAATCGATAATCAAAGAGTTTATTGTTCTGTATTACTGAACAGTCACGAGCCCGTGGTGTAATAACCAGCGGGCTTTTGTAATTACAATCAATACCACGATTTTGCTTGTAATTTTTAGCCGTTATGGTAGTCTATAGGTACAAACGGCTTCGGCCTCGGGGCGGCAGAAATGCCGCCTCTGACATATCTACTTTCCTTGGCAGAGCTTCACAATCCTTTCCTCGAGTTCCTTATGGGTCTTTTCATCAATGACTCCAATCTTTTGGTATATGCGTTTGGCGTCCACTAACCTCAATTGAGATATGATAGCCATGCGGTTTACTCCATCACCAAGGTCAATTGGCATGTAGTATTTACCTGTTTTTGTGCGGGTAGTGAGCGGGACCGCCCAGAAGACGATGTTATTGAATTTACGGAAGACGATTACCGGCCTGCCAAATAGCTCGCCTTTGCCGTCCTGTTCAAATCCAATGTTGGTTCCGAGATGAGTGAACCATATGTCGCGTTCATGGAAAAATAGACGATCTGGCTTTTCGTCGATGACCGCTTTCTTATCGTGCCAAGTTTGAAAATCTTTTTTCATTGCGTGTAAGTATATCAGCTGATAATATTAAAAACACTAGCCATGTATCGCTTACCATGTTCGTACGATTTCAAAAGGTGGGTAGCCTGAAATCCCCAGAACTGCGGTTCTGACTTCGTTCAATAGGGCGCACACCTATTTCTAGGCCGGGCCTAGATTCCCAACAACACCCTCTCGACACCCAATTCCATATCACCGATACCACGGTGTCCATCATGATACAAAACAATGAACCGCTCCATGAGCTGCCCCATTTCCTGAGCTGAATATTTCTCTGCCGCTTTCTTGGCCTTGGTATACACGAACGGACTGAGACCTGTCTCCCCCGCACTCTTACCCGCCGCCGCAAGTATCATCGACTTGAGTTGCCAGAATATGGTGCCGACGATACTCTCGGTACCCAGACCCGCATCGATCGCCTGCCTGTATATGGTCCAGGCTTTGAATGAATCTCGCTGACCGATGGCATCTGCCAATGCAAATATGTTGAATTCTTGAGAGGAGCCAACCTTCTGTCCTGCCGCAGTCGAAACCTCCACCATCTTATCAGCACCTTTCTCGAACGCTTTCTTGAGTTCAGCATTGAGCTTGCCTTCAAGTACGATGAAAATGTTTGTTGACTCATGCATCAAGGGCGCAAGTTCTGCAAGCGCAGTCGCCGCCTCATCATTCTCGGTGACTCGATCGAGGAAGATGATGTACGCCTTCGAAAAAAGCCCTTGCCCGCCCGCGTGCTCGTCGATGATCGAGCTCGACCAGTGATCAGCATCGACACTGACATATGAGGCGTCTGGGCGCTTGGTGCGAAGAGAATCGATGAGGGTGCGCGCCTTTTTGAGCGCCACTACAGTATCTGTGCCGTGGAAAACGTATAGCATGTGTGCAGTATAACAAAAAAGGCCGCCGAATAAATAACGGCGGCCAGCGCACAAGTGAGAGAGTCGTATGACGACACCTCACCTTTGAACACGTAATTCCTATCGAACCAATTAGAAGGCAAGGTCCGGTCTCGGACTCACCCTCTGTCGGAAAAGATGGAGAACAAAATCTGGAAGCTGGCTTCCTTCAGTTGAATCAGGGATTTGATGGTTACCATCGCCTCGGCACAAGATAACAGGACACGAGCATTCCTCACGAAGGGTTGGAGCCTGCGCCTGACACGCCACTATAAGATCCGCTTTGTGCGGAGGCCCCTGTACCACTTCGACAAAATGCTGAACTGGGAGAAGAGCTTTTTGTAATACCTCTTCCTGAACATTACCGACTGTAACCAACCGCAGCTTGGGTGTTTTCTTAACTATCATAGGATGGCTTGAGCACTTATTTGTTGCTGTCACTGCCCTTAGTTGTAGACCGGTCTCCATTGACCGGCCAAAGAGCAAAATACCGGAAAATACTAACCTTTCTTTGTGAAAACGTCAACCGATGTAATAGAAATCCTTGTGGTTGAGCTTTTATTTGAGTTCCCCCCAATTATTGCCTATAGCCCCTGAGGCTTTCAATATAACCCCCTTGGTATCACTTTCGCTCATGACTGATTCCATGATTCGCTCTATTTCGCGTGCCACTTTATCGGCCTTATCTTCTCTGATCTCATAGACGAGTTCATCGTGCACCTGGAGAAGCGCGTGCACATCCTCGTCGAGTTTGTTCTCGGTAATGTAGTGATCAATATCGATCATGGCAATCTTGATCACATCAGCTTCAGTACCCTGGATCGGCGCATTGATCGCCATACGCTCTGCTGCGGCCTTGATGAAAGGAATCTTCGAGTTGATCCCCTCGAAATAACGACGGCGCCCGAAGAATGTCTCCGTGTACCCTTTGCGCGCCGTATCCGCTTTGACCTGATCGAGATAGTGGGCCAGTGTCGCGAATGTCTTGAAATAATCGTCGTAGAACTTTTGTGCCTCTGCCCTATTGGTGCCAATACTCTTCTGCAATGAACCGACACCCATACCGTAGATCATACCGAAGTTGATCACTTTGGCCTGACGGCGCATGTCCGGTGTGACTTCGTTTTGCGCCACTTTGAACACAAATGAGGCGACAGATGCATGTACGTCCTCCCCTTTCTTGAAAATTTCGATCATTTTCTCGTCACCAGACAAAAATGCAGCGATGCGCAATTCCATTTGCGAATAATCGAAGCTGCACAACTTGAATCCTTTCTCAGCGATGAATGCGTGACGAATAGCTTTGCCGAGTTCTGACTTGATAGGGATATTTTGGAGGTTGGGATTGATCGACGCCATACGTCCCGTCGTTGTGCCTGCTGAGACAAGATGAGAATGAAGGCGCTTGTCTGGTCCCAGAAGCGGCGGGATAGCATCGATGTACGTCGACAAGAGCTTGGTCAGCTCACGATACTCGAATATCATCGGCACGATCGGGTGTTGATCGCGTAGTTTCTCAAGCTCTGATTCGCGTGTCGATCGAGCACCACCGGCGGTCTTCTTCATGTTCTTGCCTGTAAGCTGCAGCTTATCGAACAAGATTTCCCCGAGCTGCTTCGGTGAACTGATATTGAATTCCATGCCCGCCAGTTTCCATATTTCTTTTTCCAGCCGTGTAGCTTCGGTGTGATATTTCTTGGAGAGATCAGCTAGGAAGACATCGTCGATCTTCACGCCACGCTTCTCCATTTTCTCGGTGACAGGAATGAGGGGGAGCTCAATAGCGTTGTAGAGGTTGCGTAGGTTCCTCTTGTCCAACTCGGCCATGATCACCTTCTTGGCCTCTTCGTATGCGTCGGTATTGGCGAAATTGAGCACATCATCGAGTGTGGGGTTGGTAAGGTTGGAATTGACCAGCCACAATGCTACCGCTGTCTTATTGAAATCTGTTTTATCTATAGCCGCTGCAAGCGCCTCGGTGTCCCGAAATAGTGAGTTGGTCACCACTTTATCCGCACCACGATCTGATTCTTCTTCAGATACATATGGCTTAGACGTCGACACTGTGGCCGACTTCGATCCTGTCGGAGCTGCCCCACTCACACCAGTCAATGCCTTTTGCAATCGTTGTACCAGCATTCTGAATTCAAGCTCATTCCACAATGCCGTGACTTTCTTCACGTCGAGGCTTTCCTTGAATGTCTTCTCGGGCATGACGAATGTGATCGGTGCGTCACGACGAATGGTCGCCAACATCTTACTAAATTCCGCTTCTTCTTTGTTGTCTCGCAACAATTGGATGATACGCGGCGTTATTCCTGCCTTGATGAAGGCCTTATCATCCCCTTTTTCGAGGTGCTTATATATATCTTCGATTGACCCGAATGAGGTGATGAGTATTGTGGCCGTCTTTTCACCGATGCCTTTGACGCCAATGATGTTGTCCGACGGATCACCACGCAGACCCTTGTAGTCGGCGACACGTTCCGGCCCAAAACCGAAACGCTCCTTGACCGCATTCTCGTCATACATGATCGTGTCCTTGATACCTTTCTTGAACGTGTACACCTTGACCTCCTCGCCACGTACCAATTGCAAAGTGTCCATGTCACCCGAGGCAATAATGATTTCCACTGGTAATAGGCCCCTTTTTGTAGCCTTTTTTGAATTTCGTATTTTGGATTTGTTTAGAGTTTCGGATTTAGGATTTAGGGTTTCATTACTAGTGACAGCACGAGTGACTTGCTCAACTATGGTGCCCAGCATATCATCCGCCTCAAATCCTTCTTTGTCATAAATAGGAATATTGAGCGCGTGGAAAACGTCTCGCGATCGCCCCATCTGTGCCACCAACGCATCATCAGCCGCTTTGCGTTGTGCTTTGTACTCTTTGTAGGCCTCATGACGATATGTCGGCCCTTTGACGTCGTAACAAGCGACAATGTAATCCGGCTTGAGTGTCTCGATGACACCGATAATCATCGCCGAGAGTCCGTAGAGCGCCCCCGTCGGTTCACCTCGTGTCGTCGAGAAATCAGGGAGTGCATGATATGCGCGGTGCAATATAGCGTGCGCATCTAGAAGCACCAATCGTTTGGGCTGTTCTGTTGGTTGTTTCTTCTTGGCTGCCATGCTGGAATTGTACACTATTTATTACCCTGTTGTGGCTACGGAGTCACCGTGATAGTGCGCTCTTCACCATTTCCAGACAGCTCGAATGTGATAGTAGTGAGCTCGAATTGACCGAGGACTTCCCGGACATTCTCAGGCCACTCAAGGAGGATCAGGTTGTCTTTGTCCGCCGCGAGCTTCCCGAAGTCTAGGACATGCAACTCCTTCCCCGCTTCAAGTCTGTATGCGTCTATATGTATGAGCTGCTTCCATGCGGCACCAGACAAAGGATACTGTTTCATAATAACGAATGTGGGGCTGGTTATTTCTTCACCGATCCCCAGATGCTTCGCGGCCGCTTTGACGAATGCGGTCTTGCCCGCACCCAGATGACCTGAGAGACCGACGATGGTAGCCTGGTCAGTGTGCAGTTTCTCGGCAAGATTCCCGAGAATATTCTGGGCGGCTACCGCGGTGTCCTGAAGTGATCGTGAAGTAAATGTCATATGGCTATACTACGGCAACGTTCGTCTGTCGGCAAGAAAGAGTTGGTATGCAAAAAAGCCACATCCGGTTGAACGTGGCTTTCGCGATTCCCACACGAGCGGGAAAGAACTTGTTACCGACGGCCTCCTCGACCGCCATGGCCACCACCTTGAGGGTATGACTGGTAGTGAGGTGACGGCTGTGGCCGTGGCGCGTCATTGATGTAGCGCACCGGTGGAAACGGCCTCACCCATGAGGAGTTGTCCAAGTAGCGATTCGGTGTGGGCACGTATGCCCACGACGAGTAATATGACGGCCCGTAGCCGTACGAGAACACTTGGTCCGGATAGTTATACCCGCTGTACAACCTCCTGGTATTCTCGATGTTCCAGTACTCGTTGTAGGAGTTGTTTTCCTCCCAATAAGCCGGGTACCGCATCGGTGGTGCCATGCCGGCACCAACCGACACACTTGCTGATGCGCCGATACCGAAGAAACAAGCGCACCGGTGGCAGAAGTGCTTCCAGCCGTGACCAGAGCAGCCACCCTTCCTAACAGGACTTGCCTGTGGTTGCGGCTGTGGTGCTGGCGCCGAACTTGCCTGCGCCGCCTGCTGAAAGTTGTACGTCGGCCCCGCCGCCGGAGTCTTGACGCTATCTTCCGTCACGGTGATAAGACCTGCGGCCTCCGCCTCGGCCCGACCACCAGTAGCACTTGCCTTCGGGGCCGTCGTTCCACCACCCGTTGAGAGCGTGGTCGTGACGCGGGAATTCAAATCTCCCCGTACTGCATACACCTCTTGGGTGTGAATAACCGTGCCCGCGGGGAGCACGATCCCGGGACCAATAACGATGTCCCCCTCGGCAGCCCAAGTAGGCTGCACTGACGATTGAGCAACGATCATCAAGATCGCCATCCCAACCATTTTCGCTGTCTTCATATTTCAAATCTTTCTCTTAGATATCAGGAAACCTCCCGACACCCTTCGAGACGAATTATATCATTTTATGTAACAAAAGTCAATATCTGGATACGCTCTACTCCATATTATCGGGCACCCCCACAACACACCTCCTCTCTGACAAGCCGAAAATGTAGCCAGCGATCAGCGCTTTGAGGCTTGGAAGGAAGGAATTATGTCGTGTGGGGATATGCCCCCGTTATCCGCAAGGAATACGGGACTTATTGGGGTATAATGGATGCAACATGATCCAATTCGACGAAGACAAGCAGCGCCGCAAGCTAGATACCCTACTCCACCGTGAGGAAGAGGATTTGGTCCAGATACTTTCGGCCAAATACGGCATCGAGTACGTCAATCTCCTCGGTACCGCCGTCAACACCGACGCCCTCCGCCTCATTCCCGAAGAGACTGCCCGCGAGACCAAGACGGCCGCGTTTGCGCTCATCGACAAGAAGGTCAAAGTGGCAGCTCGCAACCCACAAGACGAAAAAGTTGTCGCTGTCCTTCAAGACATAACAACCAAAGGGTACCAACCAGAGCTCTACATTGCTTCGACACAAAGTCTCGAGAAGGCCTGGAAAGTATACAAGGATCTCTCATTCGCCTACGAGAGCAAAGCAGGGTCCCTCGAAATATCAAACGACGAAATTCAAGCGATTATCGAAGAAGCAAAAAGTTTGCCGACCATCGTCTCGATCCTAGAGAACACCATGTCAGCAAAGAAGAGCTACCGTATATCACGCATCCTCGAAACGGTAGTGGCTGGAGCGCTTGCCATCGACGCTTCAGATATTCACCTCGAACCTGAAGAATCATATGTACAGCTCCGCTACCGTCTCGATGGTGTGCTCCAAGAAGTCATGCGTTTCGACAATGAGACGTACGGGCTCGTCCTCTCTCGTATCAAGCTCATATCAGGAATGAAACTCAATATCAAGAAAGATTCCCAGGACGGACGCTTCAGTATTCGACTTCCGATTGGCGACATCGAAGTCCGTGTGTCTATATTGCCAGGTGCATACAATGAGTCTATTGTGATGCGTCTCCTCAACCCCAAATCAATCGACGTTCCCCTCGAATCTCTAGGCATCAACAAGAAGCTCCTCGACATCCTACTCAAAGAAATCGATCGTCCCGACGGCATGATCCTCACCACTGGTCCGACCGGTTCTGGTAAGACAACGACACTCTACTCGTTCTTGAAAAAAATCCACGACCCGAAAATCAAAATCATCACCATCGAAGATCCGATCGAGTATCACCTTCCTGGCATCATGCAGACCCAAGTCAACGACAAAGGCTACACCTTCGCCGAGGGCTTACGTGCAACCGTCCGCCAAGACCCCGACATCATCATGGTCGGTGAAATCCGCGACAATGAGACGGCCGATATCGCCATCAACTCTGCTCTGACTGGTCACCTGGTCTTCTCTACCCTACACACCAACGATGCCGCCGGCACCTTCCCGCGCCTCATAGATCTCGGGGTCAACTCCAAGGTGCTCACCTCCGCCATCCGCGTAGCCATGGCACAACGTCTCGTACGCAAGCTCTGTGATTCATGCAAGAAAGAAGTTGCCATTTCAGGTGCCGACCAGAAAGAGATCGAGGACGCTCTCGCTACCATCGAAGACAAGAGTATCGTACCTGTCGAGCGCACCAAGATGTTCACCGCTGTCGGATGCGAAAAATGTAACAACACCGGTTTCAAGGGTCGTGTTGGTATCTATGAAGCTATTCTGTCTGACAAGAAGATCGAGGATGCTGTCGAGATGAACCCGAGCGAGCGTGAAATATGGATTGCCGCACAAGGTCAAGGAATATTGACCATGAAACAGGATGGGGTGCTCAAGATATTGGCGGGCATCACTTCCCTCGAGGAGCTCAAGCGTGTGATTTCGATTACTGATTAATACTTATTACTTCCATGATCGCTCCAATGAACATTTCTGAGACCATAAAGCACCTCCAGCAAGAATTACAGAAAGAGACCACCGAGCTACACGATGCGCAAGAAAAACTTCACCTTGCACAAGAAGATGCTCGTGCCAAGGGCATGGAAATACCCCTTCTTCAGAAGAAAATAGAGGAGGATCGACATCAAATATACGTTGACAATACTGATGCCGACAAATTGAAGCGTCACATCAACGAGGTGCAGCGAGAAAAACTACGCCATCAGGGTGAATTTACTGATTTACAAAATAAATTGCGTGCCGCCACCAAAGAACACGGCAAACTTTTTCGTTAAAACAGAAAATAATCCCCAGCGTCAATTGCTTTTTGTACGGGGATAGCGGTAGTATGCGATCAGGAGATATATGTTCAAGCACGTAAATCTCTAAGCAATATCTCGGTGCGTGATGCACCAAGCGAGGTAGAGTCCCGAGGATAATTCCAGTACGCGACGCCGAAGCGTGGCAACCAAAATGTCCTTAGCACTATACCCAAACCTGGGAAGGCCATTGCTTAGAGGTTTGCGAGCTCGAACAATGAAAAACGCGACTCGGGAAGAGTTCGCATTCGAGTTATTGTATTGATAGACTGTACCTATGGGCTTCCATAGGTTCGTTGGTATCCTATCACAACCTTATTAAAATGTCAACACCCCCACAAAACTCCCCTACCGAAGACAAAGATGTTGGTTTTCTCGACCAAACCCTCCGTCCTGGACGGTGGGCTGAGTATATTGGGCAAAAAAACATCAAGGACAACCTGCATATTTTGCTTACGGCTGCCAAAGAACGCCAACACCCACCTGAGCACATCCTTTTTTATGGACCCCCAGGCCTCGGCAAGACCACCTTGGCACATCTCATCGCCAAGGAAACAGGGGCTCAAATGAAGGTTACGTCTGGGCCCGCTATTCTCAAGGTGGGCGACCTGGCTTCTATTGTTACCAACTTGTCGGCTGGCGACATTCTGTTCATTGACGAAATACACCGTCTGAACAAAGCTATCGAGGAAGTACTCTATCCTGCCATGGAGTCAGGGACGCTCGATATTATCATAGGCAAAGGGCCATCGGCAAGAACTATCCAGCTCGACCTTCCCCCATTCACGCTCATAGCCGCCACGACGCGTATAGCTATGATTTCTTCACCTTTGCGTTCTCGTTTCTCTGGTGGTGTATTCAAGCTCGAGTTCTATACCAACAAAGAGATCGCCGAGATCATCAAGCGCTCCGCCACCATTCTTGGCATCGACATACACGATGACGCTGTCACTGAGATCGCCGTACGTTCACGATTCACCCCTCGTACCGCCAACTATCACCTCAAGAGGTGTCGAGATTATGCACAGATAAATAAGACGGTGCTTACAAAAGATATCGTCGAGAAGGCGCTCACCATGCTCGGTGTCGACGTCCTAGGTCTGACTTCTGCTGACCGTGAGATATTGAAGGTGATTATCGATAAGTTCGGTGGTGGACCTGTGGGCTTGAATACGATCGCCGCAGCTCTATCTGAAGAACAGGCGACTATTGAAGAGGTGTATGAGCCGTATTTGATTCAGCTCGGCCTCTTGGAGCGCACTCCTCGCGGTCGTATTGCCACAGACAAGGCGTATGCGCATTTGGACATGAAAGGGGTCGGAAAGCTGTTGTAAGTGATAAATTCAAATAGAAAGTGTATAGTTAGTTTATATTTATTAATCAAACCAATCCCATGTCCGGTCACAACAAATATTCGAAAATAAAGCACGTCAAAGCGAAGAACGACGCCCAGAAGAGCAAGTCTTTCGGCAAACTCGTGCGCCTCATCACTGTTGAGGCCAAGAAAGCAAAAGGTGTCCTCACTTCGCCCGGCCTCGTCGCCGCCATCGAGAAGGCTCGTGGTGAAAATATGCCAAATGACACCATCGATCGTGCCGTCAAGAAGGCGACCACCGACAATTCCGCCGACATGGAATCAATCATCTATGAATCATACGGCCCCGGTGGCGTAGCGATACTCATCGAAGCCCTCACCGACAACCGCAACAAAGCGGCACAAGAGATCAAACACATTCTTTCAAAGAACGGCTTTGAGCTCGCCTCCCCTGGTAGTGCATCATGGGCTTTCAAGAAAGAAGGTCATGCATGGAACCCCACATCGACCATGCCCCTAGAAGATGCGGATATTGAGCTGCTCTCAAAGTTGGTCGAGGAACTAGAAGAAAATGACGAGGTGCAGTCTGTGTACACGAACGCTGAATAATATCTTTACTCCTCCCACCTGTCCCCGAACGGATTGATCTCCTCTCCATCCAAGCTCACCTCATCGGAGAGCTCGTCTTCTTCTGCGGAACCCAACAGGGGGTCTACTTCTGTTTTATCTTCAACTCCTACATCAGCTTCCGGCTCATCGATCTCGATCGGCTTCTTCACTTTACTAGGAATGACGTCGGTTTCCTTCTCTTCATGCTCGACCTCTTCTTCGACATGTTGCTCTTCTGTAGCCGGAGCAACCTTCTTCTTGGATTTTACTGTTTTGGGTGCAGTTTTCTTGGTGGCCGTTACCATGTTCGTCAATAATTAATTTCTATGCAGACAGTTGTAACAAAGATGTTGCCATTTGGCAACAAACTTCCCCTGTGGACAACCCGCGAGCATGCGAGCGGAGCCGTCCTCGTATGAGGGCAACCCACGAGCATGTCCCCCCACAACACAATCTCCCCCTGACAAGCCGAAAATGTAGCCAGCGATCAGAGCTTTGAGGCTTGGAAGGGGTGAATTATGTTGTGGGGGTGCCTATTGATAATCCCCTATCGCATACATGCGCTGTGAGTAATGGCCGCCGCAATCGCATCATACTCATCGTCGACTGTTTTCTTGATTGGCAACGACACAAGCAGTTTGACCATTTTGATCATCCGCTCTTTGTCGCTCGTACCATCGCTTGTTATGGCGACTTTTATTTGCATCGGTGTATATTCATAGATAGCGACATTCCGCCTGATCGCTTCAGCAAGAATGACGCCGCGTGCTTCCGCTACCCGCATAGCTGTTTTTTGGTTCTTGGTTATGAAAAGTGTCTCTATCGATAACGCCTCGGGCTTGAATTCATCCAACACTCGACCAACCTCATTCGAAATGAGTCCGAATCGTTTGTAGATGCTATCTTTGGGCGAAGTTTGGAAACAGTTTGAATAGAGGACACACTCCTTACCTGGAGCAGTGCGCTCGATAACCGCTATACCGAGACGATCATATCCTGGGTCGATGCCGATAATACAGGTAGCCATATGTGCATTATATATGATATCGTCAGCCGATAATACGCTATAATAGAAGCCATGTCGCACCATCGCAAAAAGCACCGACACGTCAAACGCCTCGTTGCACTCCTCTTTTCGCTCGGATTCATCTGTCTGGGTATTATTGCTTTGTGGGTCGCCACCCTCAAAATGCCCGACTTGACCTCATTCCAAAATCGCAAAGTCGTCGAATCTACCAAAATTTATGATCGTACTGGGGAAATACTTCTTTATGATACAGGCAAAGATGCCAAGCGCACCGCGGTAGCACTCGATCAGATTTCACCCCTCATACAGACGGCAACCATTGCCATAGAAGACTCTGATTTCTATACCAACATCGGCATTGAACCAAAATCAATCGCTCGCGCCATTCTTGCCAACCTTACTACAGGAGGATATGGCCAAGGTGCATCTACAATTACCCAGCAGGTAGTCAAAAACTCTCTTCTCACCACAGACAAAACCATAACCCGCAAAATCAAAGAATGGGTCATCGCCATCAAACTCACTCGCGTTATGCCCAAGAAAGACATCCTCGAGACGTATCTCAACGACACTTCATACGGCGGGACGATCTTCGGTGTCGAAGAGGCCAGTCGCGCATTCTTCGGCAAACCCGCCAAGGACGTATCTCTCGCCGAGGCGGCTTATCTCGCCGCAATCCCCCAGGCACCCACGTACTATTCACCTTACGGGACGCATCGTGAGGCACTCGACAATCGCCACAAACTGGTACTACAGCGCATGAAAGACCTGAACAAAATAACTTCATCAGAGTATGACGCCGCAGTCAAAGAAAAAGTTCAGTTCCTTTCGAAAAATGACTCTTCCATTCGTGCCCCCCATTTCGTTATGTACGTCAAAGATGCGTTGACGCAAAAATACGGTGAGGACGCCGTTTTGAGTGGTGGATTGCGGGTTATTACCACTCTCGATTTCGGTATGCAACAAAAAGCCGAAGAGGTGATCACCACATTTGCCCCTTCACTCGAGAATAATTTCAATGCAAGTAATACCGCCATGGTCGCCATCGACCCCAAAACTGGCGACATTCTCACCATGGTTGGTTCTCGAGATTATTTCAGCAACAAAATAGAAGGAAACTTCAATATCACTCTCGCACGACGTCAGCCCGGCTCGACATTCAAGCCCTTCGTATATGCGACAGCATTCAAAAAAGGCTACACCCCCGAAACTGTCCTGTTTGATGTTCCCACACAGTTCTCACAATACTGTAACCCTGATGGTAAGCCGAAAAAAGAAACTGATGACCCAGAGAAGGTCTGCTACTCACCTGACGAATACGACCACGAATTTCCTGGCCCTATGAGCATACGTGAAGCCCTAGCGCACTCCCGCAACATTCCCGCCGTCAAAACCCTATACCTGGCCGGCCTTCGAGACTCTCTGCAAACCGCCGAAGACATGGGTATCACTGGCCTAGATGACCCAAATAGATATGGTCTCACCCTGGTTCTTGGTGGAGGTGAGGTGTCTCTTCTTGAGCTCACCAGCGCATATGGCGTCTTCGCACATGATGGTCTGCGCAATCCGTACCGATCAATCCTCCGTGTTGAAGATGGTCGTGGTACCGTTCTGGAAAGTGCCCCCCTTCCTTCCCCTGCACAAGCACTGCAACCTGAGATCGCTCGACAAATCACCAGCATTCTCTCTGACACCTCTGTGCGCATGGACAGTCTCAAGCCCATTGGCGACAGTATTGGCCGTCCCGTAGCAATCAAAACTGGTACCACCAACGATTATCGTGATGTGTGGGCAGTAGGATATACACCCAACTTAGTTGTTGGTGCTTGGGCTGGCAAGAACGACAACACCCCTATGCAGCACAATGTTGCGGGTCTTATAATCGCCCCCGTTTGGGGCGCCTTCATGTCTCAGGTCGCCCAGAGCTTCCCTCTAGAAAGTTTCCAGTCTCCTCCACCCCCACTCTCAGACAACAAACCTGTGCTTCGTGGTGTGTGGCAAGGTGGTGAATCATATTGGAAAGACAGTGTTTCTGGTAAGTTGGCGACGGAATATACCCCCGCAGAAACAAGAAAAGAGGTGGTGTTCAATAATGTTCACTCAATTCTTCACTGGGTAAACAAAGACGACCCACGCGGTCCTGCCCCAACAGATCCGAAACGAGATTCTCAGTATGATTATTGGGAGTATGGGGTACGTACATGGTTCGACACCTACCAAAAAAACCATTCTGAGTTCAAAGAGACATCTTCCATATCGATACCCACCCAAAGTGATGATGTACACGTACCAGGCAAGTTGCCTACTATTTCTTTTGCCTCACCTTCCGCAGGAACCAGTATAGGAACCCACGACAACTTGAACATACACCTTCAATTATCTGGTGCATATCCAGTGCAAAAAACCGAGGTGTATCTCAACGGTAAGTATGTCCTTACCTCTGAGCGAGACCCTCTCAATATTTCATTCTTCCCTTCTGATGTCGGAGTCGTTTCAGAAAACAACACTCTGTCTGTGCGGGTATATGACAGTGTATTCAATAAAGTAACCGCTTCGACCACATTCTCAGTGCGACAATAGTTGTATGGGTATGTCCCTTCACACTATAATTCCTCCCTTCCAAGCCTCAAAGCGCTGATCGCTGGCTACATTTTCGGCTTGTCAGAGAGGAATTATAGTGTGAAGGGATGTGTTCTTACCACCCCATCACTTAATATGTGTTATCACCACGTTCTGTTGTTGTGTGTTAATGTCCCTCAAAATTAACGTTCTTTTGATGAATAGTTGTGACTTGAGTGCCGCTGGAACATTTCGCGTCACTATCTCTCCCGCTTTACGTTCGAACATCACTGTGGCCCCTGTGTGTTTCTCGATAACCTGTTGAATCAGTGCGTGCAAAAAGGCCTCCTGGCCGTGCTTATTTTGTATCCGCTTGAAAAATTGTCCTATGTTGAGCATGGTCCTTACCTGTTCATTGGCATAACAAGATAGAGAAACGTCTGGTCTCCCGATACAGGCTTGATTATCACCGGCCTATTGAGTCCGTTGAGTTGCAAACTGACACTGTCTGCGTGTATGGACTGAAACCCATCGATAAGGTATTTGTAATTGAAATTGATCTCCATTTTCTCACCAGTAAGTGCCGCATCAATATTGGTTTCATTCTCACCAATATCACTGTTTTTTGTTTGTATCTCGAACACTTTCCCTTTTGGGTCTATAGTGAGATGAACTTGATTGAATTTGTCCGAAAAGATGTTGGATATTTTGAGCGCGTTCAGAATATCTTGCTTGAGCGCCACAACCTCAGTTGTGGCTGATTTGGGGATGATCTGTCTATAGTCAGGAAACACTCCATCAATAACTCGGGATACGATGTACGTGTCTTCATTCTCGAACGTGATGAGGTTCTTATTTGAATTAACCGTAGCTGTATTTTGGAAGCTACCAAGTACCCGAATAATGTCTTGGGTGTTTTTGTACGGTATCAAAACGTCATGTAGTTTGTTTGTGCTTGCTGTTTTGATCTTTTTTTCTGCAAGGCGGAATGAGTCTGTGGCCACAAACGTCAGATATTCCCCGTCTTTGTATATATACACACTAGAAAGCTCTGGTTTGACGCTTGAGATAGCGGCACTATAGAAGACCGCGGTAAGTCCCTGTATCAGGTCTTCTGGTGACATGGTGTATTTCTGACCATCTTGGATTTTTGGGATGCTTGGGAAATCTTCTGGGGGTACTGTTTTTATGACCCCTTTTGATTTTGTTGTTTTTATATGAAGATTCCCCGAAACAAGCTCAAGAATAACTGTTTGACTCTGTTCTTGCACTTGAGACAAGAATGATGCCAGAGTTTGCGCGGGCACAGCGACAACGCCTTGAGCATCTGTTTTTGCAGGAATAGTAACCTCTACACCCACATCAAGGTTGGTCGCTTTGAGTGTAATAGTGTTTTTCCCCACTTCTATGAGGATACAAGCGAGAACTGGTAGTGTTTGGTGCTTACTCGCAACACGATCCACTAGGCCGACGGCATCTTTGAGTTTTTTGAGGTTGAGTTCGATCTTCATATAAGATGTGTTTTTATTTGAATAAGCAAACCTATCATCATTAAGACTGTGGATATGTTGAAAACTTAATATATATCAACAAATCCAAAAGGTTTTATGAGAACCAACACACAGATTATATGGTAACAAGCAGGGACAACATTCTTTACTTATAACCTATGTGTATAAAACAACAAGTTACCCACACACATATCAACGAAACCCACACGCTACCCACAGGATTATCCCCATTACAACATGGTGCGCACCTGAGCGATCTCTTGGGACAAGAGTTGATCGGTCTTCACTTCCTCTCGGACCTTCTCATACGAGTGGATAACGGTCGTATGGTCTCTACCACCCAACTTCTCCCCTATTGAAGGGAAAGATATACCGAAATCCTCCCGCAAGATATACATCACTACCTGACGAGGACGCACAACCTCCTTGCGACGGGTCTTGTTGTAAATACTGTCCTCATCAATGTTGTAGAAGTCTGAAACAACCTTGACTACATCCTTTACGGACATCATTTTCTTTGGTTTCAGGTTGTTTTTGAGGATGTTACGGATCTCATTGAGGTTGAGCTCTCTGTTTTTGAGTTGTGTTTGGCAAGCAATAACATTGATAATACCCTCAATTTCACGGATATTGTCTTCTATAGAAGAAGCAATGTAATCAGTCACCTCGTCCGACAAGGTGATATTGTGTGCACCACACTTGCTCCGCACGATCATAATACGAGATTCTTGGTCCGGCTCAGGTATGTCCACAATCATACCCATAGAGAAGCGGCCCCGGAGACGATCTTCAAGACCAGGAATGGTGTTGGGGTGCTTGTCACCAGAAAATACCAACTGACGTGAGGTGTCGTGGAATGTATTAAAGAAGTGGAAGAGCTCCTCCTGAAACTTCTCCTTACTAGCAAAGAACTGCACATCATCCATGATAATAACGTCATATTTGCGATATTTGTCCTTGAAGGCCTGGACCCTACCCTCTTGGATAGCCGCGAAGAACTCTGAGCCGAAACGTTCAGATGTCAGATAGAACACCTTTTTGTCTGGGTGAAGCTTCTTGATTTGATTACCGACAGCTTGAATGATGTGGGTTTTGCCGCGGCCAGTTTGGCCATAGATGAAAAGGGGGTTGTATGATTGTCCGGGAGCTTTGACGACCATCTGAGAAGCGGCATGGGCAAGTTCGTTGAAAGGGCCCACAATAAGGGTCTCGAATGTGTAGCGAGGATTGAGGTTGTCGTCTTTGTTCACATAGAAATCTTGGAGTGGCATAGCGATTGTGGGTGCTGACACCTGTTCCTTGCGGGAGTGGCCGCCACCTTTGCCGTCTTCGCGGACAACAACGTATTCTAGAGCACGAACACGCTCATTCATCTGCCTCAAAATGCGCAAAATCGAGTTGTGGAACTTCTTCTGGAGCCATTCATGGGTGAAAGAGTTGGGCACTCCCAGATAGATGACACCCTCATCCTCGCGGAGAATCTTGATATCTTTGAACCATGTAGAAAAGTTGGCTTGCGATACGGCACTTTCGATCTCGAGTAAAGCAGTTTGCCACATTTTTCCGTGATCATTCATAGATAGTGAATTTAGTACCACTAAGTATATACCTGTTTATAATTTTGCAAACTTGTGGAGGGTAAAAAAATATGTTGATAAGGTGGGGATAGGCCACCACAACACACAGGCACCACAATTCACCAGCAACAGAATGGTGTACGGAACATTTGTACACCACATCCTAACCTTGCTGGTGAATTGTGGTGCCTGTGTGTTGTGGTGGCCCCTAGAAAGTCGTAGGAACTTGATGAAAATCAACAAATATGTAATAGTATGATAACTATGTCATTCACATACGCCCCCAAGAAACGAAAGCGAGCACGAACACATGGATTTCGTGTACGCATGAAGACGACCTCTGGTCGCAAGGCTCTTGCTCGTCGTCGTACCAAAGGACGCCGTCGCGTGGCTGTATAATATGTTGCCCCGTTCACAGAGACTCTCTGCTGAAGAACTCAACACAGTTATGGAAAAAGGAAGAGTTACCCACTCTTCCCTTTTTCTCATACGCTCACTTCCTGTAACAACAGGCACAAAAATAGCCGCAGTCGCCCCCCAGAAAATATTCAAAACAGCTGTTGCTCGTAGCAACACTCGTCGCCGGATATACAACAATCTTCCGAAAGGCGGTTTCGTTGGACAGAGATCGCAGCACATCGTTCTCGTTGCAAAACCAGCGATTATTGATGCTGACAGCAAAGCAATCCAAGAAGATACCAAGGCACTTTTTGTGAAAATAGGCATTCTGCGCTAGTATGTGATGGTTATGTACACTACTTTTATATTCAAACCCCTTTATAACGGTCTCGTTGGCATTCTTGATATTATTCCCTGGATCGATGTTGGTATTGCTGTCATTTTGTTTACTGTTATCGTTAAACTCATCCTCTTTCCCCTTTCGAAATCATCCCTCCTTACCCAGGTGCGCATGAAGCAGATCGAGCCAGAAGCCAACAAAATCAAAGCCGAATATGCCAATGACCGTCAGACGCAGACGCTCAAGGTTATGCAGCTCTACAAAGAGAAAGGCATCAAACCGTTCGCAGGTATACTGCTCTTGTTGATCCAGCTCCCTATTCTCCTCGCACTCATTTCAGTGTTCTATAAGATTATCCCTGCAATTCACCCAGAACTTCTCTATAGCTTTGTGTCGGTTCCTGATATATCCAACAAAATTTATTTCTTGGGATTAATAGATCTCACCAACAAAAGCATCATCCTTGCCCTTATTACTGGTGTGGCACAGTTTGTTCAATTACACTTCTCAATATCAGCTCGCCAAACGCAGGTCCCAGGAGGCCCTGGTATGGATATGGCAGCATCGATGACGAAACAGATGAAATATATCCTGCCAATCCTGGCATTCGCCTCAACCTACTGGCTTATTCCGGCGCAATTCCCCCAGGCCGCCTCGATTATCGCCATTTACTGGACAGTCAGTGCCCTATTCACTCTTGGGCAGGAGCTTTATATCCGGAAAAAATACGTAGGATAGCTATATGAAAAAGGGGGCCACAGCCCCTTTTTGTTGTTAGTACTTGTTACTTCAGATCATACGACCATAATGACAGGTCGTTTTTGTTCATGAAGAAGATGAAGTCGTCTCGATCATCGAGGCCGAGGTTGTAGGCGTCTATAACACGATCTGAAGCGTCTACGATCGAAGAAATCAAGTGTACCTCGTTGGTTGACGCGTTGACCTGCCATAGTTTGTCAACGAAAGAGGTGTCGCCACGATACCAATCATCGGGATATGTTCCTGGAATAGGTTGTGATGGGACGGCACAATAGACCACGTCCTTGTAGGTATTACCCCAAGCACATTTGTCTGCAAGGGTGCGAATGACGGCATCAGTCCCCTTTCGCTTGGTCACATCATAAATACTCGAGACAACATTGTCAGAACTTCCTGCTGCCGAAATGAACACCTTCTTGGCATCAGTGCTGACTTTGGTGCTCAGTCCAGGCAAAGGTCCAAGAATTTTCTTCCACACACCGGTTTTGGTGTCAACGAAATAAAGATACCCACGTTCACTGGCGGCACCCTTGGTGGTGATGGCGATGGTCTGGTCTTCGGGCCACTCAGCATTGACTTGGGTGAGTGGTGTGACGAACAGCTGGGTCGGGGATGAACCGTCGAACTTGAATATATAGCCGACCCCCACACCTTTCTCTGATAGAAGCATAAATACACGGTCTTTTTTGGGCGATACCGCATATGTCAGGATCGTGCTCGGTAGATTCTTGCCGCGCAGTTCGTAAGGGGTCAAGGAAGTGAGCGCTACCTGGGGTGTCGAGGTGCTTGCCTTGGGCATGATACGTGCACGGAGTTCGGCCCATATGCCAGAAATGGTATTGGCATCAGATATGCCGAAGGCCATGAATGAGGTGAGGTTCTTGTTCCACAAACTCTCGTACATTTTGGGCACAACGGTATTGGATATAGTTGTAATGTCGAGCGTATTGCCGCGGGCTTCATATACATTACCGCGACCGCGGTCGAGCCAACGGACGACAGTGGTGCTACTGGCGATCGGAGTCTTGACAGTGCCTGTAGTGCTTGCGCCATATCCAGAGACTGGAGTGTTACTGAGAAGACGCAAAGCGGGAATCTTGAGTTGGGTACCGGTGGCGGTGGATGCACGCGTTGTGGTGGCGGGCTGAGTCGATGTTGAAGTGGCGCTTGATCGTGGGCCTCCCCTATCGAAGGGCGAGAAACCTCCCTGGTCAGGCGTCTCGGTGACCGGGGTATCTATACTTGTTGTATCACGCAAGAAAAACTGCCAGTATGCCAAAGCGACGATGATGACGATGACGATGAATGCTATGAAATAGTGGAGGGTTTTGCGAGTCATTATATTTACTGTATTTTCAAACTTTTTAGCTTCTGCCTAGCCTCAGTTGCTTTTTGCACTAATTGTTGGCATAGGGCAGGGTCACTAACACTGCTCGAGCAACCATTAACTACGGTATTAATTTGATTCTGTGCATACCCAACGGCCTCATTTAAAGTTCTCGCATTGCTTGACTGGTACCACCAAGCAACTGGCCCCCATAGATCTTTGTCATTAATGACCACTTGTGTTGCGTAGGCAACCTGAGTGTTTATTTGCTCGAGCTTGTTTGAGTAGTTTGTATAATCTTCCAAGGACTTTAATTGATTCGGAGCTGCTCCGATCGCTATAAGGGCAGCACGTCTTGTCTGATATTCACTATTCAAATCAGTACTTAGTTGTTCAGGGGTTTTGTTTGCTATTGATCCAGTAGAAGGGTCACTGTCCAAAACTCTTTGATTTATAGCGGCTTTTGCAACAACCAAGAGAGCATTTGCTTGCTCGTCTCTTATTGCCGCATCCTGTGCCAGTATTTGAGTGGCAATACTCCGAGCGTCCGATCCCAACCCAGACGACCGATTTGCAAGGGCTAGGCAGGGGTCTTTATATGGGGCGCCGGAATTTTGTTGTAATAGTAAAGGATCACTGACAGATATATTCGCCGTCAACTGATCACACAAAGATTTTTTTCGTTCTTCTAGTGTTGAAACGATTTGTTGGGATTTTGCCAAATCTTGTTTGGCTGATTCAACGCTTGTATGAAATTCCGACATTGTCTTTGTAAGTTGTCCAAAAAAAGTAGACGCCGACGATGAGACACAACGACTATCCGTTACGGATAGTTCACGATTACTCGCACAGCGTATATCTATCGGCGTTACCAATGTGGTCGGTATTTGCACTAGTCGCGGGTCAATCGTCCGCAGTATCAAATATGAACACAGTATAAGAACGAGTCCATAAACTGCATTCTTAAGCTTTTCGAGCCCAGCGCTCTTTTGGTTGTAAGAATCTGAACTCATATATTCGAAGCCGCCCCAGACAATCATAAACACGGCCAATACGGCCGCCAATGCAATAACCAAATTGAATGCATACTGAACATAATTCTCGAAATTAATAGACGTCATCTGGGTGTTACCTCCACAGGTGATGGCCGGAGTTACAACTTCTCCCCTCTCGTTCTGTACGGCCGCACTTTCGATACAAGGCAGGGGTTCCAAAAGTGTATACTCAACTTGCTTCTCTTGGGCGAACACAAACGGTGTCGACATTATGAGTACACCGACGAATAATGCCGTACAGATGACACTGAGTAGCCAGATATATTTTTTATTGAAAGTGTATGTCATATCTAAAACGTAGTTGCATTAGTTTCTTTTTGGTTTGAAAAAATAACCGAAAACCCAGAAGTTGCCCCTTGCAGTATACGTTCTGTGCTTCCGATATTCAGACGAACCTGAGAGGTTCCAGAAGATCCTTCGGGTGCACGGAGGATAACAGATTTTTTTGATGATAGAGTGTCCCTCTTGAGATTGTTTATACCCCAATTCCATTCGGTTTCAGGAGTGTCCACAGCATTAAAACCAAACGGAACACCAAAGACGGTCACCTCTTTTTGTTGACCCACGTATACAGTATTGGTGATTGAACGATTGAATAATGGACCATACGTGGCATCATCAACGTAAAATCCAATAGAAGGTGTACCACTTTGAACCGATGCATACGCTACGGCGGAGGCGCTGTTGTCGCGGGGCCAAACAGTGACCGATATGTCGTAAGGTCGTGGGACAACGTCTCCTGCTATCAGTACATATTGTTTGCCGTACCCAGACTGATCCTCAATAACACGACCATTCTTTTTCCATTGGTATACAAGAGACGATGGATCATATTCTATCCCTGCTGAATTTGCCACGTGCGCTATAGCGGCAATTTTAATAGTGTTTTGGTATACAGGAGAGAGTTTGCCTCGGAAGAAAGGGGGCGTGTATCCATCAGTCTCAAATACTAGATCGACAAAACCAGACCCTAAGGTGAAGGAATTTTTTATGACTGTGCCGTCCGTATTGACCGCGGTGACCTCTATTGACATTTTTTTGCCTAGAATCGGAGCGATAACCTCGAGCGATGTAGCACCTGTCGCACTGCGCACCACCTTACCATCAACAACCCAAGTAACCTTTGCGGCATTGATATCAATAGTGTAACTACGTGCGGTAATGGTGACCGTCTGTCCTGGTACAGGATTGTCTGTCGACGGGGATAGCTCGAGGCCGCCTGTCACTGATATTTGGGCGTGGGCGGACGAAAATACAAAGAAATAAGACAGGAATACAACTAGAAATAGGCGCGATTTCATTGTCCATATTTTACCACGGAGCCAGAACGTAGTCCTCGTGGTATTCGGGGATAAATAACTATCCTTGAGCTGGTAGGCCCCCGTTAGGAGCGCGCACTCCCGCCCCTTCCCCACCATTCAAGGGTTCTCTGGGTCGGGGTTCTCGGCGCCCATTGAAGTTGAGCATGGTTTTTGCTGAGCCAATCTGTTTTCCTTGTGATAGTGGCTTGATCACAGAAACACCAGCTTTGTCCTCAATTCGAGTGATGAGTATTATGGCTATTATCCCGGCAGTTACTTCGATAGGTAATTCCTGCACGACGGGTATAAGTGATGCAACCCAAGAAATAGCCATGGCGGCCAACTTTCTACCATTGAACAGGCCCAGGCCCTTCGTCCAACCATATAGGGCGAAGAATATCCAAAACAATGAGGCCGTAATATCCTTTGCAAAAGGGATCAATCCTATCAGGTCAGCAATAAATGCAAGGGCGATCAGTATGACTACCATTGCCGTCCCTATTCTATATTTCGGCTTGTTCACCATGCCGTTAGTATACCACTATCCCGCCTGTTCCAGCTGTTTCTTTGCATCCTTGATGGCCAGTACCTGTGCAGGATTGGTGGTGATGATCTGGTCTTCTGTATATGACCCGACGACCTTGATAGCCACGTGTTTGAGCCCTACGAAGAATATGCCCTCCCCTACATCAGATTCGAGCAAGAGATACTTCTCCTCGTCGGTTAGGTTGAATGTTTTCTGGATATGGTCGATGACTGTCGGAGATTGTTTGAGCAAGATCTGGATGGATGAGTTGGTCACGATAGGCATACCATACGGAGAATTCAAGAAGTCATCCACGTCTTGTGTGATAGTCGAGAGGCCCAAGAAATATTTGCGACCACGCTTGGCTAGGCCGAACAAGAATGAGGCGGTGTCCTCTGACTTCATCATCCACCACGCCTCATCGATGACCAAGAGGCGACGCTTCAAATTCTTGCGAATAGCGTTCCATATATAGTGAGTGACGATATACATGGCCACTGGCTTGAGCTCATCCTCCATGTCGCGGAGGGAGAAAACCACGAATTTCTTATTGATATCGACATTCGAGGGACGATTGATGAAGCCGGCCCAAGTACCCTTGGTATATTTGGACAGACGTTGGACCAGAGAGTCGCCGCCTTCCATTCCTGCCAATACCAGCTCGAAGTCTGAGAGCAGTGGTGGCTCTACGGTGCGGAAATCGGCCTCAGGTGTAATATCCTTGAGAGCGTATGTCTCACTGATAGCACGATCGATGATGGCGTCCTCTTCTTGGGTCAGGCCACCAAGCATGATGCGGAAGAGACCGACGAGGTTGATGATGTTGGAGCGGAGGACGTCAGCTGCAGACTCATCTTCACGGGGAATCGGTAAGTCGAACGGGTTGATATGGTGTTCGGAGTTGAGCGAGATGTTGAAGTACTTCCCTCCTGTGGCCTCAGCCATGTACTCATATTCTTTTTCGGGGTCAATGACGATGACGTCAGTATCGAACATGAGGGTGCGTAGAATCTCGAGCTTGGTCGTATATGATTTACCAGCACCAGCAGTAGCGAAGGTGACGGAGTTGTAGTTTTCGAGGGAGAAACGATCGAACAAGACAAGTGATGAATTGTGGCGGTTGATACCGTACAGGATACCCTTGTCTGATGTAAGGTCGAATGATACGAATGGAAATAGTGATGAGAGTGGCGAGGAATTGAGCTTGGAATGGACAGTGAGCTGGTCGTCGGCAATGGGAATAACTGATTTGAAGCCTTGTTCCTGCTGGAATAGAGCCGGTTTGACGTACACGAGCTTGGATTCAAGAATGGATTTGATTTCGGATTCAAGCTTATCGAGCTCACCTTCTGAGTCGGCAAACAAAGTGATGTACACACCTACGTCGAAGAGGTGTTCTTGTGCCTGCATCAATTGGTCACGGAGCTGTTCGAGGTCTTGGTATGCAGTATCCAGCGCTGGATCACGGACGAGGCCCTTGTCTTCCCTGCGCGAGATCTGACTCTGGACTTCAGCCACCTTCTTCTGGAAATGGCGCAGAATCTTTGCCGTATCTACTGGGTGGATGAATATTGATATGTTAAAAATTTTGTCGAGGTTGATGATGGGGGCAAACCAGCTCTCATCAAGGAAGCGCGGGTATGAAATAACGAATAGAGTGCGCCCCACCTTCTCGCCAAGATTGAGATCCTTGGGACTTATTTTGAGAGCTGATGGTGAAATGACGTCTTTGAGCTCCAAAACACCGGCCTGATATATTTCTTCCGGCAGAATAGAAACGATCGGGGATCGCTCATCTTTCTTGCCGAATAAAGTGCTTAAGAATGACATGTTAGGTTATTTGGATGGGCTTCTCTGTCTCTCCAGGGTTGAACAGTTTGTAGAACAATTCTACCACTTCTTCGGTGCCGAGCTCAGCGGCTCTAATGCCACAACGCACGAGACCTTGTTCGACTACTGCTACGCGCTGCTCGAGCTGGCTTCGATATTCCTGGAATTGGGCATCTGCTGTAGTATTTCCCGTCTTGGCGCTCTTGCTCGGAAGGATACTTGAGATGGGGTTTTTGCTAGCAGTTATGAGTGGCGGATCATATGGCACGACGACGAAGAAGCTCTTAGACATGATGTTGGTACTCTCGACGAATGTCTTAATGAACTCGATATATTCGCGGACCTGTATTTTCATAAGCTCAGTCGCCTGCTCTTTGTAGCGATCCTCGAGAAGTGCAATATAGGGGCGGATGTCGAGTTTCTTGGACTGTACGAATATCTGGATCGAGAAATCGAGCGAATTCACGAAATTTTGGAACTGCATCAAGATAGAACTCTGCTCATCTTGTGATTTGAGGGCGAAGTTGAGGGATGACACGAGCACGATGGCGCGCATACCACCATTTTTAAGGATGATGATTCCATCACGGATTTCCTGGATGGGGATGAAATCTTGGGTTGTTTTTGATGGGGCGGCCATTAGCGTTGATTTTTATTGGAATACATACTTTCCTTAATATCGAGACTCCAGCTCAGGTCTTTGAGTTTGCTGTCAGATATTTTGGGCACCATGATCGAGGCGTAGTTCCTGGCGTCCTTGACGGCAGTATCAGTGTTGCGCGGTCTGGGCTTCTCGACCTTCCTCCATATATAGAGTTTGTTGCCGAGGTAATACTTGAAAGCGGCCTCGACGGTGTTGACGAACGGTTGGCGTGGATTGATTTTGTAGAAAGCAAACGCGGCTGAAATGGCCATAATGAGGATGATGGGCACGATCGCCAAGGTGACACTGTTCAAGAATACGTAGACAATGAAAGAGAGACCTCCCCCACCGGCGAGGTAAATGAATTGTTTGAGTGTCAGCGGGCCGAATATCTTGTCTTCAACCTCAATAAATTGGGGAACTTGGAATCGCATCGTACTCTATTATATCCTATAGCGTCGAGTCCGGATATGTGGAAGGTGTCAGTGGGCCGTACGTCTAGAAGCTCTCTCTATAAGGATCTGGTGTTCCTGCGGGACGGGGTTTGGGCTGTTGGGCCGGTGTCGGACGTGTAGGAGATACGGTTTTGCTTGCTTGGCCCACAGGATTGCTCAGCAGATAGTCCACCAGAGGTTCGACGTGACTCTCCTCTTGTTTGGGTTGGGCTGGCAACGTACGTGGCACAGGATTCGAACTATTAGTCGAGCTCGTAGGTAGATTTGCAGGAACCTGATCCGTAGGTGTAGGTGCGCTTGTCGGTGGATTCTCGAGTCCAGCCAGGATAGAGTTGCGGTCAGCTGGAGTGACCGGCTTGCGTTCTGGCTCGGTGGCGGGCTTGTCGATGGAGAAGCCGCCGACGCGTTCGAGGGAGGAGATGGCAGAGCTTGATTCTTCCTGGGTATTTCTTATAGTTTCAGATTTGAGTAAGTTGCGGATAGGATCAAATATTACCTTGTTGATATCCTGACTGAGAGCCAACGTTATTTTCGAGGAAATACCCAGTCTTTGAGATACGTTTGTAACAAAGTCTGCAGAAGAGTGCAGATTAAGTAGAACAAGACCTATCTCATCCACGAGTTCACCTATTTGATCAATATGGAGGTTGTATTTCTCACTGAGAACTTCAATAGAATCTTGTATTTCAGGAGAGCTAATAGTAGCTTTCAGTTGTTCTGGAAGTTTGTCGAAAGCATCCTGTATTTCTTGTGCGTTATAAGGTCTCATTATTTTTTATCTTCTTTCTTTTCACCTCCACCTCCTCCGCCCACACTGTCTTTAATACCACCTACAAGCTTTTCTCGGTCTTCTTCCTTCTCCTTTTCTTTGTTTTTCTTCCTTATTTGTTCCTCTGTAGTTCTCCTATTGTCTTCATTTTGCGCACGTCGTTTTCGGAGATCTGCCACATGTTTTTCAAGTCGATCTATATCCGCATCTGCCTGAGCTGTTGCTAGAGGGACAGAAGAAATCGTAGTTTTGGTGGCAGTGAGTTGCTTAATTTGATCCTCGATCTCTTGAGCATATCCTGGACCTGCGATGGCGGTGTAACGACCAGACTTCTCTCTGAGTTCTCTAATTTGTTCATCTATAGTGTTTACCTGATCGTCTTTTTGTTTTTGTAGCTGTTCTGCTGTTTTTTGTGATTGCTCTTTGATCAAGCGTATTGAATTGAGCGAGACGTTGATATCGGCATCCAATTGACGTTCTCGGAACTTGGAAACGTCGACTACGGCCTTGAGGTCTTCTAAATCTTTATCCTTCTGTGCTTTATCTTTATATTTCTTTGCTACCTCGAGATTGGCACGATCCTTCATCATTAAGGTAAAGACAGAAGACTTACCGAGGTTTTGAACCATGTTGTTCTGGTAACGCTTCCCACGCTCCTTGTCCGAATCAGTACCTACTTGCTTGTGTAGTGCCTCTATATCCTTCTTGCGTTGCTTCAGCGTGCCGTCATAACTGCCATTCTTTTCACCAAAGCCTGACCCGCTAACTTTCGAAAGACGTTTCGATATTGCGAGCCCCAAGTTTGGATTATTTGCATAGATTCGACGCATGGTTGCGGAATCGTTAAGTTTATTTGCCCCCGCTCCGAGCGTATTTCTTCCTGTAAAGCTACCCACCTTCTTCCATAATATATCCGCCCCCATCTTCTTGCCATCTAATAACCCACCCGTAACTGCGCCGAGTTTGATGGCGGCCAATAAGGGGATATTGAGCATCACAATAATAAGCGCAGCATTGATGGCAAAGGAGATAAATTCGGTTGGTACGAGAGCATTTGTTTGCGCTCCTTTCCAGAGACTTCCATAGGCCCCTGTATTGAATAAGTTGCTATTTGAAATAATACGAAGAGCGACATACATGAAGAGCAGGTATGCAGGCATAAAGATGAGCTGGTTTTTGAACACCTTCCACCACTCATCAGCATACTCTTTGAGTTGAGGAATAATGGCAGCCGCAAACCATATCGGAGAGAACGCCAGCAATATGAGTAGTAATACGAGACGTATTACGAATGCAAGGGATGCAAACAAAAAGCTTAGTCCGGCTGTTATCATGATGACGACACCAGTGGTACCAATAAGAATTATACGGAAAGGGGTTGAAATTCCAGCTGAAGGGTCACTCATCCCTAGATTTTTTGAGTTGAAAGTTGTTTGAAGCTGGAGTGACTGCATGAATACAGCCGAAAGACCACCATCACTAAACAGCGTGTTGACTATTTGTGGCAGGGTTCCTACCGAGGCCGCATCCCTACTATTTATTAGCTTGCCGATATCTGGTTGTCCAGGAGTTATGGCGTTATATAGCTGTAGAGAGACTATGTTTGAGGCATCGATACACAGCCCAGTTATGAAGAAACTAAAATTGATGAGCACACCAGCGACGACGATGTTCTTTATGGTTTGGCCGAGTTTGGCATCTTTGCCCAGAATCATACGTATGGATGCATACATAAGTCCAAATATAATGAACATTCCCGAAATATCGCGGATTGCTTTCCATACGTCATATATTGCAGGGGTACTGTTGACGAAGTCTCTGATGTGCATCGTCAAGTTGATTGACACGTTCAAGAGTGTTCCGGTGAGTGCTACGAACCATGAACTTACTGAGAGCACCACGTTCATGAATGAAGCCAAGATTTTCATCAAGAAATCCCACGCATTCGCAATTCCGAAGAGACTTTGTGCATGGGCGGAATGTGTTGTCAGTGCCAATACAGCCATCACCAATACGCCTATCGTCAGTAATTTGCCGGCGGTGCCGAATCGGTGGAGGTCTCTTATTTTTTGTATCAGTCTAGATGACATGTAGTATTAGTGAATTCCTGAAAGTAACGGGTTCTGGAATCGGTGATACGGTAGTGCTCCGTCGAAGCCGATCTGATATGGCATGGCATTACATATACCTTGGAACATATCGGCATCTTTGTTGAGCATTACGACCAAGGTGTCAGCAGTCTTCTTCCCTGCTCGCGCATCCTCTGAGCTCTCGATACCAGCTTGTGCGCCACGGAGAGTCGCATCGATGGTCGTATCGACACGATTGAATCCTTGACTGATGTCGTTATCGGTTACGCCGCGTATCTGAGTGATACTGGTAGATGCGGTCGCACGATACCCACCGAGTGCAGTGGCGACCGCATCTTTCTTGTACGTTGTAGATGCGATCTGGGGATCGATATTCTGCGCGAGTACTTGATCAATGCTATAGACCAATCGTTCTGCATATGTGCGCTGGAATGAAGATATGTTGTGGTTCGCTAATATCTTGGTGGTGAAGCATGCGCGAGCGGTGGTGTATTTGGTACGAGTCGTGTTGAGTGATGCGAGCGTTTCGTCATAGGTTGTGATGTTGCTTTGTCCGAGGTTGATGATGGAGTTTGAGCTACTTAATGTTCGATCACGAGTCGATCGTGCGTCGAAGCTGTTCTGGTTGTAAGATTCTTCACTGAGTTGAGTCAGGTATGATTTCGAATTGCCGCCTGTACCAGAGCCGCGACCACTAAGTGCGGCGAGACCTTGAGTAAACATCTGGTTGACGAGCGCGCCAGTGATGGCGTCGATGCTATCACTGATTGTTTTGACCAATACGAGTTTATCAGTAGGAACATTGAGCTGGCGCTGGAGCGACCCGGCTATCATGGAGCCGGGAGTTTGTGTCTCACAGCTCTTGTAAGCTACCACCCCATTCTTTTTAACTTTCTTGATACTGGTAGCTTTGTTCAAATCAGTTTGACCCGTAACTACAGTGTGTTCACCAAACTCGTGAAGCTGCTGTTCTTGGGCGACACTTAGACCAAGCTCACCACCATCAAACTGGCCACTTGTATAACCAGTGGTTACGTCAGTACATTTCTGCCATGACAAGAATCCTTGTCCCCTGTTGAGATCAGCATTTACCGAGGCTTTCTTTTCGGCAATTTTACTTTGCAGGTCTAAGTCGGCCATAAGATATGCTCCAATAGGATTGTTTTGTGGTTCCGTCGAATAAGCAACGAAGCCCCACCATCCTCCTTGTGAAAAATCACCATCTATGAAATTACCTAGAGCGACTCCGTCACGCGACCCACTCAATGTGATGCCACTATTTTGCCCCGCAGTATTTACAGCGTTACGGGTATTGTTGATGACCTTACCCAAAGTACAAGTATATCGTTTGTTATACGACGACATATCTACTTGATTTATTGCCAAGTTGAGTCGTATATCGAAACTGAACGGCGAACACAGCTGCGACAGTGCCCCAGTCTTGTCTATGAGCTCACCAGTAATTTGGTCGCCCACATCAAGGAAGAACCCTTCGGGATTGGTTAGGAATGCTGGGCTACCCTCGAATCCTGTATTGATCCAATTGACCACACTTGCAGTCATGCGCTGGATCAACTGGTTGGCGACCATGACGGCCAGTCTGTTGCCGACGAATTCTTTCCAGTTGTCCATGATGCAGTACACGTCGAAGAGTCCGCACGTAGTCGGAACGGCTAGTGCCTGAGCGCGCTTGGCCGGCAGGAACGAGAACGAAGATACGATCATCGTAGTGATGAGGAGGATGATCAGTGCGCCGCGTGAAAAAGTGTTCGATGTCATATTATTTGACCATGCTAAAAATAATGGCAGGCTCGGTGGAACTGAACTCGAGCCCTTCTTGTGAAAATGCAAATTTCAGATCCAGCAACGCGTCTCTCATCTGGCCGAGGGATTTTTCGTAAACAGCCAATGCTGCAATGCTCTGGAGGGGGTCGCTAAAAACTTTGGTCATGCCACGTGACGCGAATGACATGGCGCTCATGCTGTTGACGAGATTGGTATGGAAGCCGGCAAGGGATTTGGGTACCTCTGTCGCAAGAGTGCTACTCAACATGCGGTCGTATGCAGCCGCGATCATCTCAACCTCTTTTATCTTGGACTGGTCCTCTTCGTCGAGCGCTTGCAATGCTACGGTAGCAGCATCGTGGGCGGGCATATTGGCAGAAAAAATAGTACCCACTGCGTTGGCGTATACCCTATCGCTCGATGCGCCACTGTTTTGGGAGATACGAATCTCGCGGACATCATATACTCGTGCTTGAGGGGCGGCATCGACAATGTTGGTTGTCGTCTGATCGACGAGAGCCTTGATTGCTTGAGGGTCTTCGTTCAAATTATTTTGTTTGAGGTACATATATTGTTCGAAGAATTTCTTGCCGAACTGGCCAGTCAGTGTCTCTGGTTCGGAGATGATGGTTTTTGCGGAAGAAGCACTGACTGCAATGGAGCTCGAACCAGTAGTGAGGAATTGTTTGCGCCAGTCACCTGATTCAGGGACAACGGATCCACCAGAGATGACGGGAGATACGGTGCTGGTCTTTTTGGGGGTCATTCTCGAGAACAAAGAATTGCCGTACGCGGCATATCCAGCGACAGCAACTCCGACTATGCATACAATGAGGACGATGAGCGTCTGTTTGTGCCCACGGGATAGCGACATACGACATAATTATATAGTAATAACGCCGTAATTGCTGGATTTTCTGTGGACAATACGATATCGACTTGGTGCAAATCGTGATACCATAGAAGCACATGACAGAACTTCATCATATGCGTAAATATATATTTATACTTTTTCTGTTGACATTCATATCGGCGCCCGTGGTTACTGCTCGTGCGGCGGTGCCTATCCCATTCGGAGGATTGGTGACTACGATGCAGCCATGCGACGAAGGTTTGTTGGTCTATGTGCTCACGCCAGTAACAGGAGTCATCCCCTTCATGTGGCTCTGGGGAGAACTGCCCTTCCTCATGTACATCCCCCCGCATACAGGTCAAGAGTTGCTCGGGTATGCTGCTACGGTCCCAGTGGTCTGTACAATTGGGGGCTTCCCTTATGGAGCGGGCTTACCGATCATCATGCACGGATCAAGTCTCTAGCATTCTGCGCCTATACTGAGCCATTTTTCTACAGGAATGTCCTCGGCCCGAATCTTGGAGTCGAGGGCATTTTGTGTCCAAATATGGCTAATTTGCTGGGCGGGAAGCACTGACTCCAAGTTTCTAGCTGCAAATTTGCGTTTGTGTGCGAAGCCGGCCTTCAAAATAGTGAAAAACCTTGCAATATCGGCGTTTTTTGATGCGAAATGTTGACTTGATATGTTTTCTATTGCCAAAATCGCAGAATCAACAGAAGGTGGCGGGGTGAAAGCACCCGGAGGCACCGTCGATACCATTTTCGGGGTCCCGAACACCTTCACTGATACTGAAAGGACGCTTTCTTTGCCATCACGGGCCACAATACGATCAGCGACCTCTTTTTGGACGAGGAGTACCATACGTTGTGGTCGAGGTCCGTGCTCGAGAAATTGTTCGAGAATGGCACCAGTAATGTAATACGGGATATTGGCGACGAGAAGGTAAGGATCAAGCACCAAGAGGTTGGATGTTATGACATTCTGGTCCAATACATCTCCGGCGACAAGTTTTAGTTGTCCATTTTTGATTTCGTTGAAGAACGTCTGGTTCAACATATCGATTGCGCGAGCATCTTTTTCGATAGCGGTCACCCGTGCTCCTGTATCCAACAGTGTGCGTGTCAGAAATCCAGTGCCAGGACCAATTTCAAGCACCCGGTCCCCTTCTTGTATGTGGGCGGCCTCAATAATTTTCGCCAAGACGGTTGGTGAATTCAAGAAATGCTGGCCAAGAGATTTTTTTGCGAATAATTTCATGGGATAGGTATACCACGGATTCAGAAATCTATGAACAGAGCTTTTGCACCCGACGGTTTTTCCGGTGGCGCTTGATCGTGTATGAGATCGGGACTGATGTCGCTCAGGAATTCCGAAGGTACATTGACTCGTTGCGCTCCGTAGACAGTGCGTATGATGGTGTGACTCAGGTGTACGTGTGTGCGTGCGCGGGTGAGTGCCACATAAAACAGGCGTCGCTCTTCTTCAGCTTCAGCAGGATCGATCCCGGCATCATCAATGTGTTTGAACGGAAACAAGTCTTGCTCCATTCCAGCGATGAACACGTGATCGAACTCGAGGCCTTTCGAGGCGTGCACGGTCATGAGCTTCACCGCGTCTTCATTTTTTTCCAAGTCATCCTGATCGCTGGCGAGCGCAGCGTTCTCGAGGAATTTTTCGATACCAGCGGTGGAGGAATCCGTCCCTTCACCCACGGTCGACTTGGCTCGTATCACGGAATCACGAGCCAAGTCGCCTTTTCTCGGCGTTGCCTCTGTTGGAAATCTGGAGTTGATGCCCCGCAACGCCTCCGAAGAGGGTTCAGAGACGGATTCCTCCACCGCTGGCACATATTCATCATATTGTGCCGCTACAGATACGAGTTCACGCACGTTCATAAGACGCTCCTCATCTTCTGCGTCACCACTCATGAGCATGCGTTCGATACCTGTCTCTTGAATAACGAATTTGACCGCTTCAGAAGGTTTTTTTTCTGTCACTTCGGCACGAATATCGTCGAGTAATTTCCAGAAGCTATTCACTTTGGCCTGCATGGCCGCAGGCAGCAAATCTGGCCTTGCTGACATGATTTTTGCCACGGTGGCCTTGCCGATCCCACGTGCTGGAACGTTGATGATGCGCCCAATGTCACCCCAGGAATCTTTGTTGAGAGCAGCACGAATGTAGGAGAGGATATCCTTGATTTCTTTGCGCTCGAAGAAGCGTACGCCGACAAGTTGGTACGGAATATTTTTCTTGATGAATGCTTCTTCGATGGCTCGTGATTGGAAATTGGCACGATAGAGTACTGCGATGTTGCGAGCCGAAGTCCCCTGTTCGATCAGTGATCGTGCGGTATCGGCAATAGCGCGTGCTTCATCGAGCTCCGTATATGCCATGTTCATGTGGATTTTTTCACCATCGTGGTTGTCGGTATACAATGTCTTGTCTTTGCGCAACGTGTTCTTCTTGATGACATCATTCGCTGCAGCGAGAATAGTTTTTGTTGAACGGTAGTTTTGTTCGAGCGCGACGACAGTTGCGTCGGGATAGTCTTTTTCGAAGTTCAAGATATTTTCGATAGTAGCACCGCGCCAGCTATAGATATTCTGGTCGGCATCACCAACAACACACAGGTTGCGATGCTTTTCGACAAGAAGTTTGGTCATTTCGTACTGGATACGATTGGTGTCCTGATACTCATCGACGTGCACGTGGCTCCATATGGTTTGGTATCGGCCGCGTACGGATGCGTTCTGTTTGAGGAGTTGAACGGCTCTGAACAAGAGATCATCGAAGTCCAATCCTTTCTCTTGTGACAGGATTGTTTCGTATTTTTCCCACACAGCGGCGACCGTTTCTTGCATGTACTCTTGTGCTGCATCGAAATATTCCAGCCTACCGAATCCGTCACCTTTGGCGCGAGATATCATATTAAGGATAGTGCCAGGATCGAATCGTTTGGGGTCGACCGAACATGACTCCATGGCCTGTTTGATCGCTCTCCTAGAATCAGATCGGTCAAATATAGTGAAATGTCGACTGAGTCCGAGTAACGAGGCATTTTCTCGGATAATATGGACACCAAGTGCATGAAAGGTGCTGACGAACGGTCGTTCATGCATCGAAATGGGTCGATTGATCGCTGCATCCCCCGACAGAAGTGTCTCGACTCGTTCACGCATCTCTTTTGCCGCCTTGTTGGTGAATGTTATAGCTAGAATACGGTGAGGAGCTACACCTTTGTGGATAAGGTTGAGGATGCGGTGTGTTATGACGCGGGTTTTGCCTGCGCCAGCGCCAGCGATGATGAGCAAAGGTCCTTCGGTGGTGTCGACAGCACGTTGTTGGGCGGGATTGAGTCCGGACATGAGAGGTAGTGTACCAGATTCCGGGCTTTGAAGATAATATTTTGCAACAAAAGTTGACAGACAGTCTATGTTTGTAGTTATTCACATTATCGATTGACAATAGATTTTGAGCTGATACCCTTGGTAGGTACTCTGATTTAGGGGTACCTAGATGTGGCTTTGTTAAGCCATTTATTTATTGATAGACTCGACACAGAGCGATGGCGGGGATACTACGGATGAATTGCCAGATAGTAAAAAATGTTATGCAGTTTTTCACGTCACACAGTCATACACCAATGTCTTCGACCAAGCGCCTCATGACTTGGGCGGTTGCTTTCATTGTATTCATCGGACTCATATTTGCATACTCTGGGACCGCTCACGCCGGTCTTATTTCGTATATATTCGGCAGTAATGTCTCGGCTCAGACAAGTGCTGAGACGAATCGTGAAGCGCGTCGTGCCAATTCCCAGAATCTCGCATTACTCCAGGCGGCAAGCAATTTCGATCCCAATCCTGAGAAGGCCTCAGGGGTTTCCCCTATTGTCGGCAATGTTCTAGTTGCGGATATGGTTCTTTCTGAAGGTGCTGCGGATACGACTAGTACGCAGATCAGTACATACGTTGTACGTGAGGGTGATACCATATCAGGCATTGCCAAAATGTTCAAAGTCTCGGTCAATACTATCCTGTGGGCGAATGATATCGGCAGGGCTTCGGCTTTGCGTCCAGGACAGACGCTGGTCATTTTGCCAGTGACGGGTATTAGTTACACAGTCAAGAAAGGCGATACGATCAAGAGTATTGCTCTCAAGTACAAAGCGGATGTTGATGAGATATTCCAATACAATGACTTGGATGCTAATGCGACTCTTGTGACAGGTCAGACAGTCATTATTCCAGACGCTGAATTACGTGTGTCTGTACCTACCAAAGTGGTATTCAAAAATAATCCTGCACATGACACCAATGGCCCAGATTACAGTGGCTATTATGCTCAACCAGTCAGTACATACTTCTGCAGCCAGAATCTTCATGGCTACAATGGTGTCGATATGGCAGGTCCCCGCGGTACTCCTATCTATGCTGCGGCCGCAGGAACCGTGCTCGTGAGCGCAAGCAGTGGCTGGAATGGCGGATACGGAAACCTGATTATCATTTCTCATGACAATGGCACACAGACCGTATACGGCCATCTCTCCAAGAATACGGTGTCTGTCGGTCAACGTGTCGGACAAGGTCAGTCTATTGGTCTCATGGGCGCTACTGGCAAGGCTACAGGGTCGCATCTTCATTTCGAAATTCGTGGTGCACGCAATCCGTTCGTCACAGGATGCCCACGTTCATAGGTCATAGAGGGATGAACGGTATTGGATAGCTTCTAGGATATCATCACTATCAATGTGTTCTCTGCCGCACAGGTCAGTGATTGTTTGTGCCACTTTGATGATTCGATGGAAGGCCCGGCCTGATAGGCCGAGACGTTCTGCGGATGATCTCAATGTCGAGCGTGCACGGTCTGACATGTTAATACAGACATCTAGGTCACGTGCCCCCAGTTCACTATTGCAGGATCTTGATATGCCATGGGCCGCACATCGTTGCGCTTGGCGCCGTCGAGCTTCGTGTACCCGTTCGCGTATTGCAGCTGACGTCTCGCTCACGTGGGTGATACTAGACAGTCGTGCATAATCTATCTTGGTTACGGGTATCCATATATCGATACGATCCATGATGGGCTGTGATAGGCGACGGCGATAATTCCTGATGATGTGTTCTGGGCAGGTACAGCCCGCGTCGCGCCCTAGGCCGCAGGGACAAGGATTCATCGAGCCGATGAGAATACACTGTGCAGGGAAGGTGACACTGCTATGCGCTCGTGAAATAGTGATCTCTCGATCTTCGAGAGGTTGGCGCATGGCCTCGATGACATGGTGATCGAACTCGGGGAATTCATCCATGAACAAGACGCCTCGATGAGCGAGTGTTATTTCTCCTGGCCGTGGTGTATTGCCTCCACCTACAATCGAGGCATACGATGCAGTATGGTGTGGTGAACGGAGAGGTGGACGGCGAGCCAGTCCGTGTATGGGCATGTGTGCCGCTGAATGGATACTAGTCACCTCGATTGAGTGCTCATATGACAGATCAGGAAGTAGCGAGTGGAAACTTCGGGCAAGCATGGTTTTGCCAGTGCCTGGTGGTCCATACAAAATGCTGTTGTGGCCTCCGGCGGCGGCGATTTCCAAGCCACGTTTGGCGGTTTCGTTGCCACGTATGTGCGCGATGTCATGTTCTGTGGTCGGAGGAGGTGGCGTTTCATGTATATCGAGTCGGGCAGGTGTCAGGTGTGTCTGTCGCTGGAGATGGCTGATTATTTCACGGAGTGATGATATGCCGTACACAGTGATATCTCGCGCAAGGACGGCCTCGGCAATATTTTCTTGAGGTACGAATAATGCGGTGAACCCTTGTCGGGCGGCTTGGCATGCGATAGGTACCACGCCATTGATCTTGCGTATATGTCCGTCTAGGGAAAGTTCTCCGAGAAAGAGAGACCTCTCTGATTCGAAATCAATATCGCCACTTGCCTGTAGATAGGCCAATGCCATGGCGACATCGAACGCGCTCCCCTCTTTGCGTACGTGGGCGGGCGCCAGTGAAATAACAACTTTCTGATTCTTCTGTTTCGGAGACGTATAGCCACTATTTTTTATTGCTGCTGATATACGATCTTTGGCTTCATCGACCGATCTGTCCCCGAGACCTACGATAGAAAATGCATGTAGTCCATGAGATATGTCGACCTCGATGATGACTGGTTGCGAATGCAATCCAACAAGCTGGGCACTATATGTTTTTGCGATATTCATGGAGGGCACTGTATCAGGGTCGTATGAAGAAATAATGAAGAATCGATGAACATTCGCTGAAGATGTGTTCGCGTGGTCTAGTAATACACACAACCGCCTCGAGTGAGGCGGTTGTGTGTGCGGATGAAATACGGTCGGGTTAGTGGGTATGTTTGATGGATGTGCGTGCCGAAGGGTTGGCCATCAGACGGTCTTCTTCGATGGGTGTGCCACATTTCTCGCAGATGCCATATGTTCCTTTGGCTATACGATCAAGTGCAGCATTGACTTCGGATAACTGGGTGTCGAGCTGACTCACAATGCCAGTATTGTCCTCGAGTTCCTCGAGTTTGTCGGCTACCTCATTCTCGTCAGCCGAATCGATGTCCATGTCGCCACTGGTCGCTTCCCATGAACCTGGTGCCTCAGGATTGGGTCGGCCGATGCCAGCGAGCTGATGTTCGAGGTCAGTCTTTTCTGCCAGTAATTTGTTCTTGAATTGTTCGATGGTCTTCTTGTTCATGCCTCTATCTTATCGCACGAAGACACGCTTTTCAAGTCTTGTTATGAGTTCTGAGAGAGTTGATTCGGTGCCAGTGATGACGAGGTGGGTGCTATCGACGAATGAATACACGAAAGCGACAGATCCATCTTGAGTACGGAAGACGCGCACGTCCTTGTTCTTGATGATTCTGTCCTCGAATGAGCCACGGCGAGTGTTGTTCGAGGGCATAGCATATTCGGTCGATGTGGCGATGGTGGTCTGGGTACGCGTGCTTGTGGCGACGATTGTCGAGGTTGCCACAGTGGTCGATCCCGTAGGTGGTAGTACGTTGTTAATGTTGGCCAGCGGGTCGATCGATGTTGCTGATGCTGGCTCATTAGATACACCGGCCACAGGAGTGGTATAGAGGTAATACTTGAGATCATCGGCCATGACCCGCTCCCATTGCAGCATGCCTGCGAAGGTGTTCTGGAAGAAATCTGTCGTCAGCACCACGAACACATCTTTATTACCAGAAGCATCAGTATATATACCGAGCATCCATGGTAGCGCCAATGAACGCGTCAGTATATTGGGCACATTCAGGTCCAGACTTGTCAGTGCTTGAGGGCCACCGATCCGAGTTGCACTAGTATCAGTGGTGCGCATCATGAGTACAATATCGCGTATGGTGTTTGGCTCCTGGGGCCGATTGAGTTCGGCAGATACTATCGTATGCAAAGTGGCCGGATTCGGTTGTGCTAGTACGATCGTTCGCTGATCATCTGATGGGACGATGCTCGGTAGGGACGCCTGCTGGGGTGGGGGCGGGGTTACTGGTGCTAGAGCGCTCTGGCTGTACAAATAATATGCACCGTATGCTCCTCCACCGAGCAGGAGCAACGAAACGAGAAGCAGGAGTATTTTTTTGAGTGCCGAATGATCGGTGACAGGGGTATTGCTGATAGTTGGACCAGAATTTTGGGGCGATTGTTTGGCCTGCTCTGCTAGGGCCATTGATGTTGAGGACACATGTCGATGGCTCATGGCTTCGGCGACATCCCCCTCGTATGTCCTGATGGGCTTGATTAGACTATTCGGCGTCGGGGATGGTTGAGCGGGTGTCGTAATCGTTGGATTAACTACGGGTGCTGGTGGAGTGGAGACTCGCGCGGCCTGAAGAGGCGATGAATACTGGATTCGATCGAGTGTCCCTCCTACTGCGCGTCCGATTTCTTCTTGCAATGAGAGCTTCGCCGGTCGTTCAGTGACTGATGGTGACGGAGGGGTCGGGGGTGCGATAACTGGCGTCGCTTCTGATGACGGTGCCATTTTTTGCACGGGGGTATCTACTGGCCGAGTGGGGGGTGCGACCGGAGGTCGAGTGGACGTGAATGGAGACGACTCGAATGAGCCGATGTTCTTGTCGAGGAGTTCATCAGGTATCGGTGGACGAGATGCTGCTGGGGTCGGAGGTTGAGGTGTTGTGAGATCTTCAGAATCCATTGCTCACATTATATCCTACTGTGCCCATTCGACAAAAAGGGTGCCGTAAAACACCCGTACCTACACATGCGCACGCGCTTCGATGAACAGATCTTGGCACTCACTTGGCGTACCACAACGTCACCTTCATTGAGGCACGTGCGCAGGTGTGGGTACGGGTGTTTCCCTTCTAGTACCTCTTCTTGAATTCTTTGCGGTGGCCTGTGTGACCAGCCGGCTTGGGCATCTCCTCCTTCTTGGTGAAGAAGTCAGGGTTTGCTTGCTTGATCGAGAGGTTGATGCGGCCTTTGTCATCGATTTCTTTTACAACGACAGGCACCTTGTCGCCTTCTTTGATGTAGGTTTCGACTCGTTCGACACGGAATGGTGCAATTTCTGAGACATGCACAAGACCTTCTGCATTTGGACCTATCTTCACAAAGGCGCCAAAGTCCATCATGCGCACCACTTCCCCATCAAACTTTTCGCCGGGCATATATTCGCGGGTCATATTGAAGATGATTTCTTTTGCCTTGAGTGCCGTTTCATTTTTTCCTGTGATGAATATCGATCCATCATCCTCGATAGTAATATCATCGACATGTGTTACATCGCGGATTTCGTTGATTGTTTTGCCGCCAGTACCGATGACGAGACCGATCTGGTCAGGTTTGATTTTCATGACAATAATCTCAGGGGCGTTCGGTGAAATCTTTGGTCGAGGTGCAGCAATCTCTTTTTGGATTACGTCGAGAATCTTGAAGCGTGCTGCTTTTGCTTTTTCAAATGCTTCAGCAAGTATCTTGAGTGGAATACCTCCGACTTTAACGTCCATTTGGACTGCAGTAATACCATCGCGCGTACCAGCTACCTTGAAGTCCATGTCACCATGGTGATCTTCTGGTCCTTGAATGTCGGTGAGCACCTTGTATTCCTTCTCATTTTTCATCATGAGACCTGAGGCGATGCCGGCGACAGGGGCCTTGATTGGAACTCCACCATCCATGAGCGCAAGTGTAGAGCCACACACTGATCCCATCGATGTTGAACCATTTGATGCCATAGCTTCTGAGACGAGACGGATAGTATAAGGAAATGCGTCCTTTGCAGGAATCACTGGAAGCAATGCTTTTTCTGCGAGTGCGCCGTGACCGATCATGCGGCGGTTGGTATTGCCCACACGTCCTGTCTCACCTGTCGAGAATGGAGGAAAGTTGTAGTGGTGCATGAAGCGTTTATTTTCTTGGACAATGAGTCCATCGACGACCTGTGCATCACCGGGGCTTCCCAGCGTAAGGGCTGAGAGAATATGCGTACCTCCGCGATAGAAGATACCGGTACCATGAATGATTGGAGACACTCCGCCAGCTTTGGCGAAGAGAGGACGGACTTCGTCCATGCCGCGACCGTCTGCACGCTTGCCATTTTTGATAGCTTCTTCGTGAAGGAGTTCGTTGGTGGCCTCCTCGAATGCTTCCTGAGCCATTGCGGCGTTTCCTTCAGGGAATTTCTCAGCGAACAAGGTGGTCCAGATGCCATTGATCTCACTTATTCCCTCGTGGCCAGGCTTGCCGCTCATGACATACTGAGCGAGCTTTGGAGCAATCTCAGCGTCGAAGAGCTCTTGTGTTCCTGGTGTCGCCTGAGGCAATGTGACCTCAGCCTTTTTCTTGCCGATTTCTTTGATGATTTTCTCTTGCCAAGCTTGTACCTTTTCAATTTCAGCAGAAGCACGTGTGAGTGCTTCGTTGACGATGTCCTCGCCGACCTCCTTGCTGCCGACTTCGATCATGTTGATCATGCCATCCTTACCACAAGCGACCATTTCGAGCACGACGCCAGCTTCTTCGCGAGCAGCGAAATCAGGATTGATGAGCCAATTGCCATCTTTGCCAATACGTACCGCTGACACAGGTCCATTCCAAGGTATGTCTGATACTCCGAGTGCCAATGATGCAGCAATGACTGAAACTACATCAGGATCATCTTGGTCGATTGAGAGCGTGGTGATAATAACTTGCACTTCGTTGCGAATCTTCTGGTTGAAGAGCGGTCTGATAGTGCGGTCGACGATGCGCCCTGAGAGGATAGCCTCTGTGGACGGACGTCCTTCCCTGCGCACGAATCGTGAGCCGAGGATCTTGCCTGTGGCATAGAAGCGCTCCTCGTAATCGACGGTGAGCGGGAAGAAATCCCCGTCCTTGAGTCCGCCCATAACAGCAGTGGCGAGTACTGTTGTATTTCCGTAACGCAACATGACTGAGCCATTTGCGTTCTCTGCGAGATCGTTGAATTCGGCGGTCAATGTTTTACCACCAAGCTCGATCGAGTATTCTTTTTTGTTCATAGTTCGTATTCGTCCCCAGATTTCAGCCTTGAATGAATCTTGTGATTCAAGCCTGCCTATCTAGGGACGTAATTAATGGGTAATAAGGAACTGATATGCAATGTAACACGAAGGATATTGATTTGACAAATACATTAATACAGTGTACTATTAACTCGAACCCCGAACCCTGAAAGGACATATGTTAAACAAAGTCGAAATGGAACAATTGTTCCAGCGTCTGAGAAAAGAGGACCATGACCTGAGGACTGAAATAGATCCTGGGCGTGATATTGCTGAGGATGATGAGATAGAGCGCCAGGCACAGATCCAGCTTGGTAGGAAAATTGCCAGCGACTACGCCAGCCGTGATCAGCTCGACATTATTGCGGCCAGATATGATTTGGATCCGGATTTGTTCGCTCGTGCTGATATCATGGACTTTTTTCTGCTTGAGCAAGGGTGGATGCTGACTGCGAGTATGCGTGACTTGGAGGAGTATGAAGCGGCACAGAATCGGTCGTTCGATGAGATGGTCAGAGATGAGGAGTACAAATTACAGAATGAGCGTCATCAGCAGCGTTTTGCCGAACTCATGGCCATCCACAAAAATGTGAGAAAAGTACTTGAGATTCTTGGGGAAGAAAGGGAAAGTCGTCGGCAACAGATGGCAAAGCCGGCACAAACAATACAACTGACCCAACCAAGGTAAGTTGATGATCATCACTGACGGCCGAGGAGTCACCTTGGCCGTTTTTTTATTTACCTCTTCCCTGCACCTCGTAGAAGGTACTTGTTTGGAGCTGTATCAAGATCTGTAAAATGATCCGCAGCTTCAATAAGCTTCGCTGATGTGGATTTGCCGAATGAAACAACCTCAACTTGGCAGCCTTGGTTCATCTGGAGATATTCGACGAGTGGACAGAAGTCCCCATCCCCTGTTACGAGGACGACAGTGTCGAGTTTTGGTGCCATTTTGACAGCATCGATTGCCATACCCACGTCCCAGTCAGCCTTCTTTGCTCCCGAACTGAATACTTGGAGGTCTTTGACCTTGGTTTCAATACCGACCTTAGTAAGTGCGTCGAAAAACCCTGTTTCTTCACCAGATTCGGTGGCGATAACATAGGCTACGGCGCGTACGAGCTTGCGGTCCTCGAGTGCTTCTTTGACGATTGCGCCAAAATTGACCTTCGAATGGTACAGGTTGCGGCCGCTATGATAGAGATTTTGCGCATCGATGAAAATACCGACGCGTTGTTCTTTGTGTTTTATGATAGACATATGTAATTAAAAGTACTTAACGATTCCGAGTTGAATAATGTATGAAAGTAGCTCTATAACAATCAGAAACAGAAAGGAACCTAATATTGAGTATTTCTGTATTTTTATAAGAGTTATAAATGCGATGATGATACCCGCAACGTATCCCGGTATCCCATAGAATGGTGTAAATGATACCAATCCAAGAAGTATTGAAACAAGTATTGTTCGACCAAACCAACCCTCTTCATTTTGATGAAGAAGTGCGAAAATTATAAACGTAGTTGCACAAACGATGAGTGCCGGTTCAATTACATCCAAAGTCATGGATGTCTATAAGTATACCTTATTTCTTGAGATCCAACTTCTTGATGATAGTTGAATAACGGCGAGGATGGTTCTTCTTGAGGTACGAGAGATGGTTCTGACGATCTGCGACCATACCGAGGAGACCACGACGTGAGTGGTTGTCTTTCTTGTGTTTCTTGAGGTGGTCGGTCAATTCGGTAATCCTCTTGGAGAGCAATGCAACCTGAACCTCGGCAGAACCGGTGTCCTTGTCGTGGACTGCTGTTTCCTTGATGATTTTGGTCTTTTGTCGTGTGGTTAACATGATTGGCATATCATAGCATGAATAAGGACGGGGCGCAAGACTCTCAAAAACACCTCAAAGACGTTATACTTTACGCATGTCGCACAATATTCGTGACCTCAAACAGCAATTTCTAGAATACGTCGAGATCGAGAAGGGTCGTTCGGTCAAGACGGTACGCAACTACGACTTTTTTATCAGCAAATTCCTCACGTATGGCAAAATAAAGACCGCCGAAGACATTACAGCGGGTGTCGTCCGAGAATTTCGTCTCTGGCTCAATCGTCAGCCAGGATGGAAAAGCAAGAATGAGGCTCGTACACTCAAGAAAAACACCCAAAATTACCACCTGATTGCCCTACGCTCATTCCTCAAGTTCCTTGCCAAACGCGGCATCAAGTCTCTCTCCCCTGACATGATCGAGCTCGCCAAAGTCGGCCATAGACAGATTGATGTTATCACCCACGACGAGCTTCGACGCCTCATGAATGCCCCTGATGACGGTTCGCTCACTGCCTTGCGAGACAAAGCCATTCTTGAGCTACTCTTCTCCACTGGTCTACGTGTTGCCGAGCTCTGTTCCCTTTCGCGAGACATTGACCTCACTGCCGAAGAATTCACGGTCCGTGGCAAGGGCGACAAAGTGCGTCTGGTATTCCTGTCCCCCGAGGCGCGAACGGCTGTGAAGAGATATCTTGATGCCAGGAAAGACATGGGAGATGCCCTATTCGTGGAAATAAGTGAGCGTGCCCTCAAGGCCAGCTCTTCTGGCAAGAAAAAAGACGGCAAAGACGCAGGCGATACTCCCCTGACGACCAGGTCTGTACAGCGGATCATCAAGAAATACGCAATCAAAGCCGGTATTCCCAAGCGTGTCACTCCTCATATGATCAGACACTGCTTCGCTACCGATCTTCTCAGTAATGGTGCAGATATACGCTCGGTGCAGATGTTGCTTGGTCATGCAGATATTAGTACTACTCAGATATATACTCACGTGACCGATTCCCAGCTCAAGCAGGTGTACAAACAATTTCACGGGAAGAAGAGATAGTGCTACACTTTCCGCATGCGGATTATTTCTTGGAATGTAAATGGCATTCGTGCGGTCCTCAAGAAGGACAATTTTCTGCCTTTCATTGAGAAATACGATCCAGACATTCTCTGTCTCCAAGAAACAAAGGCTCAGCAAGGCCAGGCGGAGGTTGATTTGCCTGAATATGAAGAATATTGGAACTCGGCCGTCAAAAAAGGGTATTCTGGTACTGCTATTTTCACCAAAGTGAAGCCGATTTCGGTCATAAACGGTATTCCTGATTCGATTTGTGAAAAATTTGGCCTTGTCGCTGATGAATATGGCGATCCTCGTACAGAGGGGCGCGTTATTGCGGCGGAATTCGATACTTTTTATGTGGTAACCGTTTATACACCCAATGCCAAGGAAGATTTGAGCCGTATTCCCCTTCGACACAAGCAGTGGGACCCAGCGTTCCTCGCTTATTGCAAAGAGCTCGAGAAGAACAAGCCAGTCATATTCTGTGGCGACTTGAATGTCGCGCACACTCCTGACGATCTGGCTCGTCCCAAGGAAAATGAGGGCCTCAAAGGGTTCACCAAGGAAGAACGTGAAGGTTTTGATAATATGCTTGCCGGCGGCTTCCTTGATTCATTCAGACTTTTCCATAAGGGCAACGGTTTTTATACCTGGTGGTCACACTGGGCCAATGCACGTGAACGCAATGTTGGCTGGAGAATTGACTACGTTCTTGTCTCGAAAATATTGAAAAGTAAGGTCAAAAAGGCCGCAATTCTCGATGAGGTCATGGGATCAGACCACTGTCCGGTGATGATTGAGATATAGTCTAGGCCCGGCCTAGACTCGACATTACCCAAAATTGTTGGGTAATTTTACTATGGTGTTGAGCTCTATAAATACAAAAAAGTTGAATTTGGGCAAAACCCACCTTCGCTCCCTCCTCTGCTGAAGCTACGGCGGGCAAGAAAGATTCGGCAGGCAAAAGAAAAGCCGCATCGTTGCGACCTCTAGAAAGGTGAAATCGCATTGATGCGGCACGAACTAGAGGAGCGACGAAGAGAAAGAGCTTGTGGGTCTAACTGACCCGTTCAGACCTTATCGGTCTGGTGCGTCCAAATGGTTCCTAAGTTAACGGTGTGCACTGTGATCTAAAAGATGAGTGCTTTCCCGAAGGAAGCGTAGTTGTGTTTGAGAACAAGTACACCGCCATATGACTTAGCAGCTAAAGGTCGCAGAAAAGTTCTTCGTACTCCTATGAGTGTGAAGCCTACCCTGCTTTTTGAAAGAACCAACTGTTTGTTTGGATCGCAGAAAAATAGTACCGAACCGCGAGCACTATCTCATATATCAAGATTGTGCAATTATTTTTTTCCGTACTATTTTTCTGCGATCACCTCGGACAACAAACTGAATCTGGAGTTATTATATGTCCTTTAAAAATGTCTGTAAAGGACATCGCTGTGGATAACCCGCGAACGAAGTGAGCGGAGCAATACCCTCCAATGGGTATAACCCGCGAACGAAGTGAGCGGAGCAATACCCTGTATAGGTATAGCTAAAAGACATTTCAAAATCTCCTCGAGAAATTACGAAACGTGATGTCTTTTTCGTATCTCGGTGAGATTTTTTTCTTCGGCCTCGTGTTTTTTCTCTTTGCCTTTTTCTGCGAGCGCTTTCAGTTCTTTTTCTGGTAGAGAAATTAATTCGAGAGTACGTTTCTCCAGATATTCAGAAGTGTTGAGCTTCGGATCCTCAAGGACTTCTTCCATAAGCGCGTTCAATACAAGCCCGACCTTGGGTCCAGCGGGTACACTCGCGATATCCATGATCTTCTTACCATCAATATTGAGCATGGTCACGGAAACAGGATCACGAAGCGCTTCCTCAACCATTGATTTGTATTTACGAAGACGATAAGGGTCTGCCTTCGGCCTCCCTGTACCTATACGGTCACAGATGCGGACATTCATGAGGTCCCAAATGTTATCTTTGCCTACATTAACAATCATCCTCCTTACGGCTGACAGGGTTATCGTGCCTGTATCTGAGAAAAACATGTGCCAACGTACCAATTTGGTTACTTTGTCGATTGTTGCACGTGAAAACTTCAATCTCTCCAGTATCTTACGTGTTTCACGTGAACCAATTACCTCGTGACCATAGAATGTCGGCTGCCCTGTTTCACGTGAAAGACGCTTAGTTTGGGGCTTGGAAATATCATGAAACAGTGCAGACAGCCTTATTTCTAGGCCCCATTTCTGGTCTGCGGCATGTTGCAGACTCCTCAGGAGGTGTTCCCAGACCGTGAAAGCGTGAGCCTGATTCTGGGCGACGTCTATTCCCTGCTCAAGTTCTGGTATGAAATGTTGCAGTAGAGCCGTTTCATGGAGAAGTTCGATACCTTTCATAGGATCAGGTGACATTAGTATCTTCGAGAATTCGTCACGAATTCTTTCATGTGAAACATCCTTTATCGCCGAATTAAGAGTTTTGATAGCTCCCAGAGTCCCCTGCTCTATGGTGAAACCAAGTTCTACGGCAAAACGAACAGCGCGGATCATACGTAGAGCATCTTCATTGAAGCGATCCTGAGGATTTCCAACTGTCCGTATAGTTTTGTCCTTTATATCGACAAAACCGCCGTAAAGGTCGATTATGTCCTTTATGGCCCCTTTCGAAAGGGACACGGCAATAGCGTTCACGGTGAAATCGCGACGCTTGAGATCGTCCTCTATCTTGCTGCTGAATTGAACTTTGTCCGGGTGGCGGCGATCGGAGTACCCTGTTTCGAGTCGGTACGGAGTCACCTCAACATTCCTGAGAGAAATGTCCTCGGTAGTCTCATCTATCACAACCACAGTGCCATATACATTTTCGTATACCGTCTTGGAAAATAGTTCCTGAATGTCTTCAGGGTGCGCATTGGTGGTCACGTCCCAATCCTTCGGAATGCGTCCGAGGAATAGATCCCTGACACAACCGCCTACCAAATACGCCTCAAAACCGCCCTTTTCTAGGGTTTCGACGATGCGGATTATTTCCGCCGGAATAGGACTACTTTTTACGGCTTTCGTGGTCATTATGTGGCTTATTCTAGTACAATTTGGGCTTTTTTACTATCTGCGTTAGTATGTAACCAATGCGCCCGTGGTGAAATGGATATCATACCGGTCTTCGGAACCGTTGTTGGGGGTTCGAATCCCTCCGGGCGCACCACTTCGCGATTCTTCGAATCGCTTCGTAGTGCGGAGCACCAAACTTTTGCATTTTATTAAATTTGCGCTATACTTCTTTCACGTAATTGCGCCGAATTGGTGGGCTTGCCCGCCAAAACTCGGGGCGAAGCGTAGAGCGAAGGTCCTCCTTCGCCAGAGGTTACAGAGGGCAACGCGGGTATAGTTTAGTGGTAGAATGCGTCCTTGCCAAGGACGAGATGGGAGTTCGATTCTCCCTACCCGCACAGAAATTCCCCTTCATAAAAATAAATAGTCGCCGAATAGGCGTATTTGTGCTACGTGCACCTGAAATAACTGTCTTATTAACACTTTTCCCCTGTCTTTTTATCCAAAAACATAAAATATGGCTTAAAACCGTAGAGCTAACAGACAAACTGTGGATAAGTCTGTGAGTAACGGGCATAAAAGACACAAAAAATGGCTTATTTTCGTAGAAATGGCCTAAAATCATGTTCTTTTGGGGTTACCGATCCGATAAAGCTATATTTGTAGCCATATATTAACGCACTGGTTTTAAAAGTCAGGACAAATATGTTGTCATAATTAAATGTTTCACAAGAAACATTTCACGTGAAGCATTCTATAAACCATGAATACTAAGTACTTAGGTAATGTGGGAGAAGATATCGCCTGCAAGTTTCTTGAGAGGCGCGGTTTTGTCGTAGTTGCCCGTAATTATCAACGTAAATGGGGTGAAATAGATATTATTGCTCGGGAAGGGCAGGTCTTTCACTTCTGTGAGGTCAAATCAATGAAGGCGTCGCACGCCTCTCGTGATAGGGGACATCGTCCGGAAGATAATGTTCACAGGCATAAGACACAGAGAATACGACGAATGATCGAAACGTATTTGTCTGATATCGGACAGGGGATAGACGCACCATTTGAGTTTCATGTGCTCTCAGTCTACATAAATATGCAGACACGCTGCTCGCAAGTGTACTGGCTTAGAAACATCATTATCTGATAGGTGAGGTAGACCTTTCTGGTATACACGTGCTAGTATGAGCCAATCGCGGAGCGTGGTGTAACGGCTAACATGCCTGTTTTGGGAACAGGTGACTCCGGGTTCGAATCCCGGCGCTCCGACTGACATTATATAACCACTAGCAATGTGCTCGCAGGTAGCGAGTTTTGAGTCGCGGGCGAATCCCGACGGCATGCTATAATTTACCGCAATGATAAAAAGAATTTTTGTATTTTTCGATAAACTTGAAGATCGTATCCGAGGTCATTTGAGTCGTTTTCCTATTCTCTACACGATCATCGGCGGTATTGCCATTGTATTGTTTTGGCGTGGCGTGTGGCACACGGCAGACATATTGCAGGCGAAGGGAGGTTGGCTGGGATTTATTTTTTATGAGCCAGTGAATCTGCTTTTGGTTTTGGCTGTCTTGCTCGCTACTGGTCTGTTCGTTTCATATTTTATTGGCGATACGATTCTTATTAGTGGTTTGCGTAAAGAGAAAAAAATACACGAAAAGACTGAACGTGAGATCAGGGATGAAGAGGCAACGCTCAACGATATAAAGAAGGTCGTGAAGGAGCTCAAAAATGAAGTTGATGAAATCCGTGATACGGTCAAAGAAGATCACAAGATTCATCACGGAGAGGGGAAGTAAGTTTCTGGACATACTATAGTTGAACAGATATACTTTGTTCGATATGTATTCTAGGAATTATAAAAATAAAGCCATATCGCTTCGCGAACAGGGGTACTCTCTTGGATATATTGCCGAGAAGCTTGATGTTGCAAAAAGTACGCTAAGTGTATGGCTAAAGAGCGTTACATTTTTTCCGAATGAAATAACAAGGAACTCCGTAGCTCATGGTCAAAAACAGGCAGTTGCGACAAAACGTTCTGACAAAGCCATTTCTCTTGCCCGCGCGTATAAATACGCACAAGAATCAGTTGGCGTCTTGTCAAAAAGAGATAGGTTTCTCGTTGGAATTGGGATTTATATCGGGGAAGGTGGTAGGGCCTTTAATAGTACTAGAATAGCAAATTCTGATCCGCGTACCATTGGGTTTTGCCTGTCGTGGCTCAAAGAATGTTTTGGTTTGATGAATAAAAATATTCGTATTAGAGTTCATATATACCCTGACAATAATGAGAAAAGAGTCTTAACATATTGGATGAAAGAACTTGGTTTGGGGAAGAAATCATTTTATCCCTGTTTTATTGATAGGAGAGTCGGTAAGAGATCGAAAAAAGTGAATGTATTACCGTACGGGACTGCCCATATGAGTGTGGTCAGCAATGGTAACAAAGATTTTGGTGTCTTGTTACATCGTAAAATCCTTGCTACGATTGACCGTATTCTCACTATGCGGGGTTAGTTTAACGGTAAAATTTCTGTTTTCCAAACAGAAGTCGCGGGTTCGACTCCCGCACCCCGCACAACCAAGGCCGATGCGGATGGCTCAACAAGCGCGCTATTTCAGTCCGACACTCGGATCCGTCAAAAAATGAAAAAAGAAGTATATAAAGATAGAAAATACGAGATCGTTTCATACGACCCTGAGTGGCCGAGACGATTTGAATTGTACGCTGACAAAGTCAGGAAAATCTTTGGTCCTGAAGTTCAAATAGAACACATTGGCAGCACTTCTGTGCCCGGCATGTCTGGAAAACCATGTATTGATGTTCTCGTTGTGGTTGATATGAAAATCGTTGAGTCTCACACTCAAGAACTCTTAGCTGCTGGATTCGTTGATGCTGGTGAGTTTGTAATGAAAGGATCACACCTCTTTCGAGTTATGAATGGTCATGAGCCTATTGTTAACATTCATTTCTTTCCTCCTGGTCACTCGCATGTAGTTCAAATGATTGCAGTTAGGGACTTTCTTCGCTCGCATCCAGAGGAAGTCACTACGTACTCAAAAATTAAGGATGAATTATTCGTGAAATTTGCAGATGATTATTCGGCTTATAGAGAAAATAAGGATAAGTATATGCATGAGCTTATTAAAAGGGCACTAGCTAAATCCTGATATAAAAAGAAACACCCCGAAGCCGAAGCTAAGGGGTGGAGCACTTTAATAACGTCATTGCTCGGGACCTGTCTACTGACGCAATGGAACCATGTGGTTCCGCCAACCGGTGAACAATGCATCGGGTGGTACCTATCCCGATGGGACTGGAGTCATCATTCCCTTTGGCCAATCCGTCCTTGGGGAACTATCGCTGTCAAACAGTTAGGGTGCCGCGAACCGCAATCCCCAACCAAATCAATGTACTTTATTACTATACAAGTATAGCATGCCCATAAAATTTGTCAAGCAAAATTTCATTTTGTCCAGTATTATATAAATAATATGGCTCTGTTAGGCCATAAATGATAAGAATTAATATTAATTGGTAATCGTGGATTTTTCTGAACATACATTTTCTAGTAGATTCAGTTTTTTATCCTTTAGAATTAGCCTACTCTTGATACACGACAACACCTCTCGTTTCTCTGTGAGCGTCCCATGCTGAAGTATGTACTTCGCAAAGGTCTTTATGTTGATGTCGTGTTGGTTCTTGATCTGGGGCAACTTTTTTTTGAGCACTCCAGTTTGGAATAGGGCATAGCGTGCCACTTCTTTCTCGAGTTTTTGCCTCAGTTCACTTTTGTCGAGGCTCATGCTGTCTATTATCTTCAGTGTCTCATCGATCAGTATCTGTTCGCTCACTTGATCATTATTACAATCGAGGTTTCGCAATTTTGTACATCGATAGAATACGTACGCTTTTACGCTTCCGTCTTTCAGTTCTTTAACCTTTTCTTCAGCTGTCACACCGGATTTGCAATAACCGCATTCAAGCATCCGAGTAAAGGCGAATTCTCGACCGTAAGCCTTTTTCTTTTCACCTAGAATTTTATCTTGCACGATATCGAATAGATCCTTCGTAATAATTGGTTCATGCTTACCTTGATACCATTCTCCGCTTCCTCTTGGGTATTCAAATACGCCGTAATAGAAAGGCATTCTCAAAAGCCGGTAGATATTTCCGAGAGCTAAAGCCTTTCCGGTTCTCGTTGTGAAGCCGGAATCTTTGAGCCATCTGTAAATTTGTCTGCCAGACTGATTTTCATTCGCCACTTTCTCAAACATCTTCTTAATAATTGGTGCTCGAATCGGATCTACGATGACTTGGCACTTTTCGTCCTTGTTTTTACTGTTCAGATAGCCAGTTAAGGCTAAGGAAGGTTTCAATCCCATCGCAGCCCTGGCTCTCAAGCCACGTCTTACGTTGATTACCTTGTTGTCGTTCTCGAGTTTTGCCTGACTTCCTAGGATCATCAGCAAGAACTTCTCATTTGGATTGTTCGTGAATTTTTGACCGCCATAGGTTCTGATTTCTTTGAGCAACCCTTGATCCATGAGATCAACTATTTTGCCTAAGTCACCAGCATTTCGACTTATTCGATCCGGTGCCCATGTCAGAATGCCATCGAATCTACTTTTCTTTATATCCTCGATTATTTCGTTGAAGACCGGACGTTGCCCAGCTTCTTTGGCTGAATGAGACTCGCGTTTTGTAATAACGATCTCAAGATTTTCGGTAACCGCCATTTTTTGCATTTCAACTATCTGGGAATCGATAGAGAGCACCTGCCGATCCTCCTGCTCGGTGCTTTTACGAGCATACAAGCAGTATCTAACCTTTACTGGGCTTGATGGTTTGGCCGGAAGCCCGACTGGCCTTTGGGTAGTTTCCATACCTCAAGGAATGACAGAACCCATCCGATGAGTCTAGGATCCGTCGGAGTTGATAAATTGTAGGTAACTCTCCTCGAGAATTATGCAGAAATGATGAAATATGCTTATACTTATAGTATTAATCGTCAAAAATTAATCTTTTTAATAACATGAAGAAAACAATCTGGTGGATAGTCGGCATCGTTGTTGCAATCCTTATAATTATTGCCATTTCTCGTGGGTCATCGACTACAAGTTCAGGTCCCATTAAGATAGGTTTTATTGGACCTTTGACTGGCGATACTTCTTCGCTCGGCCAAGCTAGCAAGTCGGCTGTTGAGATTGCGATTGATGAGCTAAATCAATCAGGTGGGGTTAATGGTCGCCAGCTTCAGGTTATTTATGAAGACGGCAAATGTTTGGCAGCTTCTGGTTTAAGTGCAGGACAAAAACTCATCAGTTATGACAAGGTAACTGCTATTATTGGCGGGCTTTGCACTTCGGAGACAGCCTCTTTTGTAAAAATTGCTAGTGATGCAAAAGTCCCTGTGATCTCATATTGTTCGTCTGCACCGTCTTTGAGCCAATCAGGTCCATATTTCTTTAGGACTTATCCTTCAGATTCATACCAAGGCAAATTTGCAGCAGAGTACGCATACAACACTCTTGGCGCGAGAAATGTTGCCGTTCTTTACCATATATCTGACTGGGGAACTGGCATCAAAGATGTGTTCACAAAAAGATTCACCGAACTCGGTGGGAAAATTGTTGATGTGGAGGGAACCCTTCAGGAATCGCGTGACTATAAAACTCAGCTAACGAAAGTAAAGGCTGCCAATCCTGATTATATCTACATGCCAATGTATATTGAGGGTTCATTGATTGCAGTACAACAGGCGCAGGATCTTGGAATAAAGACAAAACTTCTCGGTACGGATACATGGAGTGATCCTAAGTTTGTTAGCGCAGTGAATAAAAATGCGGATATCTTATATGCTGGTTCCACGGGAAATTCTGATGAAGCGTTCCAAAATAAGTATATAGCCAAGACCGGTGAGAAACAGGTTCCTATATGTGCTCCTCAGGCTTATGATGCTGTGACGGCGTTAGCTTCTGCAATGAAAGAGGTTGGTACCGATGCTACTAAGCTTCCTGATGCGATTCGCAGCCAGAATTTCCAAGGTGTAACAGGTCAAGTATCTTTTGATGCTAATGGAGACATCACTCATGTTGGTTATGTAGTGAAAAGAGTTAAGGATGGGCAAGTAATTCAGATACAGTAGCAATTACACCTTCGCCTGCTTCCAGGCAATCTCAAAAATCATCCTCATCATTCCGTGAATAGTGTCGTCCTCGATGATGATACCGATGACATTGTCTTTGGTTAGTTTTGTTATGGAGACTTTGTTTTGTCCGTAAATGGTCAGTTCTGCTTCATAAGGGAAGTCTTCTTTGGGCACAAAGCGCATAATTGGCCATAGATCTTTGCGGATCCCCGAAAAAACATCCTTGTCGTATACTCTATCTTCTGCCGTATCAGGAAGAATCCCGCGGGTCGTGATACCCAGCCGTTCTTTACCTTTGATAAAATCGCGAAGATCGCGCTTTGGCATATAATCCTTGAATAATTTTGCATTAGAAAATGCAAGCATCTCATATTTCTTTGGCTCGGATATCATATCGACACAAATTTTCTTGACAGCATCTGGACCTTCGAAAAATCGTATCTTTGGCGCTTTGTCGAAAGCAGAAAATATTTTGCGCAATTCAGGCACGATCTTTTCTATGTTTTCGAGTTGGTCTTCGGCCATACGTATTCTAGTCTTGCCGTAGTGAACGAGTTTCTCAGGGCTCTCGGGTTGGTAGAAGACTTTATTTCTCTTCTTAATCTCATTAGCCAGTCCTTTAACTGAAAGCTCAAGAAGTATCCTATAGGTCGTGCTTCTTTTGATTCTTGCATGATCAGCTATTTTGGATGGAAAGCCTCCACCAAGTTCCAAGAGGGCACTGTATACGGCGGCCTCCTTGTCGGTTAATCCGCTCCTACCCAATACCGTACTTAAAGTTGTGTTGTTCATGCGTTTAGCATACAGGAAACAGTGAAATTTGTCCATCCGAACGGACAGAATTGAATGAGTGATAAATACGTGCCTATATTTAGCCATTTTCCAAGATACCACATTTACAACGCGACACAAGCATTGCGTAATATACTATAATTTTGGCATTAGTAATTAATAAAAATTATGAACAAAAAATTAATTTGGATCATTGTCGGGGTCATAGTGTTAGTTGCAGTAGTCTTGGGCGTCACATTATCTGGTGGCTCCAAGCAACCGGCAGAGAGGCAGACTGTTAAGATCGGCCTTGCATTGCCTCTAACAGGAGGTGCTGCGTTCCTTGGGGAATCGGCTAGAAACGCTGCGCAAATGGCGCTAGCTGACGCTGGTCAGACTAAGTACGATTATTCATTGGACATCGAAGACGATGCTTTCAATCCAGCAAAGACTGCGACTGTTGTAAGCAAATTCGTGAACATAGATAAAGTGTCCGCAATTGTCACGTTTGGATCAGCGACAAGTAATGCCGCCGCTCCTATAAACGAAAATGCCGAAGTACCTAGATTTGGACTTGCTTCAGATCCCACGTCCGCTGTTGGTGATTACAACTTTATTCACTGGACGCCTCCTTTCAAAGAGGGACAGTTATCAGTTGAAGAGATGGTAAAGAGAGGATACAAAACGATTTCTATCGTTGATACCAATCACTCTGGGACGCTCGCAGTCACAAAACCGGTTAGGGAAGCATTGGCAAATACAAATATAAAGATATTATCGGATGATCTTACCAATGTTGGTGATAAGGATTTCAGAACGATAGTCACGAAAATCAAAGCCTTAAAGCCCGATATCGTTCTCGTGGAAATGTTTTCGCCTGAGATCGAGATCTTCGCAAAACAAATGAAAGAGCTTGGTGTGAAAACGCCGATGACTAGCGTCGAGACATTCGAATGGAGTAACGATCCGTCGTTATTCGAAGGAATGTGGTTTATTTCCGACGTTAGGGTTGATCAGAGTTTCTCTGACAAATATAAGGCAAGATTTGGTGATACTCCGAAGCCTGGAGCAACTTATGTCTACGATCTTGTATCTCTATTCATTCGAACTCAGGAACAATCAAATAGTAAACTGACTCCCACAGAGATGAGGGATGCGATCATAAAGACCGGGTATGATGATTCACCAATCTTCGGAAAAATCGCGATTGATAAAGATGGATTCTTCATTACTGAGGCCTCTGTAAAGATGATAAAGGACGGCAAGGCGGTGCTGATTCCAAACTAAATCGTTACTTACTTCAAACAAAAATCGCTCTACAGAGAGCGATTTTTGTTGTAAACTGATACTCGTGGATATACTTCCTCAACTCATTCTGAATAGCATTATTGCCGGAGCGATCTACGCCATGATCGCTCTTGGTTTTAATCTCATTTATGGCACAGCGAAATTCTTTGACCTTGGCTACGGTGCTCTCACAGCTGTTGGGGGATACTCAGTGTTCTACTTCTACAAGACGCTCGGCTTGAATATTTACGTATCGATCATTCTCGGCATGCTCATTGCTGGCATTGTCGGCTTTCTAGTCTATCGTCTGGTGTACTCGCCGCTTCGAGCCAAGAAATCTTCTGGCATGGTCCTCTTGGTCGCAGCTCTCGGAGTTCTAACTGCCATTCAAGCTATCATCGCTATTCTTTTCACGAGCCAATTTCAGACCCTTTCACAAAGCGCAGGTTCGGAGAGCGTATTCAATGTATTCGGGGGAGTGATTACGCAAACTCAACTGATTACTCTGATTCTCGGTCTCCTCATTATGGTGGGCATAGGTCTTGTTTTCCGTTTCACATTATTCGGTAAGGCCATCAAAGCAATCGGCGATGACGAAGAGGTTTCACAGATCGTTGGTATCAATACAAACAAGATAATTGGCTGGGTTTTCTTCATTGGTTCAGCCATTGGAGGACTGGCCGGCATTCTGATTGGCTTTGATACGGGCATCGAGCCGACGATGGGGCTATCACTGCTTCTCAAAGGAGTCATCGCTTCGATCATCGGTGGGATCGGTAATGTTTATGGAGGAGTAATAGGGGCGTTCTTACTCGCATTCATCGAAAACTTCGGGATCTGGCAGATTTCAGGGGAATGGAAGGATGCTATCGCCTTCGCTGTGCTGATTTTATTCTTGTTGTTCAGACCACAAGGTATTTTAAGAAGATAATATGGAATATTTAATTCACTTAGCAATTCTAATTTCAATCTATGCCATCCTAGGTCTCTCTTTGAACTTGGTTGTGGGTTTCACTGGATTACTTTCAGTAACACAAGCTGCGTTTTACGGCATTGGCGCATATGTCACAGCGATATTGCTAACAAGCTTGGGAATGAATTTCTTCCTAGCTTTAATAATTGGAATGGCAATAACTGGTGTTTGCAGTCTTTTGATCGGCTTTGTTCTTTCTAAATTTAAAGATGACTACTACGCACTTGGCTCATTCGGCTTTAACGTAATTATTTATAGTATTTTCCTAAATTGGCAATCACTTACACGTGGTCCGCTCGGTATTCCCGGCATTTCAAGACCTTCACTATTTGGATTCACTTTCTCTGATAACTTATCTTTTCTAATTTTATCAGTAGTCTTCTTGCTGTTGGTTTTCGGAGTCTGCCATTTCATTGCCAAGTCTTCATTCGGCCGAGTTTTGAAAGCGATTAGAGAGGATGAAGAAGCGATTTCTGTATTTGGATACCACACACTATGGTACAAGCTTGCGATTTTTGTGATTGGGGCGATGTTGGCCTCGATTGCAGGATCACTATTTGCTTCATATATAACTTTCATTGACCCATCCAGCTTCAGTCTCACGGAATCAATCTTTATTTTGGCCATAATAATTCTCGGTGGTCTTGCTAGTAACAAGGGTTCAGTCTGGGGAGCAGTGTTTCTAATCCTCCTGCCGGAAATTTTACGCTTCGTTGGTTTTCCAGATGATATTGCAGCGCAAATGAGGCAGGTGGTTTATGGAGTGATACTAATTCTACTTATGCTTTACCGCCCTCAAGGCCTCGTCGGGGAGTACAGATTGTAAAGTCTGCGGATTAGATTTTGAAGTCTCCGTTTTCATACGTAGCCATCTTCCACTCAGGAACACGGAGACCCATTCCAAGCTCGTCAAAAGCTATTGGTCCAGTTGCGCCATCTCCCTTGAACTTCTCGATATTATTTAACCAACGACTCTTGTCTGGGTTATATGTTTCAGCCATGACCAAATATGCATCGTAACCATAACCTGCAAGCTCGCTTGGGTCAGAATTGAAGCGCTTTTTATATTTGTTTGTAAAATCAGCTGATACTTCAGAGGCTGAATACATGGCAGTACTGCCGTTCAGTATGCGGTTCATAGAAGAGCCAAGGGTGGTTTGGTAATCTGTGAAGGAAAACTGAAGGTTTAAGTCGAAGTACAAATGAGGCGCATGGTATCCGAGCTGGTCCATTCGCGTGAGAATCTGTCCTCCAACTTTTCCATCTACAAACATAACAAGTCCCTGCGAGTTTAGCTCTTTGATTTTCAGGGCTACCGGATTGAAATCTCGCTCTGTCATCGGCACGCGCACGATGGATACCGTCCCGTTAAATTTCTTTTCAAAATCTGAAAGGAACTTCTCGTAGGCTTTTATCTGTTGCATCACGACCGTCACAGTCTTAACGCCCTGCGTATTAGCAGAATCACCAAGCATGCCTACTGCGGTCTGATCGGGGAAGATCTGCACAATATTGTCCTTATCTATTTCACTTTCAGCCCCGAGTTGTAGAACTGGAATATCTTTTTTCTGAACATCCGACTTGATAACGTCGATTGTTGGAGACGAAAGATTTATCAAAGCGTCAATTTTATCGATAGACACTTCCTTTTGATATGCCGATAATCCTTTCTTAGAATCATAACCGTCATCTTCCGCTATCAGATCCATTTTTGGAGCAGAAGGATTTTTTGATTCGAATTCTTCTTTTGCAAGGATGGCACCATTCAAGAACCCCTGACCAAGGTTATCATTTCCGACTGTTAATCCAGTTAACGGTGAAATCAAACCAATACGTACGTTCTGGTGTGAAATCCTATTTTCATAAACGATAAAGATAATAACAAGCGCAATGATTGCTAAAACAGCGTACAATATTTTTTGCATAATATGATCATAATACTGCGCGGTCACAAATGTGTCAAATAAATGAACAATCCTTGCAATAATATAACCCGACGCTAAGCCAGATTTAAGGTAATTTGTACAATTTGTCAGAATTATTGACAAAAGCCCTATCTCTGATATGTTTGTGACATGGATCAAATCAGTAGCTCTCTGAATAATATTGGGCTTTCGGACAAGGAGTCCAAGATATATGTCACACTTCTCAAGCTGGGGGAAGCTACTGTGGCAGAAATTTCCACGGAAGCTGGTATAAAGAGGCCAACAGCTTACATAATTCTTGATGAATTGAGGAAAAAGGGGATAGCGCTGAAAATACCTCATCCTAAAAAGATTGTATATCAGGCAAAACCGCCTAACGAGCTTTTTGAACGCGCTAAGGAAAACTTAAACGAATTTCAGCGATTATTGCCGAAAATTAATGCCATTTCTGTCCAAAAAAAATCTATTAAGACCCTATATTTTGAAGGCTTTCAGGGTGTAAAAGATGCATTATTTTACAGAATGAACGAATTGAAAGGTGAAACTGTCTCGGGTTTTTGGGCAAAAAACAGTGGCATTGAGAAGGATGTATTTGGTCTTCTTGATAAATGGGGAAAGCAATATTTGAAAAATAATATAACTATCGCGGGTATAACTCCTGATCACGAATCAATTCGTGATCTACGATTAAAGTATCCGGAGGAATATAAGAAAATTGTGCCCGTCTCAGAAGCAGAATATTCCTCAGATATTTCCATTGATGTGGTTAAGGATTTTGTGAGGATAATTGATCCACATAGTTTGAAAGCTATAATCATAGAAAACGATCGTGTTGCGCGTGCATTAAAACAGATATTTACAATTGTTGAGAAGAAATACGGTATCTCATGAGTATTTTCAGTACCATTTACTTATAGTTTACTTTGATGCTAGGCTATTTTCGGCTGAAAGGATTATGAATATGAGTGAAACTGATTATAAAGCTCTATATGAGCAGGAGAAACATCTCCGAGAGGAGGCTGAACGTAAGTTCAACGAATTAAAGGAGCGCGTTAGGCCTTTAATCGAGTCGATCGATAAGATGTCAGAACCGGCTCGCCGGATCGAGGAAGTGATGCAAGAATTCGCTAAGCTTCAAAAAGCCGAATCCCAGTATCATTCCGGTCCGGAGGATCCGGCCGGTGACTAGGCTCTGATAAGTAGAATTCAAAAGGCTCGGTTCAATCCCGGGCCTTTGTCATTTTTGAAATACTAGATAACTGGTGTGCCAAGTCTTTGTTCTTCCACATAAAGTTAAATATTTCTCGAATGGTCTTTGCCAGATCGGCGTTCTCGATAATCACCATCTGATTGTTTCGGTTAAGAACAAGACGGACAATATTTGAGAAAGTGTCGATTGAAACAGCTGACGAATATATCGAATATGGAAGAATGTGAGTTATTCGCTTCTGAGACGTATCCGTTTTTCTGAAACTCACAAGAGATGGATGGTCGGGCACAAAAGCTCTAAGTGTTATGTTGTTATTTGCGGTAAATTCATTATATTCCTCACAAATTTGAAGCAGTTTCGCTGACATATCTTTCGCTTCTGCATAAAAACCGACTATTTCCTTTCCAAATGCTTCCTCGATTCGATAATGCAAGGCCTCTTTGAATGCTTTTAAGCCTTCGAAATGCATCACATTCATTTTCTCAGGCGTTTTTATACTCCCGATGGATTTGAGTGACGGCAGAAGCTTCTTCGCTTCATCCATGCGATGCTCGGCATCCTGAAAAAGTATCTCTGGGGCAACTGGTTTGTATATCCGTTTTGAAGCACGAGGAATTCTGTGCGCTGCACCTTTCTCGATGAGCTCGTCCAAGATCACATATGTCGTCGGTTTCTTCAGTCCAGATTGCTCAGATATGGCATAAGCTGAACCCTTTCCTAGTTTTAGGAGCGCTAAATACACTTGTGCCTGCTTGTCAGTGAATCCTATGTTGGTTAGCCCAGAAACTAATGTTGTATCCATGCTTGCATACTACGCGGCAGTCCAAATATAGTCAATAATTTTGATGACATTAAATGGACAAAATCATTTGTACATTGAAAAACATAGGTATATTAACGAATTTTAATGTTCAAAATTTATAATACAGATTTGCCGTTCGTAAAAAATCAAGTTATGCTTATTACCATTACTTTTTATAGAGTCCCAAAAGGGATCATTATTATGAATAAAAAATATACATGGGCAATAATCATCGTGGTCATTATTGCAATAATCGGTGTCTACTTGCTTGGCACCAAGAATCACACACAGACTAAAGGTTTCAATGTGGGGCTTATTAGCATTCTTTCGGGCGAATATGCCGCTGTCGGCGAAAACTTTAGAAATGGCGCGGTACTCGCGGAAGAACAATACAACGCCGCCCATCCGGACGCGCCTATCAAAATGACTATTGAAGATGATGGTTTTTCTGGTGGAAAAGCAGTGAGCGCGTACCAGAAATTAGTTAACGTCGATAAGATCGATGCTCTCATTAATGTTTCAACCGCTTCAATCGATGCTATATATGATTCTGTGACGAAACTCGGGATTCCTGTCGCTCAAGGCGGTGAACAAGGCCGTGTGCCCACTGATGATAATGTCTTTGGAATATATCCTGACAGTATCGCTTCAGAAAGAGACTACGGAGTCTATATGCGTAACAAAGGAATAACTCAAATGACTTTGGTCTATACGAAAATAGATGCCATGATCCGTTTTGTGGATGCATTTAAGGAAGGATTTCAGGGCAAGACGACTGATATCGTCATAGATTCTGCCGAAACTGATTTTCGAACCCATGCTCTTAAGGCCACATCAGGCAATCCGAACGCTATTGGCATATTTATGTTTCCACAACAAGGTGCTCAGTTCATGAAAGAGTATCTTAGGCTCGCTAAAAACAAGCCGACGATCTTCTTCGATACGAATTTTGTCTCCGGTTATACAGACTATCAGCGAATCATGGGAGATCTTACGGTTCTTGATGGCAGTATTGTTGGCGGAATGAAGCTTGAAGATACACAGGCTTTCAAGGATGCTTACAAGGCACGGTATGGCACGGATGCCCCATTCTTGTCAGATATTGGTTACGATTCGTTCAATCTTCTCGTGAAGACATATTCACCAGATAAGGCGACGTGGGTTGCTAACATGAAGAATGCTGATTTTCAGGGGGTTAGTGGTGAAATAAAGTTTGGCCCTACGGGAAATCGATTGCCCGAAACTAAGATGATGATCATTCAGGGAGGGAGGATGGTGGATTTGAAGTAATCAAATTACGACACAACTACTTGACTTTAGCAAGTAGAGCTGCTATACTACTGGCAGCTCTTTATGAATACAACCATGCTCCTTTGGCTCATTGTAGCCGTTCTTATCATGTGGGGTGGCCGCTGGGTCTGGATCGCTTTCAGACTTTGGTGGATTACGTCCAAAGGCGGAGAAATGCAGTATAGGTTCAAGCTGACGCGGATTCACTATGTGATCGCGTTTCAGTCTTGGCTCTATATCAGGCGTCTCCGATTTGGTTCCTTCTGCCACAAGATTCGACTGTGGTGGTGGGAGTACTGGATCACTCGTGGATTCAAGGTGAAATACCCCTCGTACAATCCGCCAGCCAGTCCGCACGCCAAGCACCTCGAGAAGGATATTCGCTAACAAAAAGGCTCGGTTCAATCCCGGGCCTTTGTCATTTCTTGAGATTTACTTTTTCAATCAGATTTCTCATCATAAGGTTGTGGTCGATCTTTTTGCTTCCTTGCTTTACGTATTCAAACATCTCGCGTAAGAGATCAGTCGTTCGTTTGTTTGTAATCTCTATTGCAATCTTCTCGTACCAGTTAATGATCATGCTTGTTTTCTTGAAGATCCAAATTTCCGCACTCATGTCGAAGCGATTATCAGGAAAAACAGAATAGTCTGACATTCTACCCTCGAGACTTTTGACCTGTTCGAGGTGATTCTTCGGATCCGTGATTATTTCCTTGTAGTAGGAATCATAGGCTCCTTCGTTCAATATTCCATCAATGATTATCTTGTTTTTGATCACCGCCTGGTTAAATTCAATGAGTTGTTTCTTGGTGGTCACGCGGAGCAGTTCATTAAATGATTCGTGGTGTTGGATTGCTTTTACACGATCTCCCCTTACCTCTGTTGCAATGCGACTGAAAGCGGGGATGATTTCTTTTGGCCCCACATGGATGATGAACTCATCCTCTTTGGATGTTTTTACGCGAACACCTTTTCTTTCAAGATTTTCGAGTTGTAGGCGGTCGATTATTCTTTGCAGATTCTTTGAGAGTTCCGTTGTGGATATAGCTCTGTATATAAAGCGCTTTCCAACTCGTTCTTGTTGCACAAGTCCACGTTTAACAAGATTCTTAAGATTATAGGAAACACTTGTCCTTAAAATCTTTGAATCAGCCGCTATATTCTGAAGACTCTTAGGTGATTCAAGCGTAAAAAGGATCGTTTTTTCAATGGGGCTTAACCCTAAGAGGCTGGCCGAATTAAGGCTCAAATTCATGCATCAAGTATAAATTGGACAAAAAATTTGTCAATTAGTTTTGTATTTTACGTTGTGAATCAAAGGCAAATAGGGAACACACTATTTTTCTATGCACTCTGTTGACATATTGATATAATGCATGGGTAATTATTATTAATTTTATATTTACCATGAATAAGAAAACAATATGGCTCATAGGAAGCGCAATTGTCATTATCGTCGCGATCGTGCTAGTACGCGGTTTTAGCGGAAATGATTCAAGTTCCATTAAATTGGGACTCATGCTGCCTTTAACTGGCGACTACGCTGCAGCTGGCCAAAATATGCAAAAAGGCATGACTGTAGCTCTTGAACAGTATGAAAAGGATCATCCGAATGTGCATGTCACCACAGTCGTCGAGGATGATGCATATGATGCTACAAAGGGTGTAACTGCTTATAAAAAGTTAGTCGATCTGGACAAAGTCGATGCAATTCTTATGTTATCGACACCGGTCATTGATGCAATCCATGAAGACGTCGTGAAAAGGGGCATTCCGGTCATTCAGCTCGGCGTTCAAACAGTCGGTGTTGGGGATGATAATATCATCCAGTTCAGTCCGGCGGCTGACGCGCCAATTGGATTTCTAGCGAAGTATTTGGCGAACTCATCAGGATTTTATTCCAAGAAAGTGGCAGTGATCTACGATAATTCCGCAGCGCAATTGAGCTTCTACAAGATCTTCGAGCAGAATTATACACACGAATTCACGCCTCTAATTGTGAACGGAAAGGATGTGTTTCGAAGTTATGCCACCAAGATTGCTAACGAAGGCTACGGTGCCGTCGTGGTTATCGAATCGCCACAGAACGGTGCGCTGTTCACAAAAGAATTACTAACGGTGGACAAGACCTTGCCGACGATTGCCTACGATGCACAGCTTCAAACTGGATTTGCAGACTATGGCCGCATACTTGGTGATACTAACAAGATAAACGGAGCAATATCTATGTGGTTCAAGTCAGGAAAGATGGACGAGCTCACCAAATTGTATCAAGCCAAATACGGAGAAACTCCCGGCTTTTTGGTAGACTTCTCGTACGACATGATTAATACAGCATTGGCTACCTATGACAAAGACCAGGCAAAGTGGGTAAGTAACCTCAAGAAGTATCAAGATCCAAATGGCGCTTCCGGATCAATATCATTTGATAGCAATGGCGTGCGATTACAGCCCATGGTGATCACGCAAGTGCAGAGTGGAAAGCTTGTACCAGTAGATGATGTGAAACTGTAATTCGGATTTGATTCTCAAGAAAATACCGTGCCTTGTGGGTACGGTATTTTCATTGTAAGATGAATATCATAATGGTGTAACACTGGGTTAAATTAACAATTTCTTAAATATAACTTCATGAATTCATCTACAAAATGGTATTGGATAGTAGGAATATTAGTAGTAATTATTGCCATACTCGCAATTGTTATCCCGAAAAATAAAACAACAAGCGAGTCTTCAAATTATGTTGTTGGAGCTATTTTGCCCATGACTGGTCCAGCCGCTCTATGGGGAGAGACTTTTAAAAATGGTATGGAATTAGCATTAAGAAATCATCCTGAATTGCAGGTTATTTTTCAGGATAGTAAATCGACGGCACAAGATGGCATCTCCGCATTTAATGTCTTAAAAGATAGAGATGTTAATCTGATGGTATCTGAATTGTCTCTTGTCTCGGTCCCACTAGCCAAGGTAGCTCTGGATCAAAAGGTTCCACTATTTGTTTCTCTTGTGGCTACGAATCATCAGAATATTGTGAATGATTTTACAACAAGATACTACACCGATCCGACCAATTATGCTCTACCTGCATTTACAGATCCAATTTCTCCTCTAATAAGCGCAAAGAAAATAGCTTTGCTGTACAGGAATGATGAATTAGGAGTATCAGTCAAAGACAAGATCAATGAACTCAGTAAGAATAATGATAAACAAATCGTTGCTCAGGAATCGTTTATGCCTAATGAAAAGGACTACAGAACTGTTTTGACGAAAATAAAGAATTCAGATTTACAGGTGTTCATCTTTGTGGTTGCGAATCCGATTGAAGCTACTGGTATTGTCAAAACAGCGAGCGAATTGGGTTTGAAAATACCCATGATAGAATCGTCTGCAGTTTTTGCTGACCTCGATACCCGCAAGCAGGTTCAAGGAATACCGTTTTATTCTTCCTCATACGACTTTTCCTTGCCTGATAAGGCGATTGAGTTCAAAAAGCAATATTCTGAGAAATTTGGTAAGGAGCCAAACTTTAGTTCAGCCTTTGGTTACGATATCGTGAATCTTATTGGAGCATGTGTAAAAAAGAACGTAGACATAAAAGCATGTTTATCAACAGTTAACGAATTTGATGGTGTAGCGGGAGTTGCTACACAAACTGCACCAAGTGATTTTGTCGTAAAACTGCATCTGGAAAAAGTAAATTTTTGAATTCAGTATAAACTCATTACAAAAGCAGCCGCCAGATTTATCTGACGGCTGTTTGCGTAAGATTGCCCTAGCTCGAAGTCGTATTGGGTACGACCCCGATTAGATGAAGTGCTGCCGCTAACTTTACTGATCGGTCGCTATCGCTGCGGCAGCCCATGAGACTAAAGAACTTTTCGGGGTCGATGCCTTTCTGTGCCAACCCCTTTTCGAGGGGGCGTGTTTTTCTTTCGAAATACGCTTGGTGCATCGCATTCTCTCCCGAGAAACTGATCAGCTTTTCGACGATACGAATGTCCTGATCATTGCCCAGCTGCTTATACAGCTTCTGAAGATGTGACTTCAGCGAAGGGAGTCGTGTCTGTACCATCTTGAGTACATAGTAATTTGTGATGGCTTCATTCAAGATCTCGCGATCTACGAATCTGCCAACGACATTACCGTTCTCGAGTCTGGCAGCCGCTGTTGCGATGCCAGTCTCGATAATCAAGATGCCGTTTTTGCCATCGTCAGGTTCCTTGATGACCTTCGTATGAGAGATGGCATGTGTGACTTCGTGAGCGAGTGTCCAGAGTGTTGCCATAAAAGAGTCACCTGGTTTATGGAACTGTTCCGCGATCAGGGAGATGACGCCTGCGAAACGGGGAGTGAGGAGGATGCAGCGATTCAATGGGTCGTAAGCTGCCTCGAGCTCGCCTTCCTGTTCTGAGGCAGTCAGTGCATACTCTACCGTCTTTGCACCAATGGAATGAATCCTATGGGCATAGTCGGAGAACGCTTCCTTCACATGCAGAATTACTTCCCGCATGAAAGTGCTGATTTTTTCTTGGTCTGTCATAAGTCGGTATTTGGTTGATCGAATTTCAAAGTACTACCTATATTATATCACAAATCCTTGACAAATACAAGGGTAGATGCTAAAATATGGCTAAAGCACATTGATTTATGAACATTAACGTTTACGCTCACAAATCGGGGCCATTGAGCAGGGCCTTTTTACAGGTTGTCGGCCTTACCGACCACAAGCTGGTTGAAGTTGCCGATCAAAAGGCGGCTGACGTCATCTTGCTCACGGGGTCGGAAGATCTCCGCGCCCTCTACAACGACAAACAACTGTTCTGTGTTCTTCAGACGGAGCGGCGTCCGCTCACGGCGAAGCAACCCGAGAACGTTTGCCTGTTGGACACACTGAAGCTCATGGAGGGTGACAGTGGTATCCCGAAGCTTCTTGAGATGATCGACAAGCGCATCGCAGATCAGGCCAAGAAGCCGGCGACTGAAGAGGCACTTCCGACATTTTCGGATCTTGTCAAATTCAAGAGCCACTACTCGGTTTTGGTCATCGACGATACGGAGAGAAATCTCCGAATCGCCGAGGCTGTCCTCAAGGGACACTCGGTTACGATCGCAAGTGGTCTGCAGGAGGCGATGAAAGCTGTGGGTCAGAAGCATTTCGACGTGGTCCTTACGGACATGGAGATGCGACCGGACAAACAGTACTCAGCGCTGAACCTCGATCACTACGGTGTCACTGAAACCGTGCCACTCGGGTTCGCAGTCGTCCTCGAGATGACTGAACGTGGCATGCCGGTAGCCGTCGTTACAGATGGCAACCATCACGCCGGGTGGGTGTCGGCAATGTTCGATCACATCCAACGAGCCAATGTTAACGGGCAGAAAGTTCTGTTCTTTAATAACATCGGCAAGCGGTGGGATACGGCGCTCAAGAGCCTGATGGAGCCTTAGCTCCTCAATTTCTTGAGACACGCACGCAGTTTGCTTCGGCTAGCTGCGTGTTTTTGCTTTATATTTGTGAAGCCTTTCCGCTCTGAATGACGAACAATGAGTATCGGGCATTTGTTCGATCATTTTTCTGATCGAAGCTGATGTTGCCACTTACACCATCGTAGTTGGCTTGAGCGAGGTAGTTTTTTACTCCCGAAGCTGTTTGATTTGTCTTAAGAGCATTAGCTAACAACTGGATGGCATCGTATTCGGCTGCACAGATGTTTATCTGAGGGCAATCTGTTCCATATTTCGATTTGTATTCAGCGAGTATCTTATTGAACTCTGGAGTTGCTTGGAATACGTAGTCGCCTCCCACAGCACCTTCAAGTAAGGCCGAGTGCTTTGTGAGTAGCGCTGAAGCCTTGAGAATATTGTCATTTATGAACATATGCTTCGGTTTGAACCCGAGTTGTTCCATTTGGGTAAGAACTGTTTCACCACTCGGCACAGTTTGAACGCTTACAAAAACGACATCGGGATTTGTGGCTTGCAGTTTGGTGAGTTGAGTTCTGACATCTGTAGCTCCGGAAGCGAATGATTCGCTTGTGACGGTTATATCTGTATTAGCGAGATCTTTTGTGAGAGAGATTTGAAGTCCTTTTGCATAATCCGTTTCTTCATAGATCACTGCAATCTTTTTGTATCCTTGTGCAATTGCGCGATCAGCCAAAAGTTTCGCCTCTTGTCCGTCTGATGCCCAGTTTCTGAAGAAGTTGGGTGAAATTGCTGTGAGTTTGTCAGCGCTTGTCACTGTTCCGAGCAAGACTGCATCGTTCTGAGCTAAGTTAGGTGCCATAGCGGCGACTGTTCCGCTGCATGCAACAGTTGTAAGTACATGGATTCCATCAGTACTGACCAATTTTTGGAAAGCTGATGCGGCTGTCTTTGGATCACATTTATGATCTTCAGATACCAGCTCGAGTTTCTTGCCGTTAATTCCGCCTGCAGCATTTATATCGTCGACGGCGATAATAGCAGTATTATGAGCAGGCTCGCCATAGGAAGCGAGGCCTCCAGTAAGAGGGTACATGCCACCGATCTTGATCGTGTCGCTCTGCTTCGAGAATTGAGCAGCTACTATTACAAGAACTATTACTACGATTACTAAAATGGCCCCGAGGGTGTATTTATTTTTCATGTTATTAATGAATTAATTCTATACCATATATTTTACGCTCATTCAATAGTTTGTCAAATGTGTTGACGAATGTTAAGAAAAGAACTATAATAGCTATATAAATTGGCATAATATTGTTGTCGAGAAATAGGACAAAATCATGAAAACAGTCGAATTTGCAGAAATATTGAAGGATTTCGGGCTCGATATTAACGAGTCGAAAGTCTATATTGCCATGCTTTCTCTTGGTCCGTCCAAGGTTTTACGTATTGCCAAAGAAGCAGAAATCAAAAGAACTAGTGTTTATGCCGTGATCGAAGGTCTTCGACAGAAAGGTCTTGTAGAAATTCAGGTGAAAGGACTGAAAAAACTATATGCAGCAGCTAGTCCCGAGCAACTTGAAAGCATGATAGAACTCAAAAGACAGAAGTTCCGTGATATTTTACCGGAACTAAAAGCATTGGATACATTTAAAGGAAAAGAGAGCTTTATTAAATATTATGAGGGGCTCAATGGTGTTAAATCTGTTTACGATAGAATTCTGGACGATTTGAAACCAGGCGATGATTACATGATTGTTTCCAATATGGAGCAATTCCTTGATATGGATCGAGAATATTTTGCGGATTTCATAAAACGCCGTGCCGCATACAACTTGAAGGTGAGGACTCTCATTCTTGATTCACCTAGTGCGCGTCACTATAAGGAGCATGAGAAGAGTACAAATCAATCGATTAAATTTTTACCAAGTGACACGAAATTGAGCGCCAATTTAGTGATAACAACGCACCGTGTGGTCATTACTCAGACTGTTAAGCCGATCATGTCCATTGTGATAGAGAATAAAAATATAGTTGAGATCCAAAAGGAGCAATTTGATATAGTGTGGGACTCGATAAAGTAAGCTTTCTTAAACGGCGAAATTGAGGCATAATTTACTTATGCTTCAGCTTTCGACTAAATCCATTGTTAAACACTTCGATGGTGTTTATGCTGTCAATAAGCTCTCGCTCAATTTTGAGTCTGGAAAAATAACTGGAATCATCGGTCCAAACGGATCAGGCAAATCCACGCTCGTAAATTTGCTCACCGGCCTCATTCCGTTCGACAAAGGTGAGGTTTTAGTAAGTGGCGAGACTTTAACCAAAGTTCATCCTCACCAAGTACCGTTTTATGGCGTTACGCGCACGTTTCAGGATGTGAGATTATTCGAGCAGATGCCCGTTATCGATAATATTCTTGTCGTTCTAACACAACGAAGCATTTGGTCATCTTTGTTTGAAAGACACAATAAGTTTCACATAGAAAAAGCGGAAGCAGTGCTCAAAAAAGTGGGTCTATGGGAAAAACGTAACGAACTTGCCAAGAACTTGTCTTACGGTCAACGCAAACTATTAGAAATCGCTCGCGTCTGTGCCATGAGTCATAGTGGAACAGCTGATTTGGAAGTTATTTTATTCGATGAACCTTTCGCTGGTCTATTTCCAGAAATGATCAAGATAGTTTCATCCGTAATGCAGGAATTACGATCGCAAGGTAAGGCAGTTATCCTCATAGAACATAATATGGAGCTGATCCGAGGCCTTTCTGATTATCTCTATGTTCTGGATTCGGGGGAACTTTTGGCTGAAGGGAAGCCTGACGAGGTATTAGCTAGAAAAGATGTAATTGAAGCGTATTTGGGAGAATAATATGAAGGAAATTTTATTAAAACTTGAGGACATTCATGTTCACTACGGAGGAGTGAAAGCTCTTGATGGTGCTTCTGTGGCCGTAGATGAAGGAGAGATTGTCGCTCTCATGGGTCCTAACGGTGCTGGTAAATCGACGATTCTCAAAACGATATTTGGCCTAGCGGCCTTCGAATCTGGCAAGGTCTATTGGGAAGGACAGGCGTTTACTCCTGTTTCCCACGAAGTAGTGAAGCGAGGTATTTCATTTGTGCCACAAGGACGCAGGGTTTTTAGGCATCTAACCGTCTTGGAAAATCTTGAGATTGGAGGATTCGGTCTGTCACGAAATGAACGAGAGGAAAGGATAAACAACGTACTCGAGCTATTTCCTGCGTTAAAAGGCAAATTAAAGGCAAAATCAGGCACGTTATCGGGTGGTCAGCAGCAGATGTTAGCTATTGCCAGAGGCCTCATGACTGATCCGAAGGTTCTACTTTTGGATGAACCGTCACTAGGCTTGGCTCCTAAGATCGTTAAGGAAGTTTTTGCCAAGATTAAAGAAATAAATGAGCGACGCAGGACGGCAGTTATAGTTGTTGAGCATAATATAAAATCACTGGTTGAGATCTCGAATCGAGTGTACGTACTTGATAAGGGGAAGATAGTTGCGCATGGCGATCCTAAGACCTTGATTTCCTCTGAAATCATGGAAAAAGTATTTCTAGGTAAGCTCTCTTAGCTGTTGGTAACTCTACTTTGCAATATCTCCGATTCAAGCTAAGGTACCGACCAGAGCTCATTTTTGTGTTAATATTAATTTACAACTGAATATTGCCTAAACTCCTTACGGGGCATGGCGATAAATACCGTCCAAGGTAAAAAGCTCCTCGTCAGGAGCACCTTGGACGGTCCTATCCGGAAACGGGTAGTGGGTGGCTTCGGCCATCGCCTGGCGGGGAGCTTTATAGTTCTCAGCCAGTTAAAACCGTCCAAGGTAATGTCACAAACAAGCGTCGGAGATAAGATCTCCGCAGTAAAAACCTATTTTGATGAAATTTCTGGTAAATTGAAGACCGGCCAGGCTCGGGAGCATTCATACCGTCCAGCATTTGAGCATCTTATAAAAAGGTTGGATGAAAAGCTGGCTGTCGTTAATGAGCCTAAACGATCCGAGCATGGTGCGCCAGATTTCATATTTCTTCGTGGCCCTCTTACTATCGGTTATGCCGAAACCAAAGATATAGATGTCGATCTGGATAAGGTTGAAAGGACAGAACAGCTCGAAAGATACCTCGGCTATTCCAATCTTATACTGACCAACTGTCTAGAGTTCCGATTCTTCAGGAATGGTGAACGGTATTGCGAACCTATAGTCGTCGGCGAGCTGGTCGGCGATTCCGTCATTGATAATGATGGCAGGTTCGGTCTTCTTGCCGAGACTCTTTCGGATTTTCTCAAAGGCAAACCTGAACAAATACGAAGCGGCGCTCGACTTGCTAGGATTATGGGCGGCAAAGCACGCCGTATTCGTGATAATGTGATTCGTTTCTTAACAGACGGGGCAGAAAAGAATCAAAGTCTGTGGCAAGTATATGAGACAGTAAAAAAATTACTTGTTCACGATCTAACGACCACAGCATTTGCTGATATGTATGCCCAGACGCTTGTTTACGGGCTTTTCGTCGCACGTTTTCATGATACATCTCAAGAGTCATTTACTCGACAAGAGGCCCGCGATCTAGTTCCGGCATCTAATCCATTCCTTCGCCATTTCTTCGATCATATTGTCGGACCTGATTTCGACAAGCGCCTAGCATACATAGTCGGGGAACTCTGCGACATCTTTGCAAATGTCAACGTCAAGGAGCTGATGAACGAGTATTTTAAGAAGAGTGACCTTTGGGGCAAAACGCATCAAGGTCCCGATCCTGTTATTCATTTCTATGAAGACTTTCTAAAAGAATACGATGCTGAACAGCGTAAAAAGCTTGGAGCATTCTATACACCACTTCCAGTAGTGCATTTCATCATTCGCGCAATCGATTCAATTCTTGAGAAAGATTTCGATCTTGCTCAAGGTCTTGCGGATACATCGAAAATCGATATCTCACAAATCGTGCAAGGTAAGAAAGTAAAGGAATCAATGCATCGCGTCCAGATTCTCGATCCTGCAACGGGAACGGGAACTTTCTTGAATGAAACAGTTCGCGCCATACACGCCAGATTTACAGGCCAAACTGGCAGGTGGATGTCATATGTCGATGAAAATCTTTTGCCGCGACTGTACGGTTTCGAGCTCATGATGGCTCCATATACCATTGCTCATATGAAACTCGGTATGACTCTCGCTGATACTGGCTATACCTCGTTTAATCATCGACTTGGCATATATCTTACGAACTCACTTGAAGAAGCTCATAATACGGACGGCACACTATTTTCTTTAGGCCTCTCGCAGAGTATTGCAGAAGAGGCAGTCAAAGCGTCACAAATAAAAAGTGAGAAGCCAATAATGGTGGTCTTAGGCAATCCGCCATATAGCGTGAGCTCATCAAATAAAGGTGAGTGGATACAAGATCTCATCAAGGTATACAAAGACGGGCTTGGCGAGAGAAAAATCAATCTTGATGACGATTATATTAAGTTCATACGTTTTGCAGAGCATTTTATCGAAAAGAATGGCAGCGGAATCGTAGCCATGATTACAAACAACTCATTTATCGACGGCATTACGCATCGAGCTATGCGCAAGCATCTTCTTGATACCTTTGATACGATTTATATTCTCGATCTCCACGGTAATTCGAAGAAAAAGGAGAAAGCTCCTGATGGCGGCAAGGACGAAAACGTATTCGATATTCAGCAGGGAGTCTCAATCTCAATATTCGCAAAGAAAGAAGGCAAAAAGAAAGTCGGATTGGCAGATGTGTACCACTTCGAATTATGGGGCAAGCGGGAAGATAAGTTTGCGGCTCTCAATGCGAGCACTATCGAAAATGTAAAGTGGAATAAATTGAACTATTCCGAGCCATATTATTTCTTTGTACCTAAAGACTTTGGCGACGAGGAGGAATATAAGAAGGGATTTTCTGTGACAGAAATATTTGGTGAATACAATTCAGGCATTCAGACCAAACGCGACGATCTTACGATAAGTTTTGATAGGGGAAGCATTGAAGCAGTGGCTACAGATATGGAGAATCTTCCTGTCGACGAGATACGAAAGAAATATAATCTTCCTGAGGATGGTCGAGACTGGAAGATAGAGTGGGCGAAAAAAGATGTTACGGCTGGATATAAAATCGAAAATATTCAATACCGTCCTTTTGACACACGATACACTCTCTATACTGGGCGTTCGAAAGGTTTTCTTGCGTATCCTCGAGAGAAGACAAACAAGAATATTGTTGGTAAAGACAATTTATCATTGCTGACAAGTCGCATGATCCCGCCTTCCCAGGATTTTGATAGAAGTTTGGTCACACGAAATATATCTGATATACATGCGGCCAGTGACCAGACCTACGTTTTTCCATTGTATCTATATGCTGATGATGGATCGAAAGTATCGAATCTTAAGAAAGAAATTGTCGAAAAAATTAAGAATATAGTCGGAGATATTTCTCCGGAGGATATTTTCGATTACATATACGCAATGTCGTACTCGCCAACCTATAGGCAAAAATATAAGGAATTTTTAAGGATAGATTTTCCTCGGATACCATACCCAAAAGACGCTCAACAGTTTAAATCTCTTGTTTCACGAGGTCGGGAACTTCGAAACCTACATTTGTTTGAGTCAAAGAATATCAATATTCTAACCACCTACCCCGCTAGCGGTTCTAATACTGTTGAGGCTGTTTCATATAAAAACGGCAATGTTTTCATTAACATTGACCAATATTTCGGGAATGTTCCTGCTACCGTTTGGGATTTTCACATTGGAGGATATATTCCTGCACAGAAGTGGCTCAAAGACCGAAGAGGACACAAACTATCTGACGATGAGATCTCGCACTACCAAAAAATTATCGTTGCTATTAGCGAAACTGCGCGGATAATGGAAGAAATTGGGAAAATTATCTAGCTAGAATTCTCCGAGAATCTTTAGCAGTTTCTCCTCGTGTTCATTTATAGCCTTGGCGTCAGGTTTGATCGAATGAATGTCTATGATTGGATTGTCTTTGAAGTAAAGTACCTCGTTGCTCTGGAAGATGCCGCTCCAGCCCTTCTTTTTACGGTCATCAGTGTTCGTCGCTACTCTGATTGCCTCATTATATTGATCTATATCGAGTTTTATCATCTCCTTTCTCTCGGATACGTGACCAGTCAAATCTGTTTCATACGTTCTGAACAGTTTTTTGAGCAGTCCTTCGAAAGCTAAAAGTTTAGAATAGCCATCGATGAGCATCTCACGTCTTTCGAGAAATATCTTTTCCATCGTCGGGTCGATAAATTTGAGAAATGTTTTTCCGTCCTCCTTAAACTCCTTTAAAAGCATCTTTCCTTCAAAGACGCCGGAAAGGATAGTAAGCGACATATTGTATATGCTGAAGAAATTCGGCTTGCCCTGATTATTCAGATTGCCGATGATAAGCTCGCGATCCAAGTGTTCACCTTTATGTTCCGGATCATCATCGGCATAAACGATGCCGAGATTGGCGTCGTAACGGTCAGTCCTTTCCTTGAAGTCCTTCACAAATTCGTAGTTGCCGTTGAAGTTGTACAGGCTTTCGCCGGTGATGACGATCCCGTCGAATTTTTCAAAAGCCTTCTTTTCATCGAGTTCTCCTTTTTCAGTTATATCGAGGCCGACCCTCTCCATTACTTCTTTAGCAGCCGCGAATTCGCTGTCATAGAGGCGCTTGCTGTATAGCTTCTCTTTCATCGTCTCCGCCTCTGTATGGTTTCGTATCTGAAGTTCTTCCGCTTCGATGTGTTTGCGGAGTATCGAATTTGCCTCTGTTTTGATAGCAATCCATCTATTGAATAACTCAGCATCACTGCTTACTGCAAGTGGTGTGTATGCTTCCTCAAGTCCGTCATCAAGCCATTTGAGGCATCCTTCCTTGAGCATGACCTGTATAGTTGTATTGTGTTCAACGGCATACTTCTCCATAGCCTTTGTAACATCGTCACAGGTGCCGGTATCCTCATCGTCGGCTTCCTGATTTTTGGCCATAGCTTTTTCAGTAACTTCGATACCTTTCATCTTCAGAAAATATCGAGCTACTTCGACAAGAGGAATACAAGCAAAATAGTGGAAAAGCTGATATTCCTTGGCAAATTTGTTATAGCTTTGTTCCGCAACGAGAGATGCTAGCTTTCCCTTTGCCTCTGGAGAAAATTCAGATTTTCCGTTATACAGATTGGCAATGATTTCTTCTTGATCAAGATACTGATGATCTGTCTCCACGTCGGGGTAGAGTTCGTTCATACGCTTTCTGTCGTCCGGATTCAGTTTTTCAAAGGCTAATTGATAAATGGCATAGTCGAAATCGAGCCCTTCCTTCAGCTTTACTTCTTTCTGCTTAGCTGCGATCCTTACGGCTTCGTCGAGCTCGACCATCTTCATTTTCTCCAAGGTATCAATGCATCTGCCCATCCTGCGATATGAGGGGTAGTAGAGTAGATTTAGAATGACAGGAAGTTGTGCCAAATATGCAACTTTGGCATCTTTGTATATTAGTTCGACCTCGATCTCCATTCTTCCCGTGTGCTTCCAGGCTTCATTTAGCCGATTCCACTCTCGAGCTTCGCTGTTATCCTTGGCTTTCCAGTTTTCCAACGCATCCTTATCAGCGGGAGTCAAAATATCCTTGCCGGTTTTCATCTTTTGCACGTCGTTTTGAATGAGGAGAATGAATTTCTCCCGTGCCGTTAGGTTTCCAGTATGTAGCATTCGCGTTAAATCTCTCATGTTATCTTCTTTTCTTTAGGGTTTGTTCAAGGAATTCGACCCGTTCCTTGAGATCAGCCACTTCGATCACTTTTGAAAGTGCCAAAGCAACACGCGAGACAGTCATGGCCCTCCTTAGCGTAGTTTTGCCCTGTGACACGTCCTTAAGGGTGGTCGAGAGAATCTCGCCGGCTTCCTCGATGCTCAATATCTTCTTGTTTTCTTGGATATTCATATGTTTGTTACATTCCTTCGACGATCTCAACCCATGCTTTTACTTCAGCTGCCTTGCCGGACTTTGTTGCCTCTCTGTAGAGGGCGGAAATGACGTTCGGAGTGAGCTTTTTGGCCCAATAGCTGATGCTTTTCATGAGACCACCGTCCTCATCGATCTTTTTGTTCCATGCTGATAGCGTGCCGGGGTCCTTGATACCGAATCTCTTAGCAAATTCTGTTTGGTTTTTGATGTCGAGAAGCGATATGGCAATCTCATCATCAATGCCAAATTTCTCGATAACGTGCTTTGGCTGCCCACGGAGTATCGAGGGCATGGATCGCCAAAGAACGTATGACTCGAATTCCTGTTTCTTGTATACATTCAGTGATTTGGAATGTTCGGCATCGATTTCCATATGCGTTTAATCATGGTTAATCAGTTCGGCTTTTTTCTTGGTCAATTTCTCCCATCTCTCGACTATGGTCTTTGCATACGCCTCATCCAGCTCAACCATGAGACACTTTCGACCTAAGTGTTCGCAGGCAATCAAAGTTGATCCTGAACCGCCGAATGGATCGAGTACGATATCCCCGGGCTTTGTCGAGTGGTATATGAGGCGACGCAGAAGGGCTGGCGGTTTCATCGTCGGATGCAGCTTGCTTCTTGATGGTTTGGGGTAGAAAAGAGCCGTTTTGTCTTTGTTGCCGAAATATTGGTGTTTGCCGTACCAGCCGTACACAATGAGCTCGTGTTGAGGATGGTAGTCCTTGCGGCCGACCACGAGGTGATTCTTTATCCATATGAGGAGTGCTGACTTCGTATAGCCGGTATCGTGTAGGGCATTCAGAAGTTCACGGAGTTTAGTGTCTCCGTTGAAGATGTAGAAAGCATTTTTCTCGGCCATATGGGAGTTGACTGCCTCGAGCCACTTATTTGAGAGATCGTAATAGTCGACATTTACTGCGTCTCCTTTGATCGCCTTAAATTCCACTCCATTTCCGCCTTTATGGATCGTGTCGAGGAATTCCTGCTTGCCCTCGACGTAACCAACGCCGTAGGGCGGGTCGGTCAAGACGAGATCGATCTTGTCGCCGCCAATGAGAAGATCCACGTCCTCTTTTTTCGTCGCATCTCCCAGAAGAAGACGATGTTCCCCGAGCTTCCAGATTTTAGTTGAGCTTTTTGGCATGGTTTTGAGTGAAGTGCTCGTAACGCCGAATAATGAGATCGCAGAATGTGGGGTCAAGTTCGACCAAGTATGCCCGGCGTTTCAGTTGCTCTGCGGCGATCAGGGTACTTCCGCTTCCGCCGAAAAGATCGAGCACGATTTCTCCCGGTGCGCTACAGCGTTTCATCGGTTTTTCGTTCAATGTTATCGGTTTCTGTGTTGGGTGCTCGTAATCTGCGGTATTGTCGCGCTTCACTAGCCAGAGCTGGACGATTGACATAAGGTCGTCATACGCGCCGATCGAGTTAACTTCTTTGTTTAGGATTTCTGATAGATTTTTTACCGACGGATTCAAGATAGGACTGCCGCGTGTGCCGTACACGCATGGTTCTATGACCTTGTTGAAGGCGACTTGCGGTGTTGGATCAAAGTTATTCTTGACCCAGAAGCAGATACGCCTGTTTACAATGCCGTTTTTCTCATACAGATTTTGGAGAAGCCAGACGTATTTCTCATCGCACCAGTAGAAGATGTGGATATCTGGCTTACATCCTGAAAGCGCATTCTTGAGCGATGTCTCGATGGATTTCTCGTATTCACCAGTGCTTTTGCTGTCATTTACAATCTTGTCAGTATATTTGCCGTTCGTACCTATGCCTTTGCGATAATCGAGGCCGATATTGTACGGGGGATCGCAGTAAATCATGCTCGCTTTGTCCGTACCCATCAGTTTCTGAATTGTCTCTGGATTTAGCGAGTCGCCGCATATGAGCTTATGGTCTCCAAGCTCATATATGTCACCGGGCTTGGTTTCTGGTACACTGATTTTTTCAAGCTCCTCCTTTACGTTGAATCCGTCATCCTGAATGTCGAGAACGTCGTCAAAGAACCCATTCAGTTCATCCGGTGTGAATCCAACGTCCATGAGCATGTTCGAATCGAAAAGCTTCAAAAGTTCTTCGTCCCAGCTTCCAAGGTTCTTGTTGAGACGAAGATTAAGCTCCTTTTCGCGCTCAATCTCCGGAATATTGAGATATACAACCGGCACTTCTGTGAATCCGAGTGTTGTGGCGACTTTGAGGCGAAGATGACCACCAATCACCACATTTTTTCGCTCTGGAGAACCATTTACGATGAGGGGATCGCAGAGGCCGAAGCGTTTGATGCTCTCGCTCATGTCGTAAAGCACTTTGTCGTCCCATTTCCTAGGATTATAGGCCGAGGGCTTCAGTTCTTTGATTTGTACGTGGTCGATTTTCATAATAGTTGTTTATTGATTACTAATAAGTGAAGTATAGTAACTATTTAAGGCAAAAAAATTTATACTGTTAAAAACGCGCAGGCATCCTCCTCTTGAAAGTAAGGTGCAGGCGCTTGAGCTGGATCTCGGCAACAGGCTTGCTCACCTTGAAGATTCTAGCGACATCCTCGATATACGGCGACGGTGTTACCTTATACAGCTCGCGAACCATTATTTCGGGCATGAGTATGTCGCCTGCAAATTCATCGCAAAGATCTTCGTCCCAACCGTGCACATTTTTCGAGCAGAACACCGTTTTTGGCTGATTGGGGAAGAGAACTATATGCGCCAGCTCATGCGCGGCGGAGAAACGCTGCCTCTCGGTGCATTCTTGGCCATTAACCACGACAATCCATCCGATATTCATGTCTTTGGTGGAGAAAGCCGACACGCCTTGCGGGAAAAGCTCGCTATTCGACTTTACGACGCAGTGTACATCGCCGAGATATGACTCGATGACATCCCTGATTGGAATGGGAGTCTTGAAATAGCCGGAGTCCTGTGCCTCCTTCAGAATCTCATTTACCTTGTTTTTGGCTTTGACTCGCCACTCGTCTGGGATCCGCATATTGGTTACTTAGTTTTTAAATGTTGTTTGATGTGTTCGATATATGCCTCGACCGCTTGTATCTGATTGTCGTTCAGATCATACTTGGCCCGAAGGAAGGTGGGTGTACTTGCTTTGGCGATATAATCCTCTTGTGTGATGCCTGCCTTTGTGAGGATTAACTCAACCGGCTCCTTCAATCCGTCCGCAATCTGTCGAAGTGTCTTGACTGAAGGGGAATCATCCAAGTACTCACCGCTTTCAAGCCTCGAAATATATCCTCTTGTGAGCTTCGATTCCTTGGCAAGTTTCTCCTGGGTCAAACCCTTATCTTCACGCAATGACTTTATGACCGTGTGCAATTTCATGTTCTTCAATTCAACTTATGCTTCTAATGCTTCGACTGGCTTAATGATACCATGCATGACTACAAGGTTACAATAGTATACAGTGTGGATATTGAATTAGGACACGGAAATAGCCACCTGTAAATACTTGGCTACGAAAAGCCAATCAAGTCAAGAACGAATCGATAGAGATATGTATTTATGGCGATGTATAGCCATTCTTTGAACTTCATGAGTTTGAGATGGGTCTAAACTATTGGGTTTGTTTGGCTTTTGACCCAAGTGAGACATGATGCGGATCCATCAAGGACTGTCTCAATTGTCTCATTTTGAGGAAACTAGCCCCTATGCGGATGCCTCACTACACTATTGGTGTGATTGCCAGAAAACCCTTATACTGTCTTATACTACACAGTCCGAGACGTTAGTGGGGCACAACCAATACGCATGTTAATGTTAGATAGTTGTGATAATATCTTGAGATCAAACATGAAAAAATACTCTGAAAAAATGATAGTAATTATTTTTGGTTTCTTACTGTTCATTCCGGGTGTTTTAAGTATTTTTCCTCCGATAAGTTATCTGGTCTCACATTACGAATATGTCCTTCGTCTTCCAGCTCACGGTTTTCCTCTTTTATATAGGGGAGCTTTCCTTTTCATTGATTCATTATATTATGCGCCAGTAGTTTTAAAGTTAGCCGTTTTGTTTGCCGGATTATTTTTAATATTATACGGATTCATCCATTACAAGAGATAAATAGTGAATATCCTCATATATTATGTCCATCAAATTCAACGAAGTTACCTGGTACTCAAAGCTCGGCGCAATCATCTTGTTTATTCTGGTCGTTCCAGTTTTGACGTTTTGTATTGGTCGGAAATATCAGGAAGTCATCGACATTCAGGTTGTAAGTGTGACAAATACTTCATCACCAAAACATATGGCCGCATCACCTGATCACCAGGGCGCAGTGAGTCCTCTGAGTAGTACGTATCACATCGATGATCAGGATGTAACACTCTCCAACGGTTCATTCGAGCAATCTGTAGAGGGAAGTTCTGGCACATTCGAGACAAAACTATTTGGCGAGCCAGTGTATGGCGACCTCAATGGCGATGGTGTCAACGATGCTATTTCATTTTTGTATCAGGAGACTCCAGGTACTGGTATCTTTTTCTACGCTGTAGCCACAATCAATGTGAACGGCTCGTATGTCGGCACCAATGCCATTTTCTTGGGAGACCGTATTGCTCCGCAAAATATTACTATCTCCAAAGGTGTAGCCGCTGCAAACTATGCGACTCGCAAAGATTCAGATCCCATGACTACCGATCCATCAGTTGGAGTGACCAAATACGTGAAGATCGAAGGGTTGAAATTGGTGGAGGGGAGGTAGGTTATATTTTCTCTAGTATTTTACGCATGGTAGCATTGTGATCGATCTACAAAAGTCATTTTTTTGGTATTTAAGATTACTTTATCCCAGTCCACATGTTTTCAAATAGATTTAGGTAAGCTTTGGTAAGCGCTTTATTTTTTATGCATATAGCAGTGACTGGTGAATACTCAGTTGAGTAAATTATGTTCAGTACGGTGTCTATCTCTGGGTAGATGTGTAGGCCAGCAGGGTTGGGGTTATTAGACTCAACGTATTTTATTTCATACATATTTATGTTAGATACGTCATGGTCGATTGATTCCTTCTGGGAAGAGTAGCCGAGCATCTTGATGTGTACATTTTTCTTACGAACAACCTTATGATACTTGTCCCAAATTGGTCGCATGGTTTGTTTCATGAAATCTTCTCCACCTGTACCCAAAACATATTTTGTACTTCGTGCGGGCATCGAGTTGATAAGTGTTGAGAGCAGTCTGAGGTACTCATCGTTGCCTTCGTGCACAGAAATCTCCCGCAATTCCCGATTGGTTGTGATTTGTTGATAATAACGAAGTAAATTTTCAGCGCTTTCTTGTTTTTCCTTGAGCTCAGTAATCAAAATGTTCGGGGTAATAGATTCAAAGATCATTTTACCCTTCATATTTTTGGCAGATATAAGTTTTTTGTCCACGAGGTGGTCAAGGGCGGTATATACAATGTTTCGGTGGAGGTTTGTTTTTGCGATTATGTTTCCAGCGGCGGAGGCGCCCTGTTGTAGCAAAACTTGGTAGACGAGGGCCTCGTTTTCTGAAAAACCCAATTTTCTTAAATCGAATAAATCGTTGTTTATAGGCATATTTTATGTATTTTAGATAGTTATCACCTAAAATAGTTGACAACATATATAATTATGCTATACTGTAACTGCTAAGTCAAATATCAGCTGTTAATAACATATATTATGAAAAAAATTATTATCCCGATAGTTATTCTTCTTCTTGTTGTGGTCATTGTCGGCTATTACTCATTAGTTTCTAATAAAACAGATACGCAGGAACCGATTGTTATTGGATACATCGGACCTCTTTCTGGTCCCTCTGCAGTTTTGGGGATGGACGCTGTTAAAGCAGTCCAGATTGCCGTTGACGAAGCAAACGTCAAAGGAGGTGTTAATGGCAGGGAACTCAAGATGGTTTTCCAAGACGATCAGTACCTAACAAAAAATACGGTTACTGCCTATCGAAAGATGGTTGACACCGACGGTGCCAAGATTGTTTTAGTTGCCAACTTTGGCGGGGTTCTCGCCTTGAAGGATGCGGCAGTGAAAGACGGTGTTATTATAATTGATCCACTCGACTGTAATGCCCGAGTTGCTGATTCTAGTAAAAATCTGTTTTGCATCGCTACCGAAACAGAGTCGATTGGTACGTCTCTTGCACACAAATTGGTTTCTCAAGGAAAATTGAAGGCAGGAATCATGTATTCAACTAAAGACGAGTTTATGTCATTGGTTAGTGATGCTTTCCGCAACACGTTTGCGAAAGCTGGTGGCGTAGCCATTGTTGAGTCATTCAATTATGAGGATAAAGACTTCAAGACTCAACTCACAAAGATTAAATCAGAAAATCCTGATGCATTGGTTCTCCTAGGACACGATGAAACAGGTATAATTATGAAACAGGCACGCGATCTTGGACTCAAAGCACCCTTCATGACAACAGGTACAATCACAAGCCCTGGGGCACAAGAAGCTGCGCGTGGATATGCCGAAGGTACACTATTTGCATTTTGGGATGCTAGTTCGGACAACCTAGGAGCACAATCACTGACTAGTACATTTACCAAATTAGTTGGTCGCCCGCCAATATTTCCTCTTACGACTCATCCTGCATACGACGCGGTAACCGTTCTTACGACTCAGGTTTTGCCTGGAATCAATGGAGATATTACTGCCGAAAAGATAAGGGCGGGACTTCTGTCGGTCAAAGGATACAAGGGTGTAACGGGAACGATTACTATCGACAGCAATGGGGCGGCTCCAATACAAGAGAGTGTGTATAAGCTCGTGAACGGTGCTCCAGTTAAGGCGGAGTAGAATAAAATTTCTTGCACACAAAAACCACTCCATAACCGGAGTGGTTTTTGTGTGTATTAACTTGCTGTCACCCCCCACAACATCTCAAACACCGACCTGAAGACATCCACCATAGCTGGAATCGCAACAACAACAGCCAACGCCTTTATTTCTGGTCCGATGATCACAATTTTGTCGGCATAAATATCGATGGTGCTTTTGAATACGTATTTTTCGGGCAAGTATTTGAAGGTGCGCAATAGCTTGGGATCATTTTGCCCTTCTTCGCTACGTGAATCGTTGGAAAGTAATAATTTTACGCGCGTATTGTGTGCAGCGCGCTTTTTGCGGAATGAAATAAGGAAATCTCGATCAATATTCAAGAATCCGGAGACACTGCCGATGATGTAGTACTCTTTGTTGCGATATTCTTCGAGAATGTCCATGTAGAAGGCCTCGAACTCGCGCTTTGACTTGATCAGTCGTACGCCATACTCTCTGGCTTCAGCGCCCTGCATGCGTTCGAGGAGAGGGATGATCGAGGCGAGGGAAGCAAGCTTGCGTTCCTGGAGAATTGGCAACTTATTTGGCTGGAGGGGAGTATAAAATCTTTTACTGCCTTGGTCACTTTCGGTGATCATGCAGTGATGAATCAGGCGTTCAATAACCGGGTACACAGTGGTACGTTTTATGCCCAATTCTTTGGCCAGAATGGTGGCAGGAGCGCCTCCGAGTTGGAGTAGCTTCAGATACACCTGAATATCTAGTTCAGCGAGGCCAAAATCACCCAAAACCTTACTAATTGCTTCATTATTCATTGTTGTTAAAAAATTACGACAGTATAGTAAATTAAGTATAATATATTCACAAATAAAGTCAAAGTAGACTACAATTTGTTAAAATATATTGACAAATAGGGTAGTCTCGTGTATACTTAGGCCCATGAAAACAAAAATTATTTCAGTAGCAGTGATTTTAGCCATTATTATAGTGATAGCTATTATTTCTGCTCACAATAGCGGTCAAACAGTCAAAATTGGCGCATTGTACCCACGCACAGGCGGATTGGCTTCATATGGTGAGCCTGCCTACAACATGGCCAAGATTGCCGTCGAGGATGTGAATGCTTCGGGTGGTATTCATGGTCAGAAATTGGAATTGATCGCCGAAGACCATGTATGTGACCCGAAAATAGCTTTGTCGGCATACGCCAAACTTCGTGATACGCAGGGCGTCGCTATATTCACCGCAGTTGCATGCAGCGGAACTATTTCTGCTATTGCCCCCAATCTGGAAAAAGATTCGACGGTACTTCTCGGCACAGTCACGAGTGCAAATAAACTTTCAGGGATCTCGCCATCATTTTTCCGTAACTGGGCCTCTGACGCACAGGAGTCTCGATTGATTGCCGATCGTATTGTTGCGAACAAGTACAAGACGGTGGCTGCATTGTATGAAGAGACAGATTACGCCAAAGGATTGGTCGTGTCGCTCGAGGGATTCTTGGCTAGTTCCAGCGTTACTGTTTCAAAAGAATCATTTGTCTCTGGTGCAGGCGATGTACGCACACAACTCAAGAAATTGCAGAGCATGAATGCTGATGCGGTATTCATTAGTGTGCAGACGGTAACCAGCGGGGAAGTCGTTTTGAAACAAATGGAACAGCTCGGATTTCACCCTAAGGTTTTGTTCGTGAATGACAACATCATCAAGGCCACATCTCTTGTCACTGCGCATAGTGAATTACTCGAAGGTGCGATCGGGGGAGATTACGTGTTCGAAGTCTCTGATGAGGCGCGCGGTGTCCTCGCTCATTACAAGAATGTCTACGGTGTCGATTGCCCGCAGGTAAATATTTGTCTGGCTGAATATGATGCGATACGAATGCTCGCAGAAGCCATCAAGGAAAAAGGTGTAGTAGCACAAGATGTCAGGGGATATTTGGCGGATAGTTCATACCAGGGACTCACGGGAACTATTTCTTTTGATGGCAAGAATGATAGGGAGGGTGCAGGGTATTCGTTGTTTGGGATTGACAAAGGTGCTGTGAATAAATTGTAAAGATGCACCCAATCAATTTTCCTCACTCGCATTCCACATAATCCCGTACATCTCCTGGTGCATACGAATGACACTCTTATTTTCGATCACGATGCCAATAATCGGCTGTGTGAGCTGGTGAATCAATACTCGTTGTGGCGTAATGACTAGATTGGTAGTGAGTGTAGTCGCGGTAGGTAACATACGCGCCTCAGCATTGAAATTCTTTGCTAGAGATAACCATTTGTGACCCATGCCAGTGTCTTGCACAAGCATTTTTATGGTGATTGGAAGTTTGGCACGGCGAAAGGAGAAGTCGGTGAAATACTCTTCATCGGCATTTACCCAGTGATCAACATTGCCCATGATGAGATATTCTTGGTGTGGTCGTATGTCGCGCAGGAAACTTTCGTATACACTTTTGACTGACTCGATACCCTCGTAATATCTGATGAAACTTTCTCCGCCTCTGAGATTGTAGAGTGCTGAAAATTCAGGTAGTAATTCCTTGAACCGAGCACGTCTCGCCTCGAGAATACTCTCGAGTTTGTCGGGATGTTCGGCGCTGAACTTTTTCTTGAATCCCGCAACCTCAATATTCATGAGCCCTTTTTGCTTGAGTGATTCGACGACGGAATAGACTGTCGTACGCTTGAGACCTGCCGCTTGCGATAGCCGTAGGATGGTAGTCGGACCCAAAGAAAGGGCGGCAAAGTAAACGCCGGACTCATTTTCAGTGAGGCCGAGACCTTGCAATGTTTCTGTAAGTTGATTGTTTTTCATAAAATGTCGAAAAAAGCGACAACATTATGATTATACATCATATTGGTCATATAAGTAAAAACATAATTATGTCGACAAATATGACATAAATTGACATAGAGAACATAATTATTCTGTAATCATTATTTATACATTACCGAATAATCCCATGAAATATAAGAAATTAGTGATAAGTGCGGTGGTTGTCATTGTTATCATCGTTTTACTTATCTCGCGAGGGGGAACCTCTTCTTCGCCAGAATCAGTTAAAATCGGCAATATTCTATTCATGACTGGACCCCTCGCCTCTCTTGGGGAACAGGAGCTGAATGGTATGAAGTTGGCAGAAACTCAAATCAATAAAACAGGAGGTATCAATGGCCGAAAACTTGAGTTAGTTACGGAAGATTACGCTGGCGATTCCAAGCAGGCAGTTTCTGCATTTGAGAAACTGAAAAACGAAGGAGTTCGATTTATACTCATTGATGGCGGCGCTGCCATAGGGCCGGTAGGACCGCTCGTTCGCTCAAATAGTGACGTCATGAGTATGGTGCCGATCGGAATTACGCATTCGTATTTTGATGACAATCCTCGTACGTGTCGGTTGGCTTTTACTGCGCGTGATTACGGTGCAACTATCGGTATGTATCTTAAAAATACATTTAACCGTCCTCGAATAGCGTTTTTGGTAAGCGCAAATGAATACGGCAAGGCCGCCATGACCCAGGTTTCTATGGCAGTTACGGAAATGGGCGGATCCATTATTCTTGGTGAGACGTATGAACAGGGTGTTTCCGACTTTCGTACGCAGATAACAAAGCTCAAAGAGAAACAGAGTGATATTGATGCGCTTGTCGTCATCAATGCGACCAACTCGATTGAGCCCATGTTGATGCAATTGAAACAATTGGGTTTCAGCAAACCGATTGTTTCGGATATGTTCAGTATCGTTAACGCGTCGCTCAAGGATCGTTCGTTGGCAGAAGGTGTAGTCTTTATTGATTATCCTTTTGTAGCAGATCCACACGATTCTGATTCTGTCGAGCTTGCTTCATTCAAGCGGGAATACTTCGCGGCATACGGTAAGTATCCCGTTGCGGCGGCGGTTGTCGGCTACGATGCAGTGATGACCCTTGCAGTGGCAATGAAGCATTCGGCTGGACTAACTGCGCAGGAGGTTTCAACTTATCTGACTACCAGATTGGGTGAATACAAGGGTGTGAGTGGTACATTTAGCTTTGACTCAGACTGTGAGGTGAAGCGTGAGACAGTGATGCGTAAGGTCGTTGATGGAGAATTTGTAACCGTAAGGTAGGTTGAAGGTGGCATCACAATAGTAAAGCCGCTCCCCCCCAGAAGCGGCTGTGATCCTGAACTGATTCCAGCTATGCCGTTTTCTGGCGCAGGCGAGGGAATTCCCAGGACGGATTGCTCATGATCGCGTGGTAGAACCACGGGGCAAGTGCAACTGCAAAGAACAGATTGCCCGCAAGATGTCGTATGGTGAATGGCACTTGCCCAATCAGAGCCGCTGACCAAGACTGGTCATAGAGGAGTGGCCCAGCCATGACACCAGTGATCAGATCGAAGAATAGTGTTCCCACGATACTGGCCATGACGAAATGTGTGGCAGTGGCTTTGCGGTTGCGGAAGAAATATCCACCTCCGATACCGACTAGACCATAGGTAATGGCCGTCAGGATGGTCCACGAGCCGATCTTGCCGACAATGGCATCGAGAGCAACCATACTCAAGGCGCCATACAAACCTCCAACAACAGGCCCGTACGCTTTTGATCCGGCGTACTGGGTGGCCATGAGTGGAGAGATATTCCACATGCCCAAGACGGGCGTGATCAAGCGGAAGATGAGTGTTGCTACGAACCCGGCAGCGTATTTCGGCATGCCGGCCAATGGATGGACGAGTGCATTTTTCATAATAATGCGGGTTTACTAATAACACCCACACAGCGTACCTACGAGGATTCATGTACGAAACAGTCATACATGGCCTGGCGCGGGCAAACCAGCGAAGTGCTGGGGTGTACGAGATCGGACTTGTCGGCCCTCGACGGGGCAGACATACCGTTGCGCGACAGTGAGGGAATCACACCCTACTTCATCGTACACGCTGTATGTGGGCAGTAGTATAGCATATAAAAAACCGTGCGCTCTCGGCGTACGGTCTTTTACTCGATAGTAGGAGACAGGGGCTATTTGACAGCGTCCTTGAGAGCCTTTGCGGCGCGGAACTTCGGAACCTTCATAGCGGGGACCTTGATGGCCTCACCGGTACGAGGGTTGCGAGCTTCACGAGCTGCGCGTTGCTTGACGGAAAAGATACCGAGACCAGCGATAGAGACCTCTTCGCCCTTCTTGAGCGAATCAACGATGCTGTTGATCACTGTCTCGACCGCCTGTTCGGCTTGAACCTTTGTTCCGCCGAGAACACCATGAACTGCGTCTACAATTGATGCTTTATTCATTGTTGTTTTCGTTATGCTAATAAACTGGTCTCGGCCCGCCGCACGAGGGCGGATCGAGTCTCGAACCATGTCCCAATTATATAATAAGCCATATTTTGGGCAATAGGGTGGAGGATTTGACGAAACCACACTATTATTTCAGAAAATTGATGTGTATATACAAAAATCCCCAGCCGGAGGCCGGCTGGGGATGAGGGGAACGCTTGCAAGGCCTACTGGTCTCCGAAGTATCGTTCCCATGTCTGTTTGGGAATATCATTAGTATCGAGTAGGGTTAGGAAGTCAATACTCTTAAACTCGCCGTCCAGTGCCGGTGGTCCACAAATTTTGGCACCAAGTAATAAGTACAGGCCAAGTAGCCTTGGTGTACTCGGGGGCGGCATTGACACCACATCGAGCGGACATTTGTACGCTTGTGTCGGGGTTGTGAGAAAACGCCTCTCAACAAGATGCCCCTTTTTAAGGAACTCGTACACTGCTGCGCCATCGGCTGGGTTATCAGACGGGATTGAACTACAGCCGATGAGTTTGGTGACTCCGTGATCTTTGGCGTAGTCCGCAATGCCGCGTAAGAGTAGCCTGAGCACATTTGGCACTTTCTGGTATTTCGGGTGAACAGAAGCTCTGCCCAACTCGATTAGTTGATCGTGGATGTCTTCAAATGGCCTAAAATCAAACTCCTGTGCACTATAGAACCCAAAGTGTTTGTTGGCCATTCGCCCAGTTTGTAGCCGATAGGTGCCGACGATTTCACCAGATTCTGACTCAACACATAGATGGTCGCATACAGCGTCGAAATCATCCGCATCCTTTCCTGTGACTCGGGACTCAGGCAGCCCTTCTCCGATCGAGGCGAACACCGTGTGACGTAGTCGTTGTGCGGCCTCAATTTTTTTGGGTTCACGAGTGATGTATGAGGTGAAAATTTTCCGAGTTACACCTCCTGTGGTCGTTTGACCTAGTCCCGCAAGATTTCCTGCATTTTTCATGGTTCTGTCCTTCCATGGCTCTGTTGAGCTGATTTTGTTCAAAGTGGTTCCGCAAAACAATATCAAAAAAATGGAGATGAGTCAACCGTCACCTCTTTAGGCCGATTTGTAAATAGTTGACAGATTATTTTATTGATGATACAATTTAGACCGAAGCATGAGTGCTCCAATAAATTCAAAGCATAACCGCGCAATCGGGATGTTTTCTGCGGAGTCGATAGGTCAATTGATTACGCAGACTCAATCCAAGAAAAAAGTAAATGTTGCTGTGATTAGGGCGAGGGTCAGGCAAGATCGTCGGGATCAGCGTCGCTGGAAAGAGGCGGCGATACGGTCCTGGTGGGACTTTCGTCGCGATTGGCCGTCTATGAAGGTCGGTAATCGGATTGGTAAATGGCATCCGTCCCTCAACAGAATTGAGTTTCCAGACGGGACTACGACGCCAGCGCCAAAACAGTAACATTACCTGCACTACTTGGCAGCGACTTTAACCCGGTGAACATGAGTAGATGTTCACCACCACATTAAGTTCGAGACCCAGTCGCGAATTTATAGGGTAGATACGGATGATTCTTAAACAAAAACCGCACATCCTGGGAAGGCGTGCGGTTTTGTCATTCTAGGTCCGGCCTGGAAATTACTAGGAATTACCTCGCGAACTCCACCGTCCTCGTCTCTCGGATAACATTGACCTTGATCTCACCGGGATACTTGAGGTCCTTCTCGATCTTCATGGCGATATCTCGAGCCAAATTCTTGGCACCAAGATCGTCGATCTCCTCTGGTTTGACGAAGATACGGATCTCACGGCCAGCTTGGAGGGCATATGACTTCTCGATACCAGGGAAGGAGTTGGCGGTAGCTTCGAGGTCACCGAGACGTTTGATGTAATTCTCGACATTGTCACGACGGGCACCTGGGCGTGAACCTGAGATGGCATCAGCTGTCTGGACAATGCGAGATTCGACGGTCTCATACGGATATTCTTCATGGTGAGCCTGCATGGCCTTGACCACTTCCTCAGGTGCGCCGAATTTCTGGAGGATACGACGACCGATCTCGACGTGGGTACCGGCAACTTCATGGTCGAGAGCCTTGCCGATATCGTGGAGGAGGGCACCGGCCTTGGCGACCTGGACGTTGGCACCGAGCTCCTCAGCAATCATGCCGGCGATGTGCGCCATCTCGACAGAGTGCTGGAGGACATTCTGGCCATAGCTGGTGCGGAAATGAAGGCGTCCCAGAATGAGGAGGATGCGCGGATCAAGTCCGAGCACGCCACATTCGAAGGCGGCAGCCTCACCTTTGTCCTTGATAGTCTTGTTGATATCCTGACGAGCCTTGTCGACGACTGACTCTATCTTGGCTGGCTGGATACGACCATCCTTGATGAGCTCGCGGAGGGCGATAGCGGCAGTATGGCGACGTACCGGATCGAATGATGAGATGGTGATAGCACCAGGCGTGTCGTCGACCATGACTTCGACACCAGTGACACGCTCGAAGGCCTTGATATTGCGTCCTTCCTTGCCGATAATCTTGCCTTTGACGTCATCGCTCGGGATTTCGACGATGGTAGACATAATATCCTGAGAAACAGAAGAGGCGAGGCGCTGGATAGAGACGGCCAGAATGTCTTTTGCTTTCTTCTCGAGCATCTCCTCACCTTGACTCTCGAGCTTGCTCATACGGACGAGGATATCCTGCTCGGACTGCTTCTCGACCATCTTCATGAGCTGATCCTTGGCTTCGGCAGCCGAAAGTTGCGCGATTTTCTCGAGTGCAAGCTTGCGATCTTCCTCCAATTTGTCGGTCTTGTCGCGAATAGCCTTGATTTCGGCGACGCGGACTTTGATCATTTCGACTTCTTTGTCGATGTCGGACTGGCGCTTGTCGAGGAGATCCTCTTTCTTGATAAGGCGATCTTCGACCTGATGTATCTTGTCTTCACGTTCTTTGATCTCTGCACGAGCATCCTCGAGTGTTTTGGTGGCTTTGGTTTCTGCGTCAGCGGTGATCTTCTTGGCCTCTTCTCTGGCGGCGAGGAGCATCTCTTTGATTTCGAGCTCCATCGAACCTTTCTTGCCGAGGGATATGATCAGTCGCAGGTAGTAACCAATAGCCACACCGACGACTCCTGCGATGGAGAGGTAGAGTGCGACTAATTTGAGTGACATAATGCGGTGAGACCCGCCTTTAGGGGATTAGGGTGAGATTCTCGTATGAGGTGTGCCGGTAGTCGTATACAGAAGGGCGTTTTTCATAAGTAAGTTCATAAGATGTTCCACTAGAATTCCGTAAAAGCGAAGTCAAAATTTAAAGTTGGTAACATCTGCATAATATAACTAAAGGTGGCGGAGTGCAAGGGTTCGAGTAGTTGCAATAAAGCACCACTTATTGTATATTATGTCAATCCTAGAGAACAGGCCCGTATGCTATAGTTTCTCTATTAATTATTCATGTAATGGATGCCGACCTTCGTCGGCACGACACACCACTTATGTCTATCCTTATCCCTACAGTTATCGAGAAGTCATCATTCGGCGAACGTGCCTACGACATTTATTCACGTCTCTTGAAAGAGAACATCATCTTCCTTGGTGGCCCGATTGACGATCATGTCGCCAACCTGACAATTGCTCAGCTTCTTTTCTTGCAGTCAGAAGATCCCAAGAAAGAAATTCAACTCTACATCAATTCACCAGGTGGTTCGGTGACTGCTGGTCTCGCCATCATCGACACGATGCAGCATATCAAGAATGATGTCTCAACGGTGTGTGTCGGTATTGCCGCATCAGCTGCAGCTCTCATCCTTTCTTCGGGTACCAAAGGCAAGCGCATTGCTCTCCCTAATGCTGAGGTGATGATTCACCAACCGCTCGGTGGCGCAGAAGGTCAGGCGTCTGATATCGAAATTACTGCCAAGCACATCATCAAGACTCGTGAGACCTTGAACAAAATGCTCGCCAAGAATACAGGCCAATCACTTGCGAAGATCGAGAAAGATGTCGATCGCGATTTCTTCATGAGTGCTGATGAGGCCAAGAAGTATGGCATTATTGATCAGGTGGTAAGCGGAAAGAAGTAAATGCGTCTCCATCGTTTCTATATCTCCGAACCCATCAGTGCTCGCGCTGAGGTGATTGTCGTCGATGCCGATCTTGTTCATCAGATCAGGAATGTATTTCGTCTCAAGAATGGTGACTCAGTCATCTTGTTCGATGGTAGTGGTTCTGATTACACCTGTCGCATCGAAGGTGGTGACAAGCACTCCATCACGTTCATCGTCATCGAATCATCACGTAGTCGCTATATACCCACACAGCATGTCGTGCTGTGTGCTGCGGTGGTCAAGAAAGACACATTCGAATGGATCGCTGAGAAAGCTACTGAGCTAGGTGTGAGCGAGATCGTCCCGGTCATTTCTGAACGTAGTGAGAAGAAATCGTTGAACGAATCTCGTTTGAGCAAGATCGTGAATGAGGCCAGTGAACAGTCGGGCCGTGGTGACATTCCTGTACTGCATTCGGTCATCGAGCTGCGTGAGTATATCGAAAAAAATATCATAGATGGATCAAAGATGTTGGCATTCCATATTGATGGTCCGATTTTCGACCGAGCACGTTTCACGGCTTCTGCCGATGCAAAAACACATATTTTCATAGGGCCCGAAGGTGGCTGGTCGCCTGATGAGCTGGCCTTGTTTCACAGCAAGAAAATTCCGGTGGTATCTCTTGGAACCCAGGTTTTGCGGGCTGAAACGGCGGTCGTCTCCGCCCTGTCATTGACGTTGTTGGGGAAGTGATGCCAATTTCAGGTAGCACTGCGGAGGTGAATGCTCGAGGAAAATTCTCATGATGTTTCACAGATAAAAAACCCGGCTTGTGCCGGGTTTTTGTATTACTTAGTCGCTTCCAGGAACGCGAACACCTTCTCATTGGTGAGTACTGTTTCAGCATAGACAGCTGCACGGTCGCGGTCAGCATCTTTGTAGTGTTCGGTGATGTGATTGACCTCTTCCTCGATCTCCTTCACATCCGGCTTCAACTTTTCTTTGACAGCGATCTCATTCAAGATCAATTGCAACTTCGCTTTCTTCTCAGCGTGAGGCAACCATTCCTTGCGAATTTCTTCGAGTGATTTCTTGGCATGCTTCAGATAGTCATCGAGCTTCACACCCATGCGTTCGATGTCAGCAGCAAATTGTGCCTGTGTACGATCGAGCTCACTTTCGATCATGAGGTCAGGAATCTCGACCGTCGTGGCCTCGGCGAGTGCATCGGCGATTTTGAGACGAGTTTTTTCTTTTGCCTCATCACGCTTCTGTTCGGCGATCATGTCAGAAAGTTTGTTCTTGAAATCAGGAACGTCATTGAAGTCGCCGAGAGTCTTGACCCAGTCGTCAGTGAGCTCAGGCATACCGGCTTCGATCGCTTTGTCGTGTTCCTCAGGAGTCATCTTGTCGTGGTCATGTCCCTCATGTGACGCGGAACGTTTGCGAATCTTGAGGATGGCTTCCTCAATATCTTTTTCTTTGACTTCCAATTCTGCGGGGTCAGCTTTTTTTGCTTCTGCTGCAGCGATCTTCTGGTAGTCGGGAAGGGTGACTGTGGGCACTACAGCAGTGACTGCGGTGAACTCCATCGGATTGCCAGGTGCAAGTTTGGTCACACGGATTTCAGGTTTGCCGATAGCGTCGATCTTTTCGTTGATGAGTATTTCGATGTAGGCCTTGGAAAGGGCGATCTCGGCCATCTCTTCATGAATAGCTGATTCGCCAACCTTGGCCACCAGGATGTTTTCGGGGACCATGCCCTTGCGGAAGCCGTCGATGCTGATCTGCTTGTTCAGATAGGATATTGCCTCGGCACGATATGCGCCCCAGATCTCGGCAGGAATTGATCCGGTAATCTCGACACGTGATTTGTCGAGCTTCTTGGTAGTAATGGTTCCGTACATTTTTGCTGTTTTTGTCATGAGGGGGAGTCTACACTAGAAAACAGAAACAGTAAACGTGCGGGAGATACAAAAAACAGAGGTTTATTCCTCTGTTTTTTGTATCAGTCTGCTGGTAACTAAAAGCTCTGCGTATCAAGTCCCTTGGCCGAGGTGTTGAGATCGGCTTCGAGTGACGAGAGATCGTCTGCAGTATTGGTGACCGGCTGAACAGTCGCTGTCGGAGCGGGGAGTTCTGAGGAGGTCTCTGTCGAAGGTGTCATCTGGGCGGCCACCGATGTGTCGATAGGGGCCTGCTCGTTGTTCATCTGAGAGGCGAAGAGGTACAAAGCTCCGATGATGAGGACAAGGACGATGACAAGGACTGCTACGATGGGGCCGACTTTCTTGTGCTCGGGAGTAGCGGTGGGTTGCTCAAATGTCGGCTGAGACGTCGCAGGGGTAATAGGTTGTTGTTGATTTGGATCCATGGTTGTTGATGATTAGGGTGTATAAAGATATTAGGGAGTCGTGGTCGGGGTAGTCGAAGCGGTGCCGCCTAGACCCATGGCGCGAGCAATGGCTCGGACGACAGCAGTGAGAGATTCGTGAGCATCTTTGACTGCCTTGAGGGCGGCATCAGCGATCTGGCGGGGCTTGGTCAAGTCGATGGACGTAGGGTCCGTCGAGCTCGCAGTCGGTGTGGGAGGTGTATATGACTTGAGTGTCTCGAGAGCGCTGATCGCTGTGGCAATCTTTGCGTCAGCGATAGCGAGCGCGCTTTTTGCTGCAGCCATGTCACGCCCCGCAGATGTTGCTTTGTCGATGCGTGAGACGATGCGTTCGCGAACCTGCTTGAGATTCTCGATGGAGACATTCAGTTGTTTGATCAGGGCTTCTTTGCGGATTTGGAATATGTCCTTGCGCATATCACGACGAATCTCACGACGATCTGGCGTATTGGTAGCATTCTTCATCTCTTCACGACCCTCGCGGCGCGTTTCCATGACCTCTTCACGACGGTCATCACGAATTTCTTTGCGCTCCATGCGAGTGCTCGTGGCGATCAGGGGGCGAGTGCTCGTGGCGGGGCGACGATTTTCGAGTATCTTGTTACGAATCTCGACATTGTTCTGGATATTTTCGGTCTTGGCACGGAGCTGCTCGCGCAATGCGGCGGGCACGGGTGTACCTGGGCGCGGTGTAGGAGTGGTCCCTGGTGCAGGTGGACGCATCATCGTTTCCCGTTCTTGGACAGAACCGTCCGTATCGGCACTCTCCTCTGCATGACTCGTGGCAGGGATAGAAAGTACCAAAGCGAAGGCGATGATAGGGTAGATATAATAGTGTTTCTTCATAAAATAAAGATTACGATTAAATGTATCACTGACGTGATGTTGAATAGTATACCACGATGGATATCGTTGGCAGAATAATGTGTGGAGTACGAAAAACCGGCCGAAAGCCGGTTTTTCCTGCAGATGTCCTAGAGATCACTATTAGACCAAGAAGGCGACGATGAGGAGTGCGACGATATTCAAGATCTTGATCATTGGGTTGATGGCTGGACCAGCGGTGTCCTTGTATGGATCGCCGACGGTGTCGCCAGTAACTGCTGCCTTGTGGGCATCTGAACCCTTGCCACCATGATTGCCTTGTTCGATATGCTTCTTGGCATTGTCCCATGCACCACCACCTGATGTCATAGAGATGGCTACGAAGAGGCCGGTGACGATAGAGCCGACGAGGAGACCTCCGAGGGCAACTGGGCCAAGGATGAATCCGACCAATATCGGAGCGAGAACAGGGATGAGCGCAGGGATGATCATTTCCTTGATAGCCGCTGAGGTGACGATGTCTACACAGCGAGCATAGTCAGGCTTGGCAGTACCTTGCATGATACCCTTGATCTCACGGAATTGGCGACGAACTTCCTCGACGACCTTGCCCGCGGCTTTACCGACAGCTTCCATAGAGAGAGCTGCGAAGTAATAAGGAAGAAGTCCTCCGATAAAGAGACCGACAATAACCTTTGGATCACTCAGGCTGAATGAAAGTCCGGGAACAGAGTGGGTATATTCAGCGAAGAGTACGAGTGCCGCGAGACCTGCTGAGCCGATGGCGTACCCTTTTGTGACTGCCTTTGTAGTGTTACCGACAGCGTCCAACGGATCGGTGACATCACGAACTTCTTGTGGCAGTTCTGCCATCTCCGCAATACCTCCGGCGTTGTCAGTAATAGGGCCATAGGCGTCGATGGCAACGATAATACCGGCCATTGAAAGCATAGACATGGCTGCAACCGCGATACCATAGAGACCAGCGAAGTAGTATGCAGCGAGAATGCCGGCAACGATGGTGATAAGTGGCCATGCGGTAGATTTCATCGAGATGGCGAGGCCCTGAATGATGTTCGTGCCATGACCAGAGACTGAAGCGTTGGCGATTGATTTGACGGGAGCGTATTTGGTCGAAGTGTAGTACTCGGTGATCACGACGAGAAGTGCGGTGACTATGAGACCGACGAGCGTACAACCGAAGAGGTTGGCGACACTGTAGGTACCGTTGTCAGCCATGATCCATTTGGTGATCGGATAGAATGCGATGGCGGCAAGAATACCAGCTACAGTAAGGCCTTTGTACATAGCACCCATGATATTTTGTGAGGAGCCCATCTTGACGAACCAGGTACCAATGATCGAGGCGATGATAGCGATACCGCCGAGAGCGAGCGGATACATGAGGGCACCGTCGAATCCTTTGAAGAGGGAGGCGCCGAGCATCATGGCTGCAATAGTGGTTACCGCATAGGTCTCGAAGAGGTCCGCAGCCATACCAGCACAGTCACCGACGTTGTCTCCAACGTTATCAGCAATAACTCCCGGGTTTCGTGGATCATCTTCTGGAATACCAGCTTCTACCTTACCGACCAAGTCGGTACCTACGTCTGCTGCTTTGGTGAAAATACCACCACCGAGACGTGCGAATACTGAGATGAGGGATGCGCCGAATGCCAGACCAATGAGAGAGGATACGTCCTTGGTGATTGCATAGAAGACGGTCGTGCCGAGAAGGGCGAGGCCGACGACGAAGAGTCCAGTGATAGCACCACCATTGAAGGCGAGAGAGAGTGCAGTCCCGAGTCCTTTGCGAGCAGCTTCTGTCGTGCGAATGTTGGAGCGTACCGATACATTCATGCCGATATAGCCGGCGAGAGCAGAAAGGATTGCTCCAATAATGAAGCCGATGGCGATCGTGATGCCGAGAGTGAGCCAGAGGACGATGAAGAGTACTACAGCAATGAGAGTGATCGTCTTGTACTGTCGATTCAAGTAGGCCTTTGCCCCAGCTTGAATGGCGGCGGCGATCTCCTTCATGCGATCATTGCCGGTGGGCTTCTTCATGATCGAGGAGATCAAGAATGCTCCGTAAATGAGAGAGATGAGAGAGGCTATTAATGCGAACCAAATGTATGCGTTCATGGTGAGTGTGTTACGTGGGACTTTTAATACTTTTAACCTAACAAAAGCCGTATGACTATAGAGTAAAAATACTGTTTTTGCAAGGGAATCCACACTGATTCAGTGGGGTAATAATACAAAAAAATTTGCATAAATAAAAAATTCGTGCTATAAAAATATCAGACATAATTCTGCCAATGTCTGAGATGGAACACTGCATGAGGCGGTGTTTTATTATCGGTATATAACAAACAACGAGGCAGATTGATAGCTCATGAAAAAGAAACTACTCACTATGGCGTTACTGGTACTTGCCGTGACATCTGGATCGTCACGTCTCGAAGCCGCGGGCATTGCCTACACAAAATTGGCGACCTTGGGAAGTATCGGCTCCAGCATTCGGAGTGCACCGTTGCTCAAAGGGTCGGAATTGTTCGTTGCTTGTTACTCTGGCGGCAGCAATTCCGCGGGTAGCGTGTTTGCGTACAACGTATCAACGGAAAACATCACTCACGTCTATAGCTTTTCCGGCCTTTTCGGAGTGAACGGCAGTAGCCCTCAAGGTGGTTTGGCACTTCTCGGTGATGTCTTTTATGGCACTACAGTCTTTGGTGGAACGAATACTACCGAAGGCGTCCTGTTCAAATTGACACCGTCTGGTGTCTATACCAAACTCCTCGATTTCGGAGGTGCAATTGGTGGTGAGCCAACGGAGACGCTTGCTGTCTCGGGTGATACACTCTACGGCAGTACGCTCACTGGCGGTACTTACAACTGGGGGAGTCTCTTTGCCGCTACCACGAACGGTGCCATAGTGTGGACGAAGATGTTCGATGGTACCAATGGCCGTCACGCGACACAGCTCATCCCTCTCGGGGATTATCTATATGGTGCAACGTTTGGTGGAGGGGTGCACAGTGATGGAACAACATTCAGGATCAAGAAAGATGGCACTGGATTCACTACGCTGTATAGCTTTGCTGGTGGTAGTGACGGTGCGTACCCGTACTCCCTATCTCTTGGGTGGGATGGGCGTATGTACGGCACCACGGCAGGATATGCGGGCGATGATGACGCTACGGTGTTCTATATGGGCACCAATGGTATTCCGACGACGGTGTTGCATCTGACTGATGGTGACTATGCGACGGGAGCAACCTTGGGACCCAACGGCCTCATTTATGCCACGACGCGTGGTACGGGCAAGAACGGGAATGCGGGCCGAGTCTATCAGCTCGGTACGAATGGATCAGCTCTCACGCTCGTGACTTATCCATACCCCAGCCAAGTTGTCACACAGGCCTATGTTGCACCGATCACATTCGGTCCTGACAATCGTGCTTACTACGGTTATTACTACTCCAACTCATTCGTGCGTCTCGGTTTTCCGATGGCGACGGCGCTGAAGATTGATACCTTGACGTGTACCAACACGGCATATAGTTGGTCCGCCGTTGCCGGACAGGCGTACGCAGTGAGACAGGGTGATGACGTATCGACCTACAGCACTATTGCTACGGTGGTACCCACCAATGGCGTTGGACAATATGTTGGACGCTCATTCCGGACGAATACGTTCACGAGGCTGGTCGTATTCACCACGAACACGATGACAGGATTCGATGTTGCCATGACCAATGGCGCTGTCATGCGTTCAAGTGCGTGGGGTCCGCCAGTAGATCAGCGGGACACAAATTGTGTGCCACGTTACGTTGGGGGTGGAAGTGGGGATACTAATGGCCCGCCATCTCCTTGATCATTGATCGGGTCTTTGATTCGAAGCCCGCAAGCCGAGGAGGTTTGCGGGCTTTTTTGCATCTAAAGAGAATCACTGTACGGAGACATAGCTCGCATATGGAACGGAGGACCAGGTGAATGGAGGAAGCAGAATTTCTCGAGACGGCGCTTTCACGTTATAATGGTCTGCATGTCCAACGATACACAATTTCTGATACTGATCGGCAAGAAAATCCGTCATGAACGTGAGAGGAGGGGACTTTCCCAAGAAGAACTTGGCAAACTAGCCAAAGCTCATCGCACCTACGTGGGCATGGTCGAGCGTGGCGAAAAAAATATCACCATATTCAACCTGAGACGATTCGCTGATGCACTCAAGATGCAGGTGAGAGACCTGATAGATTTCTAGATATTCGCAATTTCGTATATGTACAAAATATACCGCGCGCATACGAATGCGTACGGTTTTCTCTCGGAGAGAGTTGACAAAAGGATTAATTATAATGCCTACTATAGTTAGCGCTTGACGGTTTTTCGTTAGAGAGTATGATACTTATAGATAGCGCTACCTATAGTATCCATGTCGGATACGGGGTGCGTATCAGTAGAAAGGGATAGTATGCAGCAAAAAACAACAATACTCCGTAACAGGTTTCGGAGGTCGAGCTATTGTGGCTCTGATTCTCCAACCTGTGTTGAAGTGGCACGAAGTAAAACTGCAGTTAGTGTCAGGGACTCCACGAAAAAGCAAGGTCCTATTCTGCAGTTTAACCACGACGAGTGGCGTGCTTTCTTGAAAGGCGCGGTCGCCGGAGAGTTCAATGTTTGATTCGGACACGACACGACGGTGACACGAGAGTGTCACCGTCATTTCATTAAAATGAAAAAACAAATTATTTTTGTACCTGGTTTCGGCGCGAGTGATCCAAGATACCTAAAGAGGGTACTTGGTTTTCGGTGTAATATATTTATTCCTGATTGGGAAAGGGGAACGTTGAGTGACTATATACGGGAATACGAAGCTTTTTTGATTAATAACAACTTGAGTGACTTTATTGCCATTGGGTTTTCTTTCGGGGCGCTCATCATTGCCTGTTCCAAAGTCGTTCCTAAGGAAAGTATTTTAATCGCAATGACACCGCTTTTTGTCGAAGATAAGATCTTTTGGAGTCAGAAATGGATCGATTCAATTGGAATAAAAAGGTTTGCCGACCAAGGCATTTTTATTGCCAAATCGAATACGACGTTCCTAGTTGGCGGAAAAGATACGAAAGTTATTCTGCGGACAGTTGGCCGTTTGCGAGGCAATGCGGCAGTTTTTATGGAGCAATCAGCCGGTCATCTGTTAGAAGATTTTGTTGGGATCATAAAAAAGCTTATCAAAGTATAGGTTTTGTTACCTAAAAACAAAAACCCGCGCAATTATGCGCGGGCGGAATAGGTCCATGGTAGTCTATGGTCTGATAATCACAGTGGACAGCTGGTGTGGCTGCATCTGGTCCCGAAACCATTGTGAGAGGTGGGAGGGAGTAATCGTTCGTAACTCTCGTACCTCCTGCGTGAGCGGTGTAACGCTCCCGATAGACACCCACTCATCGACAGCGTTTTCGAGTATCTTGCCGATGGTAGTATCAACAACTTCGCGTCTCCCGAGGCACGTTTGTATGGACTCTTTGATTACGTCTGTGATCGTCGGGTCCTCTTCGGCGAGCTCACGGATCGTATTATGGATGATCTTTTCGATCAGATCAGCCTTAGTTGGAGGCACATGAAGACATATTGACGTGCGACTATGATCTCGGAAACGGTATACACCAACACTGGGCGTGTACACTGCACCGAGAGCAGATCTTACTCTCACAAATAACAGATTCCACAAAGCCGTCTCTATGATGTCATGCAATGTCGCTTGGCTCATGTTCGGTGCAATTCGGAACAATGAAATTTCCGTAGTTTTCGGAACATTTTTGCTCGTAAGACCAAAGTATTCCCTCGAGGATATGTCGAGTCGATGTTGCTGTGGCCCAGACCGCGACGCAAGTTGTTGCGTTTCTGGTAATGATGTGCCGGTAGGTATTCCGCAGAATACAGTCTCGATGGTTCTCTTCACCTTCTTATTCTGAATATTTCCTGCCAATGCGAGGCGCACATTGCCGTTATGATAGTTATTCATATGGAATGATCGAAGAGCATCTGGGGTTATGCGTTTCAACGAGCTGTGCCAACCAAATGCCCACGTAGATCGTCCGAACGTGTGTGGTCCATATATACGCTTACGCACAGTTTTCTCCAGTTGCTCGTGTCTCGAATTGTTGAAGCGCGTCCACATCTCTTGGGAAATGACACATCGTTCACGTTCGATCTCGTGGTGGTCAAGATTGGGCGTAAACACCAATGCTCGAAGGAATGCGAGAGCCTGTTCCAGATGTTCGCAATGAATCTTTCCGTAGTAACTTGTTTTTTCGAAGCTGGTGCTTGCGTTAAGTGTCTCAAAGAACAACTTTCGCCCGATGCGACGAATATCTTCGAAGTGGGGGTAGCCCTTGCAGCCATTGAAGGGTAGGTGTTCGAAGAAATGTGCCAAACCCTCCTGACCGATAGGATCATGCCGTGCACCAACGGTAAAGATGAGCTGTACATGTACGAAACTATCGGCCCACGGTATATGTTTCATGATGACGGGAATACCAGAAATGTTCAGATGTTTAAATTGGTAAGGATCAAATCTCATAACGTGCTATCTCCTGGGGTTGTGTTCAATTAATCATTAACACGTTATGTGGACATAGTCAATATTGAGACAAAATCACTTCCCCCGAAGAAGAAGTGATTTGTTGGCGTTCGTGAGTGTAGGAATTATTCAGCTGACTTTGTCGTGGGGGTCTCTGATTCCTCATCCTCATCACCTTCAGCGAGTTCTTCGCCGCCAGTTGATTTGATGTCGATCTTCCAGCCAGTAAGCTTGGCAGCGAGGCGGACATTCTGGCCACCTTTACCGATGGCGAGCGACTGCTCATCTTCGGTGACGGTGACAATAGCGCGATGCGCGGCCTCATCCAGTTCAAGTGAAACGACCTCGGCGGGCGAGAGTGCTTCCTCAATGAATAGGGCAGGATCCTCATTCCATTCGACAATGTCAATCTTTTCTCCTGACAATTCACTGGTGACAGTCGATACGCGGACACCACGCTGGCCGACCATGGAGCCGATCGGATCGATGTGAGCGTCATGTGATATGACGGCGACCTTGGAGCGAGAGCCAGCTTCACGAGCGATAGCCTTGATCTCGACGGTACCCGAAGCGATTTCTGGAGCCTCAGTCTCGAAGAGTTTGGCCAGGAACTTGGGATGTGAACGAGACAATTTCAAGACGATTCCCTTGGGAGTTTCCTCTACAGCGTAGAGATAGGCACGAATGCGGTCGCCAGTCTTCCAGCGCTCACTCGGGATCTGCTCCTCGTAGGGGATAATACCGAGTGCACGGCCCATATTGATGTGGACCATGCCGCGTTCGACGCGCTCGACGGTACCAGCGACAATTTCGCCTTCTTTGGCACCATATTCACCCATAACTGAGACTTTCTCAGCTTCACGGATCTTCTGGATGATGATCTGCTTTGCAGTCTGCGCAGCAATGCGACCGAAATCTGCCTTGCTTTCGAGAGGGAAGACGAGCTCATCGCCAATCTCGGCGTTCTTCTTTATCTTCTTGGCGTCTTCGATGAGCATGTGCTGCTCAGGGTTGAAGCGAATCTTGATATCGTCGACGTTGGCGTCCTTGAGATCGATCTCTTCTTCCTCATCACCTTCCATGATGACTTGGTTGCGATCGACGACGACCTTCACCTGCCAAAATTCGACACCACCTGTGTTCTGGTCGAATGAGGCGCGGACAATCTGACCTTTCTTGCCGTATTCTTTCTTGTAGGCAGTTGCGAGGGACATAGCGATGGCTTCCAAGGTCTTTTCCTTGGGAATACCACGCTCTTCTTCGAGCTGTTGGACGACTGAATTGATTACTTTGAGATCAAACATACATTGTATTGTTATTTTCCGCCAGCTGGCGGTTGTTATTAAGTTTTCAGTTTGCCGAGAGGATGTTCGATCCTTTTAGCAAAGAAGTCCGCCGGTGGGCGAACAACTGATGGGGTAACTATAGCACAATTGATTGTTTGGGGCAAATCGACTCAGCTTCTGTACGGGTCTAGGTTTTCTGGTAAAGGTTCTTATAAACAATGCCCAGTAAGGCCCTTTTTGCTACAATAGTAGGTAATGCTCATCGAAGACACCCAGCTCTATAAATTCATTCTCGATTCAGGCCTCGTTACCAAGGAGGATCTTGAGGCTGCCAAGAAGGAGGCCGACAAGAATGAGAAGCGCCTTGGTGACATTCTCGTCTCCGCAGGCAAAATTACCGCTGACAACCTGCGCCGCATGGAGGCGTATGTGCTGGGCATCCCATTCGTTGACCTCAAGGGTAAAAAGATAGACTCAGATACACTCTCACTCATTCCTGAGCCGATCGCTCGTGGGCACAACATCGTCGCATTCAAGAAATCAGACTCCTCGCTCGAGGTGGCCATGCTCGATGTCAACGACCTTTCAGCTATTGATTTCATCAAGAAGAAGGTCAATCTCAAGATCCAGCCACGCCTGACGGATTCGGACTCTCTCAAGGAGGTATTGGTTCAGTATCAAAAGAGCTTGAAGGCAGAGTTCGGTGATTTGATTCAGAAGGAGACCGCAACGCTGAAGACGATTGCAGAAGACAATGGGGATCCGTCTTCGGAGGCCGATATGAAGAAGCTGGCCGAAGATCTACCAGTTGTGCGCATCGTCGATACACTGATCAAGCATGCTGCTATCCAGAATGCCTCGGATATTCATATCGAGCCCATGGATAACCAAGTGCTGGTGCGTTACCGTATTGATGGATTATTGCACGATGCGATGGTATTGCCACGACAGGCTGGCCCATCAGTCTCAGCGCGTATCAAGGTGCTTTCGAATTTGAAACTCGACGAGAAACGACTACCTCAGGATGGGCGTTTCAAGGTCGACATGAACAATGAGAAGGTCTCATTCCGCGTCTCTATATTGCCGACATATTATGGCGAGAAGATCGTCATGCGTCTTCTCCGCGAAAGCATTTCTGGCTATACACTCGAGTATCTCAACTTCCACGGGGAAGGGCTGGAACGTATTCACCACGCACTGACGCAGACCACGGGCATGATCCTCACCACTGGTCCGACCGGTTCTGGTAAGACGACGACACTCTATACCATGCTCGATCTCCTCAATCAGCCCGATGTCAATATTTCTACGATCGAAGACCCTATCGAATATCAGATCGGTCGCATCAACCAGACACAGGTTCGTCCTGAGATTGGATTTACCTTCGCGCAGGGGATACGTACACTCGTCCGTCAGGACCCAGATATCATCATGGTCGGTGAAATCCGTGATAATGAGACGGCAGCTCTCGCGGTCAACGCTGCTCTCACTGGTCACTTGGTGCTTTCGACGCTCCACACCAATAGTGCAGCTGGCGCTATCCCACGTCTTCTCGATATGGGCGTAGAGTCATTCTTGCTTGTCTCGACTCTCAATATCGTGATTGGCCAGCGTCTGGTTCGTCAACTGACCGAAACCAAAGAGAAGTATGAGTTATCCAAAGCTGAGCTTGCTCAGCTCGAGAAGGTGGTCGACCTCAATCGTGTACTCGAAGCACTGAAGGCAGACAAAATAGTCAAAGCCTCTGACACGGTCAAGGATTTGACGTTCTGGAAAGCTGTTCCATCTGGTGACAGTGATGGGTTCAAGGGTCGTGTCGGCATCCATGAGATTCTCAAGATGAATCAGAGTATCAAAGATCTGGTCATGAAGAATGCTACGGCCGCAGAGATAGAGGTGCAGGCCAAGAAAGAGGGGATGCTCACCATGCTCGAAGACGGTATTTACAAATGTGTCGAGGGCAAAACGACTATCGAGGAAGTGTTGCGTGTGATCACTGAATAATATGTCTCATTTTATCTTCAAGGCGAAACATCCAGCTGGTGACGTGTATAGTAGCGAGAAAGACGCTACTGATCGGTATGAATTGTACAAACTTATCCGTGAAAGTGGTGACGAAGTCGTCGAGATCCGGGAGGTCACTGCATCGAGGGGGTTGCACCGAGACATTTCGTTCGGGGGGTTGTTCAAGCACATCAAGACAATCGAAAAAATTAATTTTGCCCGTAACCTCGGATCAATGCTCGAAGCTGGTCTGGCGCTGTCGCGTGCACTGTCTGTCCTCGAGCGTCAGTCGCACAATAAGGCGTTCAAGAAGGTGCTCTCTGAATTGATATCAGACATCAGCAAAGGATCGACGTTGTCCGATGCGATGACCAAGCATCCCAAAGTTTTCGCTCAGTTATTCGTTTCGATGGTACGTGCCGGTGAACAGAGCGGTACATTGGCAGAGTCATTCAAAGTGGTTGCGACTCAGATGGACAAGAGCTATACACTCGAACGCAAGGTCAAAGGAGCATTGATTTATCCAGGTGTTATCCTCTGTGCAATGATCTTGATCGGTATACTGATGTTCGTGTTCGTGGTTCCCACGCTGACCAAGACATTCGTCGAGCTGAACGTGGCTCTACCACTCAGTACCCGTGTGGTGCTCGGTATTAGTGACGTGTTCCAGAACTATGGCCTCTTGGTATTGATAGCGATCGCCGCTTCGGTGTGGGCGGTCACGTGGTGGTCACGTCGTCCTTCGGGGAAGCAGGTCATTCATGCGCTCGTCTTGAAGCTCCCCATCGTCGGTGGACTGGTGCAAGAAGTGAACACGGCTCGTACCGCGCGTACATTGTCATCACTTCTCGGTTCTGGCGTTGATGTGGTCGAGTCGGTCACTATCACTGCCGCGGTCATACAGAATGTTCATTTTCGGCGCGTCCTCGAACAGGCGTGTGGGGCTATCAAGAAAGGAGATCTCATGTCCAAAGTCTTCGCCGAAGCTCGTACTCTCTACCCGGTGTTCATCTCCGAGATGATGAGTGTGGGCGAAGAGACGGGCAAGACGGGCGAGATGTTGGCTGGGGTTGCTCACTACTATGAGGATGATGTCGAACAGAAGACAAAGGATATGTCGACGGTTATTGAGCCTGTGCTGATGATCGTCATTGCTGCGGGAGTTGGTTTTTTCGCCATTGCCATGATTTCACCTATGTATTCGTTGGTAAATGCTATTTAAGCATATGAGATTGGAAATGAGAGACTCGAGCTTGAAGGGAATGCGGGCATTCACGCTCGTCGAAGTACTCGTGGGAGCAGCTGTGTTCCTGGTGGTGGCGATTGCTGCCTACAATGCATACATTGGCCTCTTCCAACTCATCAGTGTGAGCCAGAATAAGATTGTCGCCTTGAATCTGGCGAACGAACAATTTGAGATTGCCCGTAACATGCCCTATACGGATGTCGGTATCGTCGGAGGTATTCCGAAAGGTAAGCTCGCTCATATCCAACAAGTAGTGCGCGGTGGGGTGCAATTCACCGTCACGACGACCGTGCGTAACCTCGATCTGCCTTTCGATGGTACTATCGGGGGATCTCCCAACGATCTGTCACCAGCTGATAACAAGCTCGTCGATATCACCGTAGCTTGTGATGGGTGCAAAAACTTCCATCCCATCAATCTAACTGGTCAGGTTGCGCCCAAGAATCTCGAGACGGCCTCAAACAATGGGGCACTGTTCATCAGAGTGTTCGATGCCAATGGTCAAGCGGTCCAAGGTGCTTCGGTCCATGTCGTCAATGTTGCCACTACGACGACCATCGTCATCGACGATGTTACTGATGCGAATGGCATGCTCCAACTCGTCGATGTGCCACCAGGCACCAACGCGTACCGAATTGTGGTGACCAAATCGGGGTATTCAACAGACCGCACCTATTCTCCTAGTGATACGACCAATCCGTCACCACTCAAGCCAGATGCGACGGTATTATTACAACAAGTGACTCAAGTGAGCTTCGCTATAGATCGTCTGAGTACGGTCACTATCTCGAGTGTCGGGCCGACGTGTGCCGTGGTCCCTGATTTCCAGTTTGCATTGGTGGGGTCCAAGCTTATCGGCGCTACCACGGCGAAGTTTTCACAAAACATGATCACTGACGGATCAGGTAATCTCACGTTGTCTAATAACGTCGAATGGGATACCTACACAACTATCCCGACGAATACGACGTATGATGTGGCGGGGCTCAATCCGCTCAACCCTGCTACGGTCAACGCTGGGGTATCACAACAGATACAGATCATTGCGGTGCCGCGACAGTCGCGTAGCATTGTAGTAACTGTCAAAGATAGCGCGACGCAGCTACCTATATCTGGCGCCACGGTGACATTGAGCAAGGTCTCCTATACCAGCACCAAGACGACGGGCAAAGGATTCATCAATCAGACAGATTGGTCTGGGGGCTCTGGACAAGCGACGACATCGGATACTACTCGGTATTGGAATGATGACGGACATGTCGATGTGTCTGTTCCGGGAATTGTGTCGTTGCGTACGTCATTCGGTGAATATGACCAGGCTGGTACCATAGAATCTTCTACATTCGATACGGGCTCAGTGAGTAATTTCTATACACTCACCTGGTCTCCGGTAGATCAGCCTGTTCAGGTGGGCGACAATGCGGTGCGTCTCCAGATCGCCACGGCGACTACGACTTCTCCAGAAACGTGGAATTTCATCGGTCCCGATGGTACAGCCAGCTCGTACTATACGGTGCCTGATGTGCCCTTGAGTGATGTACATAATGGTGATAGGTACCTGCGCTACAAGGTCTATCTCGCGAGCGTCTCGACGAGTACGACACCGACAGTCACTGACGTCGCATTCACGTTCACTTCGTCGTGTACTCCTCCAGGACAAGTGTTGTTCGCTGGTCTAGCGAACGGAACGTATCATGTACATGTGGTCAAAGATGGGTATTCAGATTTCGATTATGACATCGCCACAGATGCCAGCTGGCAGGAAGTACAGGCAGTCATGACGCAGTAAGGTATCTGATGCTACAATATATACATGAGAGCTTTTACGCTCGTTGAAGTTATTACGACAGTTGCCATATTCTCGGTCATCATGATCGCGGTTTCTGCGTTTGAGTACAACGTTCTTGATTACAATCGATCGGGGAGCACTTCGCTGACCAATCTGGAAGAGATCCAGTCTCTCCTCAAGACGATGACACGCGAATTGCGCTCGATGGAACCCGGTGATGACGGTGCCTATCCAATAATCGCTGCAGCGACGTCGAGTGTCACTTTCTTCGCCAATGTCGACGGTGATACGTCCAAAGAGAAAGTGAGATATTATATTGGCACAACGACGACGACACGTACGACCGTATTCCGTGGCGTGATCGACCCCAGTGGTGTGCCTGCTACATACAATCCGTCTTCAGAACGGATCAAGACGCTTGTCACGGGTGTGCGCAATGCGACGAATACGCCGATGTTCACCTATTATGATGGTATGTACGCAGGGACTTCGTCACCGATGACGTATCCATTGACACTCACGTCGATCCGTATGGTCGGGGTGACCATGACCGTGGATACTGATCCTCTCCGTAGTCCAGTGACCAAGACATTCACGTCCCAAGCATCGCTCCGTAACCTCAAAGACAATTTATGATAAGTATATATCGACATACGATGCGTCATAGAATAGTGGTCCGCGGCGTTATTCTGGTCAATGTGCTTGTGTTTGCGGCTATTGCAGCGACGGTGACTATGGCGCTCGTCAGTTGGGGTGGGGGAGTCCTCAAGACGACCAGTATGCTCGGTTCGCGGGAACAGGCATTCCAACTTGCTGAAGCAGGTGTGGAATATTATCGCTGGCATCTTGCACATGCGTCGACCGATTATCAGGACGGGACAGGTCATGCTGGTCCGTACGTCCATACGGTCACTGATGTCGATGGAGATATCATCGGCAGTTATTCATTGACGATAACACCTCCGCCGATAGGTTCTACCATCGTCAAGGTGCGCTCGGTGGGTACGGCATCATCGACGCCGCCAGTATCACGTACGATTCAAGCAACATTGGCGATACCGTCTCTTGCGAAATACGCCGTAGTCGCAAACCAAAACATGCGTTTCGGTGCAGGTACCGAAGTTTTCGGACCTGTGCATTCGAATGCGGGAGTTCGATTCGATGGAGTGAGTCACAATATCATCACCAGCTCTTTGTCGACGTATGATGATCCTGATGACAGTTCGAGCCAACAGCGATTCGCAGTATATACCACGGTCTCACCGCAAGATCCCAACCCACCGGCGGCTGTACCCAATCGTCCTGACGTGTTCATGGCCGGCCGTCAATTTCCTGTCCAATCATATGACTTCAACGGGCTGACAGTCGATCTGTCGCAGATGAAAGCAGATGCCCAAGAGGCGGGAGTATATATACCCGCTTCAGGATCGCAGGGATATCATATCGTCCTCAAATCCAACGACACATTCGATCTGTACAAGGTCACGTCGCTCCAGAGTCCACCGTCATCGTGCTCGAATGTCAATAATCAGAGCGATTGGGGCACATGGAGTGTGCGCACACAGGTCCATCCTGTCTCTGGGGTCAACAATTCTCCTCAGAACTATCCATTCCCTACGAACGGAGTGATATTCGTCGAGGATCATGTCTGGGTGGATGGTGTCGTCGACGGGGCGCGATTGACTATAGCTGCCGGCAAGTTTCCTGATAATGTGTCGACACGCAAGGACATCATGGTAAATGACGATGTGATATATACTCATTATGACGGTACTGATGTGATATCACTCGTCGCCCAGCGGAATGTGTCGACAGGACTGTTCAGTCAGAATGATCTACGGATCGATGCGGCTCTAGTGGCACAGAATGGCCGAGTGGGGCGCTACTATTATGAAGTAGACTGTCGTTCAAGTGGGACCAATTATTACACTCGTGATGTTATTACGTTGTATGGCATGATTGCCACCAACCAACGTTATGGCTTCGCCTATACTGATGGTACCGGCTATGATACACGCAACATTATTTATGATAGCAACCTACTCTACGGTCCTCCGCCGTCATTCCCGCTGACATCGAGTCAGTACCAGACCATTTCGTGGCAAGAAGTACAATAACTGCGCGCGAGCTCTACTTTTGATACAATAGGGCCATGTCACAAAAACTCATTATCGGTAACTGGAAGATGAATCCGGCCACACTCGATGAGGCCAAGCAGATTATCCGCAAGACGCGAGCAGCAGCCAGCAAGCTTGAGCATATACAAGTCGTAGCTTGTCCTCCGTATGTGTTTATTCCTGCCGCGATTTCAAAGCGAGATGCAGATACTCTCGAAGTGGGTGCTCAGACTGTTTCATTCGAAGAGGGAGGACCTCATACAGGTGATGTCAGCGCTTCAATGCTCAGCAATCTAGGCGTTCGCTATGTGATTGTCGGTCATTCAGAAGAACGTGCGGCAGGTGATACTGATGAGATGGTATCAAGGCGCGTTAAAGCTATAGTTGAAGCCGGCATGAAGGCTGTGCTCTGTGTTGGCGAAAAGGTGCATGATGAAGGTGGTGCGTATCTCAATACACTCGCAGATCAGATCAAAAGTAGTCTCGCCGGTGTTCCAGCTCATCTTGCAAAAAATATTATATTGGCCTATGAGCCGGTCTGGGCAATCGGTGCAAAAGAGGCGATGCAGTCACAGCAGATTCACGAGACATCTATTTTTGTGCGCAAGACATTCTCGGATGTATTTAGTCAGAACCAGGCCATGAAGGCACTCGTACTCTATGGTGGTTCAGTCAATTTCCGCAACGCCCACGAGATCATGACGGTTGGCCAGGTGGATGGACTTCTGGTGGGGAGGGAGAGCGTCAATATTCCAGGGTTTGTTGAATTACTGAAAGCGGTGGATGCGATAGGATAACTAATACCTATGTACGTATTGAAATTCATATATCGAAACCTCGGTCGTTTCAAGGGGCGATTCAATCTTGTTTTTGTCATGGGAGTTTTCGATGGGGCTGCAACATTCCTAATTCCTGTATTGCTGGCCGAATTTACCAAGAATACATTTTCTGCAAGCGATTTTCGCGGACTATGTGTAGGAGTTGTTGTTTTGTATCTCGCTTCGTTGGGATTTCAGTGGGTCATCAGACGTTTCGGGGAGTCTATAGGTCCGCAGTTCGGAAATTATATTCGCCTCCATTATTTCCAGATGCTTGAGCGTCTTTCGGTCAAAGAAATTTCAAAACAACATTCCGGGTATGTTCTTTCACTGATCAATAAAATATCCGATGGTGTGCCTGCTATTTTCATGGACATATTCTGGGACTTCGCCAAAGGCCTTGCGAACGTCACTCTGTTTTTCTATTTCACCGCACAAGAATCGTTTTCGGTTGCTATCATAAACCTTGTCGTATTGATCGTGTTTGTCAGTATCGGTACGTATTTGGCACGGAAAATGGTGCCACTTGCCAATGATCTCAACAAAAAGAAGGCGTCTCTCATGGAATCATACGTTGATTTCATGGCGAATATCATTACCGTTAAGAAAATGAACATATACAGTTTCGTTGAGGGTAAATTGACAACAAAGACGGATGATAATTATCGCCAAATAACCAAACTACAAAATTTCCACTCAAATCGTTGGCTTCTTTCTCATGCGCTATTTGGTATCGCCTTCCTTTCGACCATAGGTTTTTTGCTTTTCCAGGTATCTACCGGCGCAATGTCTGCGTCAATCCTGATTCTGTTCGTCGCTGCCTACGCGCTCATTCGTACCAACATGGAACGTCTCACTGAGAACATAAAGTCGCTCATTGAAATGAAGGCGTATATCCGCAGTTTGGAATCTGTCATTTCTGGTGAGCAGATAGCGTACGGAAATACGGCTATATCAGATTGGCATGAAATAGTTTTCAAAAATGTCGTCGTTCGTCACGAGGGGACAGAGAAGAATATAACCATTCCTGATCTATCGATTCGAAAAGGAGACAAGATATGTATTATGGGTAAATCAGGCCAAGGCAAAACCACGCTCCTCAACTTGATAGCTGATTTCGTGAAGCCAGATACTGGTGTAAGGGCTGTGGACGGTATCGATTACGCTCAAATCAACCAAGATTTTTTCAAGAAGACGATAGCTCTTGTGTCACAGGAAACTGAGCTGTTCAATGTTTCGTTGAGAGAAAACATGGTTTTGGGCAGAATGGGGATTGAAGATCGTATGGTCGGTGCCCTGGATTCACTCGATATGCGTGACTGGATACATGGTCTCGATCAGGGACTCGATACTGTCGTCGGTGAGAAGGGGGCCAGGTTGTCTGCGGGACAGAAACAGCGCATCAATTTCATTCGTGGAGTGCTCTTGGATCGAGATATTATCATTCTTGATGAGCCGACATCTCATCTGGATGATGCGACTGAGGCTCGTGTCGTCGACTACATAGCCACGCATCTCGCGGACAAGACCCTCATCATCGTTTCTCACCGAGAAGCATTGAAGGCGGTGTGTAATAAGTGCTACAGTATGGAACGTCATACGTTAGTGGCTGCATAATTATTTTTCATGAAAACAATCCGCGATATTGAATATGTTGATGGAGTAAAGGTGCTGGTACGCGCAGATTTCAATGTGCCTATCAAGAAGGGAGCAGTGGGGGATGATTTTCGTATTCGTGCAGCTTTGCCGACTATTGATTTTTTAACCAAAAAAGGGGCAGTTGTTATTTTGGCTAGTCATCTGGAATCGATAGATGGTGACAATCCATCATTGGCACCTATTGTCAAGCATTTGGAGAAATTGGGCGTGCCAGTCACGTTCATTAAAGATTTGAAGAATGCCCACCAGATTATCGAGGCGGGAATCAAGGATAAGAAATCAGGCGACACCGTCATTTTCCTCCTCGAGAACCTGCGTTTCTCGGATGGTGAAAAGAATAATGATCCCACCTTCGCCAAAGCGCTGGCCTCACTCGCTGATGTGTATGTGAACGAAGCATTTCCGGTCTCACACCGTGCGCATGCGTCCATTGTTGGTGTTCCCAAATTTCTTCCAAGTTATGCTGGGCTTCAGTTCGAAAAAGAAGTAGGCCATCTTTCAAAAGCATTTACCCCAGGACATCCATTCGTATTTGTGCTCGGTGGTGCCAAGTTCAATACAAAGCTCCCGCTTATCGCACGATTCTCGACAATGGCAGATACTATTTTCCTTGGTGGAGCGTTGGGTAATGACGCTTTGCTTGCGAAGGGGATTTCAGTCGGCACCTCGAAAGTTTCGAACGGCACAGTTGATATTTCGGCTATGGTAAGTCAGCCGAATATTATCTTACCTATTGATGCTACTATTCAGGATCATTCTGCAAAAGAGATAGGCTCTATCAGTGAGAAGGACGCCATTCTCGATGCGGGTCCTCAGACGCTGGCCTTGGTCGGTGCCAAGATTGCCTCGGCGAAGTTTATTCTCTGGAATGGCCCACTTGGTCCTTATGAAGGCGGATATGTCGAAGGTACCGAATCTGTGGCGAAGATGATCGCTGATCGTACGCAGGCAGATACGGATGTCATCTCGATGGTGGGTGGGGGAGATACGTTGGCCGCTATCGCCAACTTGGGTATTGAGGACAAGTTCACTTTCGTTTCTTCTGGAGGTGGTGCCATGCTCGATTTTCTCGCAAAGGGGACGTTGGTGGGGATAGAGGCGTTGGGGTAATTTGTGAGTTAAAACACAAAAACGCCTCAAAATCGTGGTCTTGCATACCCGTGTCGCATGAAGGAGGTTGTGCAACTGGCTCTAGCACTTGAAGGTATCAAAATCAACTTGAAAAATAATGTCTGCAGGTGTAGGATGGGTTTAAACCTAACCAGGAGTTCATAATTATGAGAAGGCAAGAGTTTTTACGGGCGACCTTGGCCTCAGGGGCGAACCATGTTGCACCCGGTCATGGTGGCTGCTGCGAAGAAGATGATCATGTTTGTACGTGTCAGTGTCACGATCCAGAAACTGGACACATGATGCACCACGTCGGCCCTTGTTGTGAAACGGCCTCCTGTGGACTCAACATTAACCATGGCTTCATGTCGCATCATGTTGCTCATTGTCCAACGTGTCAACGTGAATCTCACAAATAGTCTGGGAGGATCCTACGTGCGCGCTTCGAAAGGGGCCGCTTTTTATTTGAGCGCCGCAACAATCTTCTTCTTATTCCCCTCAAAATCATTTTTGTCACCTTTGACCTTGTCACTGGGGAATACCCACACGTGAGCATGCTCGATCTCCTCACCGACGATCTTACTCAGCACTTGGTCACAGTCGAACGCCTTACGCTGTGCATTGGCGACCTTTGCTACCACTTCGAAATAGGTACCAACATTTTCAACATCCCAGACCCAGCGGTAGTGCTTCTTGGGAATAACGAGGGCGTGACCAGGTGAGAGAGGACGAATATCGAGGAAAGCTATGAAGTCAGTATCTTCATAGACAATATGGGCAGGAATTTCTCGGGCGATGATTTTGCAGAAAATGCAGGTGGACATATCCACATTATATCCTAGGTTTGGCCTAGAATCATTCCTAGGCCCGGCCTGGGTGGTGGGGTATAATCGCCCTATGTCCTATACCACTCGCCGCCCATTGACTCTCGATGAACGCAACCGTGTCGGTGGTGCATCTGATGTTGTGGCACACCTCTTGTTCCATCGTGGTATTACCGATGCGGGAGCCGCCGATACATTCCTGATACCGAGCTATGATGTCCATGTCCATGACCCATTCTTGCTCAAAGATGCTGAGCGGGCCGCTGAACGGTTCATCTCTGCTATCCAAAAAGGTGAGCGTATCGCCATCTATTCTGACTATGACGCAGATGGCATTCCTGCAGCGGTCATGTTCAATGATTTCTTGAAAAGGATTGGATATGCCAATTACACCATCTATATTCCTCATCGTCACAATGAAGGTTTTGGTGTGAATGAGGATGCGGTAGAACAGCTTGCACGGGATGGGGTCAAGCTCATGATCACTGTCGACTGTGGCATTTCTGATGTTCATCCGATCACTCACGCGAATAGTCTGGGCATAGATGTCATAGTCACGGATCACCATGAGCCTCCCGCCGTATTACCACCGGCGTTCGCGATCATTGATCACAAACAGGCAGATTGCGAATATCCAGACAAACATATCTGTGGATCAGGCGTCGGATTCAAGCTCATTCAGGCAATTATCAAGAAAGCCAAACATCTAGCGTATGCACTCGGTAATCTGAAAGACGGGCACGAAAAATGGCTGCTCGACATGGTGGGTATCGCGACACTTTCTGACATGGTTCCTCTTACGGGGGAGAACAGGGTATTTGCTCGCTATGGATTGTCGGTGCTGCGCAAGAGTCCACGCAAAGGGTTGATGAGATTATTGGCAAAATTGAAAATGAATCAGGCTCATTTAACTGAAGATGATATTGCCTTCATGATCACACCGCGCATCAATGCCGCTTCACGTATGGGTGTGCCCATGGACGCATTCAAACTTCTGGCCGCTGACAATGACACTGATGCAGAGTTCTACGCCACACATCTCGATGAGATCAATAATGAGCGCAAGGGGATCGTGGCTGCATTGGTCAAAGAGATCAAGAAAACAGTACGTGAGCGATATGGGGAAACAATACCATCGGTGATAGTGCTCGGTAATCCCGATTGGAAGCCATCATTGCTTGGTCTTGCTGCGAATTCATGCGCCGAAGAATTCGATCGCCCCGTCTTTCTCTGGGGGCGTGATGGTGACGATGTGATCAAGGGGTCATGTCGTTCTGAAGGAAAGAGTAATGTGGTCGAGATCATGCGTGGTATTCCCAGTGAGACGTTCCTGCAGTTTGGTGGACACAAACACTCGGGCGGATTTGCCGTAGCGAATGAAAGGGTCCATTTCTTGGAGAAGGAGTTGAATGAAGCAGCAGTAAAAATAAATTCGAAATTCGAAATCCTAAATCCTAAACAAATTCGAAATTCGAAATTCGACTTGTCTGCCGTAGCCTTGGCGAAGGCGGAAATTCAAAACAGCGAGGAAATGGATTGGGTTGATATGGAGTTGAAACTGGAAGACGTCACCTGGAATTTGCAAGAAGATATTGATCGTTTGTCACCATTTGGTATGGGTAATCCCAAGCCACTCTTCATATTCAAGAATGTCCGACCGGCTGAGGTGCGTATGTTCGGCAAGGCCAAGGATCATGTCGAGTTGGTATTCAAGAAAAAGAGTGGCGCATCACTTTCTGCTATTGCATTCTTTGGTGGCGAGAATGAGTGGGCGCAACAGTTAATCGCTGACAAAAATAGAGAGGTTGATTTGATTGCATCAATCGAGAAGTCGATGTTTCGGGGGAGGAAGGAGCTCCGGTTGAGGGTGGAGGAGGTCCTCGTATAGGTTTTCTGATATACTCGTCCGTATGAATTCAATTATCATCTTCACCGACGGCTCTTCTCGAGGTAACCCTGGTCCTGGTGGATGGGGTGCAGTTATCGTCAATGGTTCACAAGTGACCGAGCTTGGTGGTGGGGAACAACATACAACAAACAACCGAATGGAGCTCAGCGCAGTCATTGGTGGTCTCAAAACTGTCAGTGCTGACGAAGCCGTTACCATCTATTCCGACTCCTCTTATGTCATAAATGGTATTACCAAGTGGGTGGCTGGCTGGAAACGCAATGGCTGGCTCACCAAGACCAAAGATGAGGTTCAGAATAAAGATCTTTGGATGGATCTCGATGCACTCGTCTCCAAGTTGGGCCCAGGTTCAATTTCCTGGAAATACGTCGGCGGACATGTCGGTATTGCAGGCAATGAGCGTTGTGATGTCATAGCCACGTCATTTGCCGATGGTGAAAAGGCGGAGCTTTACAATGGACCAATTTTTAAATATTCAATTCCGAACATTCTCGATATTTCACATGATGAGATCAAGGTGCAGGCCAAGAAATCTTCGTCGTCACGCTCGAACAAGCCAGCGTACTCATATGTCAGTGCCGTCGGTGGCAAGATCCAGATTCATCGCACCTGGGCTGAATGTGAGAAGCGTGTCAAAGGGGTGAAGGGAGCTCGATTCAAGAAATCATTTGATGCCATGAATGAGATGGAAATCGTGAGTGAATTTGGCGGACATTAGACCACGCCGATCAATCTTCAGCGAATCTTCATCGATTCTTGAATATTTCTTCATTACGAATACCTAGAATGACTCTCTATGAACAGGAGGGTCTTTTTGTTTTGGGTGATACTGATTTCCTGTGCACTGGCTCGGGTGATTTTGTCGCACGCTGTCGCGCCGGATATTGGATCGTGCCTCAAGTCTACTGTCCATGGTATTGGGATAGTGAATGAAGATCCCTCACGATCAGAGGGTGGGCAGGTGCTTATTATTCGTGCCGAACACCTATTTATGGCGACTTCTTCTGATTCGTGTGCGGATGATCTACTTATTCGCATGAAAACCAAGCCATACCCTCGATGGGCATTTGGTGACGCTGTATCTTTCTCTGGCAAAGTATCCAAACCATTCAATTTCAAGAGTGATGTTGGTCGGACGTTCGATTATGTCGGATATCTTGCCAAAGATGATGTGTACTACGAGATCAAGAGTGCGACCGTCGAACGTCTCGAGGATACCAGACACGGATCGCTCGCTGGGCGAGTCGAGTCACTTCTGTTCAAAACGAAACGCCACTTCGTCACCAATATCGAGCGGACCCTGGGCGAACCTCACGCTGCATTAGCCGCTGGGCTCGTCGTAGGGGAGAAGAGCGCTCTAGGCAAAGACCTGCTCAATGATTTCCGTATGGTCGGACTTATTCATATTGTTGTCTTGTCGGGATTCAACATAACTATCGTCGGAGATGCTATGCGTCGCATACTCTCATTCTTGCCACGTGTCTGGGGTATCGGTGTCGGCGGCGTAGGCATCATCTTGTTTGGTGTTATGGTCGGCGGGGGTGCCACAGTCGTTCGGTCTTGTTTCATGGCTTCTATTGCACTGTCGGCAGATCTCATCCGTCGTGACTACAATGTGACGCGTGCACTCATATTCGCTGGGCTACTTATGGTCATCCAGAATCCGGCGATCCTCTTGCACGATCCTTCATTCCAGCTCTCATTCTTGGCGACATTGGGACTTATCTTGCTCGCCAGTCCTATCGAGAAGCGTCTGACGTTCATTACGGAGAGGTTCGGTATCCGTGGCATTGTGGCTTCAACTATAGCGACGCAGGTATTTGTGTCGCCCTACATTCTCTATACGATGGGCACCATTTCTATTATTGGCATGGTGGTGAATATTCTAGTGTTGCCGATTATTCCCGTTACTATGCTTTTTGTATTCCTGACAGGGGCGACAGGATTTATTTCATTGAATGTGGCACAGATATTCGGTTGGGTATCACACATGTTGCTCACGTACGAGTTGCATATGGTGGAGTGGTTCGCCCAGACTCCATTCGCTGCCGTGACCTTGCCGCAATTCTCTGGTTGGTGGGTGGCGGGGTTTTATGCTGGATTCTTCGGAGTGTTTGTTGTGCTAAGAATGAGAACATGTCGTACGAACTAAAAAGACACCCTATGGTGTCTTTTGTTACTACTGCGCTTTATTGAAATTCTCTTCAATTACGCTCCAATTGAGATTCTTGAAGAAATCTTCGACATACTGCTTCTTGCCTGAGGGCTGGTAGTCAGCGACGAATGAGTGTTCCCATAGGTCGAGCGCGAGAATGGGAGCGACACCGGTCAGATGGCCGAAGTGTTGTTCATCTACCCAATACTGGATCAACGTGTCAGTTACCTTGTCATAACCCAGCATGGCCCATCCTACACCACGGGTGGTGGCGAGATTTTTGAAGATAGTCACAAATGTCTCGAAAGATCCGGTCCACTCAACTATTTTTTTGTACAGTGCAGAATCTGCTGAGATCTCCTTGGGTCCACCCTCAAATGCGCTGAAATAATATTCGTGGTTGCGCATACCATCGAACTCGAATGCCTGTCGACGATAGGTCTCGCGACGAGCGTATTCGGGGATAGTCTGATTTTCGACAACCTCATGTACGAGGTTGAAGTGCTTCACATATCCTTCATAGAGCTTGAGATGCTCTTCGATCGTCTTCTCGGAAATGCCAATAAGTTTGGGGATCTTGAATGTTTTTGGGGTGAATTGTTTCATGTGGCTATTGTATCACATGACCACACGAATCAATCTTCAGCGAATCTTCATCGCTTCTTCATTTTTTCTTGAATTCGTACTGGTATGGTTTATACATGAATCTACGTATTGCAGAGCATCCGTTATTTGTCGGTCTGGCAGCCACCGCTCTTGTCTCGTGTCTCGCTGGCTACATCGCACATGAAGAAAGTCGAGCGCCGCTACTCGAGATATACGTGATTGCTTTGAAGGGAGGTCGAGCGGTGTTCATCCGTACGCCAGATGATCAGCGCATTCTGGTCAATGGCGGCCAGAATAGTGAGATCGTCAAACAGATCACCAACGTACTACCATTTTATTCCCGTCGGATCGATACGGTCATTGCGACAGATACGGATCTCAAGAATGTCACGGGGCTCATAGACATTATTGGACGTTACGATGTACGACACGCTTATTTTCCTCGATACACACTAGACAATATCGGGCTGGCGAGTACCACTGGTCCGAGTTTTCAGGTATTCACGTCTTCGCTCGCAGAAAAGCAAGTCAATGTACGCGAGATAGGTGCCGGAGATCAGGTGCGCATTTCTGGTCTGGAAGGTGTGACACCAGAGCCGTCGCCACCAGTTACGCTTCACGCTCTTTTTCCTGTTGATCCATCCGTATTCAGCTACTCCAAGGCTAGTCCGCCACAGATCATTTTCACTATTGAGCACGGCATGAATCGATTCACATTTGTGGACGATGCGTCTGTGAAAGTACAAAAGACTATTGCGAATTCTACGACTACAAAGCAGTTATTTGATATGGATGACCTCGACTCTATTTTGATCACATCCAAAGCGGGGAAAATAGGAGATAGTGCAGCGGAACTGATCAAGATCATTCAGCCAAGCTGGCTTATATTCGAACAAACAATCTCGGCCAAATCCTCGAGCGCTTCATCGGCAAAAGCACAGAAGAAAGCTGATCCTCTGGCGGGCATTCTGTTGGGCCATAGATTCAATGTACGTGCACTCAAAGTGGTCAGGATACTTTCTGATGGTGTGACGGTGGAAATAGAAACGACCCCGTGAGGACGGGGCCGGGCGTAATTATTTGAGATTGCTTATGCGTACACTGAGTACGTCGCCTCGGTTCTTACCACAAGTTATGTGCACGAGACGGCGTTTGTGTTTGAGCAGAACGTCGGTGTACCACTGTTTTTCACCGGGCATCTTGTCCCAAGGGAAAGCTGAGAACTTCAAGAATTTGAGCCAGTGGAACTCACCACTTTTATTTTTGAGGTGGCCAGTCCATTCTGTGAATAGAATCATATCAACAATGAACTTTGTCCGGCTCGCAATAATCTTGACGCGCAATTGTGCGACACGCATGCCGTTAAGTGGGACGAGAGCGGCCTCCTCTTTGATTTCACGTTTACATCCAGTGATGATGCCGAGGTCGTTTTCTTCGAGATGCCCTCCTACTGGCATTACCAAATCACCGACGACACCACTGGTACGTAATCCAAGAAGCATCGAAGGGTCGGTACTATGGTGGTGCTTCACCAGGAGTCCTGCTACCAAATGGATGTGCTTCCATGGTTTGTGTGCGGTTTTCATATTCGTTACTAGTGTACTCTTTTATAATTTGGACGCAACAAAAAACCCAGCTTCTGTGCCGGGTTTTTGTTGAGGATATCTTTATATAATTCCCGCTTTCTTGAGAGTCTTGAATGCGCCGTTCTTCTGGATAGTGCGGAGACCGCGTGCCGAGACGGTGATGCGGACACTCTTCTTGATTTCAGGGACGTAGATGGTCTTTTTCTGGAGATTCGGATAACGACGAATCTTGCCGCAAGGATTGAACTGCGTTGCACGGGTAGCGTTCGAGTAGCGACCACCGCTCACTGAACCACGCTTAGTTATTGCACAGATTTGGGCCATAAAAGTAGTAGGCAGTATGGTATCATGGGATACGCAAAGTCGCAAGTCCAATACCATGTTTACCATCCTATCCGTCGTTATCCTCATATTGTCAGTTATTATTCATGAAGTATGTCATGGCTACATGGCTGATCGCCTCGGCGACCCTACTGCTCGTTTGCAGGGGAGACTCACTCTCAATCCGATCAAGCACATTGATCCTATCGGCTCAATTGTGGTTCCACTCATTACTTCAATGGCTGGGTTTACATTTGGTTGGGCCAAGCCTGTGCCATATGAGCCACGGAATCTCAGAAACAAGCGATCGGGTGAATTCCTGATAGCGCTTGCCGGTCCTGTGTCCAATCTGGCAATTGCACTCATATTCGGGTTGCTCATCCGTTTCATCCAACAAGGCACTATGACACCAGTCATTGAAATCTCGGCCTATATCGTTCTTGTCAACATTGTCTTGGCCGTCTTCAACCTCATTCCGATACCACCACTTGATGGTTCCAAGCTCCTGTTTTCTCTATTGCCCAATCAGTATGGTCGTCTGCGTATGCAATTGGAATCGTTCGCCCCAATTCTTATCGTGGTCGTCGCGTTTTTCTTGTGGAGGTTCATTTCACCGGTAATATGGCCTATTTTCGAGGCTTTTACAGGCATTGGATTTGGCGGGTAGACAATTCAAGTTATATCGTGTGTAAGTGGCGGCGCAATTTTATTTGCCAGAATCTATTTCTCATGCTAAGGTAACCCCACTTTCCCCATCGAAGGGAAGTACATTAGTAACGGCAAGAATGAGTAATCGCCAAGGTTCGTTGTCTAGGCTCGGCTTGGACCACATCTCAAACCAACAGCGGTGAAGAATTCAGGATTGCCACCAATTTATTATTTATGCCAACAATCAATCAGTTGACCAAGCGTTCACGCACCCGCTTCACACGCAAGTCGAAGTCGGTTGCCCTGACGCGCACATTCAACACCATCAAGAACCACCCGGTATTTTTCCCGGCTCCGTTCAAGCGAGGTGTATGTGTCAAAGTTACTACCAAGACCCCGAAGAAGCCGAACTCAGCTATCCGCAAGATCGCTCGTGTCCGTCTCTCGAACGGTATGGAAGTCACCGCTTACGTTCCTGGTGAAGGTCACAACCTTCAGGAACACTCAGTGGTACTCCTCCGTGGTGGCCGCGTCAAGGACGTAGGTCTCCGCTATTCAGTCGTCCGTGGCGTGCTCGATGCAGCTGGTGTCGAGAAGCGCAGGAAAGGTCGAAGTCAGTACGGTAACAAGAAGCCTAAAGCAGCTAAAGCCTAAACTACCATGCGAAGAAAACTCAACATCAAAAGGGAATTGAAGCCAGATATTGGCTATCAATCACTCAAGCTCGGTAAGTTCACCAATTACATTATGGAGTCTGGCAAGAAGACGGTTGCTCGCGGTATTGTTGCTGACTGCATGAATACAATCAAAGAGAAGATGAAGACTGAGACGCCTCTCGAAGTATTTGAGGCCGCTCTCAAAAACACCATGCCACTCATGGAAGTTCGTTCTCGCCGTGTCGGTGGTGCCAACTATCAGGTTCCTCGTGAAGTCCGCCCAGAACGTCGCTCAGCCCTCTCAATGAAATGGATTGTCGAGGCCGCTCGTGCCAAGAAGGGCAAGCCGATTGCTGAGAAGCTTGCTGACGAGATCATTGCCGCCTCCAAGAATGAGGGCGAGGCTATCAAGAAGCGCGAAAACATGCACAAGATGGCAGAGGCCAACAAGGCGTTTGCTCACTTTGCGTGGTAACTTTCGTCTGGTTTTTATCTAAAATACAGAAGCGCGGTCATTTTGCCGCGCTTTTGCTATACTATATCCATATCAACTAACTCATTTACATGAAGTCACGTAACTACAAGATCTTTCTTCTCATTGTATTTGTTCTTGTGTGGGTCTGGGCGGCCTGGGACCCGACATATCGCCATGATTGGTTGCTCGAAAACTATCTTGTATTTATATTCGTGCCTATTTTGCTTATCACGGGACGATGGTTCAAACTCTCAAATATTTCCTACACACTGATTACGGTATACATGATTCTCCATGTCATTGGATCTCACTATACGTATTCAGAAGTTCCATTCGGGTACACGTTGCAAGAATGGTTGGGCGCGAGCCGCAACATGTATGATCGCCTCGTGCACTTCTCCTACGGATTCCTCTTGGCATATCCCGTGAGAGAAGTGTTCATGCGTCTCGCACATGCCAAAGGCATCTGGGGATACTTTTTTCCTGTCGATATTACCTTCGCGCTCTCGGCTGTCTACGAAATTATCGAGTGGCGCACAGCAGCGAATGTCGATCTCTCGGCTGGCTTGGCATTCCTGGGATCTCAGGGTGACATTTGGGACGCCCAAAAAGATATGCTCATGGCGGGTATCGGCGCTATCCTAGCCATGTTGATCGTATTCATCGTCAACGCTTCATTCCAGAAAGGATTCTGGCGTGATCTCTGGGAATCGCTCAAACCGCGCAGAGCTGATGGTCCGCTCGGAGAGAAGAAGTTAGCAGAATATTTGAAGGGGAGGTAAAAGTGTCCACATACGTAGGATTTTGTTGGTGCGTTGCAAGAAAGTGATGTTGGATAGTGTGTTGGCGGAGTTGTATCAAGTTGATACGAAAACATTAAATAGGTCAGTACAGCGTAACCTGAAGCGTTTTCCGGCCGACTTCATGTTTCAACTCAATGGGTCTGAGATAAAAAACTTGAAGTACCAAATTGGTACTTCAAGTTGGGGTGGTCGTCGCAAACAGCCCTATGTATTCACGGAGCTCGGTGTCGCCATGCTTTCTTCTGTTCTCCATAGTGATCGTGCTGTACAGATGAACATATTCATCATGCGCGCATTCGTGCAGTTGCGAGAATTGATCGCTACCAACAAAGAAGTGGCGACTCGGATGGACGCACTCGAGCGGAGGCAAGATAAGCAGAGTGAGCATCTCGTAGCGATTTCTACTGCCTTGAAAAAGTTGGCTGATGAACCGGTCAGACCGAAGGGGAGGATGGGGTTTGAGAGGTAATAATATGTGTTAAACTGTCATTGGAACAGGAATCTTATGAGTGAAAAAAAGCAATCTCACGAAACCAGTGTACCGTTGTCAGGTTCAAGACTCAGTCCTGGAGAGTACACAGAATTACTTCAGGAGCTTATCGATGCCCGAGATCGTGTCCTCAGGCAGTTTGAGGACAGGTGGATCTATATCCCTCGAGGGGCAAAGGTTTACTACGGCCATTTTGGGGTTTGACCCAGTAAGGATGGGCATTGCAGGGCGAGGGCAGTTCCTCGCTTTTTTATTTGATTATTTAGCCATTTTCCCTTATAGTATGCCTTATCAAGAAGCTCTCAAGCTTTTTTAATTATCACTAATTTTTCGGCCACTTTTATCAATTAACGGCCTATAGTATTAGTCAATCTATTTATGAACCGCGACTATCCGCTCGATAAAGTACGTAACTTCGGTATCATTGCCCACATTGATGCCGGCAAGACCACCACGTCAGAACGCATCCTCTACTACACCGGTATGATCCACAAGATCGGTGAGGTGCACGAAGGTGAGACCACCACTGACTGGATGGAGCAGGAGCGCGAGCGCGGTATTACTATTACAGCGGCAGCCATCACCTGTTTCTGGAATCCGACCTACATGCCCAAGACGGATACGTCAAAGAAGGTCCGTTTCAACATCATCGATACCCCAGGCCACATCGACTTCACGGTAGAAGTGAAGCGTTCTCTCCGTGTCTTGGACGGCGCCGTCGTCGTGTTCGACGGTGTGGCAGGTGTGGAGCCTCAGTCAGAGACCAACTGGCGTTATGCTGATGACGGCAAGGTTCCTCGCCTCTGTTTCATCAACAAGATGGACCGCATGGGCGCCTCATTCGAGCGCTCGTATCAGTCTATTCTCCAGCGTCTCAATAAGCACGCTGTCCGCTTCCAGCTCCCGATCGGTACCGAAGGTGATCATGTCGGCGTCGTCGATCTGATGAAAATGAAGGCCTACACCTTCTCAGGTGAAAAGGGTATTGATATCAACGAGGCCGAGATTCCTGCAGATATGATGGCTGATGCCAAGAAATATCGTGCCGAAATGGTCGAGAAGATTGTCGAGACTGATGATGCAGCCATGAACAAGTTCCTCGAAGGTACAGAGTTCAGTATCGACGAACTCAAGGCCCTCACTCGCAAGGCGGTTATTTGCAACAAGATTTTCCCGGTGTTCACCGGATCAGCGCTCAAGAACGTCGGTGTCCAGCTCGTGCTCGATGCTGTCGTCGACTATCTCCCATCTCCGCTCGACATTCCAGCCGTGAAGGGTATCAATCCTAATACTGGCGAAGAAGTAGTCCGTCATGCTTCAGATGAAGAACCGTTCACCGCGCTTGCATTCAAGCTCCAGAATGACCCATTCGTCGGTGCGTTGACCTTCTTCCGTGTGTATTCAGGAAGTATCGAAGCGGGCACCTATATCTATAACGCCACCACTGGCAAGAAAGAGCGTCTCGGTCGTATCGTCCGCCTCCAGGCCGACAAGCGTGAAGAGGTCAAGAAAGTATACGCCGGCGAAATCGCTGCAGCCGTGGGCTTGAAAGATGCGCTCACCTCACACACATTCTGTGATGAGAACAACCCGATCGTGCTCGAGCAGATCAAATTCATGGAACCTGTTATCTCACTTCGTATCGAACCCAAGACCAAGGCTGACCAAGAAAAAATGGGTATGGCCCTCCGCAAACTCGGCAACGAAGACCCTACATTCCGTGTCTCTTCCAATCAGGAAACAGGGGAGACTATCATTTCTGGTATGGGTGAGCTTCACCTCGAAATCATGGTTGATCGTATGAAGCGTGAATTCAGTGTTGAGGCGAACGTCGGTGAACCTCAGGTGGCATATCGTGAGACGATTCTCAATACTGCCGAAGCAGAACACAAGTATATCAAGCAGACGGGTGGTAAGGGTCAGTACGGCCATGTCCGTATCACGCTGAAGCCGATGGAAAAATTGGTTGAAGGTGAAAAGATTCCCAAGAACGTCAAGCGCTATGATGACTTCGAATTCATCAACTCGATCAAGGGAGGTGTTATCCCGCAGGAATTCATTCCTGCCGTCGAGAAAGGTGTCCATGAAGCAATGGATCGCGGTATTGTCGCTGGATTCAAGATGGTGAACGTATCATGTGAGCTCACCTTCGGTTCGTATCATGATGTTGACTCGTCAGAAATTGCCTATAAGATTGCCGCTTCGCAGGCATTCCAGGAAGCAGCCAAGCGTGCCAAGCCGGTCATTCTCGAGCCGATCATGAAGCTCGAAGTTGTCGCACCTGAGAAGTACATGGGTGACATCAATGGTTCTATCGCTTCCAAGCGTGGCATGATCGAGGGTCAGGAACCCAAGGGCCAGAATGTGGCAATCATCGCCAAGGTCCCATTGGCAGAAATGTTCGGATATACCACACAGCTCCGCTCGATGACCTCGGGACAGGGAAGCGCACAGATGGAATTCGATCACTATGAAGTCGTGCCCGGAAATGTCGAGAAGGAGATAGTTGAGAAAAGAAAGTAACGTACTTGCCCTGCGTAGCTCGAGCTTGTGAGAGCGAAGCGGGGAGAAAAGGAAGTAAAACACATAAAGGTACCAACAGGAAGTCCCAAGTCGCAAGATTCGGGACTTCTTTGTCGCTGAATTATGCAGGGATACCTGTTGATAACTCACCCTTGTCGAAAAGTGAGGGTAAGCTATAATATTCTCACTACCCAAGGACGTGTCTCGGAGGAGACAGGTCTTTTCTTTTTGTCTCGTTCTTATCAGGTTCGTTAATAACCACCATATGCAATTGCATAGATCAATGTTCGGGCAAGATGTTAAGTATCTACTCGCACTCTCATTGCTGGCATGGATGACATTCTCGTTACCGTCTGTCCAAGCGGCTCTGATCGGATAGTTCTTTGTTCAATTACTAATTTATCATTCTATCTTCATGATACACATGAGAAGACTGATTGTTCCGATATCGTTTGCAGTCATGGGACTCGCAGTTGCGGCCATGCTTCCTGCGCTCGTATCGGCACAAACTACTGATCGGGAAGCTCGTTCATGTTACACGTTCTCATATAACATGGGTGTCGGAAGCAGTCGATCAGAAGACGTTACTCGTCTAAGTGCCGCCCTTAATACAGAAGGCCTTATGACGGGCAAAACAGATACATTCGATGAGGAGATAGCTGCGGCCGTGGTCAAGTTCCAGGCAAAATACGGTATTCCAACCACCGGATATGTCGGACCATTGACGCGCGCTAAGCTTAATTCTCTGTATGGCTGTGGATCGCAGGGAAGTACGAGCTCGGTTGCGGCGGCATGTCCTCCGGGATATGTTTGTACGCCTGCCAACCAGGTCAAATATACCTGCCCGCCAGGATACGTCTGTAATCCTGTCGGATCTAGCAACATTACATCGAATAATACATCCACCGATCATATTGGTGCCGTAAGTAGTACACAGACCGCGACGACATGTCCGGCGGGGTTCTTGTGCCAACCAAGTGGTTCTGGTCGTCCGGCCACCGAGAAGGGGAGAGCCGCGTATAATCTGTTCGTGACGTTGCTCCATCGTACTCCGGACGTTAATATTCCTGATTGGAATTATTTCGAGAATTACTCGGGTTCCATAGATCAGATGAAACAGGAATTTATGTCGGGTATTGAGTATACGACCAAACAAAAAATATACGCCATCTTCCAGAGCTGTGGCAAATCAGCTCCAGATGATCTCCAGCTCACCAAGTGGTATTACGTATCCGAATATAATGGATACAATACCGAAGTTGTCCGTCAGGCTCTCGGGTGTTCATCGGTTACTATGTCGACACCTGTGCAGACAACAGTCTGTCCAGCTGGATTTACCTGTAATCCGACGACATCTACACCTATTCAACCATCGTCGAAGCCGTTTATTGTGATCACCTCACCTACTGGTGGTGAATCATATCAGGTGGGCGGGCAGATAGCTGTCCGTTGGTATAGCGGGAGTATTTCATCGACGCAGTCGCTCGACGTGGTGCGCCTGCGCAGTGTTACTACAGGAGTAGAACACTACCTCGCGAATGGGGTTCTCAATGATGGTACTGAATCATTGACTTTGCCACCACTCGAAAGTGGGAAGTATACTCTTGAGATCAAGTCATCAGTACCAGGTGTGGCCGACGCCGTCATCGCGAGGAGCGCCCCATTTTATGTGGGATACTCATCCGAGCCAACGAAAGTTACTGGAATGGTCAAATGTGTCTTTAAAGGTTCATCCAAAGTCGAAGAGTGTTACTCGACTGATGGCCGTTACCGCTTCAGTGGAGTAGAAACTGCAGGTGGCCAAGTCGGCGGTACAAAAGGTGCACAAATTACCTGGAAGAGTACCTGTGGCGGGTATGCGTACACCACAAATGATGGTGGCAATGCGTACGCGAACTTCACTTGTTCCTCGGTAACACCTATTGCAGGGTCCCCGGTGGCAGCATTGACTATCGGGGGTGCACATAGTTACACCTACAGCGTCGGTCAAACAAATCACTATGAGTGGTCATCGGCTAATGCTGATTCATTCTCCTCATATTCGAAGGCAAATAATCCGACGCAATGTGGAGAGGGTCCGTGGGTTGCCAACACTGATCACGGCACTTCTGACACATATATAGGTCGTCAATGGGCAGGATGTGTCTGGACTGTGACATATGTGGTCAAAAATAGCAGTACGGGCAAGACGGCCTCGGATACTGTGGTCGTCACGATCAATCCGGTCGAGGCGTCAGTCACGTCTGATGCTGTCCAGCCGCAAACGAGTACTTCCAATCTGCCTTATTAGAATCGCTCTGCGTCGACAGCGAATATAACCTCTAATCAAAACCCCCGCATCATTGCGGGGGTTTTTCATACGCGGTACACTGGTGCCATGAATACACCACAAGCTTTCATCTTCATTGGACGGTCTGGTTGCGGCAAGGGCACACAAGCGAAGCTACTGATGGATCTCTTGCAGAAGAAGATGCCTGATATCGAATCACTCTATATTCAGACGGGGCAGGAATTCCGTGAGCTGATCAAGAAGACTACAGCGACGGCCGAGAAAGCCAAGGCGATATATGATGTCGGTGGATTGGAACCGGAGTTCCTCACCGTCAATTTGTGGACGAGTGTACTCATGAATACATACAAGGGTAACCAGCATCTGGTACTCGATGGTACGCCTCGCAAGCTCCATGAAGCAGGCATTCTCCATTCATGCTTTGGTTTTTATGGTTTCGGCAAGCCGTGGGTCATCGATGTAGAGATTAGTGAGGAGGAATCATTCAAGCGACTGATGGCCCGCAAACGTCTCGATGATACTGAAGAAGAAATCCGTAAGCGCATGGCATGGTATGAGACCGATGTCATCCCTACACTCAGCTATTATGATGGCAATCCGGCCTATACATTCCTGAAAATATTCGGTGAGCGCAGCATTGACGAGGTTCACGCTGATATTGTGAAAAAGCTTGGGTTGGTGTAGCGTAGAGGACAATGATCAAACTTAAGACCAAAGAAGATATCGCCATCCTCCGCGAAGGGGGTAAGAGGCATGCGCGGATTCTCAAAGAATTGGCTGCTATGGTACGGGCTGGTCTCCCGATCGCTGAGCTCGATGCGCGTGCATTGCAACTTGTCCAGGAAGGTGGTGACGTTCCTGCCTTCCTCAACTATCAACCGTATGGTGCATCACGACCGTATCCAGCGACATTGTGCGTCTCAATCAACGACGAGATCGTTCATGGCATTCCGACGGAAGGCGATAAGGTCCTCAAAGAAGGCGATATTGTCAGTCTAGATTTGGGACTCATTCATCGGCAGCTGATTACAGATTCCGCTATCACCGTGCCTGTCGGCAAAGTGTCTGCGGAGAAGGCCAAGCTCCTCGAAATCACCCGAGAAGCGATGATGGCTGGTATCAAAGCGGCCAAGGGTGGTGCGCGTGTGGGAGATATCAGTGCCGCTATTCAGCGTATAGGCGTCGCCCATGGATATGGTATTGTCGAAGAGTTGGCCGGCCACGGCGTTGGCTATCATGTCCACGAAGATCCCTACATACCCAATTTCGGTCATCCGGGCAAAGGTGAGATTCTTAGGCCGGGCATGGTGATCGCCATTGAGCCGATGTTCAATCTGGGTACCAAGAAAATCAAACTAGACACAGACGGATACACCTATCGTACGACAGATGGTAAGGCGAGTGCGCACTTCGAACACACGGTAGTTATCACAAAAAGTGGGGCAGAAATATTGACTGCGTAACAAGGTCGGTGACTCAGGCGGTACGCAGGATGGGGCATACTATCACTTGCGTAGCGTGTTCCTCGGGTATAGGATGTAGTGCATGAAACATCCTCAATTTGAACGTACGCTTGTGATTATCAAACCTGATGGTATCCAGCGAGGACTCATCGCCGAAGTCATCAAACGATATGAACAGATCGGGCTCAAGCTCGTGGGTATCAAGATGATGGTACCTACGCGCGAGCTCATCGAACAACACTACACACTCGATCCGGAGTGGCGTGTGAAGACGGGACTGAAGACGATCAATGCCTACAAAGAGCGGGGACTGAAACATCCGATTTCTGACGATCCTGTCAAAGTCACTGCTGTCATTCTCGAAAAACTGGTTGCCTATATGACCAAGGGGCCAATCATCGCCATGGTGTGGCAAGGTGCACACGCAGTACAGATTGTGCGCAAACTGACCGGAGGCACGGAACCGTTGACGTCAGATGTAGGTACTATTCGTGGTGATTTCGTTCTTGATTCGTACGGTATGAGTGACCATGATGGACGTGCGGTCAGGAATATTGTCCACGCATCTGGCTCTGACAAAGAGGCGCAAGATGAAATCGCACACTGGTTCACCAAAAATGAATTGTTCGACTACACACTTATCAGCGATGCGATCCTGTACGGTGCGGAACTCAAGGGAATATTGTAGTCGTTTGTCAACGTTGATCGGGTGTCGAAAAAATGTCGTAACTACTTATCCACCCTTGCGGTCTGGCAGAGGAGGACTACAATGAGATTAGGTTACGAGGTATTAACCCTATACCAATTTATTTGGGATCCCGACGAACTTCGGTTCACATTAATTCGCACCCTGGTGTTGAATTTGAGGGAACCCACCTAACCTATTTAGGTTAGTAAATACTTCGTGACCTACCAAAGATCATCCCTTCCTCGGGGTGATTTTTGATTTCCGGGAAAAAACGGTATACTGAGCCAACAATGATCTCATATATTTTAGCGCTCATTATCCTCACCCTAGTCCTTATTGGCAATTCACTTGGTCCGACAGCTACCCATATCAGTATCAAGTATTTCGACAGCATCCTACATCTTTTGGCGGGTATGGGATTGGGTTTTTTCTTTCTCGGATTGACGGTGAGGGGTGTGTTCAGGGATTGGCATACTCTGGGACGTGTCACGTTGATTGTTGTTGCCTGCGGTGTGATGTGGGAGTTGTTCGAAATACATTTCGACCTGTCTGGGTATGCGTTGTGGACGACGATGTATTATCTCGATACGGTCAAGGATTTACTCCTTGATACCGTCGGAGCCGCGGTCGTGGCATATATAGTTGTCCACAAAGAATAATACCCATGTCTTCACGTCCATATATCACATTCTGGAGTGGGGTAGGGACAGTCACTGGTGCCAATTTTGTTATGGATACGGGTCGTTCCCGGATCGCCATCGATTGTGGCATGGTACAGGGTGAGAAGTTCGCTACCGAGGAAAATGCACAACCATTTGCGTACGACCTATCGTCACTAAGTGCACTCATTATTACTCATGCTCACCTCGATCACGTTGGCCGTATACCCAAGTTGGTCAAGGATGGATACCAAGGTCCTATCTATTCGACACCGGAGACACGGGAGCTTGCAGAGCTGGTCTTGAATGATGCGGTGGGTATTCTGGCCTTGGAGGCAAAACAGAACGGTGGATTACCACTCTACGGTATCGAAGATGTCGAGGCAGTATTTCCGCTCTGGAAAACTATTCCATATCATCAAGAGACGAAAATCACCGATGACGTTTCTGTGTTCTTGAAAGATGCGGGACACATTCTCGGCTCATCCATGATCGAAATGCATGTCAAAGGGGGGAAGTCGGATGGTAGCGATCTCAAGGTATTGTTTACGGGCGATGTCGGCAATTCACCGGCACCTCTCCTGCGAGATACTGAGCCAGTTGGTGAAGTCGATTATATGATCACCGAAAGTGTGTATGGTGACCGCAATCACGAGGCTCGGGAGCTACGGACTCAGCAGTTCGAGAAAGTGATCAATGACACACTGGCACGTGGTGGCACCCTGGTCATTCCTGCCTTTTCGATCGATCGCACACAGGTACTACTTTATGAGCTGAACAACTTCGTCGAACAGAAGAAGATACCTTCGGTGCCTGTATTCGTCGATTCGCCTATGGCGATCAAGGCGACTGAGGTATATCAGGCGAGCACGGAGCTTTTCAATGACAAAGTCAAAGAGCAAATAAATGGCGGAGATAATATTTTCCGTTTCCCGCATCTTCAGTTCACGGTGTCACAGAATGAGTCTCGCGATATTGAGCGACTTCGCGGTGCCAAGATCATTCTGGCGGGATCAGGTATGTCAGTCGGTGGTCGTGTGCTCAGTCACGAGGAAGATTTCTTGCCAGATCCCAAGAATACGATTCTTCTTGTGGGATATCAGACGACGGGCTCTCTGGGGAGGAAGTTGGCTGATGGTGCCAAGAAAGTCACGATCCATGGTCGCGAGATCAAGGTAAAGGCACATATTGAGACCTTGTATGGCTATTCGGCGCACAAAGACAGTGATCATATGGTGGAGTTCGTCGCTACGGCTTCTCGCCGTCTCAAGAAAGTCTTCGTGGTCATGGGTGAGCCCAAATCATCGATGTTCTTGGCACAACGGCTCAACAATGAGTTGGTTGTGAAGGCATTGGTACCGGAGAGAGGGGAGAAGTATGAGTTGGAATAAAAAACCCCGAGGTGTCCTCGGGATTTTTTCTGAACCTATTTGATACTCTCTACAACTCGCTTGAATGTCTCTGGCTTGAATTCTGCGAGATGAGCGAGGGCTTTGCGATCGAGCTCGACACCTTTCTTCTTGGCAGCGCCAATGAATTTGCTATAGGTAGTACCGAGCTGGCGGAGGCCGGCGTTGATCTTGACGTTGAAGAGGCGACGCATGTCACCCTTCTTGTCTCGACGATGAGCGAAGGCATAGGCACCGGCATGCTGGAGTGCATCAATGGCCATACGCTCCTTCTTGGAACGACCAAAGCGCATACCTTTTGCGGCCTTGAGGATGGAGCGGCGGTGCTTGAGGGCATTAATTCCTTTCTTGACACGTGTCATGGTAGTTGATGTAGGTTACGATTAAAGGTTGACGAGGAAACGACTCTTTGCCTTGTTGTCCATATGGATAGCGTACATACGACGCTTGGCAACACTGGCACGAGTACGCTCGCGGGCATTGAAGTGGTTCTGCCCAGCTTTGCGCGCCAAAATCTTGCCATTTTTGGTGATCTTGAGGCGCTTGAGATATGATTTTGTGGTTTTAATACTCATAGATGTTTGATATTAGATATTAGATATCTGGTACTAGAGACGTCCGCACGTTTTTCTAATACCCAATATCCAATATCTAAGCTCTTGCGGTTTACTTCTTCTCAATAACAATACTCAGTCCTTTGGGTCCTTTGGTGACATCTTGGGCCACCTTGTATTCGACAGTCACGATCTTGAGGAGTCGTTCGAGACGTTCCTTCAAGAAGTTGAGGTCCATATACTTGGAGCGACCGATCAAGAAAAGGTCGATTTTGACACGATTGCCTTCAGCGAGCCACTCAGAGACACGCTTGGCTTTGAGTTCGAGGTCGTGCTCGCCAGTGCCGATCTTGACTTGGACGATTTTGAGTTCGCTGGTCAATGTCTTGGCCTTAGCGGCCTTCTCCTTCTTCTTCTCATCGTACAGATACTTGCCGTAATCCATGATCTTGGCGACCGGAGGGGTGGCTGTCGGAGAGATCTCGATCAGGTCTAAGGCACGCTTCTGGGCTTCTGCCAATGCTACAGAGAGCGCGATAACGCCGAGATTCTCTCCTTCGGCGGTTATGACGCGCAACTCAGGCGCTTTGATCTGATGATTGATTTTAACTCGTATAGCCACGTGATAGGATTACAGGCGTTATTTATAGCATAATAAGGGGATACGCGCAATATCCACATTGTGTCTTGCGAGCCCCCACGATACAATAGTAGTGCATGTTCGAGAGCACACCTCAGTACCCATTGAAGCACGCACATCATCGCAGGCATTTGGCGATACTTGTTTTGGCATTGATCGTGTTCTTGCTCATCATGGGAGGATACGTGTATCGGTCTGATTATTCGGGCTCAGCTGACAATGGTCAGATCCCTAGCCCTTCTTCGTCATGGTCAGCGGCTGATCAGAGGGCGAAGCAGGCGGTACTCGACACTATCAGTGTCCGCGTGACTGATACGTTGTCTCCGTCTGAGCTCAAAACCAAACAAGCATTGCTCAAATCAATTCGCAGGTAGCATCATTTATTATTAGTTCACACATTTAGTATATGAAACATACTCAACTTCGTCCGCTCGTCTCAGGTCTCAGTATTGCATTACTCGCTCTTGTGTTATCCGTCGGAGTTTCATATGTGTGGGCTGGTACATGGACGGCACCTGGGTCGACACCACCCAACGGCAACGTCGATGCACCAGTCAATATTGGTGTCGGTCACCAAAATAAGCTCGGCTCACTGTCGATCAATACGACAGCTTCCAGTCCTGACCCATACGGCCTTGATGTTTTTGGTATCTCGAGGTTTTTCGGTGATGTTCGTATCGGATCTACGACCTCCCCGGCATCGTTGACTGTAGTCGATGCCAGCGTGATAGCAGGAACGGCAAACGGCAAAGTTTTGACGTCTGACGCAAATGGAAAGGGGACATGGCAGACGCCTAGTGGTGGTGGAGTAGTAGTCAAGAATGGTAATGCAGTGATAGCGTGTGCAGATTATGGTAGTTCTGGTCCTGGATCTCAAGCAGTAACATTTCCCTCAGCATTTACGTCCGCGCCAACTGTCGTGATCACTCCGAACTGGTCCAATTACAGCGGTGATGAAGCACCAAGTTGGTGGGTGACCAATGTGACGACGACAGGTTTCACTATCAATGTGCATACGCAGAATTCTTCGAGCGGCTGTATCGGTAACCTAGGTGCGGCTGGCAGGGTTCATTGGGTCGCAGTAGGAAACTAGCATCAAGATTTGTCTTTGGTCGGACAATATATGGACTACTCAGTGCTGATATTCATAGTCACCATTATATTGCTCGTTCCTGGAATTATTATGGCAATTGTTCCCGGTCTTCCGGGACTTTTGTTTATGCTTCTCATTGCGACAATCTATGGACTCTTTGATCATTTCACCCACCTCACCCTCGGCAATCTCGGTATCCTCGCACTTATCACAGCAGTTGCAATGCTCGTGGATCTATTCTCAGGAATTATTGGTGCCAAGTGGGGAGGAGCTCACTGGTCATCGATCTGGTATGGACTTCTAGGTCTCGTCGTGGGCTCTATTGTCATCCCTATACCAATTATCGGTAGTTTGGCTGGACTGTTCTTGGGAGTGCTTGGTGCTGAATGGTACCGTACTTCAAGTATCAAGAAGGCCAACAAGGCAGCCATGGGTAGTTTCGCTGGATCTATTGTCGGCATGGTCAGTAATGGGGTAGCCGCGCTGACCTTTGTAATCCTCTTTGGTATCTTCGCTTGGTCTTAGAATCTAGAGGAACTTCTTGACCAGTCGCATTAGTCGCTCGACTATCTTCTCGGTGAAGAAGCGCTTGCGCCATTCATTGAGATTGATCTCGTGTGAGTGTTGAATGTCGCGTACGAAATGGGCTGCGAGCTCCTCGGTAAATTTGGCATTAGTGGTGGCTATGTTGGCCTCAAAGTTGTAGAGAAGGGAGGCGCTATCGAGGTTCATGGAGCCGACGGTGGCCCATTCACCGTCGATAATGACGGCTTTGCTATGAATGATGGTGCCCTCGTACAAGAAGAGGCGCACACCTGACTCGAGTAATGTGGTGAAGTATGATCGTGCTGCGAAATCGAGTGCTGGGTAGTGGTCGGTCCTCTCGGGTAGGACGATGCGCACATCGACACCGCGGTGAGCGGCGAGTTTGATGACGCGGAGCAGTCGGTGTGTGGGCACGAAATAGGGCGTTGTGATGTACATATATTTGCGTGCACTGCGAATAGCGTCGACCAGCTCGGCGTAGATATGCCTGCGGCCGGGTGCCGGATAGTTGGTGATGTAGCGGAATTCACGATCACGTGCGTGTGTGCGTCTGGGGAGTGGTTTCTGGTCGGTGGCACGTCCCCACATACGGTCGAATGCATTGCTCATTTCTTTGACGACTGGACCTTCGAACCTCACATTGGTATCGCGCCAATTTTTCATACTGTCGCGCACCGAAATGCTGCCAGTGTAAGAGATACGACCATCGACAACGAGTGTGCGGCGATGGTTGCGGAAATACCACGAGCGGAAATTGGGGACACGGAAATAGCTCGGGATGAGGGTTTTCCAAAATACGAGGTGAATACCTCGGTCACGAAGGGTGGTCACCATGTCTGATCCAAATATGGTGAAACTGCCGGCAGCGTCCCACAAGAAGCGCACGTGGACTCCTGCTGCTGCACGTTCAGCACAGACGTCGATCAGTTTTTTGCCGAGGTCATCGTTTACGAAGATGAATTGTTCGAGGGATATGCTGGTCGTCGCGCGGGCACAATCGGCTAGAATGGCGTCCCAGGCTTCTTTGTTCGAAGCGTAGAGGGTCCACTGCGTCGCTCTCCCTTTGGTCGAGCTATGCAGTGCAGGCATGAGTGTAGGGGAGGTCATAGGAGATAGTATATAGGGAAAGATGGAAAAATGTAATGTCGTAGTGAAACAAAAAACTGCGTAGCACTAGGCTGCGCAGCTGTCGCGTGTCTGTCAAGACACGAGAGATCATGGGGATCAAGGCTTCATCTTCGACGCAGTGTGCATTAATATGCAGCCAACGAAGAAGAATACAAGCCCGCAAAACATGATCATCGCAGTCCTCTCGGACGGACCCTCTGCAATGCTCATTGTCGCAAGGTCGAAAATGGCCGATGAAAGTAATGATAACCAAGCAATAAAGATCGCGGACATACCAGATTGCCACAATCTTCGAGGGGTTCCACGCCTCGGGCACGCCGGGACCTCGATATGTGGGCGCCGGGTATTATTTTTGTCCAGTGTGAATAGGGAGGCGCTTGTTAACATACCAAACAAGCAACCGAGCATGGTCGCTGTTTCTTTTTCAGAGCCCCTTTCCCACCAGTGGTGATAGGTTGCATGGTAGATACCAGTACCGAGCATACCCAAGAAAAAGAGGGCGGCTGATAATAGTCCCATTCTGGCCCATGGACCGATGTGACGTTTTGTTTTGCCGAAGAACTTTTTTTCGAGCAAAATCTCGAGATCAGATTTTTCTAACATGACAGGATCCTTTCTGTTGAGTTCAATTACATTCTAACATGACTGATTTTAAATATGCTACCATATTCCCATGGTAAATCTGGTCGACAACTCAAAAGTCCACTTCAATTATGAAATCCTCGAGAAATACGAGGCGGGTATTGAGCTCTTGGGTTTTGAGGTCAAATCACTCAAGGCGGGCCACGGATCACTCGATGGAGCGTATGTGTTGGTACGAGGTGGGGAGGCGTACCTGACCAACCTCTTTATTCCACCATATCAGGAAAATAATACTCCCAAGGGATACGAACCACGAAGAAATCGTCGATTGTTGCTGGCAAAAAAAGAAATTGCGGAGCTGGCATCCAAAGAGTCAGGGAAGATGGGGTTGACAGTAGTGCCAATTTCAATATATAATAAATCCAATCTCATCAAGGTTTCTGTCGCCGTCGTGCGTGGTAAGAAGAAGCATGACAAACGCGAGTCGATCAAGAAACGAGAGGTGGATAGAGAGGTGAGAAGGGAGTTTAGAGATCGTTGAAAGGGAAATAATGTTCGCATTTCCTCCAGAGTTTCTGGTCGAAAATTTTTTGCGACTCCGTCGCAAAAAATTGTTCGATCCGAATTTTCCTGGATAGGAAAATTCGGGGATGATCGGCATAGACAACCGACCATGTTCGTTCGTGCGGCGTGAGCACCAGTAACTCATAAATCTGCTGGAAAATCTAAATGCTAAATCAACCGTTTCTCCGTATTTCGGAGCTAAGGACTTTGCATTCGCTCTTGCATAAAGAGTGCGCGTACTTCGAGGGATTCTGACTCGGAGACTACGTGTTATAACCTGAATGTAGGGAAGATGGGAGTTCTCGACCCATTGCCCGAACCAAAGAGATCGTGACGTTGTGTTTTGTCTGCTTTAGAGCAACGTCATTAAAGCGCCAGCTGGCGCTTCAAAGCTTTCTACCGCCGTAGAATCGTTCGACGCATATCAGTTGCACGCGAGTTCGATTCTCGCCATCTCCACAACATTCCATGCCTTGAACAGTCAAGGCATGATACACTAGAGTACATAGAGCACCATCGTGCTGTTCTTCGTGTCATGAACATCCACCTCATCATCCACAATGTCGCCTCCATCTTTTCTGCGATCATTATTTTGGGGATGGGCATTTTCACGTACCTCAATGATCGACGAAGTGCCGCGAATATCACTTTCGCACTTATGCTCGTCGGGGCATCAGTGTTCTCGATTTCACACGTCATAGGCGTCAACATCGCTGACCCCTTACTTTCACGGAGCATTCTCATGTTTAATTTGTGCATGTTTCCGGTCGGAGGATTCCTGCTCCATTCGATACTCGAGCTCGTGGGCGAAGGCAAGTCTCAGCGTTGGCTGATCATCATGACCTATATCGTAGCCGGTCTCCTGACGGTATTTTTTGTGTGGCAACCAGATACATTCTTGCTCCCCTCGATCCCCAAGATGTATTTCCCGAATTATTATGAGCCGGGAATACTCAACTGGACGCGCCTTGTATTTCTCGATGTGATCATATTTCCATACATCCTCTATTGTCTTGCTCGTGCATATCGTAGATCTGGAATCGGCGCCGCACGCAATCGATACGCATACTTCATTATTGCCCTTGTGTGTGGATTCTGCGTCGTGTTCATTCCCAATTTCCTTGTTGCTGATATTACCATCGACCCGCTCCTTGGTATGGTATTCGCAGTTATATGTATGATTCCATTCGCATACGGAGCTATCGCCTACGAACTCTTCAATATCAAAGTTATTGCCAAACAGGCATTCATATATGCGATCAGCATCGCATTCGCGGGTGGGGGACTCACACTGCTCACCTGTGCAGGTATCTGGATTCGTGATGTATATCCTGGCTTTCCCGCATGGACCATCGCACTTGCTTCGGCAGTGATCGCGGTCACGGCGAGTTTCATTGTGTGGTTACGTCTTCGCGAGAATGATGTCTTGAAATATGAATTCATCACAACAGTGACACACAAGTTCCGTACACCGCTCACACAGATACGATGGGCCACAGAAGAATTATCAGCATTGCATACGGACGATGCTGGACGTCAGCAGATACGCTATATCCAGACGGCCAATGCCAAACTGGTCGAGCTCATCGACATCCTTGCAGCCGCATCGGCCGCCGATAGTGCCAGCCATGAATATACATTTGAGCCCAACAATCTATCACGGATAACTCTCGAAGCAGTCTCACCGTATGTATCTCGAGCGGCCGAAAAACATATCACACTGGAAAGTCGTATTGATCCAGGTGTTCGAGTCATGTGTGATGCCGCCAAGATCCATTTCGTGATACAGACACTGGTCGGGAATGCTCTCGTATATACCCAGGCCGGTGGAACAATAACGGTTGTGTTGTCGGCGGATACTACACATGCAACGTGCATCGTGCGTGATACGGGTATCGGCATGAATGGGGCCGAAATTTCTCGGGTATTTTCCAAGTTTTATCGGAGCACCTCGGCACAGAGTATTGATACCGAAGGGTTGGGTATCGGTCTGTATATGGCCAAGAAGATACTCGATCGACATCATGGCCGGATACACGCGTCATCTGCAGGTGGAGGCAAGGGGAGTGAATTCTCGTTCAGACTTCGTCGGCTGAGTGCAGATGACAGCCAGACGACAATCAGATAATATAGTTTCGTATCATATGTATTCATACGTTTCAGTCAGACATGGTCTCGCATTCATCGCCGGCGCTATGGTGGTCGCTGCTCTGGTTATGTCAGTCGACTATCTCAATTCATATATCAGTCAGCATATACCCACATTCCCTTTGTGGGTGCTCCCGGGAAGTATCGGCGTTATCAGCATGCTGATCGTATTCACTGTCAGACGACGATTGCTCGAATCAGATTTTCTCAAATTTCAATTTGTCGATGTGGTCACACACAAGTTCCGTACACCACTCACGCATATCAAGTGGTCTGCTGAGGCGCTCCGATCTGAGACTGATGCACAGGCGCGAGCTCGTGCTCTCGATGTGATCGAGCAGGCAGATGGGCGATTGTTCGAGATGACCGAGAGTTTGGTCGGATTGTCACGGGCTGATGATCGGATGTATCGATATGCATTCGTCCCCGAGAATATCGTCGACGTGCTCAATGAGACATTGGCCGTCGTCGAAGATGAGGCACGCGCCAAACACGTACGTTTCGTGTTGCATATTCAAGACCGGTTGCCGCATGTTCTGGTCGATCGCAAACGTATCCAGTTCGTCTTGCAGATGATTGTAGAGAATGCGGTTGTCTATTCGCGGGCATCGAGCAGTGTACATATCGATGTCGAGCAACGGCGTGCATTCATATACATTGCCGTACGTGATACAGGTATCGGTATTTCTCCTGTTGACATGTCGCGATTGTTCTCACGATTTTTCCGGGCTTCCAATGCAGCAGAAGTCCACACCGAAGGTTTGGGTATCGGATTGTCAGTCTCCCGTGACATTATGAAGCGTCATGGAGGTGATCTGTGGGCCGAATCTGCTGGCACAGGCAAGGGGTCAACATTCTATATGAAGCTTCCTCTCGAGAAGTGAGGTGGTCATCAGGTGGGCGTACCATTTCCTTTCTGGCCATTTTCTGTATAATCAGCCCATGACTTCATTAGGTCACCAGCAATCACATACTCCCAAGAAAGGGGGCAAGCATACGATGCCGTCACGTATGAATTTCCTCAACATTGTACTTATCGTGGTACTTGGTTTTTTCCTCATTATAGGTGTGTATGCCGAATTTGGTCGTTCGGATACTGATTCGAGTCGGGTGTCTATCTCAGTCCTAGCTACTGATATCGAAAAAGGTCAGGTGTCACGTCTCAGCGTCAACGGCGATCAGGTCACCGCTGAATATGTCGATGCATCTGTCAAAATTGCTCAGAAGGAATCAGACTCATCTCTTTCGGAGAGTCTCATACGTTTCGGTGTGACGCAGAAACAATTGGCTTCGACGACTATTACCGTGAATGATCCTAGCGGACTAGGATATTGGCTCGGTCAGCTCGCACCATTCTTGGCACCCATCATCTTCCTCGTATTCTTCATCTGGATCCTCTCGCGCCAAGTCAAAGGTGCTGGCGTCCAAGCACTCTCATTCGGTCAGTCCAAGGCGCGTATCACCATGCCTGATGACAAGAAGCAGAAGGTGACGTTCAAGGATATCGCTGGCGCAAAAGAAGCCAAGCAAGAATTGTCGGAGATCGTGGACTTCCTGAAGAATCCGCGCAAGTTCATCGAGATTGGTGCAGAAATCCCCAAGGGTGTGCTCCTCATGGGTGCACCAGGTACCGGTAAGACACTCCTTGCTCGCGCAGTTGCTGGCGAGGCAAATGTCGCATTCTTCTCCATTTCAGGATCTGAATTCGTCGAGATGTTCGTCGGTGTAGGAGCGTCTCGTGTTCGTGATCTATTCAAGATGGCCAAGGAGGCGGCGCCAGCTATTGTCTTCGTAGATGAAATTGATGCAGTCGGTCGTGCTCGTGGCTCTGGTATGGGTGGTGGCAATGACGAGCGTGAACAAACGCTCAACCAAATTCTAGTCGAAATGGATGGTTTCGAACCCAATGAGAAGGTCATAGTCATGGCGGCCACCAACAGACCTGATGTGCTCGACCCAGCCCTGCTTCGTCCAGGACGTTTCGATCGTCGTGTCACTATCGATCTGCCTGACAGGGGAGATCGTCAGGAGATTCTCAAGATTCATGGTGCCAAGAAGCAGTTGGCTGAGGATGTGAATATTTCCGTTGTCGCTGAGCGTACCCCTGGATTCTCTGGTGCAGATCTGGCTTCGCTCATGAATGAAGCGGCAATCCTGGCTGCGCGTGAAGACCGCAAGAAGATAGGGCAGTTCGATCTGATCCGTTCTATCGAGAAGGTCATGCTCGGGCCTGAGCGCCGTAGTCACGTCTTGTCTGTACAAGAAAAAGAGATTACGGCATATCATGAGGCCGGTCACGCTATAGTCGCCTCAGTTCTTCCGCATGCTGATCCGGTGCACAAGATTTCTATCATCTCTCGTGGACGTGCTGCTGGGTATACCTTGAAATTACCGCTGGAAGATCGCAAGCTCCAGTCGCGTAAGGAGTTCCTCGATGATATCGCCGTTTCACTCGGCGGATATGTTGCGGAGCGTATGATATATGATGATTTCACTACTGGTGCTTCAAATGACCTCCAAGTCTCTACTTCTTTGGCTCGCGCCATGGTTACGCAGTACGGTATGTCAGAGAAGATTGGTCCGGTGGCACTCGAGAGTCCAGCGGGTAAAGTACTCTTCGGTCAGGGAGTTTCAGATCGCGATTATTCAGAGAAGGTTGCTGCCGAAGTCGATGCTGAGGTTACGCGCATCATGACCGAGGCACGCACTCTCGCTGAGCAGACACTCAAGGAGCATGAGAAAGCGTTTGAAGCAGTAACACAGAGGTTGGTCGAGAAGGAGACGGTTGAACGTGATGAATACGAGGCGATCATTGCTGCGCACGGGATTAAGATCAAGAAGAAGGAGGAGGTGAAAGTTGTGTAGGGTTGACTTTCAAAAAATAGAGAGTAGGCTTTCCAGCGAGAAAGGATCTTTCATGACTACGCGATATTTTTTTCAGTGTTGTAGAGAGTTGGTTAGTCTAAAGTGGAAAGTTGTGCTGAATCGCTCTGGTTACATATTTGTGTACAACTGGACCAACCGACTAATTGCTGATAGTACGGCATGTCTCCATCCCGCGGTTGCTGTTGCACTTGAAGTCAAAGGGTGTCGTCCTACCGGTCAGGCCGATATTGATGTTCCTGTTTCGATTAGCGTTCTCGCATTGCCAGCTGGTTTTGGTCCTCGATTAAATCAGGCTGTAGCTCGTGGAGAAGGACTTCCGAAGGATGCGATAGAAGTCAGAGAAGCGCTCTTGCACTATCTTGGTTCCCATAATCTCTACCAGCCGCCGCTCGACTCTATTCGAGGAGTGAAGATTATCGAATGACATTTCGTGGGTCTTGTCCTTAAGCGCGCCGGTGATGTTGGCGTGCTTTTTATTAGTTGTATCAATCTTCAGTTTATCCTATGATGATGACACCCGCCCCTAGCTCAGCTGGTTAGAGCATCGAGCTTATACCTCGAGGGTCCTTGGTTCGAGTCCAAGGGGGCGGACAAAATATAGGTTATTCAAAATGCGCCTCTTTTCCGTACTGCTCAGCCGCTTTCTTGAGTAGGGGATATTTGTTGAGCATCGCATCTTCACTTATTAATCTGATCGCCTCTGTTCGTGCCGCTTCGACCATCTTCAAATTTTTGAGTGCCTCCATGGCGACGTCGGAGACGCCCCATTGTCGTAGACCAGAAAGTTCGCCGGCACCACGTTGTGCGAGATCGAGCTCGGCCAGCTCGAAGCCATTCTTGGCAGTTTGGAGCGCCTTGAGACGCTCCAGGGATTTGGCGGAATTGGTTTCGGTGAATGCGTAACAATACGCTTGGTGACTACTGCGCATGACACGGCCGCGGAGCTGGTGGAGTTGTGAGAGGCCAAATCGTTCTGCACCTTCGATAATAATGACAGTGGCATTGGGTACATTGACGCCGACTTCGACGACTGAGGTGGCGCAGAGAATATCTATTTTTCCATTCTTGAAATCATCCATGACAGCATCTTTGTCTTCAGGTTTCATTTTGCTGTGGAGAATACCGATTTCGTAGTGCGGAAATACTGAACGTTTGAGGCGTTTTGCTTCTTCTTTGACTGACTTGGCGATGACGGCTGCCTCTTTGTCGGGATCTGGCTCATCGATACGTGGACAGATGACATAAAGTTGTCGACCAGCTTCGAGTTCGTGGCGGATTTTGGTATAAGTTTCGTCACGCTTATCAGGTCTAACAAGTTCGGTAATTATTGGCTTACGACCAGCAGGGGATTGATCGATGAGAGTAAGGTCGAGGTCGCCGTACATTGTTAATGCTAATGTGCGCGGAATGGGTGTGGCGGTCATTGAAAGGAGATGTGGAGCGATAGTATCTTTGCGCACCAATTTCCTGCGCTGTGCGATACCGAAACGATGTTGCTCATCGATGATGGCGTAAGCAAGATTTTTAAACTTGACTGACTTTTGAATAAGGGCATGTGTGCCTATAAGAACTGAAATGGAGCCTTCTTCAACCCACTTGAGAAGTTGCGAACGAGAAATATCGGTCCAACCCTTGGGGTTTACCTTGGAAGGAAATTTATAACAGCCGGAACCGGTGATGAGGCCAATCTGTATGGGCATGTAGGAGAAATATTTCACGAATGACTCGAATTGTTGGGTGGCGAGGATTTCGGTGGGGCACATGTAGGCGACTTGGAGTGGGCCACGGCGAAGAGCGTTTGTTACAACCGCGACCTCAGAAGGAATACGGCTCTTGCCGACGCGCGTCAGGGCCTGCTGGCCCTGCGCTATGCTCGCGCCGTCGCGCTCCGCAGTGTCGGCTCGAACCGATTCCTTCTGAGGTCGTGACGTCATGACGGCGTATGCGGTGGCTGCGGCAACGGCGGTCTTGCCGGAGCCGACATCTCCTTCGAGGAGGCGTGACATGGCAGAGCCGCGCTTCATGTCGGTCATAATGGCGTCGATGGCATGCTGTTGGGCATCGGTGGCGACGAAGGGGAAGCGGCGCACGAATTCACGGACATGCTCGATGTCGGTCTCAATGGTGAAAGCGGGATGCTTCTCATATTCGCGGCGAGCTTGCTGACGCGCGAGCTGGATCATAAATATTTCTTGGAATGAAAAACGTTTGCGCGCGGCGAGGGCGTCGTCATTATTCATGGGTGTATGAATCCAGATGAGAGCGGTTTTGAGGGTTGGTAGATGATATTTTTCGAGAATGTCGGCAGGAATGGGGTCGGCGAGCTGGTCGAGGATGCCACTCTTGAATACTTTTTGCAGAGAATGATACATCCAGAGAGAGGTGATGCCGCGGGATTCGCTGTAGACGGGATAGAGATTGTGAGATGCACCCGTGTCGCCGAAGAGGGAGTCGCCGACGCCGGTAGGGAGTTTATCGACGAGTTCGAGTTTGGGGTTGGAGAAGTAGAGTTTTCCGGTAGCATTAGGGACAAGAGTCTCCTCACCCACGATCGACTCGGCTCGCACAACAGAACCGCTCGCCGAGTCGTCTTTTCTCAGCGTCGCCTGTAGCGGTATGTCTGTTCCTTGATTCCGCGACGCTTCCGAAGAGGGTTCGGAAACTCTGTCCCCAATGCCACCGCTCGCCGATTTCTTCGGTCTTCGTTCGCTGACTTTGCCTTCGATGCGTACGAGGGCCCCTTCGGGGGTCATCTTGGCGATGTAGGGCTGGTTGAACCAGGTACACTGGATGCGACCAGTCTCGTCTTCGACGTAGGCAGTGGCCATGGTTATTTTGGTGCGGAATCCTTTGCTGGCTTTGAGGCTGGTGATTTTGCCGTAGATGACGGCAGTGTCACCTTTCTTGAGTGAGTCGATGGAGCGTGCCTCAGCAGTGTCGCCGTAGCGGACAGGGAAATGATAGAGCAAATCTTCGACGGTATGAACGCTGAGCTTCTTGAGCGCGGCCTTCTGGATGGGGGTGATGCGGAAGTATTCAGAGACGGGTATGTCGGGAGTGAGGGGCATGGGGATAGTATATAGGGAAAAAGGGAGGGATGGAAAGATTATGTAATACACAATTTCTCCACAAATTCAAAAGGCGCTTGCATTGATGCCCCGTGATATGATACAGGTATTCTCATGACGATTCAGAATATTATTACAACCATTGGTATTCCTGTTATTGTGGCCGCCCTTATCTATATAGGATGTAAGCTTCAGACGCTGGATAATGTCGAAAAGAAGATCGAGAGTATTTACGATCGTTTCCTTAAGGTCGAGGAACGAGTTGATACGCTCTGGAAAGATAAAGTGGCGCCAGCGCATTCACCTCGTCAATTGAACGAATTGGGTGTGACAATACGAGATCAAAGTGGCATTAAGGAAATTATTGACACAAAAAGGCAGACTCTTCTTGATGCTATTCGAGAACAGGATCCAAAAACTCCATATGATGCTGAGAGGGTTATATTATCGGTGGTTAATGATCTGTCCAAACATTGTCCTGAAGTGGTCGACCAACTCAAAGAGGGAGCCTTCAAAGTCGGGCAGAGTATCGATGTCATTCTTCTTGTTGGCGGATTTTATCTAAGGGACCAGATTTTCCCCGAACTTGGTTTTTCTCTTACTGATCTTGATATTCCCAAGCCAGCTCAACCTAGTCAGTAATACGCAGTCTCTTCTTTTTCAATTCCAAGAAACCTTCTTGGAGTAATGCTTCAATGGCATCTTTGATGCGTAATGACGGTATCTTCGATTTTTGGAAATGCGCAGAAATTTCCTCCTCCGTCCTACCTTTCTCCATAATCAGTTTTAATATCCTCGATCTCAATTCACGATTTGATCCCTTGAATGGCTTCTGCTTCATATGATGCGCACTTCTGCGTGACGGGTTGGGAAGAGTCTTCTTGAGATATGAACCATAATCCATGAGGGCCCAGTACCATTCACGGGGATTTTTGTTGATCCGAGGATCTTGTAGGGCCTTCTCGATGAATGGCATGAGCTGGTCGTCAGTTACTTTCTTGCAAGCTTTCTTACCCTCACGTTTCTCGATTTCAGGGAAGAAGAAATGAATGAACACCGAACGAATATTGGTCTCGATGAAGGCGATTGGCTTGTTGAATGCAAACGCAAGAATAGAGCCGGCAGTGTTGGGTCCGATACCGGGGAGTGCACGCAGTTCGTCGTATGTTTTCGGGAGTAATGAATTGGTGGTAGTTTCTTTTCCAGGAATTTTCTTGGTCCCATTCAGGGAAATCGTCTCCGCAATACGTTTGAGATACAGTGCGCGTCTGTTGTAGCCGAGGCCCGACCATTCCTGCAAGACTTCTTTGGTCGAAGCTTTGGTAAGTGATTCCCAGTCGGGGAAGCGGGCGATGAACGAGGTGAACTTTGCAGTCACGCGATGTACCTGTGTCTGCTGAAGCATGATTTCGGAGACGACGATGTAGTAGGGCCGTGTATCTCTACGCCACAGCATGTTGCGCTTGTGAGTGCGGTAGTAGGATCGGATGGTGGAGATGAATTTTTTCATTGAGGCATAATACCTGATGGATAGAAAATATGTTAATGAAAACTACTCCTTGGTAGGAGCAGTTTTCATCTCTGAGGTATCTTTTGAACATCGATCAGGGGAGAGGGCAGTGATGAATTATTTACCAGAAATTGTGAAGTAATCCTTGCTACGGCCGACCAATTCTCTTCCACTTGAAGGATAAATTTCAATTTTGTACTTGTTGTTTGTTTCAGCGGGTGTGATTGTCCACTTATAGCTTCCGGTGGGGGATATATCCGAGGCAATGATCCTGGTAGAAACCTTATTGTTAGGTGCTGTTGATTGCAGGCTAATCGTGAGCGGGTCATTGCCAGAATAGTTAGCCCAACGAATATCATATGTCTTGCCAACCTCTAGTTGTTCTCCGCCCACGGGATAAGTTATTTGAATGTGCCCTTCCTCTGGAACGTAACTTGCGCCCTTACCAAGATTCGAATCTCCGACAGTAGTCGATTGGTCACTTGGGATTTGCGGGGATGAGTTAGAGTTAGTTGCTCGGTCTGCTGATTTATTGGAAAAAATAAAGTAGCATCCAACGCCAAGGGCAATAATTACCACTATAATCCAAACTATTTTGCTCATAAAATCTATATAATTTATTTATAGACGTTCTAGTTACATCTGAGGTGCAGTCGGAGCAGATGCTTTCTTGCGAATAGCCCATGCGCCAGGGCCAGAAACGATGAGGCCGAGAAGTGCGGCGAGGACGGCCATCGGGACAGTGACCATCTGAGGTGCGTTGATGGCGACCAAGATGGTGGCAACGATCATGATAATAGCGAGGACTGATGAAGCGAGGCAGTTCCAGAGGCCGAGGACGACGAGGATGCCGCCGATGAATTCTGCGTATCCGACGATGTAGGCGAGGAATGCGGGGATGCCCATTGAGGCGAAGTAGCCGACGGTCGAAGTCATGTCAGCGATCTTCATCCAACCGGTGTAAATGAAGATACCACCGATGATGAGGCGGATAAGGAGTAATGCGAGGTTCTTGCTTGTAGGGGACAGTGACATGATGATGAATGATTAAACTACTAAGGAATAATGGGGAGATTGTAGCATATAAAAAGTATCTGCGGAGACGGTGGGATTCGAACCCACGAGGGAGTTTCCCCCCTAACACCTTAGCACGGTGCCGCTTTCGACCACTCAGCCACGTCTCCAACGAATATAGGGCGATACCACGCCATTCTTGCACAAAAACGTCTATGTATCAACGAAACCCTCGCAATTCCGCCGCATTTTGGCTATGATTCACTGTGCCCGAATCTGGAGAGATGGGTGAGTGGTTTAAACCAGCGGTTTACTAAACCGCCGACCTGCAAAGGTCCGCGAGTTCGAATCTCGCTCTCTCCGCAGACGTTAGTTAGTCAATCGCTTAGAGAAAGGTGTCAAGTGGCACGAAACAAATTATATTTTGCATGGTATGATGACTACAAGTTCTGAGTAAGAAATGCTCTAAATTTAAAAACCTATTTTATCTAACATAAAACTAATATGAGGTTCACAAAGATTATTGTGGCAGTTATCGTGGTCGTGGCTGTAGTTGGTTTTGTTGCTTGGGATACTAATTTGATACCGAAAGACTCTTTCCGTACATCAAATAATGAAAATACCCCGATTACCACAGATGATACAAAGTCACCATCTTCCAATCAGAGTATTGAGTCTCGGCAAATGAGTTTCGAACAAGCTAAAAAGGTATCGATAACAGCACCTTCAGGGAATGATATTCTTGAACCAGGCAAGCCGGCCGTGGTTGTTTTCTCACCAGTCCAGGGGGCCGTATCTTATGAGATAACAATTACCATTCCTGCATATACAGATCGCTCACGTAATCTTGTAAGTGCAGACAAGGTCGATACGTTGTTTAAGGAAGTTACATCAGAAACAACTCACACAATAATTGTACCCAAGACAATTGCTTATCAAACATCGGAAAATGGCTATAACGGAGAAAAGATTATTGTCAGAGCCCTTGATCGTGATGGCAAACAATTGATGATAAACGGAATCCAACAGGGAAAAGCATACGAGATCCCTGCAGTGGATGAAAAACAGATAAAGATCCTTTCTTTACCTACTCAGCAGAATCTTTTGGACGCAGATACGTATGTTCTCGGAAAAGAAGGTGGAACGATTACGCTCAAATTTGGAGCATTACAACTCCCATCTGTCAAAAGGAAAGTTGTCTTCGTGTGCCCATCAGAAGTAAATTCAATAATTTCAATAGACGGAATTAGCTGTGGTGGCCCTCAAGCGACCCCCCTCGAGTTCGGTGCGGAGGCATTCACTAAGAAAATGATCGTGAAAGGAAATCCTTTTCCAGGGCGAGATACAGCAATCGCATTAATGGTCTCCTATTATGATAGTAAAGGGAATCGGATCAGTTCTCGGGGTATAGATGATCAGTCTTGGTTGTCAGTAAAGATTTCTAAATAAAGATTTTTATTTTCCCCAAAATAACGCTGCTATAGACGTTATAATTATTCGCTATCAACTAATCTACACCCATGAACCCCACAAGTGCCTTGCAGCAACAGTTTGCTCTTGATCCTAAGAAATTTTGGAAGAAAGTTATAGAAAAGCTCACGGCACTTTATATTCTGGGAGCCATGGTCGCCATTGTTTTGTTGGTGATTATCTGGCAGAGCGCTGGTTCATCTGCCGATCATGAAGTAAATACTGTTTTGTGGATTGTTCTTGTTCTCGGTCTCATAGTTCTTCTCGTTATCTCTGCTTTGTATAGTTGGTACGTCAAAACATACATCAAGCGTTATTACTATGCAGGAGAGGACAATTTCATCACCATCAAAAAGGGTGTTTTTGCTCCGACGGAGATTCATGTTCAGTGGCAGAAAATCCAGGACGTGTATGTTGATCAGGACATTCTCGATCGTATCCTCGGTCTGTATGATGTGCATATTGCCAGTGCGACAGCGTCATCAGGTATTGAGGCGCACATAGACGGAGTCAACCAGCAGTCAGCCGAAGGCTTGAAGAAATTCCTTTTGGCCAAAATTTCCGGAACGGGTATGTCGTCAGCACAAAATTCTACTGTGACGCCAGGTGTTACGCAGACCCAAAGTGCACCTGCCCAGCCGGCCACGATCAATTTTTCTGGAGATCTGTCGAGTGATGCGTATCCTCTGTCAGGGAAGTGGACTGTCGTCACACTGATTAGTCGATTGTTGAGTTCTATAAGCTATCCGTTCATTATCATTCTTGTCATATTCGGTAAGTCCAAGAACCTTACTATTGAAGATGATTGGCAGTACTGGGTATTGATCTGGATTGGTCTCACTATTATTACTATGATTGGCAGAACCATCGCGCTTTTCTTGTGGAAGAAAAATTACGCATTCAAATTTGGTCCTGAAAATATTTATTATAAGGAGGGAGTCATCAGTCTTTCCGAAAAGCATATGCCGTATTCGTCCATTCAAGATGTTACGGTCCGCCAGGGTGTTGTCGAACGATTCTTTGGTCTCGCCAAAGTCGTCATCGAAAATGCTGCACAGCAATCAGTCCCCGTTGGTCGTTATGGTCAGAAAATGGCAGTTTCCTCGGGGGTGGTTTTGCAGGGATTCTCTATTGCAGAAGCCAACAAGATTGCTGACATGTTGAAGACCAGTGTGCTCGGCAAGAATTCAGGGAAGTATGGAATCTAGGACGCATCTATTTTTCTTTTCCCCAAAATAACGCTACTATAGTGTCAATGAAAACTATTACCGACAAAGCTCGTATCGAGGAGATGTTCGCTCGTGGCACACTCGTCGAAGCGTATCCTTCCAAGGACGAGCTCATGAAGAAGCTCCTCTCGGGAGAGCGCATCAAGATCTACTATGGTCTCGATCCGACACACACCGCTATTCACCTCGGTCATGCCAAGAACATGATTTTCCTCGAGGAGTTGCGTGAGCTCGGTCATGAAGTTGTCATTCTTTTTGGTGACTTCACGGCTACGATAGGGGACCCGTCAGACAAAGCGGCTACCAGGAAACAGCTCACCACCGACGAGGTCAAGAAGAATATGTCGACATGGCTTACACAGATCAAGCCCCTGGTCAATTTCACTGACAAAGATAATCCGGCTACAGTTGTCACCAATTCCACCTGGCTTTCAAAGCTCAATTTTGCTGACGTCTTGGATTTGGCCTCAAATTTCACGGTCCAGCAAATGCTTGAGCGCGACATGTTCCAGAAACGCCTCAAAAATAATTCACCGATTCACGTCCACGAATTTATGTATCCGCTGATGCAAGGATATGACAGTGTTGCCATGGATGTTGATGCTGAACTCTGTGGCACCGATCAGACCTTCAATGCGCTCGCTGGTCGCACGCTGGTCAAACGTTACAAAAATAAAGACAAATTCGTTCTCGCTCTCAACCTTGTTGCCAATCCCAAAACGGGTGAGCTTATGTCCAAGTCAAATGGTACGGGCGTATTCATCGATCAGCCAGCCAACTCACTTTTTGGCGCACTGATGGCGTTGCCGGATCCGATGATTGAGCCGTTGTTCGTCAATTGCACACGTATTCCGATGTCAGAAAAGGATGGGCTCATGGCCGCCGGGCCAAGATCAGCCAAGGCACGCGTGGCTTTCGATATTGTGAAGCGACTCCATGGTGAGAAAGCAGCGCAGGAAGCAGAAAAAGCATTCGAAGATACATTCGCCAAGGGTGGTGTGCCTGATGATGTGCAAGAAGTGAAGCTTGGTGGTGATTCTGTCGCCGAAGCACTAGTCAAGGCGGGCGTCATTCCTTCCAAGGCAGAGTGGCGACGACTCATTGATGGTGGTGGTATCAAGACCGAAGATGATGAGAAGATTACCGATTCACATTTCAAGCCGACAAAAACAATGATTCTCAAAGTGGGGAAGAGGAGGTTTGTGAAGGTTGTTGTCTAATGCGCCACCGACATCCCGCGCACGTTCTTGAAATCCGCTTTTTTCAGTGTCTCAATCGCTTGATACATAGTGCCGCCGGTAGTGATGACATCATCGATGACGACTATAGGAGTGTTCCGGTCAAATCGTGAAGCCACTTCCTCATTCACGTCAAACAAATCATGACTGGTACGCACGCGCTCGGCGCGGTTTTTCTTTTTCTGTTCAGAATTGCGATCGACACGAGTAAGGAGATTATTTTCGCAGGTAAATAGAGATTGGTCCGCTCGGCTCCGTAGTCGATCTATTTCATTGGTGAGCAATTCACACTGATTATACCCACGCTGATGGCGTCGACGTGTCGTAATCGGCATGGGGAGCAGGAGTGTCTGGGCAGGAAGTGTTCCGAACCGACACTGCGGAGCCTCGAGTGCCTGTTCGAGAGGCGAGCATAGCGCAGGGCCAGCAGGCCCTGACGCGCGTCGGTGAGGAACAGCTTCCTGCCCAGACACTCCCATCTCCCTCAACATACTCCACAGCGCATACCCTGCAATCTCGACAGCTTCACGGGAACTTTTTTCTTTGATGAGCCAGATGAGACGCGATACGCGCGCATCTTTGTATGCGAACACGGAACGAGTACCGGGAAGATCGAATGCTAATCCAGAATAATCGGGCGCTGGAGGAAGTGTGCGCAGTGCGTCGACAGGATTCATGCTCAAGAGATCTTTCTCAGTATCAGAAATAGGGAATAGGGCATCCAATAGTACGTTGTATAAGATTGAGATGAATGACATGCGCCCAGTATAGCAACGGGTCTTGAAGGCGACGTCAGATTCAGGGTATAGCTTGTGAATATCGGTAGTTATTGCCATTGCTACAGCGTATATTTACCTGTACACTTACCTCCATGGGCTTCTTTTCCTCACTTTTCAAGAAAGAAACCAGCGTTTTGGGCGTGGATATAGGATCATCGGCCATCAAGGTCGTTCAGATCAAGAAAAAGCGCGGTCGTGCCGTACTTGAGACGTACGGCGAGTTGGCGTTGGGTCCTTATGCGGGAGTCGAAATCGGTCGAGCTACACAGATTTCGGCTGACAAAATCATCGAAGCTATCAAAGATATTCTTAAAGAATCAAAGACTACGACGGGTATGTGCGGTGTGGCGTTACCATTATCATCGAGTCTCATTTCGTTCATTTCCATCCCTCCTGTGCCTGAGAAACAGATGAGTGACGCGATAACACTCGAAGCACGCAAATACATCCCTGTGCCCCTCTCGGAAGTCCTCCTCGATTGGTCTATTATCCCGAAGGAAGATTCGTACGTGAATGAAGATGAAGCAGTCAAATCTGAGAAACAGGGTAGCGATGTGCTCGTCGTGGCAATCCACAATCAGTACATCAATGATTATCAAGCCATCATGGCAGGGAGTAATCTCACTCCAAGTTTCTATGAGATCGAAATTTTCAGTTCTATCCGTGCGGTCGTCGATCAGGGTATCTCGACAGTGATGATTATTGACATGGGGGCACGATCGACCAAGTTGTATATTGTCGAACGGGGCATCCTGCGTGCATCTCACATCATCAACAAAGGCAGCCAAGATATTACACTGGCATTATCGAAGGCGATGAGTATCACCGTGAATGACGCGGAAAATATGAAGCGTACCCACGGTCTCAAGGGTGGCCCTGAATATCGTGAGCTGACGGAAATTATTACGGTCAACCTTGATTATATGTTTTATGAAGCCAACGCATCACTGCTCAACTATCAGAAGAAGTTCAACAAAAATGTCAGCAAGGTCATTCTGACCGGTGGGGGAGTGCTCCTCAAAGGGTTCACTGACTTGGCGAAAATTAGTTTCCAAACAGATGTGGTATATGCCGATCCGTTCGGTAAACTCGAGACACCTGCTTTTCTTGCTGAAGAATTCGCCCAAGCAGGCCCCGAATTCGCCGTTGCTATCGGCGTCGCTCTCCGCCGCCTCTCAGAACTTGAGTAAGAGCCCTTAGCGACACTCTGCCGATATGAACTCGGTACGTATGCCTAACGCACATTTACCACAACGTAACCTTCATATCGGTAGATGTGTCGCTAAGGGCGCTGTATTGTTATACACATAGCCGTACTTTGTTCATTCCTGCTATACTTCTAGGGAACTATGGAAACCAAATTCCAAACCTCATTTATCCCCAAGAGGCCACTCATACCTACAAGCGGGCTCAATCCGGCCGCGCCCAAGCGGAGCTTCAGCTATTTCATGGCGATTGCAGTGCTACTCTTCATCATTTCTATCGGTGCTGCCGGTGGTAGTTATTTCTGGAAGTCATATCTTGAGACAGCCCAGATAGGGTACAAAACCCAGTTGGCCCAACGTGAAAAACAGTTCAACCCCAATCTCATCGAAGATTTGAAGCGTCAGAACGTCAAAATAGACACAGGCAAACAGCTTCTTGCAAACCATATTGCCGTCTCGCACATTTTCGATATCATCGGTCGCCTGACCATCGAAGACGTCCGCTTCATGAGCATGGAGATGACCACTGGCGCTACCAAGAATGAAGGCATCAAGATTGCCCTCAAGGGATATGGCACCACATTGAGTGCTGTCGCGTTCCAGTCAGACGTCCTCGGTCAGCTCGAACGATACGGTCTGCGCAAGGTCGTCAAAAATCCCATTTTGAGTGATCCGGCCTTGGATACCAATGGATTGGTAGCTTTTGGGATGACTGCCACCGTCGATCCAGTCAGTCTCTCGTATGAGAAGAACCTTGCAGCGTCGACGGCGACCACCACTTCACCATAGATATGAATCGCAATATTACCGCAACAATCTTGATCGTTTTGGCAGCAGGCATATACCTGACATTTACGCGTGCCAAGTTGGCTGAAGTCAATGCTGTCCGTGGGGTCAATGACCAATATCTCTCAGCCATCGCAAATGCCGACAAACTCATCAAGGTGCGTGATATTGTCCTCAAGCAGGACCGATCGATTTCGGATACCGATCGAGATCGCCTCGACAAGATGCTCCCTGATACTGTCGACAACATTCGTCTCATTATCGATCTCAATAGTATTGCCCTGAGACATGGATTCCCTCTACGAAATATCAAGGCATCAGCAAATTCTGCCAAACCTACTGGTCCGGCGGTGCCTCTGCCTCAAGATGCATCTGCACGTGCGGGCGAGGGCGGTACCATACCAGTGCCGGTACTCGATACGGTGACGGTTTCTTTCGGGGTGACGGCCTCATATCAGCAATTCATCGAATTACTCAGGGATCTCGAAGCGAATCTGCGAGTGATGGATGTCACCAGACTCACCTTGACTGCCAATCCGACCACTGCGGGCACGTATGATTTCGCGGTCGAACTCCGGACATATTGGCTCCGTCAACAATAACCATGAAACCTCAATCTCATTCAAAAAAACGCGTAGGTATCATCATTGCTGTCATCATTGTGGCGGCTCTCGGATATTTCTATATGTCTGGCGATGCGGTGCCGATGGATACCAATACACTCGAGGTGCAGACTGCCAATGCTGATGGGGCACGTATCTTGAGTTTACTCAACCAGATCCAGTCCCTCCGGATCGATACGGGACTTTTGAGTTCACCTGCATATGTGTCATTGGTTGATTATTCAGTCAACATTCCTGAGATACCAGTCGGTCGTCCCAATCCATTCGCACCCATCCCTGGAGTATCCATCCAGAATCAGACAGCATCACCCCGGTAGAGGCAGGATTGTTATTCGTTTATCTCACTCGCACTATGTCAGTACTCGATATTCTCCTACAGAAGAAACTCATAACCAAGGATGATATCCGGGATATTCGCAAACAGACCGGTACGGGTGCCACGCTGGACGAGGCGCTCCTAGCACATGGTGTCAAACCTGACGATATCATCATGGCGCGAGGGGAGTTCCTCGATATACCCGTACGGAATATAACCGAAGGGTCGATACCGTTCGATGTTCTCGAGTACATTCCCGAAGAATCGGCCGCCCATTATCGGTTCGTGCCACTGGCATTCCACGAGGGAACACTCGAGGTCGGTATTGTCGATCCTGACAATATGGAGGCACGTGACGCTCTCAACTTCCTTGCCGCTAAGAAGAATGTGCCGTACAAGATTTTCCTGATCAGCATAGATGGATTCCAGAAAATTCTGGAAATGTACAAGAATATTACAGGTGAAGTATCGCGAGCATTGTCCGAACTCGAGACCGAATTGTCGGTCGATGCCAGTGACACGATCAAGAAAGAGAACACACAGAAGGGGACATCTGACAAGGAAAAAGCCGACGACACACTCATCATTGAAGATGCTCCGGTCGTCAAGATCGTGGCGACGATTGTCCGCTACGCAGTCGAAGGTGAAGCATCAGACGTACACATCGAGCACATGCGTGACAAGATCCGCGTCCGCTTCCGTGTCGACGGCATACTCAATACTTCACTCATTCTCCCGCCGCAGGTGCATTCGGCCGTGGTTGCACGTATCAAGGTCCTCTCCAATATGCGTCTCGACGAAAAGCGTAAGCCCCAAGACGGCCGCTTCTCGGCACGTATCGACGGCCGTAAGATTGATTTCCGTGTCTCCACATTCCCGTCCTATTATGGCGAGAAAGTCGAAATGCGTATTCTCGACCAGGCCAAAGGGGTCCGCAAGCTGGAGGAGCTGGGTATGTCCTCGCGCAATCTTGAGATGTTCCGTGAAGCGATCAACAAGCCATACGGCATGATCCTCATCACTGGTCCGACAGGATCAGGTAAGTCGACCACGCTCTATTCTGTGCTCAACGAAGTTGATCGCGAGAGTTACAACGTCCTATCTCTCGAAGATCCAGTCGAGTATCAGATGGAAGGCGTCAGTCAGTCTCAGGTCAGACCGGAAATTGGATATGACTTCAGCTCTGGTCTGCGTACGACGTTGCGTCAAGACCCGGATATCATCATGGTCGGTGAGATTCGCGACAAGGAGACGGCACAGCTGGCGGTGCAGGCCGCACTTACTGGTCACTTGGTGTTCTCGACGCTCCACACCAACAATTCCGCAGGGGTTATACCGCGCCTCATCGATATGGGAGTCGATCCGTACCTCATTGCACCGACGCTCATTCTGGCAGTAGCTCAACGTCTCGTCGGTACCCTGCCGCAGGGGAGTGGTGAACCGGTACCTGTCGACGGTAGTCTCAAGGCGATGATTGATCGCCAATTTGCCGATCTGCCAGCACAATACCGCAAAGATATATCGTTCACTGATACAGTCATGAAAATAAAGCCGACCCCTGAGTGTCCCAAGGGTACCCGTGGACGCATGGCAGTCATGGAAATGTTCATGATGGACAAAGATATCGAACAAGCCATTCTCAAGAATCCAACCGAGAGTGAGATTACCCGCATCGTTCGTGCCAAAGGCATGATCTCACTCAAGGAAGATGCTCTCATCAAAGCATTTGGCAAGCTCATCCCGATCGAAGAGGTGAATAAGCTCTGATCTATATGATATAATGGTCCCATGATTGACTCACCCAAAAAGATATTACTCGTGGATGACGACAAGTTCCTGCTCGATATGTATGCCATCAAGTTCAGCAAGGCTGGATATGAGGTCAAGACTGCTGATTCGACTGACGCAGGCCTCAAGTTGGTCCGTGACGGATTCGTGCCTACTGCTATGCTGATCGACATTGTGATGCCGGGGATGGATGGTCTCGAATTGGTCAATGTCATCCGGCGTGATCGTCTCGCACCCAATACGTCCATGATTATGCTCACCAATCAGGGCTCCCCAGATGATATTGCTCGAGCCAAGAAGCTCAATGTCGACGGATATATCGTCAAGGCGACTACGATTCCCTCAGAAGTATTGGCAGAAGTCGAGCGTATTATTAGTAGCAAGAAATAGAGATGGATTACAAAAAAGAAATCGAAGAATTGGTCGATCTTATCCTCAAGGAGGGAGCTTCAGATCTGCACTTGTCAGCGGGACGTCCGCCGATCATTCGTGCATCTGGCGCGCTGATCCCGCTCGTCAAAAAACCCACGCTATCCGAAGTCGATATGAAGGGCTTCGTCAAGGCACTTCTCGAACCAGTCAATCAGGAGCTATTGAATACAAACAAAGACGTTGATTTTTCGTACAACCTGACGGCCGCACGTTTCCGTGGCAATGTATATTATCACCAGGGCTCACTTTCTATCGCCTTGCGACTTATACCCAAGGCCATCCGTACGCTGGCCGAGCTCAATTTGCCGCCGATCCTCGAATCGTTCACTCGCAAGCCCCAAGGGTTCTTCCTCGTCGTCGGTCCGATCGGACAAGGCAAGACGACCACGCTCTCGACCATGATCGAGATGATCAATCAGACACGCACCGAGCATATTCTGACGATCGAGGACCCTGTCGAATACCTCTATGAGTCCAAGAAATCTATTATTGACCAGCGCGAAGTGCGTTTCGATACACCTGATTTCCCTAGTGCACTCACGGCGATGTTCCGTCAGGATATCGATGTGTGCATGATCGGTGAAATGCGTGACATCGCTACTATTGCGACGGCTGTGACTGCGGCGGAGACGGGGCACCTGATTTTCTCGACACTCCACACCAATAACGCCGCCCAGACTATCAACCGTATCATCGATTCATTCCCTGCAGGTCAACAGGACCAGATACGTGTCCAATTGGCCGGTTCATTGACGGGTATATTCTCTCAACGATTGGTGCCGCGTATTTCTGGCGGTCTCATTCCTGCCTATGAACTCCTCATCAACAACAGCGCTGTCGCCAATCTGATTCGCGAAAAACGCATCCATGAGCTCAATTCGGTCGTGGAGACGAGCTCGCAAGAGGGGATGATAGACATGAATCGGTCATTGGCCGAGCTGGTCAGAGCAGGGGAGATCACCGTCGAAAGCGCATACACCAACTCTCTCAGTCCGAAGACGCTCGAGAAGATGATATAATAGTCATATGTTATTCACGTACGAAGCGGTAGACGCCACAGGTGCACGCAAGAACGGATCCATCGAGGCCGTCAATGTCGATGTGGCTATCTCGTCGCTTCAGCGACGCGGGTTGGTACTGACGACTATTCGTGCAGCGGACGAAGGTTCTTCCTCATCGCTGCTCTCAAAAAATATCTCATTTTTCGATCGTGTGTCCACGAAAGATGTGGTGATCCTGTCGCGGCAGTTGTCGACTCTTTTCGAGGCGCAGGTGTCCGCCTTGCGCATCTTCCGGCTCTTGGGATCTGAGACCGAAAATCATGTCCTCGGGGCCAAATTGACCGTGATTGCCGATGATCTCCAGGCGGGAAGCTCTATTTCTGCCGCTTTGGCGAAGCACCCCAAAATATTTTCAGATTTTTATGTCAGCATGGTCAAAGCTGGTGAAGAATCAGGCAAGCTCGATGAGACATTCCAGTACCTGGCTGACTACCTCGATCGTACCTACGAGCTGACTTCCAAGGTCAAGGGTGCTCTCATATATCCGGCTTTCGTGGTGGTCACTTTCGTCATCGTCATGATACTGATGTTCACCATGGTCATCCCCAAGATTAGCGGCATCCTTACGGATTCAGGGGCTGAGATACCCTCATATACCAAAGTCATACTTGGCTTGAGTAATTTCTTGGTGGACTATGGATTCATCCTGCTCGGCATAGCTATCATCATAGGATTCTTCGTGGTCCGCTATATCCGTACCCCGACGGGCAGGGCAGCATTCGACCGCTTCAAGCTTCATGTGCCTTATGTGAGTCGGCTCTATCGCAAGCTGTACTTGGCGCGTTTGGCTGATAACATGACCACTATGCTGATGTCAGGAATTCCGATGGTCCGCTCGCTCGAATTGACCGCCAATGTCATCAATAACACGGTGTATCGCGAGCTTCTGAGTGGGGCAGTGGATGCGGTCAAGGGAGGCAAGACACTGTCTGAGTCCTTGTCAGTGGATGCCGATGCGGTGCCCGGTATCATGACGCAAATGATGAAGGTGGGTGAGGAATCTGGTGAGTTGGGTAGTATCTTGAAGACGGTGGCACGATTCTATAGTCGTGAAGTAGCCACAGCCGTCGACTCGCTGGTCTCGCTCATCGAACCGCTCATGATCGTTTTCCTCGGTGGAGGTGTGGCGGTCTTGTTGGCTTCGGTATTGGTGCCTATCTACAATATAGCCAGTGCACAGTAAATAGGGCCTTTTTCTTATCCACAGTATCGATGAAATCCCCCTGTGCGGGGGAGTGGTATAATAGGAGCATTAAACCTTACGTTTTCCTTATTGAGGTTTTACATTATTAATTTATTAGTTGTAATTTTATTCCATGAAAAAATTCACAAGAGGTTTCACTCTTATAGAATTGCTCGTCGTGATCGCTATTATTGGTATTTTGTCGTCAGTTGTGTTGGTGAGCTTGAATAGTGCTAGAAGTAAGGGTGGTGATGCTGCTGTAAAAGCAAATTTACAGGGCATAAGATCTCAAGCTGAAATCATGTATGGTGATAATGGTTGTTATACAAATACTGGAACGGCATGCACGGGCACTACTCCAGCGGTTGTTGCTGCAGGTGCTTGCCCGGTCTCTGGTTCAGCAAACATATTTGGTCAGACAACGATAGCTGCTCAAATTGCGGCCGCGAATAAGGCGGGTTATGGTTTTTCTGCATGTAGCGCACCAGTTAGTGGTACAGCTTGGGCAGTTGCCTCTATTCAGAAAAGTGCTACTGCTGGAGCCGCTGATTCTGGGTGGTGTGTAGATAGTACTGGAAAATCTAAGTCGATTACTGTCGCCACTTTGGATCAGGCAGGTATTACGGCTGAGGTCTCCGCGGGTGCTTGCGTGGAATAGTATACATGTAGTGTATCCGACAAAAGGTCCCGCTTAAAGGCGGGCTTTTGTTATATGAGATCATGGATTATAATACAGTGTACACATGAATCAATCACATAATCGTCTCCGCGCCTTCACCATCATCGAACTTCTGGTCACCATCGCTATCATCGCACTCCTCACTGGTATTGTGATCACCAACCTCGCCCCATCCAAGAGTAGGGCGCGTGACGTCAAGCGCATATCCGATATGGGGAATATTCAGTTTGCACTGTCGCTCTACTTCGATCGATGCAAACAATACCCGAGTTCGCTTGCCACGACCGCCAACACAGGTTGCCCGACCACTCCTACCCAGATCAGTCTTGGTAGCTTCATCTCGACTATACCCACCTCACCAGCTCCTGGGTCATACGTATATCAGACATCGGGTACGCCACCGTCAGATTACGTTCTTGCCGTATATCTGGAGAATTACAACGAGATCCTCAAGGATGATATTGATGGCACCGTGTTCGGTAGTATTCAGTGTGGCCCGACCAATGATAGCAGCGAGCATTACTATTGTCTCGGTCCCAAATAATCCATGCCATTGCTCGCGCCATCAATCCTCTCTTTCATATTCGGCGCCATTGTCGGTAGCTTCTTGAATGTCGTCTCACTTCGTTTCAACACCGGCATGACACTCGGGGGACGTTCCAAGTGCATGACTTGTGGCACTACACTCACCTGGAAAGAGCTCGTCCCTATCGTCAGTTTCCTAGCCCAGAAGGGAAGTTGCAAGCGGTGCAAGAGTACGATCTCATGGCAGTATCCGCTCGTTGAGTTCATTGCGGGCATCATTTTCGTACTTATATTCATCACGTTTCCCCCAGTATCGTATGTCGCCGCGGCGCAGACCCTCCTCTATATCATCGCCGCGTGCCTGCTTGTGGTGATTGCTGTCTATGATATCAAGCACAAGATCATTCCTGATACATTCAATTATGCATTTGCAGCACTTGCACTCCTCACTCTTTTTGTGGGAGGGGGGAGTTGGTGGCATGTACCAGGGTTCTGGTCGCTCATTGCAGGGCCGCTCCTAGCTATACCTTTTGCACTGCTGTGGCTGGTTTCGCGGGGTCGGTGGATGGGTCTTGGTGATGGCAAACTCATGCTCGGCATCGGATGGATGACAGGTGTTGCTGCAGGTATAAACGCTATTATTGTGTCGTTTTGGATCGCGGCGGCAGTGAGTGTCGTCTGGCTTTTCATCACCTACAAGCGTTTCAAACCAAAAACTGAAGTGCCGTTCGGTCCCTACCTCATTCTTGGCATGTATCTCGTCATCCTGTTCAATATACAAGTGCTTGATGTTGCTCTGCTCAAAGATATTATATTCGGTCTCTTCTAGAATGTGAGGTATAATAAGATGCAATGAAGGTGTCGTACACATTTCCAATCTTTGATCCCAGAACGGAGTCTGGGACAAGCATTCAATCTTCGATGCGCTCCGGATTTACCTTGGTTGAATTGCTCGTGTCCGTAGCCATCTTCGCCTTGATGACTGCGCTTGTAGTCGCCAAATACGGTGCATTCAATCAGAGTATTTTCCTAACCAATCTTGCATATGATGTGGCGCTGACAGTGCGGACGGCACAGACGTATGGGTTGAGCGTCAAGTCGACGGCAACAACGGGTACGTATAGCTCGCCTACCTATGCGTATGGTGTCACCATCGGGACCGATTCCATAAGCTGCGCAGGATCGTCGTCCAATGCCACGCAATTTCTAATGTTTACTGATATTGGCACTACTCCCAATGCGATATGTGATGCGGGAGATACACTCGTCTCTACCTACGCACTCAAGCGCGGAGCGACGGTATACCAGGTCTGTGCGGGTGGATCTAGTTGTACGCCTGGGTCTGGTCGACTGGATGTGACGTTCAAGCGTCCTGATCCCAAGGCGACTATCTGTTTCAATTCCTCTTGTACGCATAGTTTCGCTCAGATCGTGCTCAAGGCCCCTGATGGTACCACCAAGGCAGTCGAAATTCGCAGCACTGGCCAGATCTCGGTCACTGACGGATCTGTCCAAGATGCTCAGCAAGGCGGTGGAGGGGAGGAAGATAATCCTCAATAAATCTACATAGTATAATGACAGTATTACATACGAGACATACACATACGCGCACAGGATTCACTCTCGTTGAGATCATTGTGTCTTTGGCGATATTCGCCATTGTCGCTACGGTCGCTCTCGGAGCACTCGTCAAAATCGTATCAGCCAACAAGAAGGCGCAGGCAGTCCAGGAAGCGGTCACCAGTCTCAATTTCGCACTCGATGCCATGTCTCGTGAGATGCGTGTTGGGCGCAATTATTATTGTCAGGAAGGCACTTCATTCATGCTCGGCAGTCTCAGTCAAGACTATACCAGTGGCACGAGCGGTACTACCAAGTGTCCGGTCGGTGATGATCGTCGTAGTGGTAATGGTGTCGGCCACGTGATTGCATTCAATTCATCGAAAGTCGATCGTACGGACCCTGCCAATCCTTGTAATTTGATATATGCGTATGCACTCACTCCAGTCGGAGCGGGGTATAGTCTGTCGAAAGCTGAACAAGCGTCCTGTGGCGACACCTCGTATGCATTCAATTCGATCGTCGATCCCAATGTGACTATTACGGGATATTACGTGCGCGCTCTGGCGACCTATACCAATCCATATCCACGTATGACGATCAGGTTGTCTGGCTATGCTGGTGTGGCTGAGAAGGACCGTACGTATTTCGATGTACAGACGACAGTTTCGGCACGCGTGCAATAATTCATCATATGAATATCAATCGTATACATATCATTCGCCGCCCAGTGATTCGATCGAAGACATCGAGTATGATTCGACGTTCGGTGCCCGTGACCTGTGCCGCCTTCACGATTGTCGAGACACTTGTCGCTATCACCATATTGATGATTGCCTTGGCGGGCCCTCTGGTAGTTGCTAGTCGTGGTCTCACCGGAGCGATCGTCTCAAAAGATCAGATGATTGCGTCATATCTAGCTCAGGAGAGTATGGAAATGGTCAAGAATCGCCGAGATAACAATATTGCTCAATACGGTGATGCCCAGAACAACTGGCTTCAAGGGTTCAACTATACTGGAGATACCACTGGTTCGTGTGTGGTCGACAAGCCCTGTGATATCAACGGTATCGACAGCACATCCGTCGGCATAGGTGATTATATTCCGAGCATAGTTACCTGCGATGCGGCGACGGGCTGCATCATCTACTATTCGAGCACGTCGGGATACAATCATTCGAGTGGTTCGGTGAGCGGTTTTACTAGGCGCATGTATTTCCAAGATCGATCAGCCAATGCGGGTAATGTCCCCGAGAAAACGGTCCACGTACTGGTCAATTGGTACGAGGGGACGGTACCATACGAAATTCATTTGACGAGCGAGCTCGTAGCTGTATCACGATAATATGTCCACATTGCAAACTACACATCACAGACTACACAGAGGGTACACACTCTTATTTGCAGTGATTACGTCAGCGGTTGTTCTCGGCGTGGCGGTATTCATTGTGACGATCAGCAAGAAACAGTACGCGCTTTCGGTGACGGCACGTGATTCGATGTATGCACTCTATGCAGCAGATAGTGCCATGGAATGTGCGTCGGTCGCTGACCTTGCGACGACGACTGGTTCCAATGCTCCGGCTACAGTCGTCCTCCATTGTAACAACGCTGATTCTGCAGGTGTCGCATTCGGTGGGCCTATATCCAATCCTGATGCCACTACGTGGCCGAGTGGGTTTGGCCTCTATCAGGCGCCAGACATTCTCGTCGTGTTGAATGATGGTACATGCGCCAAAGTGACTATCACTGATGGATACTATATTGACGGAACTGTCACGAAACACAAGACAGTTGTCGACTCACGTGGATACAATTATTGTGATGGAAGTGGTCCCAAGACCAGCTCTCGCACCGTCGAGCGCGCACTCCGCCTGACGTATAGGTGACGATTCTAGTCCCAGGCCCGGCCTAGAATTAATTCTAGGCCGGGCCTGGGAAGATGTGCTATTCTGGGTACATGAAAAAGTCTGAACTGCAGGTACCGCAGGCTGCCATTGATCGTTACGCCAAACTCAAAGAAACGGTTGAGCGTCATCGTCATGCCTACCATACGCTGGACAAGCCAGAGATTAGCGATGAGGCCTACGACTCATTATTCAAGGAATTGGAGGCACTGGAGGCCGAATATCCGACACTGGTGACTTCTGATAGCCCGACACAGCGTGTAGGTGGTGCGCCATTGCAGGAATTCACCAAGGTTCGTCATGCGCATCGTCAGTGGTCATTCGATGATGTATTCGACTTGAATGAGCTCAGGAAGTGGAATGAGAAGGTCAAGAATTTCATGGTCAAATCAGATGTCGGGGAAGAGAAGCTTGAATATTGTTGTGAACTCAAGATCGACGGACTCAAGGTGGTGCTTACCTATGTGGATGGCATGCTCCAGCAAGGTGCCACTCGTGGTGATGGTGAAGTGGGAGAGGATGTGACTGCCAATGCGCGAACCATCCGTACCGTACCACTCAAATTATCTGAGCCGGTGTCACTCGCTGCTGTCGGCGAAGTGTGGATGGCGACTGATAATTTGAAAGCGATCAACGAAGAACGTGCCAAGGCGGGCGAGCCTTTGTTCGCTAATACCAGGAATGTAGCCGCTGGATCGATGCGTCAACTCGATCCCAAGATAACTGCGGCACGTAAGTTGGATACGTTCATGTACGATATCGATGAAATCAGCTCAAAAATTGTCACACTGGCGCCAAGAACGCAGGCTGAAGAAATACAGACGTTGAAATCTCTTGGTTTCAAAACAAACCCTTATTTCAAAGTATGCAAGAACATAGACGAGGTCCAAGCATTCTACGAAGAGTGGACCAAGAAGCGTCATGATCTTCCGTATCAGCTCGATGGTATCGTCATCAAGGTCAATTCGGTCAAGATTCAGCAAGCACTCGGTTACACAGCCAAATCTCCTCGATGGGGTGTGGCGTACAAATTTCCTGCGGAACAAGTCACGACTATTCTTGAAGAGATCGTCTTCCAGGTTGGTCGCACGGGGGTGATCACGCCTGTGGCTGTCATGAAGCCAGTTCTCGTTGCTGGCTCTACAGTTTCGCGCGCGACACTACACAACGAAGATGAGATTAAGCGACTCGATCTGCGTATAGGTGATACGGTTGTATTGCAGAAATCGGGCGACGTCATCCCTGATATTATCGAAGTGGTCCGAGAGTTGAGGCCGAAGAATGCCAAGCCATTCAAGTGGCCGACACACATTCCTGCCTGTGGAGGTGATGGTGCCATTGAACGTATTCCTGGTGAAGCGGCGTGGCGTTGTGTGGCCAAAGATTCATTCGTGCAACAAAAGAGAAAACTCTACTATTTCACGTCGAAGAAATGTTTCGATATCGATGGTTTGGGGCCGAAAATCATAGACGTGTTGTTCGATAATGGATTGGTGTCGACATTTGACGACATCTTCACACTGACCAAAGGGGACATTCTAGCGCTGCCGCGTTTCGCCGAGCTCTCGACTGACAATCTCATTCAAGCCATCGATAAGGCTCGCGAAGTGACCCTGCCACGCTTCTTGGCGTCATTGTCTATTCCGCAGGTGGGTGAGGAGACGGCCTATGATGTGGCCAAACATTTCACTGAATCAGCAGGAGCTCAAGCTGCACTCGAATCCATCATGCATGCCAAGGCGGGCGATTTCCAATCTATCTACGGTGTCGGAGAGGTGGTGGCGCAGTCGCTCGAATTGTGGTTCGCATCGTCTGATAATAGGAAATTGGTCGCCAATCTGTTGAAACATATTCGCGTCATCACTGAATCGGTAAGTGGCAACAAAAAACTCGCAGGCAAGTCATTCGTATTTACCGGTACTATGCCGACTCTCGATCGTGATGTTGCTCAGAATATGGTGCGTACCAATGGGGGAGATGTCTCGAGCTCGGTCTCCAAGAAAACGTCGTATGTGGTTGCAGGAGAAGAAGCGGGGTCGAAACTGGATAAGGCCAGAGAATTGGGGGTCAAGGTGGTTACGGAAAAGGAGTTTTTGGATATGGTGGAATAGTCAACCCCCTAAAGCTCCCTGATTGGGTACATGTTTAAATAGATGGATATTCTATGCTACAATCGCCTCATGATAACTGTGAAGGAACTAGAAAACTTGGCCAACTTGGCTCGTATCAAACTCACTGAAGACGACAAGAAGTCGTTAGTCAAAGAGTTTGATTCGATTCTAGGATATGTCGACCAGCTCAAAAAGGCCGACGTATCTATGGACGCCGAAGGCCGTGTCGGTGCGGTCAAGAATGTGACTCGTGCTGATGAGGTAGCCACTACTTCTGCCGAAGATCGTGAACGGCTCCTCAATGAGGCGCCTGATAGGGAGGGTGATTTCATTGCGGTCAAGAAAATAATTGCACAGGATTAGGGAGGGGTGACGGCTTCTTTCTGAGATTTTTAAAGTGACCACATTTTAGTCAACTTACTTCATATGAAAATAGATCTACGGAACTTAACAATAATAAAAGCGCACGAATCCTTGAAGAAAGGCGACTTTACTGCTGTTGAGTTGACGCAGGCGTATCTGGATATGATCAAAGCCAAGAATCCAGAAATTAATGCCTATCGTGAAGTATTTTCTGATGCGTTGGATCAAGCCGGGGAAGCAGACAAGAAGATTGAAGAAGCAAAAAAGCAAGGAAGCAAAGATTTTCCTGTACTTCTTGGTATTCCGTGCGCCATCAAAGATAACATCCTGATCAAAGGACGGATTGCGGGAGCTTCTTCGAAGATACTTGAAGATTATCACGCGACGTATGACGCGACTGTCATCGAGAAGCTCAAAAAAGAGGGGGTTATCTTCATTGGTCGCACCAACATGGATGAGTTCGCTATGGGTGGATCTACGGAGAATTCTGCTTACGGAGTGACCAAGAATCCCTACGACACATCACGAGTCGCGGGAGGTTCTTCGGGTGGTTCGGCTGCTGCGGTGGCCGCTGATATGGCATTGTTTGCACTTGGTTCGGATACGGGTGGTTCCATCAGGCAACCAGCTAGCTTCTGTGGGCTTGTTGGGTTGAAATCGACCTATGGAGCAGTTTCTCGATATGGGGTTATGGCTATGGGGTCTTCACTAGATCAGATTGGCCCTTTTGCCAAGAATGTGGAAGATGCCGCTATCATTTTCGATATCATTCAAGGTAATGATAAGAATGATGGGACAACGATAAGTAAAGATACATATAAGCGAGTAAACAAGCCCATCTCTGCCAAGGCTACGACGGGCAAGGAAGGAAAAAGCAAAAAAGTCATCGGTGTGCCGAGACATTTCTTGAAAGAAGGTATTGATGTTGGAGTCATGAAGGCATTCGAGGCATCATTGGAGAAACTCAAAGAAGTGGGGTATGAGATCAAAGAAGTATCATTGCCGAACATTGGTTATTCATTACCAGTTTATTACGTCATTATGCCCGCAGAAGTGTCTTCCAACATGGCCCGCTTCGACGGCATGCGTTTTGGTCTTCATGTAGATGGTGCTGATGGTATCGCTGACTATTTCGAATCACGTCGAGCAGGACTCGGTCGTGAAGTCGTACGCCGCATCCTTCTTGGTACCTATGTACTTTCATCTGGTTATTATGATGCCTATTACAATCGCGCCAACGCTGTGCGTGACATGATTCGTGCTGATTTCATGAAGGCGTTCGAATCTGTCGATATTATCGCTACGCCGACCGCACCATCACCTGCATTCAAGATAGGGGAGAAGACAGCTGATCCAGTGGCTATGTATCTCGAGGACATTTTCACGGTGACGGCAAATATCACCGGTATGCCCGCTATTTCGGTACCGTGTGGTACTGTCGCGAAAGATGGAGTAGATCTGCCTGTCGGCATACAATTCACTGCTCGACACGGAGACGAGAAGACTCTATTTGGAGTGGGGAGAGAGTTGGAGTTATAATACTCCCATGCCTTCTGACATAGACACAGTGCCAGTCGTCGATGTGGGTCTGCCACAAATCGATATTTTCTCATTCCTGGCAAAGGTATATCATCACATTGTTGACTGGTTCCCGGCCATATTCGGTGGTGCCAAGTCCACATTCGGTGTCATTGTCGGTATTTCTATTCCAGTCTCGTTCTTTCTCTTGATAGGGATTGTGTATTGTGTTGAGCAGCTCAAGTATATTCGCAAGAAAGAAGAGCTCATGTATGACACCAAGACCGAGCCGGCGTATCAAGAAGTTGGTGCAAGTGAGAGTGATGCCAAACTAGCCCATCGTTGGGAGAATGTTATCCGTCACATCGAATCGACGAATCAGAATGATTGGAAGCAGGCGATCCTCGAAGCAGATATGATGCTCGATGATATTCTCACGGCAATGGGGTACCAAGGTGAGAGTGTAGGAGAGAAGCTCAAGAGGGTGGCCAAGGGCGATTTTGCTTCACTTAATGAGGCGTGGGAGGCGCACAAAGTCCGCAATCAGATAGCTCATGAAGTTGGTTTCGGTCTCACGCATTATGCGGCACTTGATGCCGTCAACAAATACAAGAAAGTGTTCGAGGAGTTTTATTATATTTAGATTTTACTTCGTTCGCTTGTTGCAGTCATGCGACTACGGCTAAGCTCACTTTGTTCGCTTGTTGCGGGGAGCGGAATCGAACCGCTAATTTTCAGGTTATGAGCCTGACGGGTTACCGTTACCCTACCCCGCGATAGGAGTCCATTGTGCCACAAAGAGGGCTTCAACGCAAGGTATTATTTGCGCGAACGCCTTTTTTCGTCTATTGTATGGGGGCGCACGTCGGCGTAGCTCAGTTGGTTAGAGCGTGGGACTCATAAGCCCAAGGTCGAAGGTTCGATCCCTTCCGCCGACACACTTTGTTTTTTTGCGTTTTTCTGATAGATTACTATTCGTTCCTCACTTGCGGCCATATTTCCATATAGCCGCTACGCTCGGACCCGCATCCGAACGTAGACGTTTGGATCCGTGTCCTCACTTGCGGCCATAGCTCAACTGGTTAGAGCACTCGCCTGTCACGCGAGAGGTTGGCGGTTCGAGCCCGCTTGGCCGCGCAGAAAATGCTTGTTTCTGGAGCAAAAACATTACCAATTGACCTCGATACGTTCGGGTTCGTCGAACGTGAGTTTGTTAATGGTAAAAGATTGAAAAATCAATGCGGGCGTGATTTCTTTTACTACACACTTACGTATTATCATCCTGAGTTGTTTAGCCCGTCGGGCCTAAATCCCCAGAAAATTAGTGAGCGGGGAATCTTCGGCCTACGTATGCCACTGGGTCTGATTTGGACAGGATTGTCGTTTCGGAAGATACCAAAACTTCTTCGGTCGCATGGTTTGCGTTTATCATTGAACAGTAGGGCTGTGCGGGGATATATTTCGCTGCTTCTAGGTATCTTGCCCCTCAGGCCGCAATCATTCGAAAAGGGGATACGAGATGTAGAAGAAGCGATCGATCGTCAGTGCGCGGTCGGCATCGATATTGCCATAAGTCTTGGTGGTTTGGGTGATCATGTCATGTTCGTGTACGGATATGATGAAGAAAATCTGTATGTATTTGATACGCACCAGGCTTTCTGGCCTGATTATGACAAACTAACACCGGCAGGCGACAATCGTTTTGTTATGAAGTTGCCCAAGTCGGTCATCAAGAAACGCTGGACCATATTCAATCGTGTGTGGCTTGTTGCGCCAACGGATTGAAAAGCCACGTGATTTATACTATGATGCACTAGTTCCTATTAGTGCCAATCATTCGTACGCCAATGTAGCTCAGTTGGTAGAGCACTCCCATGGTAAGGGAGAGGTCATCGGTTCGATCCCGATCATTGGCTCCCTACTTCGCTTTGCTTCGCAAGGCTTCGTAGGGCAGGCCCTTTGTTGTGCTTGCTCTGCGAAGCTCTGCGCATGTAGAGCGTAGCAGAGCCAAAGTAGCTCAGTCGGTAGAGCACCGCTTTCGTAAAGCGGGGGTCCCCGGTTCGATCCCGGGCTTTGGCTCAAAGATACAGTTCACCAGTCATCATTCATGGCGACAAAAGAAGAAATACAGCAGAAAATAAATGAGCTCGAGACGGCGATGGCTTCAGCTGATTTCTGGAACGACAAAACCAAGGCGCAGGCTAGCGTCAGGGAATTACAGCAACTCAAGATGGAGCTCGAAGGTGTCGGCAAACACGACAAGGGTGACGCTATCCTCTCGATACTTTCTGGTGCAGGCGGTGATGATTCAGAAGATTTCTCGGCCATATTGCTCCGTATGTATCGCAAATATGCCGAGAAACAAGGCTGGGGCTGGTCGGTCATTCATAGCAATGAGAACGATCACGGCGGTTATCGTAACGTCACCGTTGAAATTTCCGGTAAAAACGTGTATGGGTCGCTCAAAAACGAATCTGGCGTCCATCGTCTCGTCCGCATCTCTCCGTTCAACTCGGCACAAAAGAGGCACACATCGTTCTCCATGGTTGAAGTTATCCCGAAATTCGAGAAAGCATCTTCCAATGATATCGTCATTCCAGAAAGTGAGCTTGAAATTTCTATCGCCAAGTCAGGCGGTCCTGGTGGCCAGAATGTGAACAAGCGCGAGACGGCCGTCAGGTTGCTCCACAAGCCGACGAATATCTCTATTCACGTTACATCAGAGCGTTCACAGGCCCAGAACAAAGAGAAGGCGCTCGATATTCTTCGTGCCAAGCTCTGGAAGAAGATGGAGGATGATCGCAAAGCCAAAGAGCGTGGTATGCAGATATCATCGACGACAGCTATTGAGTGGGGCAATCAGATCCGCTCCTATGTGCTCCATCCGTACAAGATGGTCAAAGATCACCGTACTGATGTTGAGACGTCCCAGGTGGATAAGGTGTTGGAAGGGGAGTTGCAGGAATTTGTCGATGCGGAGAAGGAACTGTAGTTTTTTATTGAAATCAAATGGTATACTAGGTGTATGATCTACTACGACAAGGTATCCAAAATATATCCGGACAACTCAGTGGGTCTTGACGCGGTCAGTTTCGGCATAGAACCCAAGGAATTCGTCACTATCGTCGGTCAGTCTGGTGCAGGCAAGACCACGCTCATGAAGATGCTTATTGCCGAGGATCGTCCTACGGACGGGGCGGTCTTTTTCGAGTCTACAGATATACACAAACTCAACAAGCGTGATATGAGCAAGTTGCGTCGCCGTATCGGTACCGTATTTCAGGATTTCCGCCTGATTCCCAACAAGACAGTCTATGAGAATATCGCTTTTGCCATGGAAGCCGCTGGCCGTACAGATGGTGAAATCGCTGCTGATGTGCCACATGTACTCGAGCTCGTCGATATTGGTCACAAGATCTGGAATTTTCCACACGAATTGTCTGGCGGTGAACGTCAACGCGTCGCAATCGCACGTGCCATAGTGACTCAGCCCGATATCGTGATCGCTGATGAGCCTACGGGCAACCTCGATCCGGTCAACACATACGAAATCATCCGCATTCTCCAGAAGATCAATGAGCTGGGCACGACCATCCTGCTCACCACGCACAACAAGGGTGTCGTCGATACCGTCAAAGGCCGTGTCATCACCATGGAGAAGGGGAAAGTGGTGAGGGATGATAAGAGCGGCAAATATATTTTGTAGTCTGTTATAATACAGGTATGTTATTCACTACGTTCAGGCGCATCACTCGTACGGGCTTCGTCAATTTCTGGCGCAACGGCTTCTTGTCATTTGCCGCAATTGTGGTTATCACACTTTCGCTGTGTTCATTCGGCGCACTTATTTTCGCTGGTGCATTCGGTCGCAGCATGATCGCTGAGGTCAAGGACAAGGTGGATATCAATGTCTATTTCACCCTCGAGGCGCCTGAGCAGGATATTCTAGCTCTCAAGAAAGACATCGAGCATCTCGATGAAGTTTCGAAGGTCGAGTACGTCTCCCGTGATACGGCGCTCGCCTCATTCAAGGACAAGTGGAAGGATAATGCTCTCATTATGCAAGGTCTCGATGAGATTGGCACCAACCCATTCCCCGCATCACTCAACGTCAAAGCCAAGGATCCTGGGCAATACGCGAGTGTTGTCAATTTCTTGAGCAACAAAGCGCCGACGAGTGCTGATGGTAGTCCGATTATTGAGAAGGTCAATTATCAGCAGAACAAGCTCATTATTGACCGGCTTGGCCGTATTATCCCAGCGATTGAGCAGGCTGGGCTCATTGCGGGCATCATTTTCGTGATAGTAGCTATCATTGTTATTTGGAATACCATTCGACTTATTGTCTATACAGCAAAAGATGAGATTTCAGTCATGAAATTGGTAGGTGCAAGCAACGTCTATGTCCGCGGGCCGTTGGTGGTCTCTGGCATTATGTATGGCGTAGTCTCGGGGATTATTACACTCATTTTGATGGCGGCATTTGCCTACTGGAGTGACGCTCTGGTGCTCAAATTTGCTGGTGTACAGGTGGCTTCTGACTTCGAACTGGCCGTCAACATTCTTTCACGGTACTTTGTTCAGAATTTCGGCGCTATATTTGTGATTATTATAGGCGCAGGCATCGTTCTTGGTGCCATTCCGAGCTATATTGCAGCCCGCAAATATCTCAAAGTTTGACGAATGTCGTTTTGTGATGGATGAGGACTCTTTCCACAGGGGAGAGTCTTGTTTTGCATGCTAAAATACGTGTACACGTCATGAGTGTACCTGCACGAATACAACGAGCAGTGGTCATGACCGCAGTTGCCGTTTTTGGGACGGCTGTGGTTGCTTTTGCTATCTTGGTTTTTGTCCGCCTTGTCGCACACGATACTCGTCCAGCAGAAGCGGCCAGTGTTATTTATTATCCCAACTTTTGTTTGGGTGGATGGAAGTATCCACAGCACGCGAGTGGTCCTGCTGCGACAGTGGGGGATTACAGTGCCGATCAATTCACGGCGACCAATTCGGCATATCTAGAATCATCGACCGCGTCACAGTTGTTCTGTGGCTATTTTTCGGTGAAGAATACCAAGAATCCTCCGACCAAAGCTACGGTCACATTCAATTGGGCGTTCAAGTGGCCCGGTGATACAAACCAGAGTGAACATCCTGAGTCATACACGAGTACGAGCACCAATCCGAGTGGTATATCTCCTGCCACAGGATTTATTCAGGCCACGAGTACCTCGTCGACCAATCCAAACAACACGGGGGCATCTTCGAACAGGGGAACGGGTCTCAGCAACACTGCCGCGGTCGGTAATGCTCTTGATTCTCAACATAATACGGCTGTAGCATCATCCAGTCCATCTTCTGTGCCGTCTACGTCGTCAGTACCATCGACGACGACCGAATTGCCATTTGTTCCGGGTTCGACGAGTGTGACGCGTACGGAATCTTCGACCAATCCTCCCGCTAGCTCTCCAGCTGATCCTGGTACCCCTACGAACCAACCAAACACCTCGGCAGGGGATACATCGTCGAGTTCTTCAGGTGGTAACACGATACCTTCGAACCCTACAGATGGATCAAATACCTCGAGTTCTGCAACACTCCCATCTACGCCAACTCCAGATCCGGCACCTACTCCGGCGTCGACACCTGCACCAACCTCTGTGCCTGTATTAGATCCTGCCCCAGCACCGACACCAGCTCCAGAAGCTCCACAATCTCGTTCAGTAGGCGCATTCATCGCCTCTCTGATCGCTGAGCAGGTCCATGCCGAAGAGATTGATGCTGAAGTAGGTGCTACACAAACAGCTTCGTTCACAGATTTTCTAGAGGTGAGTTATAGCCTGGACGGTATTCGCTGGACTTCCGTTGGCCGTGTCAACAAAGACAATTGGAAGGGGTATTCAGTAGAGATTCCTGTATCTTCATGGGATGAGGTCAAGCGTCTCCAGATTATGGTGTCGGTGTTGCCGACTATCGATGAGAAACCAGATATCTATCTCGATAGCATATCGATGCGTGCGGAATACAACCGCACTGTCTCCGAGCTTGCCGCTGATGGCCTGACTGCGGTTTCCAATGCTGTTGATACACTGATCGGTGATGGCAACGGCGCTACCAATGAGTTTGATATTATTGCCGATGCACCTCGTCGACCGCAACCAACTGAGATTCGTGAGCGCAAGCTCAAATTCCCATCAGTCGGTTCGGTCATTCGAATTACGCATGATGTATTCGATGATGAGGGTAGAGTGGCGGGCAAGGTCGCTTCCAAGAAAATAAGTGTCGATACAGCCAACGCCGGCAACTCAATGATTGTTTCTGGTCCATGTGCCAAGAAATATTTCGTGGTACTCACGTATCGTGGCAAGGATGATTATGTGAAACATCGCAGTTCCTATGTTGCCAACCAGGCACACGAATGCAAAAATGGTAGCTTCACGTTTGATCTGGCTTCACTTTCACCTGAGACACGCGATGGGGCACAGTATCTCGTCGTCGGTGAGCAGGGTGAAGAGGGAACGTGGGATGTGGTGAGCGATGTGTTCCCAGTCACGATCGAAGCCACTACGACCGTTCGGACGATTTATCAGGACAGTACAACACAGTAATTCAGTATTCTTATGAACATTACAGCCAAACATATCCAGCGCTCGAACATTGTGGTCACGTTTGCACCGGGGAGTATTACTCTACCTGAAGCTTCGCAGATTTTCAGTCTCTACAATGCAGAGCAAACCAAAGGTGCAACATTCTCAGACACACCCTCGATGATGACACGCGTCTTCGAATTTCCTGTTGTCGGACTGCAGTGGGTGTTCGAGCCGACCAAGATCCGTCTCGAAGACAAGATGAATCGTCCGCCGCGAGACTCCAGGCTTGCGTATGAGCTGCGTCGTCTACTCGCTACGTTGTACCCAGATCGGACACCTCAGGCATACGGATTCAACTATGATATGATTTATCGTATCGACGCCGCTATTCCGATCAAAGAAATTATGGGTGCCTTCGTCAAGTCGTCGACCTTGGAAGATGTCAAAGAGTTTGGCTGGCAATACACTGTAGTCAAAGAAAAAGGCAAACGTGCCGAAACATATTTTTTCAAGATGGTTTCGCCCATCGAATATGGTGTGCATGCCAATTTCCATTACAACGAGTCGATCTTGCCTAAAGCGGATGATTTGCAGGCAGCATTCGAACGCAAATATGCCGATGCCGACGAAAGTGTAGCTAGTATTTCACTGACATGACCATGAATCCAACTTTTTCCATTTAACCTATGTCCATCCAAGACGGCAAAGTATTCCTGTATATATCCAAGCGCAAGAACGCTTTTGTTGTCGGCGTACTCCTTACCATCCAGCTCATCCTTTCGGTTATTCTGTCTATCTCACTTGCGGGCAACCTCATTTGGCCCGAACAAAGCTCAGCTGCAGCAGGATCACCCATGAAGATCGCATACGAAGGACGTCTGACGGATAGTTCTGGGAATGCACTCGGTGGTGCAGGCACGGTGTATTGCTATCGTTTCTCGATATATGATGCCTCGACTGCGGGGAACAAACTCTGGCCGGGAGGCACTCCATCCAATACGACTGCGACGACGACCGACGGAGTCTTCAATGCCGTCATCGGGCAAGCAGACACTCTTTCTTCGACCGTATTCGATTTCTCGACGACATCGACTGCGTATCTCCAAGTTGAAGTCAACACGACGACATCTACGTGTGGTGGATCGTGGGAGGCACTATTGCCGCGTCAGCAGGTCCTCTCATCAGGATATGCTATGCAATCTGCAAATGTGTACGGCTCCCTCCTTAAGACGGATACCGTCAACAACTGGGTACAAGTCGGTGCTGGCGGGCAGGCCAATCCGATCGAGCTCGTCCTCGATGCCAATAATTCCACATCGGATTACGTTGGTCAGACGTGTTCAACCGTCGGTGCTATGTGGTACAACACGGTCACGACACAGGCGCTCATCTGCGTCAATGGTGTCGTAGAGTCTCTCGGCAATAGCGGTTCGACGACCATCGCTGCAGTCCAGACCAACAGCAATACACCTATCAGCAATGGTACGGTCGTATTCTCGAACTCCAACGGCGTGACCTTCGGTAACAACGCAGGCACGATCACGGCGAGTGTCAATGCGGCTGGTGCGGCATTGAGTAGCTATGCCAATGCCCTGTACAAGCTAAACAGCCAGACGCAACAAGGACTCGTCAGTACATTTGTAGTGTTTCCCTTCGTGTTGAGTGGTAATGTCTCTTTTGACTACTTACGTATTTTGAACAGTGTATCGATAGCTTCAACATCATTTGCGTCGACGGCCAACACGACATATTCTTACAACCAGGCCATCTCATTTAGAGGGGTACTTTATTCAAAGAATGTAGGTGCTAGCTCTATGTCGCTTGCCTCTGTCAGTACATTCTCGGCCGGCATGACTTATAGCCTGAACGCGGCTTATGGCTCTGCAACGAACACGAGCCAGATCCTTACCATGGGTATAACGTATCCGATCTCGACGGGTACTTCATCATTCACGACGGTATATAACACCAGCAACCTTTCGACCCAGGCATTGAGTACGACCAACTTTACTCGTCTTACCGGCTTCAAGTTCATGGATTTTCCATTCGCTGGGTCACTCTCAGCAGGTGACTATTGGCTAGCACTCAACGCATCGACGACCCAGACCACACAAGCAGTGGCTGCACTTTCTGCAGTACGCCTACTCTTCTCAACTATTGGTATGTCACAGGTAAATAACACTTATGCTTATTTCGGTAACTTTAATACAGGATCAGTACAGGCACAGCGTGGTGTCGGTAGTTTCACCACAGTGGGTGGTGCGTCGACGGGATCGATGGGCTTCTCCAACATTTCTTCTTCTGCCTCTCACCCAATACCGTACCTCACGTTGCAGATGAGTAACTATGCACAGTAGATATATGACTATGAAACCACAGATTGTTATCGAGAATTATCAGGGTGCACACAATGCCAATCTTCCTCAGAGTCTGGATCGGCTCGAGAAGGGGAGGACATACAAAGATTTGTCGACGATCTGTATCGTGCCGACACGTGGTGTCATTCCCGCCAAGGTGGTCCAGAATTGGATGGGCATGATCCCGACCATGAACCAGAAGTTCACTCGTATCTTCATGATCGGCATGGAAGTGGGGGAGGCGTACAATAGGGCGATTGAGGTCATACTAGGCAATCCAGAACTATCAAAATGGAAATACATTCTTACCCTCGAGGAGGACAATTTGCCACCACCAGATGGTCTGATTAAGTTGTATGAGAATATTGAGAATTATGCAGCTCTCGGGGGTCTCTATTGGGTCAAAGGTGAAGGCGGTCAACCTATGATTTACGGAGATCCAGCCGAACCAGAGCTCAATTTCCGACCTCAACCCCCTAGGCAAGAGATCCAAGAGTGCAATGGCCTCGGCATGGGGTTTACTCTCTTCAAAACTGAAGTCTTCAAGGATCCGAAGCTGGAAAAGCCATGGTTCAAGACGTGTAATGAGTGGAGTCCAGATGGTGGCTCGAGAGTATATACTCAAGACCTCTATTTCTTTGAAAAGATTCGAAAATTGGGATACAAGGTTGCCTGTGATACGCGAGTCAAGGTCGGACATTATGATGTCGACAATGATGTCGTATGGTAATATATTCCTATGTCTCGCTACCTGGTTATATTTCAAAGTATCGTTCTGGGCGTCCTTATCATCTTGTTTGTATCGTACAAGTCTCACCAGCGATTAAATACGCCGCCTGCGATTGTGAGTACTATTTCTGCATCGACCTCACCGCTCCGCATGTCCGCATCTCCAGCAGAATATCCATATTTGAGTCCCGTTATTGTCGCTGATCACGACAGACATTTCATTATCAATTTCAAGCCCTTGCGAGACAAACTGCAGGCGACTATGAACGCACAAAAGAACAAAACGTATGTGTATTTCTTGTATCTCAACAACGCCAGTTGGATAGGTCTCAATGAAAAAGACTATTTCACTGCCGCAAGTACTATCAAGGTGCCACTTGCCATGTCGATCTTGAAGTTTGCTGAGAAGGGCAGGGTCAAGATGACCGATTCATATACATTGACAGATCTCGATCTCGACCCCGGCTTTGGTGATTTGTATAAGGTAGGTCCTGATGGTAGCTTCACCCTCGATGAATTTGTGCAGATCATGTTGGAACACTCGGACAACACGTCAATGCGGGCTCTCTTCACGGTCATGAATATGATAGATATCAAGACGCCACTCGATGATATATACGCGGCTATGGGATGGGAACGTCCCAATAAAGGGGACAATTTGACGTACATTGACATCAATCTGAAGACGCTGGCGAACATGTTCGTCTCTCTCTACAACGGCACGTATATCAACATAGACAATTCGAACAAACTCCTTGAGTATCTCGCACATTCTGACTTCAAAGATCAGATACCTGCTGGTGTGCCAGATAGTGTGAGCGTTGCGCACAAGATCGGCGTCAATGAGCCTAACAATACATACTCCGATTGTGGCATTGTGTATGTGCCCGGTCGTCCCTATATTCTCTGTGTCGGCTCGGTAGGTGTACAAAAGAAAGTGGCTGATTCATTCATTTCGAAGATCTCGCGCACTGTCTATGAATATGTTATAACCAACTAATCATGAGTATATTCGGAAAGTTGGATGATAAGGGTATCAAGCTCGATATTGCCTGTGGCCAGAACAAGCAACCCGGCTTTGTTGGTATTGATATTGCACCAGGTCCTGGAGTGGATATTGTCTGGGATCTCGAGCAATATCCCTGGCCGATCAAAGACAATAGTGTCAAAGAGGCGTTCGTCAGCCACTACGCTGAGCACACAAAAGACTTGGTGAAGTTTATGAATGAGGTTTGGCGCATCTGTGAAGATGGTGCCAAACTCACCATTCTTGGACCTTACTACACTTCTATTCGTTGTTGGCAAGATCCGACACACACACGTGCTCTCTCGGAAGCGACATGGTTGTATTATCAGAAGGCATGGCGTGAGGCCAACAGGCTCGATCACTATCCGATCACCTGTGACTACGAAGTGACCAATCTCATTTTGTATTTCAACGAGCCCTGGAATCAAAAGTCAGAAGAAGCAAAGCAGTTTGCAATCAAGCACTATTTTAATGTGGTCTCGGATATCCTAGTCGAACTGAAGGTAAAGAAGATATAATAGGGTAGTCATGGATTCACGCATATCCAAACTTCTACGCACCAATACGGCCTTGGTGTTGTTGTGTGTTATTGCGATATGCGCACTCATCTATACGTTGAAGGGGCGAGATGGTGAAGGACAGATACCAGTGACACATTCTGTGCCGAAAATAGTACCTATTTCGACGGATTCATCTGAAAATTCTATTCAAGATATCATGGACAAGGTCCCTGAATCCTCTCCACTCAAACATGCCCCTGCAAAAGAGACGTTTGCTCAGTTTGTGTTTCAAGGACAAGCAACCACGTCAGTTGCACTTGAATGTACCGACATATACGACGTTGTCTTGATATATCCCATAAATATCGAATACCGTGCGACACCCGTAGGTTCAGTCTACAACCGTGCCTTTCCGTGCCAGAAGAATACGTCTATGACACGTACGATAGATGTGTCGACGGCACCGCTACACGCTAGTACAACTTATTACATCATTCGAGCACATCAGGGGATGCGAGGGACTTGGTATGGACCATACTAGACACGTACACACGTGTCCCCGCACCTCCTCATTCCTTCCTGACAAGCCGAAAATGTAGCCAGCGATCAGCGCTTTGAGGCTTGGAGGGGAGGAATGAGGACGTGCGAGGACGAGCTCCGACAAGTAAACAAATAGAGATAAACGAAGTCTCTGCTATAATAGATGGCAATGAAATCGAGATTGACTCTCGCGGTCGCTTTTGTCCTGTTGTTTATATGCGCAGGCTCGCTTGGCATGTTTTGGTCCGAGAATGTCGGGGCTGTCGATGCCTCCTCGACAAGCTTTTTTGTTCGTCAAAATATCCTGCCCGTGGGCTCCAATAGTTATCCAGGTTCGACTGGTGCGGAACCGTTTTCGACGTCTACATCATTCAAGCTGGTCGGTGCAGGTAGCGAAACGGCTGTAGGAACATCCACCTCTTCATCATTTGGTGTCATGGGCGGATTCTTGCGCAGTCTGTACTTCGGTCCAGCGCCACTCTACAATCAGATACATTATCATTGGCGCAACGACGATGGCTCAGAGGCGGCGGCTACATCAAAAACAAGTGGTACACCTGATACGGACATTACGTCCTTGGCAAAATCGACCACAGTGCGTCTGCGCATTGAGATCTCGAATGAAGGCGGTACGAAGCTCGGGTACGCTTCCCAGCAGTTTCGTCTCGAATATGGTCTCAAGTCGACTACGTGCGCGGCTATAGTCTCGTGGACTGACGTCGGTGCTGCATCTGGAGATTGGGATCCATCGAATTCGAGCAACTTGACTGACGGAAATGACACGACCAATATTGCCGTATCTACGGGCGGTGTCGCTGATGAAAATCATACGTTTCTCACCCCGAATGGTGGGGCCAAGGATACGGGTAGTCAGACTGCTGCTGTCAGTGTGACGAGTGAGCAGTTTATCGAATTGGAATACTCAATTCAGGCCCTATCGGCCGCAACTGATGGGGGAACGTATTGTTTCCGTGTGACGAATGCAGGTGGAGCGACTACTCTCTACTCATATACTGCGTATCCACAGGCAACACTCGCATCTTCTGGGGGATACTTATATTTTTCACTCGATGGATCTACAGAGGCCTTCGGTAACATTACTCCAGCTGTGCTAGCGGCGACTTCGAGTATTTTGACGGCGAGGACAGACAATTCGACTGGTTTCAATATAACTATTCAGCGAGCAGATTCTACAGGCACCATGTCTTCTGGCTCGGTGTATATTCCTGACAAGACTGCATGGGTCCCGGGCGTGAATACGTCATCTGCAGGTAACGCAACAGCTTCGACTACTGAGCCGCAGACGTTGCAATTTCGTATACGTAATACAGGTACCGATGCGGCCAACTACTCATCTGCATGGTGGGGAACAGACGATACGACAGCCTCTGCCTTGTTCGCGGGTATCCCATCTACGGCTAGGAATATCGTCGACAGGTCGAGCTCTGCGGTCTCTACTACGACAGCATACGTCTTGTACAACTTGACTGTGCCAGTAACTCAGCAAGCGGGCAGTTATTCGGGTAGTATTACCTATACAATTACAGCGAACCCTTGATGTGGATAACCCGGGGCATACCCCCGCACGTCCTCATTCATTCCTGACAAGCCGAAAATGTAGCCAGCGATCAGCGCTTTGAGGCTTGGAGGGGAGGAATGAGGACGTGCGGGGATACGTGTGGATAAGTGCCTAGGTCTGTTACGTGATATAATAGAAGAACTGAAATTAGGTTACGTAGTATAATTATTAGTATCGTTTAGTATATCCACATTATGAGGCCAATCACATATACCATGAGCCAGAAGACGAAAGAGCGTCTTCAGACATTCGGTAGTGCGTTCGTTATCACGGCGATGCTCTTTTACTCAGTCATCTATGCAGTACAGGTGCATGCCAACGCGGTGAGTTTGACTGCTACGATTCAGACAGCTATCACATTCACGACATCATCGAATGTATTCGGTAACGTGACTCCGGGTACTATCTCGTGGGCAACGACTACACTTGATGTGGCCACCAACGATACCAATGGCTGGCTCGTCACTCTCTCTGGTGACAACAAGACGTCAGTCAATAATAACTTACAGACTGCTGGCAACACGGCCTCTATCACTGATCAGACAGAGTGGGTACCTGGTGCCGCTACGACGACTACTGGCAATGCCGTCGTTCGTGCCTCGCTTGCCAACTCAGGCAACGTGCTCGCGTTCCGAGTCATGACAGCCTCGAGTAGCAACGGCACTCCGTTTACGGCAAGTAGCTGGTGGGGAACTACTGACGCAGATGGTACGGCGAAATGGGCAGGTATTGCCAGCTCGACAGTCGCACGTACTATCGGCAACGCAGGTACTGGTTCTTATAGCGCAAGCAACCACTTGAATACAGTCCAATACTACTTGCTCGTATCGGCCACGCAGGCATCAGGTGCATATACTGCTCCCTTGACATATACTGCTACGGCGAACTAAACTCCCCTTATGAGATCCCGCCCCTCTTTTATCGGCATCTGGACCGCCAGTGTTCTGGCGGTTTCAGCTATGCTGATCGGCGGGATACACTACGCACAAGCTGGTACTGGTCTCACGATACAGCCGATCAAGGTATCTCAAACTATGAAGCCAGGCGATCAGACTTCTGGCACGATTCGACTTTCCAATGCGAGTGATGAAGATGTTGTGGTCGAACTTTCGGTCCAGGATTTCATTCCTGTTGCTGGTGCCGAAACATTCCAATTCGTTAGTCGTGCTCCAGGTGTGACGACTGTCCGTGACTGGATTACTTTTAATGATAAGAAGAATTCATTCACATTCAAGCGGGGTGAGATCAAAGAAATTCCCTATGAAATAAAAGCACCACTCAATGCTGAGCCGGGCAGTCATTTCGGTGTACTTTTTTTCAAGGCAATAAAAGAGTCAGAAGCTCATTCCCAACTGAGGATTGGTACCCAGGTCGGCGTACTCGTTTTCGTTACCATTCCTGGTAAATTTGAGCAGAAGGGAACTATCAAGGGATTCGAAACCAAATCATTCTACCAAACCGCCCCCGTTTCTTTTGTGATGGAATTCGAAAATCAAGGGACGGTTCATTTCGAGCCAAAGGGTACCATTGATATCACCAACATGTTCGGGTCCAAGGTGGGATCTGTCCCTATAGAAGGCTATGCTGTTTTGCCGACGGGCGTCAAAAAGATGTCCTTCAGCTGGAATGTTGCTGGATTTCTGCTCGGCAAATACAGTGCCACGGCATCAGTGTATGATGTTGATGGCAATCTACTCTCGAAGGCATCTGCATCGTTTTGGGTCGTCCCTGTCTGGTACATAGTATCCTTCATTGTCATACTCCTTGTTCTATTCTTCGTCATTAGGTTTATCAAGAAACGTCTGAAATTCAGTATTAGTCTCAAGAAATAAACCTTGCACCATGAATGAAAAAACTGGCCATCCTCATTGTTATAGGCGCCGTTCTCATTCCGCTCGGTCTCTACGCCAATAGTTTTAACCTTACGGTCAGAATCTGTCAGGGGATAGATTGTGGCGACGAAACTCAGCCGTCTACGCCGACCAGCTTGTCAGTAACTGCGGTGACCGATTCGCAGGTCAATCTGGCATGGGATGCCTCGATTGATCCTGGTTCACCAGCATCGGGCATCATGTGGTATGCCGTATATCGCAATGGCAGTGTATCTCCTGTGGGTACAACGACCGGCACCTCATATTCAGATACTGGACTGACCGAGGCGACTTCGTATACGTATACAGTGAGCGCACTCGACAATGCGTACAACGAGAGTGCGCAGAGTTCAAGTGTCTCGACAACTACACTCCTCACGCACCCTGAGATACCCAATCCTTCCAATGGTTCGCCGACGTCGCAACTTGCGGCAGGCACCACACAGACCACGATGTCGCTCGACACGGATATAGCTGCCACGTGTCGATATGGCACTACTGCTGATACGGCATATGCGAGTCTACCCGATACGTTTTCTACTACGGGCGGAACATCGCATTCGACTGTTATTACTGGCCTTTCAAACGGGACCAATCGTACATTCTATGTGCGATGTCAGAGCTCGTATGGGGTACCGATGACGACTGATTATATTATTTCGTTCTCCATCGCTTCGTCGGCAGGATCAAATGGCGGAGGGGGCGGCGGAGGTGGAGGGGGAGGCGGTGGTGCTGCAGGAGCCACGACCCCGATCAATCCGGTGAATGTGATCGTTCGCGGGGTGGCGTATCCGGGCAGTCACGTCAATCTCCTCAAAGATGGTCAACTTGCAGCTAGTACTCAGGCGGGACCTGACGCACGTTTCGAGATACAACTCTCTGGGGTGAGTAATGGCACGTATACATTCAGTGTGTGGGCGTCTGACAAGAATGGGGTACGATCGACGTTGTTCCCTTTCACTGTCACCCTTACATCAGGTGCAACGACGGTCATTAGTGGAGTCTTCATCGCACCGACAGTGAGTGTTGATTATGACACGATCAAGCGAGGTGACCCGCTTCACGTCATCGGTCAATCAGCGCCCAAGGCGACTGTTTCGGTCATATTCCATTCGGATACCGAAATTATTGAAGATGTGGCTACAGATCTCGATGGTATATGGACGTATGCCCTAGACACACTTCGCCTGGAGTATGGTGACCATACAGCTCAAGCTCGCTCAAAAAAAGAAAAAGATCTAAGTACACTCTCGAAAGCTATTACATTCAAAGTCGGTACACAGAGTATTGCCGCCAAGAAAGCACTAGGGTCGTTGAAGGGGGATCTCAATGGAGATGGCCGTGTCGATCTAGCCGACTTCAGTATCATGTTGTATTGGTACAAGAGGACGCTCACGGCAAAAGCACCAACAGTCGATATGAATAATGACGGCAAAGTCGATTTGGTCGATTTTAGTATCTTCGCGTTCAATTGGACAGGATAATGCCTATGATATTTTCCCGAAAAAGCATACGTATATGTACTCGAGCACTTTCCATCATTGTGGTGGCATTCCTGCCGCACGTCTTGCATGCGGCGAGTATTCAGTTCGACGGGTCGAGTCATACTGTCGGGACCAATTCACCATTCTTAGTACACCTGACTATTGATTCCGATACGCCTGTCAATGCCATACGAGTTGTCATCGACATTCCTGAATATACCGATGTGGTCGACGTCTCAGACGGTAATTCTGTCATCAATATGTGGATAGAACGTCCGCATCTTATATCGCCGAGGCAGCTCGTATTCGCTGGTATTGTTCCGGGAGGATTCAAGGGCATTCGCGGTACACTGATCACCTTCGCGGCAAAGTCCTTCAAGGAGGGCAAGGGAAGTTTCATCGTCAATGCCTCGTCTCGGGTGTATGCCAATGATGAACATGCTACGCCGCAGACGATTACGTCTCGACCACTCGATCTCGCTTTCGTGAATGGTCGCGACAATGTAATAACAATTACCCCAGATCGCGCACCTCCCGAACCATTCAAGCCTATCCTGGTCAAGATGCCAGATGGGGATGTGGGGAGTTGGGCGGTATCATTCGAGACGCAAGACAAAGACTCAGGGATTGCCTCGTATTCAGTAGTCGAGTCGGTCTCTAGGCATGCCATCGATGCCACTGACACCATGCTGCGATTACCGTGGCGCGAAGTCGAAAGTCCGTACATTCTGGCTGATCAGCAGCTGCAATCATACGTCTATATCAAAGCGACTGACGTGATGGGTAACAGTCGTTTCGGATACATCGCACCCATCCACGGTCTTTCATGGTATCGAACGCCTGGAGGGTATATACTTATAGCGTTACTCATTTTCACTGCGCTCTATGTCATCGCTCGTCGCCTACATGTGGTCACGCGTTAGACGCTCTCGCTGGGCGTCGGTTGTAATGGTTGTGGCCATTTTTCTTGTATATAGCCATGCGGTATCGGCTGCCACACTATCAGTCGTGCCACTAGGTGGATCGACCTACAGTGTCGGGCAACTTTTTTCTGTTGCCGTCATGGCGGGCGCCTCTGACGCTAGCCCGCTCAATGCGGTCTCTGGTGTATTGTCATACCCGACCAACGTGCTCCAAGTAGTATCGGTCGACAAGGGTGGCAGTATCATCAATTTCTGGATAAGTGAACCAGCATATAGCAACGCCTCGGGTCGCGCACAGTTCGAGGGGGGAGTCTACAATCCTGGATTCGCTGGTGCCCAAGGTAAGGTGGTCACCTATCTTTTCAAAGTCAAAGCCGCAGGATCTGCCGACATTGGTTTTGCCACGGCGTCTATCCTCGCTAATGATGGACAGGGTACCAATATTCTCGAGCGCACGATTCCAGCGCGTCTTGTACTGACTGCTGGATCGTCTGACGAAACATCAGTGCCTGATTCGGTCGTGCCGATTCCTGGTGTGGCTATACGTTCTGGTACACATCCAGATCAGAGCGCCTGGTACAATTCGACGATGGTGGCTCTGGCCTGGGATCTCCCTACGGGTGCGATGGCGGTGCGTACGGGTCTCGACCAGAGTATTCGTTCGAATCCGACGACGCTCGCCCCATCTCTTATTTCCGAGACGACATTCAATGTCGGTGAGGGCACGTGGTATTTCCATGTACAGATCAAGGATGTACAAGGGTGGGGTCCGGTGTCTACGTTCAGGATCAATGTCGATACTACAGCGGTCAACCCTCCGGTTTTCGACAGATTCCCAGCTATCCTGACCGAAGGAGAAGTTCTCTTGATATCGGGTATCGCGCCGAAGAATGCGTTGGTCACGCTCACGTTGGGGGACTCGCATGGTGAGAAACAGCAACAGTCTGCCAAAGCGGGTGATGATGGTAGATTCCAAGCAGTGTGGCAGCGTGAGTTGGGGAGTGATTCATATACCTTGAATGCGGAGGCGGTCAGTAGTAGAGGGATCAAAAGTTCTCGCAGTCAGGATATGGTCATCACAGTTCAGCCGACAGCGCTCCAGCGTGTAGCTCGTCCGGCACTCAACTACGCGACCATGTTTGCACTCGTCGCTGGTCTCATATTCCTGTGCGTTCTCTGGACCTGGTATCTGATCCAGCATTTCCGTCATTTCCGCAAGAAAGTACGTGCTGATGTGAAGCGCGCCAATCAGCTCATTCATGTCGAATTCAAGAAAGTGCTCGATCAAGCACGCGGCAAGCGTCGCCTGACCGCTGAGGAGGAGCGCATGCTCTCAATGATCCGTGAAGGTATCCATGACATCGAAGAGGAAGTGGAGAAAGATGTCCGCGAGATAGGGCAGTGACGTGGTGAGTTACGCAGAATACTTGTCTCACATATCTGCACGTGTCGCGACAGTAATTCTCGGACACATTTCTTGACTAGTCCGCAAGTAGACAAAGTGCGGGAGCTTCACTAGAATGCCTGTATGAAACGGAAGGCTGGGAAGGCCATTGCATCGGTACGGACTGCGACGAAAGGGAAACGCGCATCGTCGAGGCTTTCCGCCCCCGCATCTCGCCCCAAAGTGGGCAAACTCAGTCACAAATACATATTCGTTATCGGTGGTGTCATGTCTGGCGTCGGTAAGGGCGTAGCTACATCATCTATCGGTACACTCTTGGGCGCCAAGGGATTCAAGGTCAATCTGGTCAAGGTGGATCCGTACTTGAATGTGGATGCTGGCACCATGAATCCGATCGAGCACGGCGAAGTGTTCGTACTCAATTCAGGCCTAGAAACAGATCAAGATATGGGCAACTATGAGCGCTTCCTCAATCGTGATCTGACAGGTGACGACTATATTACGAGTGGCATGGTCTATAAGCACGTGATCGAGAAGGAGCGTGCGCTCGGCTATGGCGGCAAGTGTGTTGAAGCTGTCCCACATATTCGTGATGAGATCGTCAGACGTTTCGAACATTCCGCCAAAGTAAACAAGTCAGATGTCTCCATCATCGAGATCGGTGGTACAGTCGGTGACTATCAAAACATCATGTTCATCGAGGCGGCACGCGCCCTCAAGATTCGTCACCCGCACGATGTGGCTTTCATCATGGTTTCGTATTTGCCGACACCGGGGACGCTCGGTGAGATGAAGACGCGACCGACACAAAATGCGGTGCACCAGCTGGCTTCATATGGTGTCACTACTGATATTGTGATTGCTCGTGCCTCGACACCGCTCGATGAGCGCCGCAAAGAGAAGATAGCAACGGCTTGCAATATTTTGTCGCGCCGTGTCATTTCGGCGCCTGATATCAAGAGTATCTATGATGTACCGGTCAATTTCGAGGCCGATAAGCTGGCAGATATCATCCTCGAAGTGTTGCATGTCGATCGGGAGACTACGTCTGCGCTCAGTAAGACACCCATCATTTCTCTTGCTGATTGGAAGAAGATGGCGCGCGGCATCAAGAATCGTGATGGGGCAGAGCTCAATATAGCCATCGTGGGCAAGTATTTCAATACAGGAGATTTCGTCCTGACTGATGCGTATCTATCGGTCTTGGAGGCGGTGAAGTTTTCGGCATACGCAGTCGGAGTGAAGGCCAATATTTATACGATCAATGCGAGGGATTTCGAGAATGAAAAATCATCCACCTTCGCCAAGGCTACGGCGGACAAGAAAGGCAAAGGGCAAAAGTCCAAACAGGAGACATTCCCGTATGGCAAATTGGATGACATGGACGGCATCATTGTGCCGGGTGGTTTCGGCGAATCTGGTATCGAAGGCAAGCTCAATGTCATCCGCTACGCTCGTGAGAATGGTATTCCATACTTCGGTCTCTGCTACGGTATGCAGCTCATGACCATCGAGTATGCCCGCAACGTTCTCGGTCTCAAGGGTGCACATACTGCCGAGATTGATCCGAAGTCGCCACATCTCATCATCGACATCATGCCTGACCAGAAAAAGAAGATTGCTGAGGGCAATTATGGTGGTTCGATGCGTCTCGGTCTCTATCCGGCCAAATTACTCAAGGGGTCACTTGCGCAGCGTGCGTATTCATATTTCGGCAACACCAAGCTCGATCGCCCGACGACCACCATCAAAGAGCGTCACCGCCATCGCTACGAGGTCAATCCTGCCTATATCGAGCGACTGGAGAAGGCGGGTTTGATATTCTCGGGCAAGTCTCCCAACGGCACTCTGATGGAGATCGCTGAATTGCCCAATGCGATGCACCCCTTCTTCCTCGGTACACAGTTCCATCCGGAGCTTCTGGCACGACCACTTATGCCACATCCTTTGTTCACGGAGTTCATGCGCGCTGCGCGGGATCGCAACAAGCAGATGGATCGTGTGGCGCTGATGCAGATCCAGGAGCCTGTTGAGGGTGATATGATTCGTAACGTTGAGGATGATTTCTAGGCCGGGTCTGAACAAATGTATTTTATATGACTCTCAAAGATATTATTAAATTCAGCACACTACTTACAAAGCTTCAGAATACAAAGAGGGTCATTTATGTATGCAATGAAAATCGCCTAGAAAATGACGTTGAACATAGCTATATGCTCGCTATGCTGGCATGGTATTTCGTTGAAAGCGACCATTTGGATTTGGATGTTGCCAAGATTATACAGTACGCAATGGTACACGATTTGGTAGAAGTATATGCAGGCGATGTGTATCTCTATGAAACCAATCAGACAATACGGAATAACAAACACAAAAAGGAACGTCAGGCCGCAGCACGTATCAGAAGAGAATTCCCGAAGTTTCAACAACTTCATACTCTTATTCAGGCGTATGAGGGAAAAGTGGATGCTGAAAGTAAGTTCGTGTACGCCTTAGATAAAGTTCAGCCAGTTATTCAGATTTATCTTGATCGAGGACGCACGTGGAACAAAAAGAAAATAACATTGAAAATGCTTATTGATGCAAAAAAAGACAAGGTCGCACTGTCAAAACCAGTTCGGCACGCATTTGATGAACTCGTTTCTTTTTTGAAACATAGGGAGAAAAAGTTATTCAAATTTAAATATCATGACCCAAGAACACGAAGTTAAAGTCCTAAATATCGACGTTGCTGACATTACACGCAAGCTCAAAAAGATTGGCGCCAAGAAGAAGGGTGACTTCTTTTATCGTTCGTGTTCCTTCGACTATGAAGGATTTCCGCTGGATAAGAAGATGTCATGGATACGTCTGCGCGATGAGGGCGACAAGGTCCGTCTCGCGTACAAGCGTCGACTGGGTGTGAAATCCAGTAAGGGTGATGATGCTGGCATGGAGGAGATTGAGTTTGATGTTGGTCACTATGACAAAGCACGGCATTTCCTACACAAGATCGGCCTTATTCTCAAATTTGGCCAGGAGAAGAAACGTACTCGCTGGGTCAAAGGGAATATTGAGTTTGATATAGATACGTGTCCACGACTGGCGCCTTATCTGGAAATAGAAGGGAAGACCGAGGCTGCGATGAAGCGGGGCATCAAGCTACTGGGCATAGATCCCCAAAATTGTAGGCGTTTTTCGACGACACAGCTTTATGAGATGCAAGGTATTCGCGACAAGGACTACATTTCCATGACTTTCGATGAGTTTGTGAAGAGAGATGGTAAGCGGAAATAATTCTAGGTCGGGCCTAGAATTTGCTACAATATAGCCATGACTATTGGCATCGGTATCGGTCTCGCATTTGTCGCCATGCTCTGTTGGGGTTTCGGCGATTTTCTTATTCAGAAGTCCACTAGGAAGCTCGGGGATTGGGAGACACTGTTCATCATTACTGGGATTGGCGCTGTTCTGCTCCTGCCGTTCGTCTGGCATTCACTCGGTCAACTCTGGCAGGCGGATAGCCACGTCTGGACAGTACTCATCGGTGCGTCACTCGTCCTATTCGTTGCTGCATTACTCGAATTCGAGGCTCTGCGTCGTGGTAAGCTGGCGGTCGTCGAGCCTATTTGGTCTTTCGAAATACCTGCGGCAGCGGTACTGGCCTACCTATTCTTGGGAGAACATATCACCTGGTTCCAGATCGTCCTAGCTGTCATGCTCATTGTCTCGCTGGCGTTCGTTTCATTCCGCGGCAAGAAATTTACACTTAGATTTTTCATCGAGCGTGGCGTCATCATCTCGTTCATCTCCGCGATCGCCATGGGCTGTGCCAACTTCTTCATGGGATGGGGTGGGCGAGTGGCTGATCCGCTCATGGTCAACTTCTTCACTGACGTGGCGCTGATGCTCATGTGTGGTCTCTATCTAGTCATTCATGGCAAGCTCGGCTCAGTCTTTTCGGATATTCGCCACGGCTTCGCTACAGTTATACCCATGTCTATTGCCGACAAGGCCGCTTGGGTGGCGTATGTCTTCTCCATGTCGCTTATCCCGATCGCGGTAGCTACGGCACTCTCGGAAAGCTATATCATCATCGCGGTACTCCTCGGCTTGTTCGTTAACAAGGAGCGACTTCAGGGACACCAGAAAATAGGGCTTATTACAGCCATTATAGCGGCCATTGTTCTTGCTTCTACGACATCAGTATAGCCACTTGTCAAGAGTGAGGAAATAGGGTAGTATAAATGGCCGTGATCTTTGAATGTCAGTCAACCCTTCGGAGGAACCATAAAGACAATACAATTCGTCGTGGGAGGAGCAGTGTTCGTGATCTGCGAAATTCTGTTCTGGCCCTCATTCTATTCAGTTGGATTTCATGAGGTGCTCAGCAAATACGATCTTACCACCGCCTTCTGGATGCTCTTTTCAGCGGAATTGGTGCTGACGTTCCTGTGCATCCTTGTGTATGATGCGTTCAAGAGAGACCTGTTCGGCATCGAGCACGCCAAGCAGTACCTCAAGAAGCACCTACACATCAACAACGGCTGGACGGCCCGCAAAATGCTGTTCACGCTACTGTCGTTCGTCGGACTTTTCTTCCTCGTGTCGGCACCTGGTCTGACGCTGTGCTTCCGCAAGGAAGGGAAACGGGGGATTCATCTCGGTGGATTCTTCTTCATCCTCGTGGTGGTCCTAATCAAGACGTATGTGTATTCCCGGATCCACATCCACTTGTCGCCTTTTTACAAGGTTGTACATTGACCATCTTGTCCTTTCTTCACCCCGCCTCGCGAGTCCTCGCAAGGCGGGCGTTTTGTATGCTATATTTGCTTTGCTTATACCCCATGTTCACCATCCTGCTTTTCTATAAATACGTCGAAATCACCGACCCCCAAGCTCTGGCTGACACCCAGCGAGCTCTCTGTGAGCGACTCTCTCTCCGTGGGCGCATCATTGTGGCTCATGAAGGCATCAATGCTACACTCGAAGGTACCACCGAAATGATCACTGCATACTGTGCTGAGCTGACCGCTGATCCACGGTTCGCCGATGTGCACCTCAAGAAGAGTGTCGGCACCGGCAAAGCATTCCCCAAGCTTTCTATCAAAGTCAGAAAAGAAATCGTCACCCTCGGACTTCCTGCAACGCGAGATATCGATCCGCGTACCACCACAGGGAAGTACCTCAGTCCACAGCAGTTGCAGGAATGGTTCGCCGCCGGCAAAAAGTTCAAGATCGTCGATATGCGTAATGACTATGAGCACAAGGTCGGGCACTTCAAGGGCTCCGTCCTGCCACCACTCCACAATTTCCGTGACTTGCCCAAGGCGCTTCCGACATTGGAGCCCCTCAAACATGAGACCGTCCTCACCGTCTGTACTGGTGGTGTGCGCTGTGAGAAGGCTTCTGGCTTCTTGGTCAAGAATGGCTTCACTGATGTCTACCAACTCGCTGGCGGTATCGTGAGCTACATGGAGCAGTTCGAACGCTCCGCCGACGGTAGTCGTCCTGCCCAGAATTTCCTCGGCTCGCTCTACGTCTTCGATGATCGGGTGACTATGGCATATGCCTCACCAGTCGAGCGTCCCGTCATCGGGAGCTGTGCCGTCTGCGCCGCGCCTACCGAGACCTATATCAACTGCGCCCATGACGTCTGTCACAAACATTTCCTCGTCTGTGCCGGCTGCGAGCGAGAGGGGATGCTGTGCCCTGATGGCGATCATTCCAGCGTTGTCGGCTTGAATAAAGTGTCAAAATAGCGTATTTTGTATGGGTTCGTTACAAAACGCCCTAAACTTGCTCTGCTTCCCGTGCTTGCACTGCGAAGCTTGAGTGAAGCGAAAGCGTAGCAGCCCTCCTTCGCCAAGGCTACGGAGGATACAATGCGGGATCGTCTAATGGTAGGACACAGCTCTCTGAAAGCTGGTATCTTGGTTCGAGTCCAAGTCCCGCAGCAATAATTAAAACCTATACAATGCAACTATTTTTATCAGGTGGAGGAGATAGCGACAAATCATTTGAATACGATAAAAAATTTATCGAAGCAATTGATACAACAAAACCAGTTTTATATATCCCCATCGCAATGCCGCAAGAGACCCATTCTTATGGAGACTGTCTGAAATGGGTTAAGAATAATTTCAAACCTTTTTCGTTCGATAATTTTGTCATGTGGACAGAGGAAGATTTGAAGATCAAGAAAATTGAAGATTTTAAACAATTTGGTGGGATTTATATTGGCGGCGGGAATACTTTTAAACTTCTAAAAGAACTAAAGGAATTTGGAACCGTAGAAATACTTATTGAATTGGCAAAACAAAATATTCCAATTTTTGGCGGAAGCGCCGGTGCAATCATTTGGGGTAAAACAATATGCACGGCAATTGGTTATGACGACAATGAAGTCCGACTATCCGATTTCTCTGCTTTTAATAAGGTATTTGGTTATGAAATATGGTGCCATTATTTAATTGAATCAGAAAAGAGCAAGGTCATCGAATACATGTCCAAATACAAACTTAAAAAAGTAATTGTGATGCCTGATGATGCAGGGATAATTGTTAGGGAATCTTCAATTGAATTCGTTGGACCCGCAGCCTCGTGGATTTTTGATGAAGAGGGAGTAAGAGAAATAAAAGCTGGAAGTGTAATTAATGTTGTTGCATAAAATGCAGACCGAGACACATCGTTTCAATATATAAAATTATGCTAGTGTACTTTTACAAGGTCTTACCCCATTTGGTTCTAGACCGAAGAACACAGCACGAGTCAACGTAGTATCGAGGCTTAGACCGGAGAGCCTCAAACAAAAATATCCCTTGAGGGATATTTTTGTTTCCCTCGTTAAGACTTAGAAAGACTTATTACTTTTTTTGTTAGGATCAGCTTACTTTTCAAGTTTGATAGAAGTTCACGTTTTTCTTCCGCTGTGCCCTCCGTGAGTACATGCTCCGCGTACTGTTTAGGATTATATTCGACTGCAATCTTTGGTTGTTTGATTCCATAGAATTGCTTTTGAAATCTCATCATTCGATCCTGTTCCTGATCAAACTTTCTTTTTATAAGTTTCTCGTCAATCTCGACTTTCTCAATTAAGGTGACTAGCTGTTTTATCAGCTCTTCCTCACGAACATATCCGCATTTGCAGCTAAGATCTTTTGATCTATTGCACCCATAGTATATGTAGTGAGCCTCGCCACCATTGGCAAGTTTCTTCCATTTCTCATCTGCCACCACTCCTGACCCGCACAATCCGCACGTCATGATTCTCGAGAAAGCGAACTCTTTCCGTTCATGGACGATATCTGACCGTTTTAGATGTTCTTGGACTTTCTCATATAGTTCACGAGTGATGAGTGGCTCATGTCGGCCTGTATACCAATTGCCACTCTTAGCTGGGTACTCGAATTGTCCGTAGAAAAACGGCGTTTGAAGCAATCGATAGATATTGCTCAGCGTCAGTGGTTTATTGCTTGTCGCGCTTCTAAAGTTTAGGTCGAACTTCAGCCAGTTGTATATTTTTCTGCCTGACCATTTTTCGTGCGCTACTTTCTCAAACATTCTCCTCATGACCGGTCCTCGTTCCGGATCGATGATCACGTATCCTTTTCGGTCAAGACGCTTCTCGTTTAGATATCCCGTAGGTGCAGGGGCTGGCCATAGACCCATCTCACAGCGAGTTCTAAGACCTCGCTTCACGTTTACGCTTTTGTTGTCATTTTCAAGCTTCGCCTGACTACATAGGATCATGAGAAGAAACTTATCGCTTGGCGAGTTTGTGAATTTTTGTCCGTACGTTTTTATCTCAATTAGTAGTTTCTGATCCATTAGGTCCACAAGGCTACCTAGATCGCCCGCATTTCTTGAAAGGCGGTCAGGATGCCATACCAGAATGCCGTTATATCTACCTGTCTGAATATCGGACAAAATCTCCTTGAATACAGGGCGCTGACCTGATTCCTTGGCTGAGTGCGCTTCACGACGGATATCGATAATATCCATTCCATCACGCTCAGCGATCTGTAACATCTCTTTTACCTGTGAATCGATTGAAAGGGCTTGTTTTTCCTCCGCCTCGGTCGACTTGCGGGCATAGAGAACGTACTTCATTTTCACCGGTTCGATTTTTTGTTTGTTTTCCATATACCATCAAGGGATGACGAATATTGCCGTGAAAGTCTAGACCTGTTTATGCTCTTTCAAATTGTCTAAATTTGTGGGATTATTCAGATATCTTTTGTAAAGATTATGAATGATATTTGGATATACATAAAAGATGTTCTACACAGTCTTAGTAAACTAGTAGAAAATCATCCGGCGCTATCGTCAGGATTTTTTACTATCCTTGGAGCAGTATTGAGCATAATATTCGATTTGAAAAAGAAAGTAGAAACACAAACCACAAAAATAAAATCTCGGATTAAAACAAGAAATTTTACTTTTATATTCGGTAGCAATAACAACGTATCCCAAGCATCTTCGCATGGAGAAATTGCGAGACAACAACCTGCGGTTGTTTCAGCCACGGATTACAACGGTCCCTTGTCGAATACTCAGCGTGAAATTTGTAGGAGAGTGAAGTCATTGTCAATTAAATATTCCTCGCAGATAGATATTGAAGCGTCTTTTGATGATTCAATAAGAACTCTAAATTCAAATGAGGTTAATTTGGCGGCGGGTAAGTTTGTTCAACTATTTAACATTGTTTCATCGGGTCTGACCGTTATAGCGCAAAGTAATAATGCTATTGATGAATTAAATCAGCTTGTTACTTTGACGAACGGACTTCATGGTTTGATTGGAACTTCAACAGACCAAGATTCATTCAAGAGACAGATTTCAAGTTGCGAATCGATGTTATGGAAACTGTTAGTCAAACTGCCCATATGAACCAACTTCAAATTCACAAAAAAATAGATGATTTTTTCCAAAGTGGTGTTACCAACGCCTCTATTTTGACTGCGCGTGAATTGATCAACCATAACGCTGATGCAAAGAGGTATTTCTTTTCAAAAGCGAATGAGACTTGGTTGAAATGGTTTATAGATAATGATCTTTTCACTGAACTTAAAAAGAAAGCCGATGACCCTACAACATATGGTTACCGCATAACCGAATTGGAGTATCTGACTCGCATGGCTGAAAAGGAGCCGAAGATAGTTGCCGATATTATACTTTCAGTTCCTATCTCAAAAGAGACATTTAATCCTGAAGTAATCGATCGATTCTTTTGGGTTACTAGTTTGCTTCCTCTTGAGCAGATAAAAACCATATTACCGAAGATGCTTTCGGACGGATGGCTGCCGCTCATGTCTCACTTCGGCCGTTCGGGGTATGAGTATCAAAAAATGGTTGAGAAAGTATCTCAAGCAAAGGATTATGATGCCGCGCTTAGTCTTGCCCGAGTCATCCTAACTGTAAGACCGAAAACTGACTTCGAAAAGTCTGAGCGTTTCTCAATATCCGATAACTTCTTTTACCTTAGAGATATAAGTGAAACGGGTATATTTGAATTATTGGTTGCCGACGATAATTCAAAGAAAGAAGAATCTCTGAAGTTGCTGTTAGAGACTATTACCACGATTGTGGGTCTCGGCAAGGACCCTGAAGAAGCTGTTTTCGCGAAAGCGGAACCTTTTTATCTCCTTGACGTTGATATCTTCACGTTGGAATTGGATACAGATAAACGCTCTCACATGAGGGAGGATATTCAGAACCTTGTTGCGACATACAAGATATTAATTCGACAAACTCTTGGTTCTCTCTGTGATAATGCTATCCAAGCAAAGAGGATTTACACATCATATGTAGCCACATTGCCAGATAGCCGTACCTGCTACAGGCTTAAATTATACGCCGCCACACGCTGTGTCGATGTATTTAAATTAGAAATTACGGAAGCCTTGTTCCGTGTGTTCAGTGTCGGTGAAAGGTATTTTGAGATTGAAGGTGGGGCCGAGTATCATCAGGCGCTCATTGCTTCGTTTGGATCCCTAGATCCAAAGACAACTCAACGTGAATACATAAAAAGTGTTATTGGATACTTTGGTGCCCATCTCAATGATGCTGATAAGGAAAAATGGAGAAAGAGAGACGGTCGCGAGATCCTGTCGTATATAAAAGAATATATCCTACCCGAGGAGAAGGGCGCTGTCGAAAATATTTTTGGTACCCTGCTCGCTAGCGATAAAGTCAAACCTCGTCCGTCGGTTGGCGAGGTTGTGAGTGGAACGGTCAATCACAAGCCCCCTTTTAATCCGGGCGATTTCAGTATTGCTGAATTGATTTCTCTCCTTAAGACCGACGCCACACCCAAAAAACTTGAGGAAAAGTATAGAGGCGATGATTTTCTAAATCCTCGAGGTGCGGAAGGTCTGGCGGATGCTATAAAAACTGATTTCAAGAAACGCAGATCTGAATATTTTGCAAAACTCGATCAATTCTTTGATCGAGACGGTATTGATGCTAGCTATGTCTACTCTGTTCTCCAGCAAATCGATAACATGTTCAGGGAGAAGGAGGTGTTTACTGATGGTGAATGTATCCAGCTTATTAACTTCTTTGATCTCATAAAGAAATCGGGAGAAAAAAAGGAATTCGAGCCAGCTGATGAAAAATCATATATCGCGGATTGGATTACCGTGCATAAAATGGTTGCGGACATTTTATTGGACATTCTTGCTGTGGTAAAAGATTCTAAAGTATTTAAGGAGAATCGAGACAAGATTTTAGGTATTATTAAATATCTACTCACAATTAAATCTAGTCCTAACACAGATGATGATAAGCGTGAATCCAATGAACCTGCCTTAGTAGCTGTTAATTCGGTAAGAGGTCAAGCATATAGAGCATTTGTCCAGTTTACGTATAACGATGGTAATAATCAGTTATCTAAAGACGTGAAGGAGATATTTGTACAAGTACTTAATAACGACAAATCAAATGCAGTCAGGTTCACGTTGGGTCAATTTCTATCTTCCTTTTACTATCGAGATATTATCTTCATAAAGGGACTGTTATCTAAAATCTTTCCGACTGATTTGGTAGGTGAAAAACAGTACTTTGCGACATGGGAAGGATACCTCTCGGTATCTCTCTATAAAGAATTGTTTGTAGAACTTAAAGACTATTATCTCTATGCAGTTAAAATAGATCCAGAAAAATATCCTGAAAGAAAGTATCTGAAAGGACTTGATGAATCCTTGGCGACTCATTTGGCTCTTGCTTACATGCATTTTGATGACTTTAAAATTGATGATCCACTTTTTGATTTATTCTGGAAGACACGTAATGAGACTAGGCACTTCGAGTTTATCTCTTTTATCGGAAGACACTGCATTAATCAAAGTCGGACAGAAGATTCTTGGTTTGAGGAAAATGGTGTTAGTAAAGAAAAGATAATTAATTTCTGGAATTGGATCATAACTACAGATATTTCAATAGAACCAAAAGCTTTTGCCGGATTTGGTTTTTGGATAAATCCTGATGTTGAAATTATTGAGGATAAAACGGTTATTAAGAATCTTCCTGCAACACTTAAAAAATCTGAGGGCGATTTCGATTGGGATTATGGACTTACGAAGAGAATAACAAGATTTGCCGAATTGGATCCTAAATCAACGCTTGAAGTTATTAGGGCATTTCTACTGTTGAACGATGAGCTTAGCCCACATAGGAGATCTCCAATGTTTAGTTTAGATAGAGAAATCAAGGATGCTCTTGAGATTATCTACAAGAATGCCTCGTTGAAGAATGGTGTTGAGAATTTGATTAGTATTCTTATGGAAAAGGGAAGTAGTGGCTTCTGGGGCTTAAAAGATGTTATAAAAAGCTAGTTGGTAACTCGACTACACAAACCCTGTGAACCAAGCTAAGCTGGTTCACAGAGTCCTTTTTTCGTGATATTGTTAATTCACAATTAAATATGTTGCCTAAACTCTTTGCAAAAAGGGCATGGCATTAAGTCCTATCAAGCGCAGAAACCCCGTCGTGGGGTCGCTTGATAGGCCATATCGGGAAACCGGTATGAGAGACTTCGGTCTCTACCCGCGGCGGGATTTCTGCGTCCTGCTCGGGATTAAAAGCCCTATCAAGCAATATGGAATCAAAAAAATCTACCGTAAGTATCTTCAGGAATCTGTATTTCTGGGGAATTGTGCTGTCTGTGCTTATGTTTCTAACGGTTAATAAGGTCGTCGGGTTGTCGTTAGATCTTTTGACGCTGATTCTTTGGCATAAGAAAAATCTTAAGACAAAGCACATGATCGATAGTGAGGCGATCAAAAAAGAGGCACGCGATTACCTTGAGAAAGCAAAACAAGAGGGAAGGCTTCCTGTAACTCAGAGTTCAGCTCTTCTCGATCCAGGAGAAAACGCATACTTAACTGAAAATACAGTACTCAGTGAGACCAGAGCTGTTCGTCAAACCACCGGAAGGTTTGCCAGTACGCGTATATTCGGAAGTATGAGGTACGGCGCTGTCGCGAGTCGATCGGAAAGTCATCAAGAGTGGAGAGTAATCGATAGCGGGAAATTAATCTTGACTAACAAGAGCTTTATATTTCTAGGCAACAAGGAAAAAAGAAATCTTCCGCTTAAAAAGATATTGGCAGTTGAGACTTATGCCAATGCGATAGAAGTAAGCTCTGATACAAGAAGCAAGAGTTTGAGACTCCCTGTCCGTAATCCATATATCTGGACGTCTGCGATACAAATTTTGAGATCAACAGATGGTAATGGTTCCATGTCCAATGCTTCTATTCGCATTGAATGATTCCATTTAACTCCAGACGTGTGGAAGGTGGATTTGTTCAATTTGAACCATAGCAATTTAAGAGTCTGTCTTAATTCTAAGTGATTTCAATTAAATTCCTGATTATTTTTGTCCCTTCACCTTTTTCCATATCCCATCTCTTTCTTTCATAGAATCTTCCATTGCTTGAAGGACTCTATTTAATCTAGCCTCCTTTTCTTCCTTGCTCTCTGTTTTAGTTTGATCTTTTGGTCTCGTATCGAGCAAGCCTGACGAACGTAACTCATCAAGCTTATCAATATCGTCCTCAATATTATTGCTCATATTGCCAACATAGTCATGTATGAACTTTTCAAATCGCAATTCAGCCAGTACTTTTGAAAGAGGTTTATATCTATCATGATTGTTTGATAGATAGTATTTTGCAGCTCCCATATCACCCTCATGTATCTTCTTTATGACTACAGATTCAGCAAGGTCCCCAAGGCTTTCACGTCCAATAGACAGGGCCTTGTTTACCTCAACTCTGAACTCATAGTTATCTTTTCTCCAACGGTTGAAAGTCGCACGACCTAAACCGATTTTTCTACAGGCCAGCCGCATATTCGGAGTTTCTCTAAGAAATTCTATGAGCTTCTGTTTGTCATAATTACTTCGAGTCATTTATTTTCTGGCGCTTTTTGCCTGTGAATTTCTCCCAGCGGTTCAAAATTACTTCCGCATATACTGGAGATTTTTCCATCAGGAAACACCTTCGACCCAAGGTAATTGATGCGATCAAAGTAGATCCACTCCCGCCAAACACTTCTAATACCAATTGGCCGCGTTTGGTTAACACTTTTATGTAAGGTATGAGTATTGGTAGTGGTTTGACCCCGAAGATGATGCCTTGGCCTGATGATTTCTCATCTGCTGCATTGTAGTCAATGAAATCTGTAGGGCAGTATTTCTTACCTTTTTCATATGACTCCCATTGTGGCTTGCCAGAGATGGCAAACAAGGCAGTACGGTATTCGTTTTCAATCAGTTCTTCCTCCTCCTCAAGTCTTATCTCCGCTTGTGGTTCGCTCGTTCCAACCATGGCGATATCGTATTTAGAGAATAGCTTATGTTTGCCGGCATACCCCTGATTGCGATTGGGGAGATGCCAGACGATCATATTCCTGACTTTCCAACGTTTTTCCATTTCATTCCAGATTGTTCTTATATTCTTCCAGTTTTCATAGACAATGATAGAGAAATCCTTGGCTTGCACTTTGCTTACATTGTTCATCCATAATTGGGTGAAGTTATCTGGCAAAGATTCTGTTTCAAGATAGCGTCTATTTTTCTTTGTACCGAAACCGACAGTAGCCTCGCCATGACGTGTTTTACCTTTTAAATAGTCGAGAATATATGGAGGATCCGTCATAACCATATCTGCCTTATGGTCGCCCATGAGCCTTAGCATGTCCGCTTCAATAGTTGAATCTCCGCACATTAACCGCGAACCATCGAGATCATACAGATCACCTTTTTTGACTGTTATCTCAGTAATATCCAACTTATCAAGTTCATGTTGAAGATCGAATTGTTCCTCAGCTTTTTCTTCTTTGAAAATGTTGTCTAATTCTTCAGAATCAAACCCAACTGATGCTAGGAAAGACTCGTCGAATTCCGCCAATAGTTCAAGATCAAACTCACCCTGGTTTTTATTTAATCGCAAGTTCAACTCTTTTTCTTTTTCAATATCGGGTATATTTATGTATACGATAGGGACTTCGGTATAGCCCAGCTCCTTTAGAGTTTCTAATCGAAAGTTGCCACCGATAACTATATTTTTTCGATTTTCGGCCCCGTTCAAAATTATTGGATCGACTACTCCAAATTTTTTAATACTTTCTTTAAGGTGCTTTCTTGCTTCCTCATCCCATACTCTAGGGTTATATGGAGCAGGGATGAGGCTGGTAATAGGAACATACTCAACACGCAGATTTTTGTCTTGCATGATAATTATTGCCAGACACCCACCTATAGATTAAAAGCACCGTGGCGATTTCGAGGCATCTGGCAAAAAGAAAACGCCCAATGCTGTTTTTGTTTTTGTGTGGCGTGTTTGTGTTATAGCTCGTGTAAAGAAGTGCTGGCTATTTCAGCAGTGTTTGTTTTTGTGTTACTTACATATTATACCTCCCAATTTATCTGTCAAAGACAAAGATGATTAACAGGCATGATTTCTTGATACTGTAAAAATAAAGTGATAGATTTCCATCATGAATAACATATTGCTAAAGTTTTTTCTTATTTTGGAGAGGTTGGGAGTAGACCGTAAACACTTGAAGCAATATGTTGTGTTCTTGATCGTGGTCTCAATCGTAACATTCTCTCTTATCTACTCTGGAGTTTTCTCTACGGTTGGTCCTATTATATTTATTGTAATCTTCGGGATATTTTTCACTATTTTATGGTTTATCGCTGGTTATAATGTCTTTCGTTCGTTATTGGTCGCAAGTATTGGTTTGAGCTTTATCATCTTTATAGGTCAATCATATTGCTCTCTACCTGTAGTACAACGCACGGCAAATGATTCGCTTATGACTCTGGTTGGCTTTGGCTTTATTTACGTCGTCGCTCAATTCATATGGTCATTGTATAAGGAATTATTTGGTGACAAACACGCAAGAGAGGAATGGAGACAAAAGGGTATAGTACCTCTTTTTAAGGAGATAAATGGTGGTAAACATAATTGGCTCGTTCTTGTAATTTACGGTGGTTTGGTAATTCTCTTTGTTTGGCAAGTCTATAATGTTATCAATCCGATCATCCGTGGACTTTGTGTATATCAATAATTATGAATCAAGAAAAGATAATTATGGTAGGATTATGCTTATGATTGAAACAATTTATCCTACTGATTGGCAGAAGACACGAGGTATTTATTCGCCAGCAAAAAAGATCGATCTTGGCGGAGCTTATTTAATTTTCGTATCAGGTCAGCAGGTTGATAAAAATGCAGATAATGAAGCTATAACATCTGATGTTGAAGAACAAACAGAACTGGTCTTTCGGGCCATTGAGAAGATTCTAAAGGCAGCTGGTGCATCCGTAGATGATGTTGTAAAAGCTCAAATATTTCTGACAGATATAAATGATTTTCCAAAGGTGTCAGTTATAAGAGATAAGTGGTTTGCAAAAAGTAGGCCGGTAAGTACTCTGGTTGAAGTAAATGCCATGACACGCAAAGGGGCGAAAGTTGAGATTGAAGTAACAGCGGTTATCGAGAAATAATCGAAAATATATGGATGACAAACTTTTTTTAAGTGAAGCAATTAAGAAAGCAAAAGAATCGGTAACTAAAGGTGGATTTCCTGCTGGTGCGGTGGTAGTTAAAGATGGCAAGATTATTGGGTCGGGTATAAGTATCGGTAATACATTATTTGATCCAACAAGTCATGGGGAAATAGCAGCAATTAGAAATGCCTGTGCAAATATCAAAACGCATGAACTGTTCAATGCGGTAATCTATACTTCAATGGAGCCATGTTCGATGTGTTTTAGTGCAACTATGTGGGCAGGAATTGGAAAGATTGTTTATGCTTGTTCCAGAGAAAAAGTAGCCGAAGAATATTACGGTGGTCATTATCACATTATGACAATAAATGGTCAGCTAATTCATCCTATACAATTGGTGCATGTTCCCGATCTCGAACAGGAGTCTTTGGATGTTGTTAAAGAATGGGAAAAGGCGATCGGTATATAAAAACCCGCCTACGGTTAGAACGTAGTGCGGGTTGCTGTGCGTATTTCTTACTTCTCTCGCAATACAAGCCTGAATGATTTGTTTTCAAGACCGCCACTACCGCGATTACACGGTTCGACAGCCTTGAGGGCAAATTTCAGGCCAGCCTTCTTAAGGACTTGATTGGCTCCTTGAATCCGCATGACGACACCTCGTGTCAGTTCCCAGCATCTAATCGGCTTATTGCCGTTGTCTCTCAACTTTCTGAACATGGTTTTGTAAATGTCCGAACAGTCGATTGAGAGGATGGTTTCCCATGTTTGCTGAGTGATATCATTTCCACCATCGGCCAACAGCAGTTTCTCAAGGTATGCCATTAGCTTTTCTCTGGCGATTTTGACAGGATCATCAGATGGCTCAATAATGTGATGCTCAACTTCAAGGGTGAAGACGAGCACAACCTCAGTGGCGACCAACACGATCGGACCGTTGTCATTCTGAGTCTTGCAACTTAAGATTGCACGACCGCCAAATAACAAACAAATCTGATGCTCAGTCAGTTCAAGGTTCCGGAGGGCTTTTTCTGGAACCCTGAACTCTTCCGCAATGAGTGTGTGTCTGTAGATCATGCTTCCTTTATGCAAAGGTGATTCCCGAAGACATACATATCCGATTTCAGTAATTTTCATAGGCCACCTTTTTGGTTAACGTCCAGGGCCATTGATTGTCCAGACAACTTGGTCGTGATTGCTGCCAAGGATTGGACGTCCGTAAGGCCTGAAGGCCTTGAACTGCCGATCGAACTCATCAGTCTTGTTGTAGAGACCAAGCTCAAATAATGCTCCGCTGGTCACGGGTGGTACCTCGGCATTCTCAATGGTGCCTTTGACCTCTTTGGTTTCCCAACAGAGAACGTCTCCATTATCGGCGCGGAAACGAATTTCCAACATGACTTTGGGAGGAATTGGTGCTTCACCCTCACGACCGTAGCATTTCTCCATATTTTCGCAATAGAAGAAGGCTTCGATCATGACATCGCAATGAACACCCGCGGCGTCTCCTTCAACAGGGGTAACGGCGATGTCTACCTGCGTGATGGTGGCTGGAGCATTGAAGGTATGTTCGAGATAAATCTTGAGCACACCTAGCGCTTGCATCCGAACCACACTGATTGGTTGAGTGTTCTTACGGGTGGCACGACCACGGAACAGATCAAGTAGATTTTTCATAGAACTATTCTTTCTCAGAACATGTCTGCAACATGCAGACACGGCTACTGTCTCAGCAGCCTCTTTTTCGCAAGAAATATTGTGAAGAAAAGGCTACTGGGACAATGTTTTTATCTAGTATATCAAGATGTTTCTGGTTGCAATTATACACCATAATATAGCCATCTGTCAATAAATCCTTTAAACCTAACCTTCATATCTAAAGGGTCAGAAGACTGTCTCATTTGTCTCATTTTAAAAATTGACTGTGACCAGGGAGGGTAGAACATATGACAGATTTAGTGCTAAGATAGCCTTACAAGGTCTCACCTCATGTGGTTCTAGACCGGAGAACACAGCAAATAAGTTGCCGTCAACGGCAAGAATTATCAAAATGAAAGATCGAATAGAAGTTAAAGATGTTCTACCTGAAGTACCAAAAATTACAGACGAACAATTAGAAGCAGCACGTAAGTCAGGAAGATATGAGTCGATTGCCTTTGAACAGTATAAGTTTGTAGCACAGTTGATAGCTATCGTTGCGAGAATTGATAAGACGTCGGAGGGATTCAAGAAAATTCCTTCTCAGCAGTACCACATTTTGATGGGATTGATGAATCGTTGCGCTCGGTTAATTTTGAGCACAATGGAGCTTTCTCATGAAGGTAAATTTGGCGAAACTTCGTCGATAATATTTCGATGTATCTTCGAATCCGGGGTTAAAATTATATGGTTTTGTTCTGATGGTTTACAAAGTAAGTTCGATCTTTATATAAATGACGGCCTCAAGCCTGAAATTGAACTTCTGGATACGATTAAGAAAAATGTAACAGAACGAAATGGTGCTATCTTAGGTATAGAAGAGCGGATGATGGATTCTGTCTATTATCATATTAAGACAGGTGAGACCACGGAGTCGGCGGTCCGACTCTCAAAAAAGATGCCTGATATGGCTACAATTGTTAGAGATATTGGCTTTGATCGAATTATGTATGTAGCCAATCATAGAATTGGATCACATCATGTTCATGGCACGTGGCCTAGCCTGCTATTTTCTTATTTGGAAAAAGAAGGTGATGGTCTGATTGCCAGAGGAAATAATGTGTCAACCAGGGCGAATGAATATATAGCAACATCTATAATAATGACTCGAACAATGAGTGCATATTGCGATTTTATGCTAGAAACACCCATGAAAGAAATTTTAATAAACCTTTGTCTTGAAGAAGAAAATGATTTGATTAGGATATTTGAAGATATGACAAAGCATGGTTGGTAATTTATTATTTTGAGCAAACCTTGCCCCTTCTTTCAATTCTTCCAATCATCCACACTGTCTCCATAAAACAATAAAATCCAATCTGCCATAGTGAATGAAGGAGACATACAGATGCTTCGAAAGAAGTGGTATACTTTTCGTACAAGGATTTTATGTTTTGGACCAAAAGCTCAACATCGTACACGTCCCCCAGCAAAATTTGTCCGTACACCATAAAATGGACACTCTCCTCAAAAAAATAAATGATCCAGGGCTTCAAGCTATTATTGGTTGTATTACCATAGATATGGGTAAAGAGATAATAACGGAAAGGTTCAAGGACATTGAGAAAATGTATCCTCATTACGACAGGGATTTTTTATGGCTGCTAGCTTACTCGCAGGAACGTTCGCTTGTAGTTCGAAGTTATATTGAAGCAAATTATAAAAAATTTCACCAAAGTCTAGACTCGGGATTTCCTAGGAAACTGTCGAATACAAATAGATTTGAATCTCACATGTGGGAGATGATTCTTTGTGATGTACTTTCCTCTTCTGGGGAATTGATTCCGAAGTCTTCTGCGGGCGCGGATTTAATTCTTAAAGTGCCAAATGGACAGAGTATTCAGGTTGAAGCAATCGCCCCAGATGAGGCTGATGATGCGAGCCTTCGTGCTGAAAGGCCCGACTATTCTAAAAGTAATACGTTTACTTCAGGTGGAAATATAGAAGACATCGAGAATCCAGTATTACTTAGGTGTATTCATGCCTTTGATAAAAAGGCCAAAAAAGGATACAGAAAAGATCAGCCACTTATTATCGCAATTAATACAAGTAAGGTTGTGGGTATTGTATCTTTGGATGACTTTATTATCAGGCGTGTCCTGTTAGGGTTAGGATGCGTGACAATTACACGTAGGACTGATGGTTCCTATCAAACTGGCCTACAACAAAAAAGCGATCTATCGAAACCTAATGAGACGAGTTTCTCAGTCGGTCGTTTTAGAGATCCTGAATATAGTCATGTAAGTGGGGTCATCTATACGTCTCAAAAATCTCTAAGCCTTATTCCGGGTGGATATGGTTGGTCTAATAGTGGTATATATTATGTCCCTAATCCTATGGCGATAAATAAAGTTAATGCCAATTTTGACTTTTTTAAGACGATCATTTGTGATGAGGAAGCTTATAGGGACATTCTGCCAAAAAGAGATTTCGTAAGTAATGTTGTGTAGGCTACATGCTTTTTAGTATTAGTAGAAGCATAGTTGAAACTCTCAGTGGTACAGGTATTTCTTAAAAGAATAAAATGGATTAAGATATCTACATGCCTGACACAGAAGTATGCCCAATATGTTTACGCCCATACGGTCTGACAAACAAAAAAGTCAGATATCATCTCGGATACCAACCCCCAAGATATATTTATGCGTGTCAGTCATGTAATTTTGCCGAGTATCTTTCTAGACATTGGAGAAAACATTTAACACGATGGCAGTGGTATAAAATAAATGTGGTCAGAAAATTTACAGGCAAGAAGTATGACCATGAAGTCGTGCAGTAGTTGTCAGTAAAGTCCCAACCCCCCCACACCCACCCATGAAAATTCTCATTACAGGCATAGCGGGAAGTGGTAAGACGACGATAGCGACCGAATTGAATAGGTTGGGTTATAGTGCAACTGATCTAGATACAAACGGAACGTGTGCCTGGGTAAATAAAAAGAGTGGTCTTGAAACTGAATATTCAGAAGCCTCTGGTCCACAGTGGATCGATGAACATCGCTGGCAGGTGATTGTGCCAAAACTTACTGCATTACTTTCACGTTTCCCGACCGATAGGAAGCTATTTGTAACGGGAAAGATAGCGCGCATGCAGGTGAAAGAAATGAGTACACTATTCGATATCATCTTCTTACTCAGGCCTGATGATCTGATTATCGATGAACGTTTGGCACAGCGCACCAGTAATCACAAAAACTTCGCAAAAACGACACAAGAAAGGGAGGTCATTCTACGCAACAGGCATGAATTTGAAAAAGCGTGTCTCGATAGTGGGGCGCTCGTTATTAGTAATAATGGTAGTCTGCAGAGTGTGATTGGGGAGATACTGGGGAAGATTAAGGGGTAATGGGCGCTTGAGATGTGATGGTGTGATATCAGGCTGATTGTTCACGAGAGAACCTCTAGAGAAAAGGCTTTGGAGCAAGCCGCTAATTTTGTACCTTAAATGAAAAACCACCACCGCTTGCTATGCGATGGTGGTCGTGACCATTTTTCAGTTTATGGATTCTTTAGGAACGGTTCTGGGTTAACTTCGGCGTCTTCGCCAAAAAAATTCCCAGTGTTAACGTCGACGAGACTAAACTCGTAGCACGATATGCCGGTGCGTACGCTCAGTGCGAAGGTGTTCGCAATGAACGCATGGAGCGCATGGCGACAGAATCCATCCACATCCGGCTCCCGAGGCGTTCCCAATTGTTGGCGGAGCGATTTGACTGAAATAAATACCTCGGCAGTGTTCACTTCAATATTACACTGTTTGAGGGTAAACGTGGTGAGATGAACGCGGTCGGGGCAATAAGCTCTGATCGTGATATCGTATACGGACTTTCTTGCTTCCACGTCTTCAATCTTGGCAGTCCATATGGTTGCCTCAGTCATGGGCACAGGCTCGATATTCTCGACATCAAAGCGGACTTGATCACTGATCTGGGGACGACCCCCCTTGTTCGCTGACCCTTTAGCAATCCTCAGTTGAATTTTTCGCTCCTCTGCGCCGCAATCCAAGACAACTTTGCGGCCATGGAACAAGTTGGAAACCATTCGCTTAATGGTCTGCAGGTGATTCCTTTTAAACTTGTCGATTGTCTCAGTTGTCTGTCCTGAAAAGACGGGGGACAGGAGTTTTACCAGTTCTACCACGAGGGAGAGCACGCTCCCGCTCGAGGGTCCATTTTCGGCAGTTTCGGATGATTGAGGCATAAGCCTTGTATCCTTTTGGTTGTGTGTTGTTGTCAAATAACGGTATATCGGCACATTGCCGATTGCGTTACTTTCACACCATAACATAAAATATTTACTGGGTCAAATACCTAAACTGACTTACAAAATATGATCATCTGAGTGTCTCATTTTGACTGCGTTGAGCCCTAAAATAGAGCGACCGAGACGCGTAGGAAAGAATCAGAAAGAAATGTTAGAATAGCCTTACAAGGTTTCACCACTTAATTCTACCAATCTGGGCCTGACCAACTGTGGTCGTAGAATGGGACGGTTAGTAATTAAAAATAATTAATTCATCACTATGTCACGAAGAAAAATATTGCTTGTCGTATGGGCTCTTTCAATAATCATTTCAGGTGTGTTGGTTTGTTCTGCGTCTGGTAATGCGGAATACGGCTGGGCAGTCAGTCTCGGGCTTCTCGCAGTTTCGCTCGGGGTTCCGCTTATGCGAGCGCTCACGGAGTTTTCGAAGTAGGCTTCAACTTCGTCACATACATCCCACGCCCAAGCTTTTTCCTATATAATACCCCCATCATGAATAACACCCCAAAAAATACAATTTGCTTATGGTTCGAGAAGGACGCCGAGGGCGCAGCACAGTTTTATGCCAAGACATTTCCCGACAGCAAGGTCATCGATGTGTCCGGTGCACCGAGCGATTTTCCAGATGGTAAAAAGGGTGATGTTCTTGCGGTAACATTCGAAGTCTGTGGAATCCCGTGTATGGGCATTAATGGTGGACCCATGTTCAAACAAAGTGAAGCCTTTTCTTTCCAGATCGCAACGGATGATCAAGAAGAGACAGACAGATATTGGAATGCAATTGTGGGGAATGGTGGCAAAGAGAGTGAGTGTGGTTGGTGCAAAGATAAGTGGGGAGTATCGTGGCAAATTACGCCGCGCACATTGACCGAAGCTCTCTCTGCCGGAGGTGCCGAGGCAAAAAGCGCCTTTGACGCCATGATGACCATGCAAAAGATAGACGTGGCGGCCATAGATGCGGCACGAAAAAATGGGTAAGATGGTCGAGAGAGGAACGGTGTATAGAAGAATTATCGGGACTTATGCATTGTAATGGCATAGAATTACCCACATGAACCCCAGTCACAAAAAAGCATCACTCATCACCCTAGGCCTCACATCCCTCACCCTTTCTCGCGCCTGGTTCGCTCTCATCAATGATCCTGAAGGCCCCAACCTTCTCATTGTCATCGTGTTGGCGGCTATTTTGTTCGTTATTGCTCGGGCCACATTCAAGCCTCTCTCAGTCAAATGGGGAAGTCTCAAAGGAGTTGCGACGGCGATCGGCGTTCAGATTGTGGTGGGGGTGCTGTTGTATATGGTGTTGTAGTACAATTGACGCATGTTCACCCACACTACCTTCATTGTCCGTTGTCGCGCCATTATCCTCCATGCGGGCAAGATACTTCTGGTCAAACATGCACCAGTGAGCAACTTCTACGCTTTATCACAGCGTAGGTATTTCTTGCTATAATCACCCTATGAATCTCACTCAGAAAGTCGTCGTCATCACCGGTGCCAGCAAGGGTCTCGGAGCGGTCATGGCTGATATGTTCAGAGGTCGTGGCGCTCAGGTGATCATCTCTGCTCGAGATAAAGCTGCACTCGACGAAGTCGCCAAGAAAACAGGTGCTGTCGCGTGTGTTGCCGATGTGACCAAGCCTGCTCATATGGAAAAGGTGGCGGATTTCGCAGTGCAAAAATTCGGGACCATCGATATTTGGATTAACAATGCGGGTATTTGGTTGCCACGTGGACTTTTCGAACAAGTAGACATGAAGAGCGCGCATGATCTGTTCGAGGTCAATCTGTTCGGTATGATGTATGGTTGTCGTGCCGCGCTGGCTCATATGAAGAAGCACACGAATGGTACTATAGTTAATATTATTTCTACTGCCGCACTGGCACCTCGTCCCTACACAGCAGTGTACGCTGCGAGTAAAGCGGCTGAGAAAAATTTCACCGATTCATTACGGGAAGAGCTCATACAGGAAGGTACAAACATTACCCTGATTGGCGTGTATCCTGGTGGCATCAAGACGCACCTTTTCGATGTTGAATCACAGGCACCCAAGGATTTCGACTTATTCTTGGCACCAGAGACAGTTGCAGAGAAGATCATTACTAATCTTGAGCAAGACCAGCCAGAATTGGAGCAGGTCATCAAAAGGCCGGGGCAGGAGATACAGAAATAATGCCATGAAGATTTCCACACAGAGAATATGTACCGATGACGGACTTGAGTTATTCGGACTCTTGTACGAACCTGATGCGAAGTCAGCAAAAATACTTGTACATGTTCACGGTATGGCAGGAAATTTTTACGAAAATCCATTTCTTGATTTCATTGCAAAAACTCTCACAGATCAGGGAATAGCCTTTTTCACCTTTAATAATAGAGGATGCGAGTCTTTTAAGGATTTGACGCAGAAGGTTGGCGGTAAGAAAAAGTTTGTAAGAATAGGTAACGCCTATGAAAAATTTGAGGAATCAGTGCTGGATATCAAAGCTACTATAGATGCCGTTTCCACATTAGGTTTTTCTGAAATACACCTTTCAGGTCATAGCCTCGGGAGTCCCAAAGTTGTTTATTATGTGTCAGAAACAAAGGACCCACGGATTAATTCAGTGCTACTCCTCTCTCCTTCCGATATGCTTGGTTTAGTGCGAGCTGATAGGGAGAGATTCGAGCGAGATATTCAAGAAGCCACAACAATGTCCCAAAATGGGAAAGGAGGGGATCTTATTTCATTGAAAGTTTGGGATGAGTGCCCAGTAAGCGCGGACACCTATATAAGTTTATTTGGCGATAATTCCAAGGCGGGCATTTTCAACTTCTATAATTCGTCCGACCGTCTAGAAGTTTTAGGGAAGATCACTCAACCTCTATTTGCGGTGATGGGTAGAAAAGATGATGCGTTAACTGTTTCGATAGAAGAGACCATGGAACGTATAACAAAGGCTACAAAAAATAGCCCCCATGTTGAGACACAGATTCTCGGCGATGCTAATCATGGATATTTTGGAGATGAACAGGGGCTGGCTGATGCCATACTTGGATGGCTATGTCGTAAGTAGATAGGGTCCACACCTATTCCTTCGGCAACACCACTGACACCTTCGTACCTTTGCTGAGCTGAGAAGACAGACTCACCGTACCACCGTGGAGAGTGATGATTTTCTTGGCCGTATAGAGACCGATACCACTCTGATCTGGTTCGAGCTGGAGTGCATTCTTGCCACGATACATGCGCTCGAAAATGTACTTCATATCAGCCGGTGATATACCGATGCCGGTATCGTTGACCGCGAGTGTCGCCGATGATCCGTCATCGGTTAGTGTTACCGTGACTCGTGCGTGAGGTGAATATTTGATCGCATTATCAATAATGTTATTGAGTGCCGCTTTGAGTAATTTTGCATCTGCGGAGATGGTCAGTTCGCGGGGAATAGACACAGACAATTCGACTTCTTTGCGTTGTGCCAAGAATTCGAGCTCCGTTAGTATATCGCGCACCATTCCAGCCAAATCAGTTGATTCCTTCTTGAGGTTGAGTGCATGTTCGTCGCCTTCACCAGTCTTGAGCATATCATTGACGATGTGGATGGCATCAGTGAGACGCTCGATACCGGTGGCGAGAATGTCGCGAGATTCTGGGGCTGCCGGGTTGGCTGCGGCTGATTCCATAGCCCATTTGGCACCCGTGAGCGGCGTACGCAATTGATGCTGGGCAATACTGAGGAAATCATTCTTGAGCGTATCGACCTGGATGAGTTCGATGAGGCGCTTGCTCGTCTGTTCCCGTTCATTCTTCTGGTGGAGGGACTCGATCACGATATGATGCATGAAATAACACACCATACCCATGAGTACGGTTTGGATGATGTGCTGGGTGATGAGTGCAGGGGTGATTTCTGCTACTGGATAGGTGATGATCAGTGCGGCAAAGAGGATGGTCGTGAATATGCCCACATCACGCGTGGTGGTACGGTCGAGATAAACGGCCGAAGTGAGGAGGGGGAAGATGAGTAGGAATATGAAAGGGCTCGATATATTCCCAGTAATGAAGATGAAGTAAATGAAGAATGCTGAATATGCGTACTGAGTGATGTTGTAGTAGATATTCTTCTTGGTGTGTTGGTGGAGACTGAATAGGGTGGCATGAATGATGCCGATGACGAACAGGGATATGCACCCTTCGGTGGGCTTGAGCATCCAGGTGAACCAGGTGGGCAATGTGTAGATCAGGGCCGAAATGATGAGGGGGACGACCACCCCGATGACCTCAATGGCGATGAAATAGATATGGAGACGTGAGTGTCCGGGTCTGGGCGCTGCTGCAGGAGCTGGTGTCATGGGAGTATTGTAGCATGGGTGGGGACGACTCAATCCGGGGGTGTTCCTAGTAAGTCTTTATAGCTAAATAATATTCAGGACATGTCAATGCTTTGCTGCTAGTTTCCCTCTTGGAAGGGAAGTGCTATGATACACCCATTCGTTATTAGTCATTATTCAGCTAACCAACATTTATGGCAAAAGAAAACTCCGCATTTATGAAGCCGTTGAACGTCAGTGAAGATCTCGCTGCAGTTGTCGGCAAGGGCCCTATGGCCCGCTCAGAAGTGGTCAAGAAGCTCTGGGTCTACATCAAGGGCAAGAACCTCCAGGATCCCAAGAACAAGCGCAACATCAACGCTGACGCAGCCCTCAAGAAGGTCTTCGGTGGTAAGGATGTTGTCAACATGTTCGAAATGACCAAGTTGGTCTCCAAGCATCTTTCATAATCATCCGCTCGGATGGTACAAAAAGGCCGGTATCGACACGGCTTTTTTTGTTTGTACGTTTTCTGTTACTCGAAGAAATTGACCAAATACTCATCTATCTTCCTTTGGTCCATGTCGTAGAAATTCAAGTTCTGGTTGTGGAGGTAGGTCGCCAATTTCACGCCGACATAGCGCCAGTGCCATGGTTCGAAGACGTAGAATTTGTTGTCTGCAGGATATGAGAGGGTGAAGCCATACTTGTATGCGTTGGCACGGAGCCAGGTATATGCCTTGGTGGTATCGAATCCGTCGAGTTGACCATTGAGGCCCGTGGTGATGAGGTCGGTGGCTGTGCCGAGCTGATGCTCTGAATAACCCTGGTCAGCTGAGAATGTATTGGCGGTGCCAGCACCGTAGGTGATCGCATATGTACTCTTGAGCGCACGCTGTTCGTCGAATGAACGGTAGGCAGAGAAGACATAGATACGGATACCATCTCGTGCGGCGTCACTCAGCATGTTCTGGAGATGTTCGAGTGTGTCAGCAAGGAAAAGGGGACGTTTGGTGTCAGAATATACATACGCAGAGGGTACTTCGGTGAGACGGGCAGGGATATAATTTTCATTCAAGAAAAAAACTTTGGAGTACTTGGCGAGAAGCTGAGGATCGGTCTTGCTCAATTTCTGGAGATTGGTCACAGTCGTCGAGTACGAGCCGACTTGTTCCTGGTAGGTGCCGACTTGCTGCTGGAGACTGTTCACATTCTGACGTTCTCGGGCGAGTTCGTCAGTGAGGGCTGAATGCGTAGCATCGATAGCGAGGGCAAGCTTGGCTGTTGTTGATGCGAGGGACGATGAGAGCTCCTGATTCTTCGCTGCGAGATCGTTGAGACGGTTATTGGTCAGATGAATACCGATGACTGTATAGAGTGCCGTCGCTACGAGGAGTACACCGACACCACCATAGACGAAGGTGATCGTTTTTTGTTTGATAGCCATGCGCGCATTATATGTTATTTGTAGGAGAAAGGGTACTGCACAGTATGTTGTTGTTTGTGTTAGTATGACGAATACGTATGGAAACAGATACCAAACAAACAAAAGAGCAGATAGGTGCAGGTCTCCGTGCTATCTGGCGCCATGTACGGCCATTCCGTGGCAAAGTGATCACTATGGTTATCCTAGGTCTCGTCTCGGCCCTAGCCAACGGTGTCGTGCCGTACGTCACCGGTCGTTTCTTCGATACGCTCATTGGCGTGTCGCAACATCAGGTGGCCATGTTTTCAAACTCCCTCTCACTATGGGCGGCCCTGCTCGTGGTGTGGGCAGTAGTCCAACTTGTCGCCAATAATATCGACTGGGTGATGGATCGTATACGTCGCCGTCTCGACACTAATGTCCATTTCAAGATGCAGGTAGAAGGATTCATACACTTATTTAGATTACCTCTCAACTACCACAAGAATGCTCATAGCAATGCTGACTTGCAGAAAATAAGCCAAGCTGCCTGGAGGGTTTCAAGTATTATCGCAAGTATTTCACAGATAGCCCCACAACTCTTGAGTATCCTTATTGGTGTTACACTCGCAGCAACTATCAATAGTACTTTAGCCGGTGTATTACTCATCGGTGTAGTCATTTATGTCATACTTCTTTTCCGCATCCTGTTACCAGTTGCCTCTATCGATGCGCAGGCACACAAGAGCTGGAATGAACACTGGGACGATGCTTCTGCTTCTGTACAACAGATCGAGAGTGTCAAACAGGCATCAGCAGAGGAATATGAGATCAAGAAAGTCACCGACAATCTTGCAGTGAAGACTGCTGGTTTGTGGATGAGACTTGAGCGTAATTGGAGTAATGTTGAATTTTTCCAGCGCACTATCGTATTCCTTACCCAGTTGACCGTGTTTGTACTGTCAGTTGGCTTTGTGGCCAGAGGTATCATATCGGTCGGTGAACTCGTTGCTCTGAATGGATATTCATTGATGTTTTTTGGTCCGTTCGTCGCTCTTGGTCATAGTTGGCAAACTATCCAAAATGGTATCACTGCCGCCGCTCGTGCTGAGAAAATTTTCGACGAGAAACAGGAAGTATATATGCCGACTGATGCCGTATCTCCGACCGCCATTGCGGGGAACATTACCTTTGACCACGTCTCATTCAAGTATGGAGCAGGTCAACCTGAGGTGCTCTCGGACATCAATGTCACCATCAAGGCCGGCCAAGTCGTTGCTCTTGTCGGTGAATCGGGAGTAGGTAAGAGTACCAGCATCTCACTTATTTCTGGCTATTATTTTCCGACTACAGGCGCTGTATTTATCGATGGTATCGACACGCGACGATATGATCTCAAGAAATTACGTGAGCATATAGGTGTTGTTCCGCAAGAAGTCGCCTTGTTCAACGATACACTCATGGCCAATATTCGTTACGGTACATTCGGTGCCTCAGACGAAGATGTCATTCGTGCCGCTCGTGAAGCGCATATGGAAGAATTCATTTCCGCACTTCCGTTGAAATTCCAGACCATCGTAGGTGAGCGCGGCATCAAGCTTTCTGTTGGTCAGAAGCAACGTGTCGCTATTGCCCGTGCTATATTGCGCAATCCCTCGATACTTATTCTTGACGAGCCGACGAGTGCACTCGATGCTCAGACCGAGAAAATAATTACAGGTACATTGGAGAAACTCATGCAGGGCAAGACCACGTTCATCATCGCCCACCGTCTTTCGACAGTGCGTAAGGCAGATAATGTCCTAGTGTTCCAGAAAGGTACAATCGTCGAGCAGGGTACTCATCACGAGCTTGTTGCGCGAGAAAATGGCGTCTACCGTCGTCTCTACGAATATCAGATTGGTCTCCACTAGAGAGGGTTACTTGTCCTTACGTCCACTGTGCGGAGCTGAACGTTTTTCTGGTGTGCGCTCGAGCCGTTCGAGTGTCTTTTTGTTGGTGATAATCTTCCAAATAGTCTTTATATGTCGTGCAATATGGTGTCCGTAGAAATAGTGTATGACGCCGAGTATGAGTATGAGTAAGAGGAGCAGCACCAAGAGCACAACAGCATGGTCCTTGATGAATTTTGCTGGCAGGAATGGTAAACTCACGTCGATTGAGGCATCCTGCACGTTGCCTGCACGATCGAAGGCGCGGACAATCACCCGTGCATTCTGGATAGAATCGAAGGGTATTTGATAGGGACTATCGCTACGCACGAAAGCGGGCGACTCGGTAGCCGACTTCGCCTTGTCGATGGTACCGACTTCGTAGTGATCGATCCCTGAGAGGGCATCGGTCGTGAAGTAGGTGACCAGCGCGCGATTGATGACGGCCGCGGTTATATAATTGATCGTTGGCTCAAATTGTGCCGGGGGAGCCGTATCGATTTTGACTTCATAATGTGTCGGGGCACTCCACATGCCATTCTTGAGTGCTTTGACGTGGAAATAGGAGATACCGTCTGGAATACTCTCGAATGATTGTGATGTGCCAGTCGTATCTGGTGTGTTATCGGGAACAGTATTCGGCTTGTCATCGAGTGTTGTGCTATATCCTGTGGTGCCGGTGTCCTGTGCCCAGGAGAATACAGGATTGTTGTTGTTGTACCAACGATCGTGGAATGGATGCGTCTCCGAAGAAACCACGACACTGCCTGGTGGTCGTGCTGATACGGTATAGCGCGGAGTGTTCGCTTCGAAATCAGCAGGTGAGCCACTACCATCTAAAAGTAAAACACGAGAGGTGTTCCGTATGCGCAGATCAGATCGACCAGTACCTTTGGCCTGGAAGGTGATGAGTGCTACAAGTCCGGAACTGGTCTTGATACCTTTGGGGATGCCGCCGATGAATGTGATGGTACCGGCAGTATTATCGTACGTCGGTGCTTCTATCCAGAGCCCAATGACCGATGAGCCACCAGAGGGTTTGACGACACTCAGAACTGTCGGGTCGAATGAGATGTGAAGCTCGAGAGCGCCAATGGTACTACCTTTGGTGTCGAGATAAAGAGGTACATCGAATGTCGATCCTTGAGCGAATGTGCCTGAACTCGGCGAGAATGAGAGTTCTGTTTTCGGTATCAGATCGGCTGCGTTTACGTTGATGGTTTGCTGGGCTCCAACATGTGATGGTGTACCAATAAACACACTTGCCACCAACACCATGGCGGCGATACTGATGTGGCCGAGGATGCGGAGGGGCGGAGTGCGCTTCATGATTTCTGGTGATGCTTCTTCATCGGATGGACGTGTGCGGCGATACCGATGGCGGCGGCAATGATCACTACGTTCTTGATAATATACTGACCTTCGAGCGTCGGCGTCATGAATCCGGACCATGTCACAGAAGGCAGGAACATGAGGGGCATTAGTGTAGTCACCATATGTACGATGAGAAGAGGGATGACTATACGTTCGGCACCGCGAATGAGGAAGAGGATACCTATCAAGCACTCGAAAAGACCAAAGAGTACCATGAATGTCGTGAATGACATGTCGATGGGGAAGGTGGCGTTGAAGAGTTGTTCGACGAGAGGTGATGCGGGGGAAAGCCCGATGACCTTGAGGAAACCAAACCAGAAGAAGACAATGAAGAGGCCAATGCGAGCCACTGGCACGCTCAGACGACGGAAAGCATGGATGATTTCTATATCCAAGGTGCGAAACAGCATAGATATAGTATACCACAGCGTTCCTGGTCCCATCCCAGGCCCGGCCTAGAACTAGTTCTAGGCCGGGCCTGGGAAATTGCCAAGCATGAGGTAATACAGTAGACTGGTCATACGTATAAACCTCTCATATGAACTCAATTCTCATTGCTGTCGTGGCCTCTATTGCTGCCTTCGTGGGTGGTCTCATAGCGCTTCGATTCAAAGACAAACTTCACATTATTCTCGGCCTTTCGGCCGGTGCCGTGATCGGTGCAGCCCTGTTCGATCTTATCCCAGAAAGTATCGAGCTGGGGGGTGTTTCCCATAGTCCCGCAGAGATGCTGGTATACACAGCTGTCGGATTCTTGGCGTATTTGGTCCTTGATCGAGCATTTTCTTTTCACTCTCATGACCACAATCATCTCGATGAACATCATGAGGAATCGGCACACATTCGGGGTTCATTCGGTGCGGCAAGTTTCTGTCTCCATAGTCTCATCGATGGTATTGCCATTGGTCTCGCATTCCAGGCGTCATCGGCTATCGGCGCCGTCGTCGCTATTGCCGTTGTAGCCCACCGTTTCTCTGATGGTATCAATACGGTCGGCGTCATTCTCAAACATCGTGGTCAGAACAAGCAAGCATATATGTGGCTCATTCTCGTGGCATTGGCTCCGATAGTCGGCGCCCTAGTGACACTGTTCATAACAGTTTCAGACAGTGTGCTGGCCATCATTTTGGCTGTATTCGCCGGCTTCTTCCTGTATATTGGTGCGAGTGACCTTATCCCTGAAGGCCACCATAGCCACTCCAAGGCACTTACCACATTCATGACCCTTGTAGGAGCGGCCATTCTCTACACTATCGTTCAGATCTAGTATGTTCGTTGTGGTACAATATACCCAACATGCTCAAGCCTCATATTGTGATACTTGGCTCGGGATTCGGTGGCACCTATGTCGCCAAACGACTTGCGCCTTATGTGCGTAAAGGTGCGATAGATGTCACCATCGTCAACAAGACCAATTATTTTCTCTTCACACCACTTCTGCACGAAGTGGCTACCGGCTCATTGAGCCCTGTCAGTGTCGCTGAGCCGCTCCGTGAAATTTTTGCTGGTACTGGTATTCGTATTGCTCAAGGTTCAGTTGAATCCATCGATCGTGCCGCTCACAAAGTGACACTCGGTGCCGGTGCATCATCATGTCCTATTTCCTATGATTATCTGGTCATCGCCACGGGTGCTGAGACCAACTACTACAACATTCCTGGTGCAGAAAAATTCACGTACGCACTCAAAAATCTCGCAGATGCCACGCGGATCCGCACACAGATCATCGATTCGTTCGAGCGTGCCATCCTCATTCAAGACCGTGAAGAACGTGCACGATTGCTCACGTTCGTGGTCGTCGGTGGCGGTGCGACAGGTGTCGAGACAGCTGCCGAACTCGCCGAATTCGTTAGGGCTATGGCGCGTCGGTATTATTCGGGTGTAGGTAGCTGCGACCCTGCTGATTATCGTATATGTAGCCCTGAAGAACCCAAAGTCATCCTCATTCATACAGGTCCAGAACTTCTGCAAATGTTCAAACCGTCTTTGCGTCTAGCGGCCGAGGGACGTCTGGCTGACAGCGGAGTGGATGTGCGTCTCAATACCTCAGTGGTCGAAGTGACGGCTCAGGGTCTTAGACTTTCTGTGGGTATGCCGATCCCATCCAATACCATCATCTGGGCGGCCGGCGTCAAACCAATCATTCCACATTTCGAAGGCATCATGCCGGCGTTGCTCATGGGACGTCTGGCAGTCGATCATTATTTCCGCGTCAATGGCGATGAGCATATCTTCGCACTTGGTGATACGGCGGGGTACGTCGACGCAGATTCTCTTGGCACTGATCCGACCAAGACCAAGACCTTGCCCATGCTGGCACAAGTGGCTGAAGCCCAAGCGACGACGGTGGCCAACAACATCATTGCGACGATGCGGAGTAAGAAATTGGTTAATTTTCATTTCCATTCCAAGGGAAGTATGGTCTCGGTGGGACAGTGGTTCGCGCTCGGAGAAATCTTTTCTATGGCCATTTCTGGCCGTCTGACGTGGTGGATCTGGCGTACAGTGTATCTGTTCAAGTTCGCTTCATGGAAGAAGCGCACGCGTATCGCATTCGAGTGGACACTGGATATGTTCTATCCGAGAGATATAACGAAGTTGACGTAAAAGTGCAAAAAAGCGCGGCTGTCCCAGAGGGCAGCCACGCATTACTCGAAGAGAGCTCACTTTTTCCAGAGGATCCGATTCAACGTAATACCAACCAAATAGAAGGACTCTTTTTCCTCCACTTGTGCCGATGCATAGAGCACGTTGCCATTGATGACATTGTGCTCCAGTTGGTGGGTGAATTTCACCGTCACCGAAGGTTTCCATCCGAGGTCATCAAAAGCGGTTGGATACATTCTGGTGCCCACTGAGAACTGTGTCCCCCATGTCATGGGGAAGAGTAGCTCTTCTTCTAGTCGAGGCTGGTCGAAGTTGAGCTGGGTGACCATGACTCGGACGCGCGTGGTCGAAATGACCAATGGTAGCCCGTTCTTCTTGCGCAAGAAGGCGATCGAATAGTATCCGTACGGGTTGCCGTTGAGCAGATTGAACCCATACTTCGTACTATCCTCGACCACGAAGGAGCCGACCCATTCATGCAGAGATGCTGCGTCTTCAGGATCGATCTGTGTCGGACGCATACGTCCCTCGACTGTGTTGAGTGTTCCTTCAACCAATTTGGCACCAAATGTCAGTCCTGGATTCTCTGCGTGTTTGAAACGAGAGAAGTTGAACCAGTTGCCGAAGGCGTCTACGGCCGCGTCACTCACCGTGTCGCCGAAGAAGGATTCACCTTGTGATTCGGCTCGTTCTGGGCCACGTGCTTCATGGTTGAAGTACGCCTTGGTCCAGGCGAAGGAGCTCAGTGGTCCGAAACGTCGGTAGCTATTCTCTCGGCCATCTTTGGCCAGGTGGTATTCGAACCAGGTGCTCCACGATGAGGTGTGGTCGGGCCGTTCAGTCAAGACGCGCTGGATTTCCCTGAGTTCTGGCGTATCAGCCAGTGCGTTGGTGTCGGATGCTCCGACACTATGAATGGTGGCCTGTGTGAGCCACCATGTGAGTAGAATCATCCGTATAATCTTCACGAATTCCTCCGTGTCTAAAGGTTGGTATTATGCTTTGATTGTGCCAAAGCTGGACACATACTAGCTCGCCTAGGGGTTTGTGCAATCTTGACTGAGTGGGGTAGTGGTGTCATGAAAAAGTGTGATTTTGGCCATGGACAAAAAGTTCGTCGGACGCAGAGGCCCGGCGAACGGTGAGGGGGACGTTCAAGGTAAGGCGTGAACCGATGGCGAGTAGTCACTGTGTGCCCATTGGTCACCGATGTGTTTGATGTGCCCGGACCATGCGAGTGCATGTAGTACGATCCAGAGGCACGGGTACTGAATATTGAATGTGCGTCGTCGGAAGTCTGCTCGGATTGTGTAGATTGACACAGTACCATTCCGTGGTAGTGCCTCGAATATGGTCTGGCGTACGAGGTCGCTATGGTAACGGTAGATGATACGGCCGATCAGCAAGACAAGCAGGAATGTCAGGATCAGGATGTATGTGAGCATAGGAAACCTTTCACGGTATATTGTACCAATGAGAGAGATGTTTGGTAGAGGCTGCTGTGTATAACAAAATGCCGAACCGTGCTTGCGCAACGGTCCGGGTGGAAAAGGGACGAGGGAATAAAGATCAATTGGTTGCACCCATCAATTGTGCGCGGCGATGTACGAGACGAAATTGTGCGCGACGGATTTCGTTCATAGGCTTGCGCACCGGCTTGCGGCGCATGCTGGCAGTATCGCTGACCCGGGTCATGTTGCGGACGGCGGCGTCTGCCGCGATCTCAAGCAAACATTTCTCAGTCATGGTCTGTTCTTCGGGTGGCTTCCGGTTTTTCCAGGGGCCAGGACCGTCCATGAATTGTCTGACGATCCACTCACCGGGTGTGGTGCTCTTTCGTACGAGGTAAATGCTCACCTTTCGGTTTCTTACTGTGTCCCCAGGTTTGAAGGATGATTCTGCCATAATGTTCAGTATGGAAGTATGGTTGAATTGTTGAAACTGTTCGTGGATTATATTAAAACACATAGCTATTCATGTCAACTGCTCATTGGGGAGATATTTCCCATTTCAGCAAAAATAAGGTACTCTGAATCTTCGCTATGGCCAAGAAATCCGTACAATCTACCTCGCCATCCAAGGCGTTCGCTGGAGATACCGTCATCCGTTTCGATGAGGTCTCTTTCGAATGGGGACACAACAAGCCTATTCTCGATGAGGTTTCTTTCAATGTCCGTCGTGGCACCAAGGTTACTATCATGGGTCAGAATGGGGCAGGCAAGACGACGCTTTTCGGACTCATTCTAGGAGATTACAAGCCAGAATCTGGTGAGATCCATATTACTCATGGAGCGACAGTCGCAACGGCTCGCCAGGTCATCCCTCGCGATCAGCTCGAGCTCACCGTACGTGAATTTTTTGCCACCTGTTTCGCAGAGAAAGTCTATGATCTCGATCCGCGTATTGATGCGGTTCTCGAGGTGGTCAATTTGAGTACGCCAAAAGTAGGAACAAAAGGGGTTACCGATACCAAGGATCGCATTGTCAAAACATTTTCTGGAGGTCAGCAGGCACGTCTCCTCCTGGCATCAGCACTTATTCAAGACCCTGATATTTTGCTCCTCGACGAGCCGACGAATAATTTGGACAAAGCGGGCATCGAACACCTCACACAGTTCCTGATTGATTACAAGAAGACCTGTCTAGTCATTTCTCACGATGCTGACTTTCTGAACGCCTTCACTCATGGCGTCTTGTATTTAGACGTTCATACCAAGAAGATTGAGCAATATGTCGGTGACTATCATGATGTGGTCGAACAGATCTCAGCGCGTATCGAAAAAGAAAACATGGACAATGCGCGTCGTGAAAAAGAGATCGCAGAAAAGAAATATCAGGCCGGACTCTTCGCACAGAAGGGAGGTCAGATGCGTCTGGTGGCCAAGCGTATGCGTGAGAAGGCGGAAGAGCTCGAAGAGGAAATTGTTGAAGTGCGCAAAGAAGATCGCACGATCAAGCCGTTCACCATCCCAGCGCAACCAGAACTCATCGGTGACATCGTGAATATTTCGTCATATTCGATCTTGAATCCAAAAACGCACAAGCCGGTCAAGCGTACATGCAGTGTCCGTCTGCGTCGCAAAAATCATCTTTTGTTGGCTGGTCCCAATGGGATCGGCAAGAGTACGCTTCTCGAGAGGATCGTCAATGGTGTCGAAGGCATCACCATCCTCCCTGGTACTCGTGTCGGTTATTATCGTCAAGATTTCTCTATGATGGATTTCAACGACACGGTCTATCAATCACTCGAAAAAATTATCCGCGCTGTCGAAGGTCGTTTGGTAGAGACCGAAGTGCGGGCCGTCGCTGCATCATTTCTTATTGGTGCCGATGCTATCCATACCAAGATCGGTTCACTGTCAGAAGGGCAGAAAGGTCTGGTGGCTTTTGCACGTCTCGTCCTCCAGCGTCCCGGACTTCTCATTCTCGATGAGCCGACAAACCATATCAATTTCCGCCATATTCCGGTGATTGCCAAGGCGCTCGATGAATACGAAGGTGCCATGATCCTGGTGTCGCACGTCCCAGAATTCGTGAAGCAGATCAGGATCGATGAGGTGCTGGATTTGGGGAAATAATAGAGGGAAAGAGTAAGGAAGACGTTTGTCCCCACGAAATCCGCACTTTTTCAATCGAGCACCCTATCCTTTCTGCTATACTCACATTCATGACCCAATCTCAGGCACTCGATATTCTCAAGATGGGGAGGAATGTCTTCATTACTGGACCAGCTGGTTCGGGCAAGACATACGTCATCAACCAATACATCAAGTATCTCAAAGGTCATGATGTCTCTTTGGGCATCACCGCCTCGACTGGTATTGCAGCCACGCACATGGGTGGCGTGACGATACATTCATGGTCAGGTATGGGCATCAAGAATGACCTCTCCGATCATGAGCTCGCCAAGCTCGCGGATGACCCCAAGGTAGCTCGTCGTATCAAGGAGGCCGCCACACTCATCATCGACGAGGTGTCCATGTTGCACCATTTCCGTCTCGACGTACTCAACGATATTACTCAGCACATTCGCAAGAATGAGGAGCCATTCGGAGGATTGCAGATCGTCTTGTGTGGAGATTTCTTCCAGCTGCCGCCAGTGTCCAAATTCGGCGAACCAGATACGCACTTCATTTATCGCTCCGAAGCGTGGCGTGACGGCAAGTTTACCGTCTGTTATTTGCACGAAAATTTCCGCCAAGGCAACGACCCCATTCTTGCCATCTTGAATGAAATACGGAGCGGGGAAGTCTCAGATGATTCGCGGGAGAGACTTGCAAGCAGGCACAAGAATGTCATACGAAATGAAATTTCCGAACCCCCTTCGGAGGCGACGCGAAATAAGACTCATAATCAATCGTTGGGTGAAGAAATTTCCATTTCGTACGATATTATTGATACTGTCGAACCCACTAAGCTCTACACTCACAATACTGACGTCGACACTATCAATGATCAAGAAATCAGGAAAATTGATGGCGTAGAGGTCACCTATGAGATGACGATGCGAGGCAAGAAACCACTCATCGAGGCGTTGAAAAAGTCATGCTTGGCGCCCGAGAAGCTACGCCTCAAGAAAGGTGCGCGCGTGATGTGTGTCAAAAATAATTTCGACAAGGGCTATGTTAACGGAACACTTGGTGTCGTCGTCTCTTGTGGTCATGATGTCGATCCCGTCATCCGCACCGCCAGTACACCCGAATATCCCGATGGACGTCTCGTTACTATTGAGCTTGCTGATTGGTCTATCGATGATGATGGCAAAGTACTCGCCGAAATCACTCAATATCCCTTGCGTCTGGCGTGGGCTATCACCGTCCACAAGAGTCAGGGTATGTCACTCGATGCGGTCGAGGTCGATCTGCGCAGGGCATTCGAGCCAGGAATGGGGTACGTAGCTCTGTCACGTGTACGTACCTTGGCAGGGCTTTCTATCGTTGGCATGAATGAGGGTGCGCTCCAGGTGCACCCAGAGGTGCTCGAATATGATCGTCATCTCCGTGAGTTGTCGACCAAGGCCGAACGAGTCATGGAAGCTACCGACCAATCTGAGATCGTCAGAGTCCAGGAAGAATTCCTGGCCAAGGTTGCGCCACTTCATGGCATACGTCGCAAAGCGAAAAAACAAAAAACAAAAAAACTGAATACGTTCGAACAGACGGCGATGCTCGTGAAGAATCAGCTGTCACTTGCTGATATGGCCAAGGAGCGGGGAATGGTGGCGGAGACGATCATCAGTCATCTGGAAGAGTTGGTGCAACGCGGTCCCGAAGGTGGTGGTATCGCACTGTCAGACATCGCCTATCTCAAGAAAGAAGTCTCACCGATTCATTTCCTGAAAATAGAAAAAGTTCTAGAGACTATATCGGTCGCAGATGAGGAGCGTCGTGAGCGATCTGGTGAGGAGTACAAGCCGCCCCTGCTTTCGCCGGTCAAGCGATTGGTCGGGGCAAATATCTCGTTCAAGGAAATACGGCTGGTGAGGTTGTTCTTGGGGTATGTGAAGGGGGAGGTGAGTGAATAGGTTGATAGTGATGGAATATATTTTCACACGAAGCGCACGCGCACGGTGCATACGAATCACGGTCTATCAGACTGGTAGGGTCAAAGTGACTGCGCCGAGACTGGTTCCTGAATTTGTGGTTCGGCGTTTTGTCGCGAGTAAGGAGGAATGGATTTCAAAAAAAGTTGTCGAATTCAAGTCACGACTGATTGCCCCAAAAAGAATTCAATGGGGTACAGGCAAGCGGTCCGAATATACTGCGCATAAGAAAGAAGCGTACGAATTGGCTGTCCGGAAAGTTCGTCACGTTGCGGAAAAATATGGAGTAACATACGGCACTGTTACTATCAGAAACCAAAAGACTCGTTGGGGAAGTTGTACGAAAGAGGGTAACCTAAGCTTCAGTTATCGAATCGTATTTTTGCCTCCGGAATTACAGGATTATCTCGTGGTACATGAAATCTGTCACATCAGGGAGCTCAATCATTCCAAAGCGTTTTGGGATCTGGTCAAAAAAGAAGTGCCGGATTATGTACATGTGAGAAAGAGACTGAGGGGAATCGAGTCGTAAGGGTCTTTATAAAAAATCGCCAACCCTGTCAGGAGGCCGGCGAAATTGTTGGGGGCGGGTGGGCTATTGGTCGAGGGTTATCAAACCCTTCCTGAGCGCGTATCTGGTGAGTCCTGCAGCGTCATGGATGCCGAGCTTCTTCATGATACGTTCGCGATGAGTTTCCACGGTACGTACACCGATGTTGAGTGCCGTGGCGATCTCCTTGTTCGTGTGACTCGTGGCGATGCTGATGAGAACCTCACGCTCACGATCGGTTATTTGCTCGGCAACCTCTTTGTCGATAGGTTGATCTCTTGTTTTCTTTAAGATTGCCAAAACACGTTGAAGTATTTCGAGTTTTGATAGCTCTTGCATCGTGCAGATTGTCCGTAATGCAGCCAAGACCACACGCTCTTCGTCGGTAAGCCTGACTTTATCCGACGTTGTATTTACGGCTTCTGTCAAAGCCCGTAAGATTGCGACGGCAAGTTTCGGTTGCAAGGGGTCATTGTCCGGGGTTGCCTCTACAACAAGCTTGCACAGCTTGGTCGCGAGGGATATGTCAAGAGAATCGTTCATAAGGATTTGTCGGGTTGTGCTGTTGTCGTTACATCTGACCGTCATCCTACTCTCTTGTGGGTCGCTGTCAATTGGCCGTTTGTGCCCCCACACTATTGCCCGCCACATACCCAGTCGTCCAGCAGAGCTGCAGACTGTAGCCACCTGATGGTCGATCGATATTGAGTACATCGCCGACGATATGCAGATTGGGCACCAGCTTCGACTGCATCGTCTTGAAGTCGACTTCAGTAAGTACTACACCACCCGAAGTCACAATAGCTTTTTCTATACCAAGAAGACCTGTCGGTTGCATGTGTAAATCCTTCAAGAGTTTGACCAGATTCAGTCGTTCATCACGCGTCACGCTGTGGCAGAATGTATCTGGATTAATTCCTGAATTTTCAATAATAATTGGTACGAGCGAAGACGGGACGAGCGCATCGAGTGCGTTCTTGAACTTTTTGTTGCTTTCTTTTTTGAAGAGATCCTGGAGTGCGTCATTCAGTGTCGAATAGTCATGCTTCGGTAGTATGTCGAGCGATATCGTCACTGGGCCATATTTCAAGAGTTCACGAATATCTTTACTCATATTGAGGATAGTTGGGCCACTGACACCGAAATGGGTAAAAAGAATCTTACCTTTTTTCATGGCCTGTTTGGTTTCATTCTGGAACAGGGTAATTTTCACTTCCTTCAGTGTTACGCCTTGGAGCCGTTTCACCCAGTCATCGTGTATTTTCACCGGCACCAACGCCGCATCGGCGTCGATGATGGTGTGACCGAGCTTTTTGAGCCACTCGAATCCTTCACCTGTCGAACCAGTCTCTGGTCGTGATTTGCCGCCAGTCGCTAGGATGAAAGATCGTGCATGAATACGCTCGCCGTTTTTGAGTTTGATGGATTCCAATTCTAGGCCCGGCCTGGAATGCGTGACTAGCTCTACCACTTCTGCATTCGAGCGCACAGTGACATTCCCGTGCTTCATATATTCAACTAACACATCCCAGACAGACTGCGCCTTGTCGCTCACCGGAAATACGCGCTGCTCGGCTTCCACCTTGGTGGACATGCCACGCGAATTGAAAAATTCTAGTGTCTGCGTGACGTTGAATTGCGAAAACGCCGAGAACAGGAATTTGTCATTCTCCTTGAATTTGGAAAGGAGCGTACGAGTGTCGAATTCGGCATTGGTGACATTGCAGCGACCACCGCCGGTAATCAATAACTTTTTACCAAGAGACTTGTTCTTTTCGAGAAGAATCACTTTGAGTCCACGTTCGGCTGCACGTCCTGCGGCCATCATGCCAGCTGGTCCGCCACCGATCACGGCGACGTCGTATGTTTCCTGCAAATGGTGCGGGGAGGTGACTGTGGGCATAAAAAAAAGGGGGGGGGGAAGTAGTTTCGTAGTTCGTTATGGATTCCTGAAACAGCCGAGAGGTGCCGATGCACTATATTGGACAGATGAGCCATGTTCATATGATGTTGCTGTATCGGATTGACCATGACTACCTATACAGAGATAGGTTTTCTTGGAGGGGAGATATGCGGCGATCGAATAATTCGATTTCATGCCACCAGGGACATTATTGGCAACGCCCATGATGAATGTGGGTGAGCTGCCAATCTCAGAGCCACCAGCCAACGAGAGTATGTTGTCACAGATTCGAGCCGCTTCGCTGTTGGGTGTTCGTATGGCGCCAGAGAATATGCCAGAACAAGTCGTGCCACTGGTCCCTGTGAAGCAGTAATAACTTGTTCCAATGTCACCACCACATCCTCCGAAGGGAGCCATGTCGAATTGCATGTCGGAATAGTCACCTTTGTTGGAGAATGCCTGTTCATGGATAAGTTGCAATTGGCGCATTGCCGATCGGACAGCGGCATCTTTTGCCTTGAGTCGGGCACTGCCGAGGGATACGAGGACGACACTCGAAAGTAGGCCTATGATAGAAATTACCACGAGAAGCTCGATTAATGTGAAGCCCTTGTGAGTCAGACCTCCTTTCATACATGTATCATAGCACATGTGGGTGTTATTGACTTTCTCACCCAAATAGTATATAGTAATGGCCTATTCATCTCTCATTGTTCGCCTTTCGACTTATAGGCTTTTGATGGGATACGGCCTTACTGGCACCCATCACTGGGCGAATAGTAATCAAATATATGTATCAAAAACACTTCAGAGGTGGTGGCCACCGTTCTGCGCATGCAGGAGGTCCCGCCAAACAGTTTAGTTATCGCAAACCCGCAAGTCGCGGAGGTTTTCGTGGTGGTCATGGAGGCGGCAGGGGACGCGGTGGTCGTGGTCCTGGTGGCGGATTTTCCAAATTCATCGATCCATCCAAGTTCATCAACAAGGCCGTCATTACCGAGAAGGTCGAGCACTTCGTGCCTGATCATCAGTTCACTGACTTTGCTGTCGATGCTCGTCTCAAGCAAAACATCGTCACCAAAGGATATGTGACCCCGACACCCATTCAAGACAAATCAATCCCTCATATTTTGCGTGGGGCAGATCTTGTCGGTATCGCCAACACAGGTACTGGTAAGACTGCAGCTTTCCTCATTCCTCTTATCGACAAAATACTCAAGAACCCTCGCGAGAAAATCATGATTGTCGTACCGACACGTGAGCTTGCTCAGCAGATTGAGGAAGAGTTCAAAGGATTCGTGCGTGGTCTGCCTCTTTGGGCAGTCTGTTGCGTCGGTGGTGCGAGTATTGTGCCACAGCTCAAGGCGCTCTCTCGTCAGTACAATGTCGTCATTGGTACACCTGGTCGTCTCAAGGACTTGATCGAGCGCGGCAAGATTCGCCTCGCTGAATACAGTACTGTCGTCCTCGATGAGGCAGATCGCATGCTTGATATGGGATTCATTGGTGATATCAAATTCATGTTGGCTGGTATGCCTGAGAAGCGTCATACGTTGTTCTTCTCAGCGACTATGTCTCCGGAGATCAAGGCACTCATTTCTCATTTCTTGAAAGATCCAGTCAGCATCTCAGTAAAGACTGCCGATACTGCTCAGTCTGTCGATCAGGATGTGGTCCGTGTGCCAGTGGGCAAGAATAAGCTCGACGTGCTCGCTGATTTGCTCAGTCAGCCTGGATTCACCAAGGTTATTATTTTCGGTAAGACCAAGCATGGTGTACAGCGTCTTGCTGGCGATCTCATGAAGCGTGGTTTCAAAGCTGAAGCGATCCACGGCAACAAGAGTCAGAGTCAGCGTATGCGCGCACTCAAACTCTTCAAGGATCATCATGTGCAGATCCTCACGGCTACTGACGTGGCTGCTCGTGGTCTCGATATTTCTGGCGTGACTCACGTCATCAACTTCGACATTCCTGCTACCTATGAAGATTACGTGCACCGCATCGGTCGTACTGGTCGTGCGGGCAGTAAGGGCAAGGCGTTGACGTTTGTGTAAAAAAGCTTGCGCGATAAATACAGTTTAGGAGCAACTATGGGCACTATTGACATAGTTGCTTTATAGATGTATACTGCAGTAAATTCTTTGAATAACCTGTCTGCTTCTGGTGCCGCTTTGGAGCGGAGCTTTAGGTGGACTCAACACAAGAAAGTGAGGAAAGTTATGAGCAAAAAAATGCTTGTTACTTCAAATCAGACGGATGCAGTTCGTGACATGGCCAATGCCAAGGGTGTGACCCGGGCAGAGTTTCAGGCGGCTCAGGATGATGGCAGGATTGCCCGATTCTTGAATAGCCTCAAGGGTTGTGCGAATAGCACTGACCTTACGGGGCTCACCCCACCTCCCGGTGCCCGTCTCCACATCGTACGCATCCACTTCAAACCGGACTATGAATGGCAGGAAGCGGTGAATGCTGCCGGTCCCAACACTCCGAGTGATTACAATGTTCGGAAAGTCGGGGATCAGTATCCACCGGCGGGTACGGAAGAAATCGAGGAGGATCTCATTCTCCTCAACTTCCCGAATGGTGATGGCTTTGATGCAGCGCTTGCCTGGGCGGCTTCCAAGCAATTGGAAAAAACTGTCCCGCGTGAAGTGTTTGCCATCGGAGAGCAACATCCTAAACTGCATGAGGTACTCGGACAAAATCCGATGTATGTCGCTGCAACAAAGGAATGTACCTTTGGGGGCTTTCGCCACGCGTGTTGTGTCTGGTGGTATGGCTCGGGGCGCGAGGCGCGCTTGCCCTGGGTCAAGCGCTTCGCTTACAGCCGCGCTTGGTTTGCCTTCCGCAAGTCAGCTCTCAAAACTTAGGACCTCGGTTCTTTTGGATCCTTAGTCCTTTGTTCTTCGATTACAAAACGCTGGAGAGCGTTCGACAAATACTTCACCCCTTCAGCAATCTGGCTAGAGGGGTTTGTTGTTTTTTTGTTTTATCTATTAAATAACGTCCCGAATTTCGAACTTCAAATTTCTCTGCTATAATCAACCCATTATCAACGGTTGATATAACATTACAACGTACCGCAATGGCAATTGCATTTCTTATTGGTCGCATCATTTTCGGAGGATATTTCTTGCTGAATTCGTACAACCACCTGGTCCATTCTGGTCACATGGTGGGATATGCACAGTCCAAGGGTGTCCCATCAGCGCGTCTCGCCATCGTCGCCTCAGGGATCCTGCTCCTCATCGGAGGTCTCTCAGTCGTCCTCGGCTATTGTCCGCTCATCGGTGCTATCGCACTCATTGTGTTCTTGGTCCCGGTGACATTCAAGATGCATGATTTCTGGAAAATTCAGGACCCCATGGCGCGCATGGGTGAGCGTATCGCATTTGAGAAAAATTTGGCGCTCATCGGTGCTGCACTCATGATGTTGGCAGTATCGGTCCCGTGGCCGTATTCTATCTAGTGTAATCCTAGGCCCGGCCTAGAAATAAAAACCCGGCCTCCTGGGGGAGACCGGTGAAATCGGACTAGGAACTCACGTCACTGCGGGTTCAGGTGATAGTCCCCTCACTAGGGCTGGTACCAGATTGACATGAGCCTGCGTGAAGTATCCTTTGGGCAAAACAGTAGTGGGCATAATTTGCTTTTTGTCTCGAGGATGCGGAAGATTGAAGTGCAGTCGGCCAGCATCTTGAACGCGCGGCAGACCGGCGACGGTCGTGTCGAAGGTCACCGACTGTTTGTCAACCTCAGTGCAAAAATCCCACATGTGGTCGCCAGATGCGGGATTTACCGCCTTTTTGGCACACCATTCACGTACGAAGGTAAATGTACTGTCGTCGTCGGACAGTTTCATTTGCTGGATCGGTCCGCAGTAACGCATTCCGTCGAGAACTATTTCAATGTCCCCGCCGATATATTTCGGATTTTCGAGAACTTCTTTCCATTTCATAGGTCAACTTTCGTTCAAAGGTTCATATCGATACTACATCACACTCCACAGTCTAGTCAATAAGTCATGGTATACTTCTTCCATGCTCAATCAGCGTGACATTGCAAACCTTATCGATGGTGATATCGACACCTCCTCGTCGACATTACGTACCGCAAGTCACGACGCTAGTATTTTCGAAGTCATGCCTGAGGCTGTCGTACGTCCACGGACTGTGGCTGATATCCAGAAGCTGGTTCGTTATGTATCAGGCCAGAAAGGGATCAGTCTGACCGCGCGCTCGGCGGGTACTGACATGTCCGGTGGGCCACTATCGTCATCCATTGTTGTTGATTTCTTGAAATATTTCAATCGTATTATCAAGGTCGTCGACGGATATGCCGTGACACAGCCGGGCGTGTATTATCGCGACTTCGATCGAGTCACACAGAAGACAGGTCAGATACTGCCAAGTTACCCAGCGTCCCGTGAGATCTGTACAGTAGGTGGCATGGTTGCCAACAACTCTGGCGGCGAAAAGACGCTCCAGTATGGCAAAACAGAACGCTACGTTCGTCGGCTCAAAATGGTCTGCGCTGATGGAGTCGAGCACGAATTCACGCCACTTACATTCCACCAACTCGAGCAGGCCAAGAAATTTCCTACATTCGAGAGTAATGTCTATGTACAGATGCACGAGCTCATCACCGAGAATTGGGATCTGATCCAGCGTGCTCGTCCACGTGTCAGCAAGAATTCCTGTGGATACTATCTCTGGAATGTTATGGACAAAGAAAAGGGAATATTTGATCTGACCAAACTCATTGTCGGTTCACAAGGTACACTTGGCCTTATTACCGAGATTGAGTTTGCATTGGTAAAGCCCAAGAAACATTCACGCCTACTGGTAGTATTCCTCAAAGATATGGCTCTCTTGGCACCGACAGCGGCGCACATCATGACATTCAAGCCAGAAAGTTTCGAGTCATATGACGATCATACCTTCAAAGTGGCCTTCAGATTCTTACCACGACTGATCAGGCAGATGGGTGGCAATATATTCAAGCTGGGCCTCAAATTTATTCCTGAAGTCTGGGCGGTCCTGACTGGTGGTGTACCCAAGATGGTGCTCATGGCTGAGTTTACCGCTGACACACCAGAAGAGGCGTTGCGCATGGCCACTGAGGCACAGCAGTCGCTACGTGAATTGCATGAGAAGACGACGTTGACCAAGACAGCTGAAGATGCGCACAAGTACTGGGTGATTCGCCGTGAAAGTTTCAATATGCTCCGTCACTCGGTCCACAATGTGCGCACGGCTCCGTTCATCGATGATTTCGCCGTGCCGCCCGAGACGCTCAATGAATTCCTGCCACGACTGTATGCTATTCTCGATCAGTACAAACTGACCTATACGATCGCTGGTCATATCGGGGATGGCAATTTCCACATTATTCCGCTCATGAATTTGCATGAAGCTCACTCGCATGAGGTGATCAAAGAACTCTCGGTCAAAGTCTATGAGCTTATTCACCAATTCAAGGGCACCATCACGGCTGAGCATAATGATGGACTGATCCGCACACCATTCGTGAAGATGCAGTATGGGGATGAGATGTATGCCTTGTTCGAGAAGGTCAAGAAGATCTGGGATCCTAAGGGTATTTTCAATCCAGGCAAGAAAGTGGGGATGACCTGGGAACAGGCGGTGGGGAAGATTGTGAAGTAATATGAAACTCATTAACAGAATTCCAACTATTGAAGTTAAGCGTACCTTTGTTATTTCTGATTACGCGAAGAAGGTGTCTGTTGACCAAGCGAAGAAAAAAGTATTGGCAATGTCGGAGAAACAGCTCAATGCAATTATCAAAAAAGGGTATGCAAAAAGATTGGCAGCGTACAATAGAAGCGTGTGGTATTTAGCTCAAGTACCTGTGGCTGAAGCTGGTGTATGGAAACGCGCTGGCGGACTACCACTGAATTGGACGAATGATTCATTGCTGAGAACTGCGACGTTGATCCGTGAACGTGGTTTTTCTCGATTTAGAGTTCATGCGCAGCGTGCAAAAAAGGTTATTCCGCTTGTGTTGAACAATTCAATTCTGTTGGAGCAGCAAGAAAAATATTTATTACCAATAGGATTCAAACATGGTACAGGTACACCGGCTCGATCACGTCTCAAAAGAAAAGTCGCTGTAGATATCGATGACGGCTGTATGAGATCTATTGCGATGGCCGTATCTGGGAAGAGGTTGATGCGGATGTATGTGGGGATGCCAGAATAAAAAGTGATTTGGTAGTCTCTAGATCCAATTGCAATAGACAATTGCTTTTTCCTCAGTTGGAGTATATAAATGACCCATGGCGCCGATCACTTCTCAGATACAAAATCAGATCATCAGCAAACTCAAGAACGCAAAACAGTTGCGCTATAGCGAGATCCAGCCCAAGGGTGTGCCCAATGATCTGTATAACTACCACCTCCAATTTCTGGTCAAAAAGGACTACGTCATCAAATCAGATGATGGCTATTCGTTGTCGCCGCTCGGTGTGAAGCACGTAGCAGACTTCAATCCGCCCACAGAAGATAATGCGCCGGTCAATGTATTCAAGGTCAATGTTCTCACGGTGCTTTCGCGCATCAATAAAGGCAAAATAGAAATTCTCAATCAGGTGCGAAAGTCCAATCCTTCATATGGCAAGGTTGGTGTTATGGGTGGTGTGGTCCGCAAAGGTGAATCAACAGAAGATGCAGCCACCCGCAAACTGCTCGTCGAGACGGGTCTCGAGGCAGTTTTCAAAGTCGTCGGTATCCAACGTCGCACCATGTACATCAAAGACGAGCTTTTCTCTGATGTGCTATTTCCGATTGCATATAGCGATGAATGTTTTGGTGATCTGATCGAAGATACCGAGTATGGTCACAACATGTGGGTGCCCATAGATGATGCTATCGAGAATGATTCTGCTGAGTTCGATTCTATCAAGAAATTACCCGATGTTCTTCGTGCCATCAAGGACGGTTCTGTTTGGAAGTTGCCATTTTTCTACGACGAGGATATTCAGAGTGGAGAGTTCTAGTTCTAGGCCGGGCCTAGGAAGTTACCGAAGAGTCTTCGCTAGTTTATCTGTATGGTAATAGTAGTATGAACCCATGATTCTTGCCGTTGGTGTCAAAGTGTTGCTGAAGAACAAAAAGGGTAAGTACCTTATTGTCAAAAGGGCGCCATCCAAATACAAAGGGATAAATAGTACCTGGGATATTCTCGGAGGTCGGATTCGGCCAGGAAGTTTACTTATAGATAATCTTGAACGAGAAGTTATGGAGGAAAGTGGTTTGCGATTGACGTCGCTGCCGCGGTTGATTGGGGCACAAGACATTTTATGGTATGAACGGAATACACATGTGGTGCGTCTTACCTACATTGCCGAAACAGACGGAGAACCGGTATTGAATGCTCAGGAGCATGTGGCGTATCGATGGCTAGACATTAAAGCTATAAAAAATAAAAGGAAACTCGATGTGTACCTCAAGGAGATATTAAACACGGTGGCGGATGTATAGCTGATGTGTTGCCGAGGGCGCCCTCGCTTACCTGTTTTACTGAGGTCTGTATTATTGTAGTGAACATTGAACAAGTAAAATATCTATGAAAGAATCTAAAGAAAAACCATCGGCTATTGTTATCAATTTTTCTCTCGCTCGCATGTGGGGCAAGGTTGGCCCCCTTAAAGACGAGAAGGAGGTGCATGAATGGTGTGTATCTTTTCGGAGGATTGCTGTAGAGCAAAAAGCAGATATGACGGCACTCCCTTTGGAAAATGTCGCAGATATTTTTCATGGAGTGTGTTGTCATGATTACCTACCATCCAAGGATGCTTGTGCAATAATTACCAACGCACGAGCGACCGCACTGATTGGGCCAAGGTGATAGCGTATCGTGTGTTATAAGTAATTCCATGTATTGCATCTACTGCACATCCCCCGATATCAGATCCCGCGAAATCGTCGGCGATGATAGTGCGTGGGCGTTTCCTACGAACATTCCAATCACTCCTGGCCACACTCTCGTTGCACCCCGACGGTGTGTGGCGCGCTATGAGGACTTGACCGCCGGAGAACGTGAGGCGATCGAGCAATTGCGAATGCGTATCACTGTCGCTCTCAAGAAGTCATTCGGTGCCGTTGGGTTCAACTTCGCCTGGAATGACGGCAAGCTTGCTGGACAATCAGTGCTACATTTCCACTTGCACGTTGTGCCTCGCCAAGAAGGGGACACTGGTGTACTGGAATATGAACCACGCAAGTTCCTGTATCGTCCTGGTGAACGTGAAGCTACGTCCGAGGCTGAGCTACTGGCAGTTTGTGCACTCATTAGACAAGCGTTGTAAATCGTTTCAGGAAATTTCAGCCGCCTTCACGGGCGGCTTTTTAGTGATATTATTATCGCCATGGATACGGAAACTATAGAGACATATGATTACCTGGCTGCAGAATATGACGCTGAAACAGCTGGCTTTTGGGAACTTTTCCCCCGCACTATCTTAGATGAATTCACGAAGTGTGTAGGCAAAGGAATGGTGGTGGATATTGGTAGCGGTCCAGGTAGAGGTGCGCTCCTTTTGCAAAAGAGTGGCTGTCAGGTTAGGTGTCTTGATGCTTCTCAAGCAATGGTTGATATATGCCTTCAAAAAGGACTCGACACTGTCAAAGGAGATTTGATACATACCTCGTTCAAGGATAGTGAATTTGATGGTGTATGGGCGTATACATCATTACTTCACATACCGAAATCTTCTATGCACGATGCTCTACAAGAGATGTCGCGCATACTCAAACCTAAGGGAGTACTCCTTCTTGGACTTATTGAGGGCCAAGACGAAGCGTACCGCACAAGTTCTGGAGTGAATCGTCCCCGACTGTTTGCATATTACATGAGGAGTGAAATCGAACAATTGCTGACCGCGGCTGGATTTGATATCGAATATTTCGAATCATTCAAACCGGCTTCCAAAGTTTATCTCAATTACATACTACGAAAACGGGCATGAAAACCATCACTGTTCACGATCGTATGCAGTCCGGATACACCTACGCACTGACCGAGCCTATAGGCAAGAACTTCAACTCTGAATTCAAACCACACCTGACACCACGGGAGATGCTCGAGATCGGTGTGTTCGGCGGCAAATACATGACCGATTGTCGAGATGAATTTCCTGCGGAATGGTTCACGCACGCCAAGCTTGCGCAACCAGTCAAGCCCGGCACCACTTGGCCGACACGACGTGACAAGCATCTCAACTTCTTCGGGGTCAACGCGAGCCAGCCACTCTCGGTTTGGCGTGCCAAGGGTTGGATTCACCCCGATGATCCACGGGGTTGGTTCCAGTGGTATTGCCGATACTACATGGGGCGACGTCATCCGGATGATGCGCGCCAGATCAAGCGCTGGAAAGCCATGGTCCGCCACGTTGCCCAGGTTGCGCACAAATGTCGGCCGAGAGATTATTCGTGTAATACCAAGCAACGACAAGCGCTTCTCCACTGGGGATATGATAGTAGGAAGCTCTAGGGGAAATATAGTATACTAAAGCCACTACCATGTCCGATCAATATGAACTCATCTTTATTTTCGTCTCGGTTATCGTGGGTGTGGTCGCGGCCGCTTACTTTTATCTTTCCACTGAGGCATTCAAACATCTCCACCTTTTGCAGCGACCCATCCGATGGATTGCTGTGGGCATCTTCTTTATTGCGATAGGTGTGTTACTTGCCGCTTTCATCTCTTATGAAGAGCAACAGGGACTTATTCTGTACTTCTACAATCTGCCACTTCAGGCACTGTTCTACGTCATTTACATTATTGGATCACTCATGATTATGGTCGGCGCACGCAAATTTACGTATCGTCCGCATGCCGATGTAGTCGATGTCTCATTACAGGGGAGATAGGGCTACTCATACCGGAGCGCCTCTATTGGATTGAGCTTGGAAGCGCGTCGAGCAGGGTAGTATCCGAAGACGATACCGATGAGCGCCGATACACCGAAGGCGAGAATGACTGACGTGGGCGATACTTGAGTTTGCAAAATGCCTAGCGATGTCACCCCATATGATGCCAGCCAGCCGAGTATGACGCCGATGGTGCCGCCGATCAGGGTGAGGGCGACTGCTTCGGTTAGGAATTGGACGTTGATATCACGCCCTGTGGCGCCAATAGCTTTGCGGAGACCGATCTCGCGAGTGCGTTCGGTCACGGTCGTGAGCATCATATTCATGATACCGATACCGCCGACGAGGAGAGAAATACCCGCGACTGCGCCGAGGAGTATGGTGAATGTTCCGGTCACGCTCGAAGCGGCGGAGACGATGTCTGCCTGATTGAGTACGTTGAAATCAGCGTTTGCTGGGTTGGTTATTTTGTGGCGAGCGAGTAGAAGTGAGGTGATGTCTGTCTGTACCTGTGTCATCACGTCTGCGTCAGTGGCAGAGATGCTGAGTGACGTGACGTAGGTCGAGTCACCAACAAGGAAAAGTTGTGCGGTGGTGAGGGGAATATACACGGTATCATCTTGATTGCCGAAGCCGCCACTACCTTTTGATGCGGTAAGTCCGATGACCTTGAATTCCATGCCATTGATACGGATGCTCTGGCCGATCGGATCAGCGTTCGCTCCGAATAAGTCGTCACGCGTGGTCGGCCCGATCACGGCCACTTTGGAGCGGCTCGAGAGATCTTGCGCCGAAATGAATGAACCATTGTCTAGGGTGACATTGTGAACTGTTGTATATGCTTGCCCTGACCCTATGACTGAGGTGTTGGTATTGGTTCCTTTGGCGGTGATTTGGTATCGACCCTGGATCTCTGGTGAGATGGCTTGAATGTTGCCGACCTCGGAAGCGATAGCGTCGACATCTTTCATGGTCAATGTCTTGGCGGCACCACGACCGCTCGATGCGCTGTAGCCGAAGCTTCGTGTAGCACCTGGTGAGACAATGATGAGATTTGATCCGATTGATTGGATGCTGGACTGGATCGAAGCCTGGGCACCTTGGCCGATTGAGACCATGGTGATGACCGAGCTGATACCGATGATAATACCGAGCATGGTGAGGGAGGTGCGGACTTTGTTTGCCGTCAACGCTGAGAATGTCTCGTGGAGTAGATCTGATGTGGTCATAGTGTTAGTTTTTGATGACGCGTTTCGTATGCTTGCCGCTGTCCTCGACAATCTCTCCGTCTCGAATATGAATAATACGGTCCGCGTGCTCAGCGACGTCTCTTTCGTGGGTGATCAAGACGATGGTACGGCCGAGCTCTTTGTTGAGTCGCTGGAATGTGCCGAGCACAATGTTGCCTGTGGCCGTGTCGAGGTTGCCTGTCGGTTCATCGGCAAGAATGAGGGAAGGGTTATTGACGAGTGCACGAGCGATGGCTACACGCTGGATTTGTCCACCAGAAAGTTGGTTCGACTTGTGCATGAACCGGTCTTCGGTCATACCAGCACTCATCAATGCTTTGTGGGCTTGGGATTCACGTTCGTGGTGAGGTATATCTGCGTAGACGAGAGGGAGCATGACATTACGCATGACGGTGGCGCGAGGAAGGAGGTTGAATGATTGGAAGACGAAACCGATCTGTTCGCGGCGAATCTGTGCCAGCTCATCCTGAGAGAGTTTGGATACATCATGACCATCGAGTTTGTACGTACCGGATGTTGGTGTGTCGAGTGCACCGAGGATATGCATCAGTGTCGACTTGCCTGAACCAGAAGGTCCCATGATGGCCACGAATTCTCCATCCTTGATGGTGAAGGTGACGCCACGGAGTGCGTGCGTGGCATTATCACCCGACATATAGGTTTTGGTGATATGTTTGACTTCTATCATATTAGTTGCCTGGTCGGGCGACTGCGCGTGTGGCTCCACCGCCAGCTCTGTTGCCGCCGATGCTCGTCAAGATGTTGGGAGTCGCGGTCGTGGCTGTGCCTGAAGCGATCGTCCGAGTGATGACCCATTGACCGCGCTCGAGGCCGCTTACGATCTGCGTATTTGTATCATCCGTATCACCAGTCGTTACAGATACTTGAATCGGAGTTACCGCCGTCGTCACATTGACGGTGCGTGCTGGTCGTGTTGATCCGGTATTTTGGCCTGAACGGAATGCATAACCGCCTGTCGATGACGCGTCCTGGCCGTACATCATAGGTGAGCTTGATCCGGTTCCGTTCGTGCGATTGAGGTTGCCGGAATTGCGGGACATAGCTGTCGTCGAGGCAGGTAGAGCGCTCTCAGGTAGGATCTCGACATATTTCTTGCCATTTTGAGTCTTGATAGCGGTCGAGGGTACGATCAATACGTCCGGAGTCACCTTGGTTGCAATGCTGACATTCATGCTCATGCCGGGCTTGATGCGGTCGTCCTGAGTGTCGATTGCTACGCGCACCGTGTACGACACGACTCCTTGGGATACGGTCCCTACGAGATCGACACGTTCCACGGTACCGGTGGCGTTCAGTCCATCGATAGCGTCGAAGGTGATCGTGACTGGTTGGCCGACGTTGACTTTGGCGGCGTCGACTTCATTCAGGGAAATATTTGCGATTTTGCGATCACCGATAATGGTCGCCACGATAGTGCTGGCACCTGCTTGGCCATAGACAGATACGGGGATGCGGCCGACGATGCCGTCGAATGGGGCACGAATGAAATAGTTGGCGTAGGTCTCTTGTGCTTGCTGAAGTGAGAGGCGTTGACTTTGGACATCGAGAGTATCAGCGCCATATATCAGTGTGCTGAGATTATTTTTTGCGCTCGCGATACCACTCTGTGCTGATACGATAGACGATAAGTCGCTATTGATCTGAGTTGACCAGGTGGTGATACTACTTGCTGCAGCAGCCGCATCGACGGCGTGATAGTCGGGTTGGTACGTCGTCACATACGTGAGTGTATTCTGGAGTGCTTGGAGGGCAGTGGCGACCATCTGGGCAGTCTGATAACTATCATCAATGAGTGTGTCGATAGTTGAGCTCGCGCTGGAGCGGCCTGACTCTTTGTATAGACGTAGTGAAGTGGCGTAGTGCTCAGCAGCCCGGTCATAGAGACGGCCAGCGGTATCGCGATATGTGCGAGCTGTGGAGATGAGGTTTGAGGTATATTGATCGCTCAGGAATCCATCGGCATCATAGAGCATGCTCTTGATGCCAGACATGATACCTGGTAGGTCTAGATGTAGTGACGAGGCGGCATTGTATGCATCGGTATATGCCTTGGTTACAGAATTCTTGGCATTGGTGAGGTCACCATCCTTGGCAGGTTGGACGAGCTTGGCATAGGCGATACGAGCGCTCTCGAGACTGATGGCTGCGTCATGGGCATCGAGACTGACGAGTAAATCTCCTTTGTTCACGTGCTGTCCGACAGTCACGTTGATAGTCTGGACTTTGCTAGATACTTCACTGGTTACATCGAGCTGATTCTCAGCAGAAACTTGGCCGCTCCCGGTCACGGTCTGAGTGACAGACCCTGTGCGTGCCATGGTCAGTACGTATTGCGGTGTCGAATTGGCCACTGATGATCGGTGGTAGACATAATATATGCCACTACCAATGATGATCACGATAATGACGCTTGCCAGTTTGTGGGCCTTGGCCCAATGTCGAACGCGAGTAAACAAGGAAGGTTTTTTCATGGCTAGTAGGAGCGGTTATACATCATACCGGGTTGGTTCTGGGGATTGGTTGATGAGCCGTTCATCATGGCCGGCATGATACGGACGAGCTTGGCTTCGATCGTTCCAGTGTCATCTGGGGTGCCGATGACTACGATGAAGTCGTCTGCTTTGACGGTCGTCGATGCGACGTTGGCACGGGCACTGCGGAGGATTGTTTCATTGGTGATACGCACAGTACGTTCGGTGCCATCACGGTCTGAGACGATGATATGAGGTAACGAGACACTGAGTACTTTGCCGGTAGTGCCGTGCCCGCCGACGAGCTCATCAGGTCCACGTACTCCCATCATGCCACCACGCGATTGGGTGTCAGTGCGGTCGAACATGCGGAAATAGCGATCGCCGAGACGTGAGCTGAACTCAGCTTTGCGGTAGCCGACTGACATGCCTGCCCAGAAGGTGAGGGCGAGTATTAGTAATAGAGCCAGAATTCGTACGAGTACGGATGTCTTGATAGACGATGTCTTTGTTGGAGTTGATTCGGTAGTCATGATATGTAGATATTAGGCGAACGCTGATAGACGAGCCATGCGCAAGAATGAACGGGCCTTCGTCGCTGTGTATGCGGCGGCGAATAGAGCCATGAGTACCAATACAGCTCCTCCCACAGGGACACTTTCCATAATAGAAAATAGGGAAGTCTTGAGATTGCTGAATACGTATGCACTATCTGATATGAAGAGCGACAGATAATCATACAATCCAGAGCTGGTGGCTTGGCCGTGTGCGTACTGGAAAGCTGGTACGAGGGCAACGAGGGCGACGATGGCTACACTCGCGTATCCGTAGGCACGACGTTGGGCGCGTACTATCTGTGCATGCGCGACAGCGGCCACGATCTTGTGATTGAGATCCGGTGACGGTGTGCGCGGACACATGAATGAATACGATGCTTCTTGTCTCATGGTGTATTGATACTACGTCGGCCAAGGTTATTTTGGTGCAAGAGATTTGAGTAGCACACGTAGCTCTCGGAGAGCGCGGCGATGCCAGCTTTTGGCTGTATTCATAGGTATACCGAGGATGCCAGCTATCTCTTCGAAGGTGAGTTCTTGGTGATAGTGGAGCATGATAACGGAATAATATTCGGGTCGTAATGATGAGGTCGCCTTGGTCAGGGAAGCGGCATACTGTGCATTGTCGAATAATTCGTGAGCCAGCGGTTCGGTGTCGACGATTGATTCACTGAATGATGTTTCCTGCTCTTCATTCTCGAGGTACGAAAAGGGAACCCCTTTTTTCTTACGCAGATGATCGAATGCGACGTTCTTGGCGATGGTGAACAGCCACGGTTTCCATTTCTTGCCAGAGGTGAATCGCCCGAGATGTTTCCAGGCACGCAGGAATGTTTCTTGGGTCGCATCTTCGGTGTCAGCATCGTCATGAAGATAGCTATATACGAAGTTGTATACAGGTGTTAGTGATCGGCGTACCAATTCTTGGAATGCGTCCGGATCTCCAGACTGATGTGAGGTGATGAGTTCCTCGTCGGCTATAGACATGACGATATCATACTATATAATTCTATCTGATGGTTTTTCTCATCATCTCGTTTGTGGCAGGTATTCTCACGGTGCTCGCGCCGTGCATTTTGCCACTGCTGCCTGTCATCCTAGCGGGATCAGTGACAGAGACAGTCAATCGCCGCCGCCCGTTTGTTATTATTGGCGCACTTTCAGTATCGGTATTTGTATTCACCTTACTTCTCAAGGGGACGACGGCGCTCATCATGGTGTCGCCGACAGTATGGTCATATGTGTCAGCAGTCATCTTGTGTATCTTCGGTCTGACATTGACCTTGCCTGAGGTGTGGGCGCGGATCGTGCTCAAGATACCAGGACACAACAAGCCGGACCGCTGGATATCTCGCGGCTACGGGTCAGCCCATTCATTCTGGACAGATGTGGTGGTCGGCGCTGCACTAGGACCTGTCTTTACTACCTGCAGCCCAACATTTTTCGTCATCTTGGCGACTGTATTGCCGCAAAGCTTCTCGGTGGGTATTGTGGATCTTATCGCGTATATTCTTGGGCTGGCCTTGGCATTACTTGTTATCGCATGGGTCGGGCAGCGCGTTATCGACAAGCTTGAGTGGGCCACCAATCCTTATGGTTGGTTCAGGAAAGTGTTGGGCATCCTCTTCATTCTGGTGGCAATTTCTATCGCTACGGGATATGACAAGAAAATAGAGATGCATATCCTCGCCTCAGGTTTTTTCGATGTTACCAAGGTGGAACAGTCTATCAAGCAGCGTTTGGAGGGAGGTGTCCAGAAACAGGGCGCGGTATCATCTGAAGATGGCAAGCCAGTTCTTTCGGTCAAGGATATCCCTGGTGTCCCGTATACAGAGTTCACGGGTATTGCTGGATATATAAATACTGATCCCATCAGATTGGCCGATGTGGTGGGCAAGAAAGTCATCCTCGTCGATTTCATTGATTACACGTGCATCAATTGTCAGCGTACATTCCCGTACCTGAATGATTGGTATACGAAATACAAAGATCAAGGATTAGAAATTGTCGCTATTCATACACCAGAATTTTCTTTTGAGAAAGACAAGCAAAATGTCGAGAAGGGTATTGCTCAGTTTGGTCTGAAGTTCCCGATCGTGCTCGATAATGATTATATGACATGGAATGCTTATCGTAATCAGTATTGGCCACACAAATATCTCATTGATATTCATGGTAAGGTTGTCTATGACCACATCGGTGAAGGTGGCTATGATGAAACAGAGCGACATATCGTCGAGTTGTTGAACGAACGCAAGCAGGTCCTCAATGAATCTGGGTCAGTACGCGGAGGAGTCACTGCTCCAGCTCCCGTGATACAGGCACGTAGTCCAGAGACCTATTTTGGCGCGACCCGAAATGATAATTTCGCTAATGGACGTACGCACACCATAGGAGCCGGTACATTCAAGGTACCGACACTTCTTGAACCCAACTATTTTTATCTGGGTGGCGATTGGAAGATCGACCGTGAGTATGCCGAGGCCGATTCCGAAGACGCACAGATCTCATTTGTCTTCAATGCAGCCAAGATGTATATCGTGGCGCAAGCGCCAGAAGGATCGTCGGTGACGGCCAAAGTTTTGATTGATGGTAAACCGATATCAATGACTCAGAGCGGGGCTGATGTTTCAAATGGTACACTCCTCATTGATTCTTCGCGTCTGTATCAGGTGTATCAGAATACAACTGCTGGTCAGCACCGGATCGATATTATTTTCTCGAAGCCGGGTGCGCACGTATTCACATTTACCTTTGGCTAGTTGTGTGATATTCTGTCTCCATTATGGCAAAACGAGCATCAGTTCAGAAGAAGGGTTCACGTTCACGCAAGACCACCAAGCGTCTTGTGGCCAAGCGTGCCCGTCTAGCAAAAAAGCGCGGATACTAATTCCTGCGCTAGTGCTAGGACATAAACTTCCCGATATTCGGGCAGTTTTTGTTACCAGCTGGCGATTTTGGCACCAACGTAGATACCGACGAGGCCGCCGATGGTGCTACCGATGATTCCTGACATCGACAAGGTGCCCGCTCCCCAGAGCGTGGGGATCCAGCCACCGACGATACTACCGACGAGTACGCCGATCCAGATGAGATGTCTTGTGTCCATTACTAGATAGTATACAATACATGCATGTCAAGCGTGTCCACAGGTGAACGATCAGCCACTGCCGTGTTCGCCAATGGTTGTTTTTGGTGCACAGAGGCAGTCTTCTCGTCGCTCAAAGGGGTCAAGTCTGTCGTCTCCGGATATACGGGCGGCGCAACACCAGATCCGACATACGAGGTCGTTCATACAGGCAGGACAGGTCATGCTGAAGCGATCAAGATAGAGTATGACCCAGATACGATTTCGTATGAGGATCTCTTGAATGTGTTCTTCAATACACATGATCCGACGACACTCAACAGGCAGGGCAATGACATTGGTACTGAGTATCGTTCGGGTATTTTTTACTTGAATGAGGAGCAGCGCGTCGCAGCTGAGACATTGGTGAAAGAGCTCAATGATACCAAGGCATATGACAAACCTGTAGTGACGACAGTCCAGCCGCTTGAGGTCTTCTATCCAGCTGAGTCGTATCATCAGGAATTTTATAAGTATCATTCTGACGAGCCGTACTGCCAGATTGTGATTGCGCCCAAGTTGGAGAAGCTACAGAAGCGATTTGCGGAATTATTAAAGCAGTAAATTCTAGGCCGGGCCTAGAAAAATAATATGAATGAAGAAGAACTCAAAAAGAAATTAACACCTGAGGAATATCACGTGCTCCGTCAGAAGGGTACCGAGGCGCCATTTTCAGGGAAATTACTTCACGACGAACGCGATGGTATGTATACCTGCAAAGTATGTGGATCCAAGCTCTTTTCTTCAGATGCAAAGTTTGATTCAGGTACGGGGTGGCCATCTTTTGATCAGGCGCTGCCTGGCGCGGTCAAGGAAACAGTTGATACGGAACATGGCATGATTCGTACTGAGATAACCTGTGCTACATGCGGCTCTCATCTCGGTCATGTCTTCAATGATGGTCCGACTAAAACAGGGATGAGGTATTGTCTCAATTCAGTGTGCCTGGATCTGGAGGAGGCAAAATAAAACCCCAGTTGTTGAATTTCTAGGCCCGGCCTAGAAATTATTTCGACAAGAGGGTGTCAATCCTGTTGATGTCGCGTGGGAAGAGGGTGGCTTCTTTGACGTTGTCGATACCGAGCAGCTTGGCAGTGAGTCGCTCCAATCCGAGTCCGAATCCACCATGAGGAGGCAAGCCGTATTTGAAGGCCTGGAGATAGTATGAGAACTTTTCAGGATCGAGCTTCTTGTCTTTCATCGATGAAATAAGATCATCGTACGAATGGATGCGCTGTGCGCCGGTCGTGATTTCTACTCCACGGAAAAGGAGGTCGAAGCCCTTGGTGTATGTAGGATCCTTCTCGTCACGATAGGTATAGAAGGGGCGCTTGGCTGTCGGGAAGTTGGTGATGAAGATGAATTCCGAGTTGAGTTTCTCGGCAGCATGAGTGCACAGCCAGCGTTCGTGCTCTGGTTCGAGGTCGGGCTCATTGGTGCAGTCCTTGCCAGTCTCCTTGGTGATGAGGGCTTGAGCTTCGCGGAGCGTCATACGTGGTATTTCAGTAGGGACCTTCGGAATCGTAGCTCCGAGCAATTTGAACTCAGCACTACATTCATGCTCAAGTGCTTGAGTGAGGTGCTGCAAGAAACCGGTCTCGGCCGCCATGATATCGGTATAGTCTTTGATGAAGCCCATTTCGATATCCATAGAAGTGTATTCGTTGAGGTGGCGGGTGGTCGAGTGTTTCTCGGCGCGATAGACGTTGCCGATGGCGTAGACGCGCTCGAAGATGCCGACCATGATCTGCTTATAGAGCTGAGGACTCTGGGCGAGGTGGGCGACATGTTTGAAATATTCGACGTTGAATGAGTTGGCGCCACCTTCAGCGTCGTCACCGATGAGTTTGGGTGCTTGGAACTCGGTGAATCCCTGGCTCTCGAAATAGGTACGGAATGCCTTGGTGATGACTGCTTGTATCTTGAAAATGGCACGATGTTTGGTGGTACGAAGTGTGAGAGGGAGGTTGTCCAGGTGTGTGTCTATGTTGATGTCGGCATTGAGCTCAAACGGCAACTCCTTGGCACTCGCGAGTACCTCAATACCGAAGACTTCGAATTCGATAGTACCATTGGCTTCGTTGGCATTGACCATCTTGTCAGGACGCTTGTTGACCTTGCCAGTCATGGTGACCACCCACTCACTGCGGAGCTGTTTGGCGACTTCTTGTGCTTCTGTGTGGTTGGGGAGGATGACGGTCTGGACCTTGCCACTGACGTCACGGAGGTCGATGAAAATAAGTTTGCCGTGGTCGCGACGGATATCGACCCAGCCAGAGATAGAGACTTCTGCGCCAATATGGTTGGTAAGCTCGCGGATGAAGGTGCGTTTCATAGTGAGTAGACTATACCATATTTGCGTTATTTCGCTATCAATATAGAGACGTGTGGCATGATATAGTGTGCCCATGAATATGTCGGCAACTTCAGTTATCGCTATGTTGAAACAGTCCGCCAATGCTGAGAAAGCGTCGCTGCTGTCTCGATTTTTCAAGACAGGGCCTGGTCAGTACGGAGAAGGCGATGTGTTTCTTGGTGTAATGGTTCCTGAACAGCGCACAATTGCACGTGAATGTGTAGACATGTCACTCGATGAGGTTGATGAACTGTTGCAAAACAAATATCACGAAGTGCGCCTTACCGCTCTACTTATTTTGGTCTACAAGGTCAAGCGTGCTGATGAGAAGACTCGACGCGAGATATTTAATTTTTATCTATCCCATACTGGGTACATCAATAATTGGGATCTGGTCGACGTCACGGTCAAAGATATTATCGGTGCCTATGTGTTCGATTTCGAGAAAAATAGAAATGTATTATATCGGTTGGTACGATCGCGCAACATGTGGGAGCGTCGTATCGCTATAGTTGCTACGTCATACTTCATTGGCAAGAATGATTTCGGGGACACCATAGCTCTCGCGGAAATACTTCTTGAGGATGAACACGATCTCATTCACAAGGCGACAGGTTGGATGCTCCGCGAAGTGGGGAAGCGAGATGAGCGGGCGCTGTGTGCATTTCTGGAACGACATGCACAGCACATGCCGAGGACTATGTTACGTTACGCACTCGAGAAGTTTCCCGAGAAGGTCCGTCAACGATATATGAAGATGCCTCGGGTATGATATAGTTTCACCTATGAATAACGATATTTCACCAATTGTTCGAGAGAAGGCGCCACTCATTCTTGCCGAGATCAAGAAGGCCACGAATATATTGCTGCACTGTCACCCATCACCTGATCCAGACAGTGTTGGCTCTGCGTTGGCTATGAAATTTGCATTGGAGCAGATGGGCAAGAAAGCCACGGTTATAAAAGGCGACTCGGATATTCCACAAGCTTTCATGCATTTTCCTGGGGCTACTGAGATTATGATGAAAGGTTTCGGCGATATCAATCTACATGAATATGATTTATTTATATCACTAGATTCTGGATCTATAGACCGTATATCTCGCCAGCCGATCGTCTTTCCGGACACTATGAAGGTGATTAATATTGATCATCATAATACCAATTCTAATTTCGGTAGTATCAACTTGGTGGAAGTCACTTACCCAGCAACCTGTGCCATTTTGTCTGATTTGTTTATTGCATGGTCAATAAAAATGGATAGTAATATTGCGTCAAATATTTTTATCGGTATTTATACTGACACAGGAGCATTCAAATACCGGGGAGTAACCAAACGGATTTTTGAAATGGCTGCCAGCCTCTCTTCTTTCATCCCTGATATTCCAGAATTGGTGACCCGAATGGAGAATTCGAACACACCTGCATTTATGAGGTTTGAGGGTGCGGCTCTCGATGCGATAGAGACTTCTTCAAGTGGCAGGTATGCAATTTCATCGATTACGTATAAGACTCTTGTCGAAAAGAAGATTCCCATAAACGAGATACGGGGGAGTGAGCTTTCCTCGTTTATGCTTAGTGTTATTGATTGGGACATTGTGGCTTCTGCGGTTGAGTTTGAACCTGGTAAAGTCAAACTTAGTTTCCGGTCACGTGACTTTTCGAAATTTGATATATCTAAATTAGCAGTCATGCTGGGCGGGGGTGGACATAAAATGGCGGCCGGAGCGATCGTTTCAGGATCAATTGCTGAGGTGAAAAAAATAGTTGCCGAAAAAGTTAAAGAACTCTATAATCTCTAAATTATTTATTCGATAATCACGCTCATCGTATGCAACCAGAAGAACCGAAGAAATCTTTTCCGTGGATCATTGTTATCATTATTGTCATTGTTATCTTAGTGCTCGCACAGTGGCTGACGACGCGCTCTTCGGATAAAGAGACAGTCGAACAATACAGCGACAAGGCGACAGACGTCTCGGTCACTGTTCCACCGACTACGACGACTGAGCCAGCAACAGCTTCGACTACTACCACTAATACACCTACAAAAAATTTCATGCACACTATCACGCTTGAGACCAACAAGGGCACGATCGTATTCGAGACATATGACGCCGATGCACCAAAGACTGTCGAGAACTTTATCACTTTAGCTACCAAAGGTTTCTATAACAATCTGATCTTCCATCGTGTTATCAAGGGATTCATGATCCAGGGAGGTGATCCGACAGGTACTGGTATGGGTGGTCCAGGATACAAGTTTGCAGACGAGCTCAATCCAGCCACGCCATCATACAAAGCAGGATACGTTCGCGGTACTGTGGCTATGGCGAATTCGGGTCCAAATACCAACGGGAGCCAATTCTTCATCATGCATCAGGATTATCCGCTCCCCAACAACTACACGATCTTCGGTCGCGTCATCAAGGGTATCGAGGTTGTCGATGCGATTGCCAACTCGGCGACAGGTCAAGGTGATCGTCCAGTCACTGACATGGTCATCAAGAAGGCGACAGTTGCAACAAAATAATTTCCTCGTTCGTTCATTCGTGAGTATGATTAGGTCATGACTCTATTCAAAGAAAAAGTATTTTCAATTGTGCGGACGATCCCAAAAGGGGAGGTGTTGACCTACAAACAAGTTGCATGCGAAGCGGGGCGACCTCGTGCATTCCGTGCAGTGGGGAACATATTGAATACAAATTATGACCCGAAGATTCCCTGCCATCGTGTCATTCGCAGTGACGGGAAGACTGGCGGATACAATCGCGGAGCAGAGAAAAAAGCTCGATTGCTAAAAAGGGAGAAAGCGCGGTAGACTTCACTATATGTCTGACTTCTACACAGCAAAGCGTACACGCAACCTCTTCGATCCCTCGAGCACCGAACCATTCAAGGTCAGTCGTTCCAAAATCGATCTTTTCCTCAATTGTCCGTTGTGCTTCTATCTCGACTGTCGACTTGGTGTCGGTCGTCCACCTGGATTTCCATTCAACCTCAACACCGCTGTCGATACCTTGCTCAAGAAAGAGTTCGATACGCATCGTGCCAAGAAGCGTGCACATCCACTTATGCATTCGTATGGACTCAAGGATGTCATACCATTCCAGCACGAAGACCTCGATGTGTGGCGAAGCAACTTCAAAGGCATCAGGCACGTTCATGGGCCGAGCAATCTACTGGTCACCGGTGCAGTCGATGATGTGTGGGTCAATGACTCAGGTGAAGTGATTATTGTCGACTACAAGTCGACGAGCAAAGAAGAGAAAGTAACCCTCGACAAGGAATGGCAGATCGGCTATAAGCGCCAGATGGAAGTCTATCAGTGGTTGTTCCGTCGCAATGGGTTCAGCGTCTCGAGTACCGGCTATTTCGTCTACTGTAATGGCAAGACGGATCGCGTCGCATTCGATGCAAAATTGGAGTTCGACATAGACCTTATTCCATATACAGGCGATGATTCTTGGATTGAGAAGGCGCTCAAGGACATCCGTGTCTGTCTCGATCAGAATACCGTCCCTACTCCTGCTGCGTCATGTGATTATTGCTCATACCGCAAGGCGGCGCGAGATGTCCAAACGAAGAAGAAATAGAGCCGTTATATGACTACGCACGCAACAAAAAACTCCACAACAGGGAGTTTTTTGTATATCTATATAGTGTATAGATAGGATGGCGTTTACCACGCACCGATGATGGCTCCACCGATAACCATAGTGAGGAGTCCGCAGACAGCGTTGATGAGGACGAGCTTGGCTGGGCGACGATCCCACATGTAGTTACCTACATAAAGCGGTACACTGAAACCGAGCCATGCGATGATACCTACGAATGCACCGTCACTCGTGCCCTGGATGCCTGCCACATTCATGGCGAAACCAAGTACACAGAATGATATCAGTGTCATGATGAGCTGTATGATGTAGTATTTCGTTACACCCTTACTCTTTGCCTCGGCTATGTCCTTCTCGTCGCAACCAGCGAGAGCCATCCATTCTTTGCCGAAGAGGATAGGTGAGTACCACACTGCGCTTATCACGAATGCCACGACTGCGGCCACGAGCACTGACCAGAAATTGATTTCCATAAAAGTCGTATGATTATGCTTGTATGTTAGAATGCTAGCACATGAAAGCGGTACGGACAATTTTTTTCATAGGCGTGGGTTGTGTAGCATTCGGTGTGCTTGTATATTTGGGACATGCGGGTATTTCAATGCACGCAGTACCATCACTCAGTGAATATGTCGCATCGAACACCCGTCCCGATGATCAGTCGGCATCATCGACGGCATCGGCGTGGATGGCGTCATCGACCATTGTGCGGATGTTACTTTCGACTACGGCTACGAGTACTCCTTCTGCATTCACTGCTACTTCGTCGGGTCAGACTATTCCTTCTGCCATAGGTGTTCCTCGTGTACCCAAGATTGCTAGCACACTTTCGGTACGTTCGACATTACCTGAAGGATATATCAAGGCGCCCAAAGGTAAGATTCGTCTGCTTATTGCCAAGACGCCGAACACTCGTGAGCGTGGCCTCGGTGGATATGCCTCACTCGATACTGATCAAGGCATGCTGTTTATATTTCCGCGCCCTACCTCGGTTAATTTTTGGATGGAGGACATGAAATTTTCTCTTGACTTCGTGTGGATGAGTAGTGATCACACAATCGTAGGGATTACCAGTAATATATCCCCCGATACATATCCCGCATCATTTCCTTCGCCAGGCAAAGTCCAATTTGTCCTCGAGCTCAATGCCGGTGCCGCTACACAATTTGGTCTCAAAGTCGGTGACCGACTGGCGTTTTAGTTCTTCACCATCTACCTCAGTATCTTATGTGGCAACGGGCGACGTATCCCGCCCATCATAATTCCTCCCCTCCAAGCCTCAAAGCGCTGTCGCTGGCTACATTTTCGGCTTGTCAGGGAGGAATTATGACGGGCGGGGATATGCCTTGAAGATCCGTGGGCGAATCAGGTGGAGCCGTCCACGTATGTGGATAACTTGCATGTGTGTAGACATTTTCCAGTAAAGAATGCAAAACTTTTTTGTGCGCCAAAATATTTTTTTAAAAATAATCTCCATAAAAGCACTCATTTTAGTCATTTTCTGAAATCGATCTTTTACAGATCATCTTTTTTATTTTTCAGTTTATGTGCATCGATTTATGTATCCAAAAAATATTTTTTCTCTTCCCTGTGAACGTCGATAGCGGTACAATGGATACAAATATTACTTTCTTGATCGGACTCTGTGACGAGTTGCGATAAAGAACACCAGCACATCGGTCCGATTATTAAAAACATTTAGATTTGTTCACACACGTATGCCGAAAAACAAAAAGGCCGCCACCAAAGTGGTAGGCAAAGCAGTTTCTGTCCCTACAATTATTAAACGAGATGGTCGTATTGTGCCGTTCGATCTTACCAAGATCGCCAATGCGGTCTGGAAGGGCATGAATACTGTCAAAGAAGGTTCCACAGCTGATGCGCAGCTTATTGCTCAGCAGGTGTTCGCTGAGCTGCTACGCATCAAGCGCAAGTTTTCGAATTTCATCCCGACAGTTGAGGGTGTCCAAGACATTGTCGAGGCAGAATTGATGCGCTCTGATTACGTCAAGACCGCCAAGCATTACGTGCTGTATCGTGAGGAGCATGCCAAGAAGCGTGCACAGGGTATCGAGGTGCCCCCGCATGTCCGCAAGCTCGCCGCTGAGTCCAAGAAATATTTCCGCAACGCCCTCGGCGAGTTCGTGTACTATCGTACCTACTCGCGTTGGATGGACAAGGAGGGTCGTCGTGAATCATGGATCGAGACAGTTGAGCGTTACATGAGTTTCATGCGCGAGAATCTCGGAGGCAAACTCAAAGATGCTGAATACAAGGAAGTTCGTGAAGCCATACTCAGTCAGGCAGCTATACCCTCGATGCGTCTTATTCAGTTTTCTGGAGAAGCTGCACGCAAAACCAATGTGTGTGCCTACAACTGTTCATATATTGCACCCGAATCATTCCAAGATCTTTCTGAGATTATGTATATCTCGATGTGTGGTACGGGCGTGGGCTTCTCAGCTGAGAGCGCCAACGTGCAGAAGTTTCCGCAACTCATGATTCAGACCGGCGAAAGTGTCGGTGTGCATGTGGTTGCAGATTCCAAGGAAGGTTGGTGCAATGCGTTCGTGCTCGGTGCGACTACCTGGGCTGCAGGCAAGGATATCACCTTCGATTTCTCACAAGTCCGTCCTCTCGGTGCACGTCTCAAGGTCATGGGTGGCAAAGCATCTGGTCCGGAGCCACTGCGTCGTCTCCTCGAATTCACTCGCAATACTATTTTTGCCCGCCAAGGCAAGCGCCTGCGCAATATCGATGTGCACGACATCGCGTGTATGATCGGTGAATGTATCGTCGCGGGAGGTGTTCGTCGTAGTGCTCTCATTTCACTCTCTGACCTCGATGATGTCGAGATTCGCGATGCCAAGAAAGGAGCATTCTACAACACTCACCCCCATCGTATGCTGGCCAACAACTCGGCCGTATATGTGAACAAGCCGACCACAGAGGAGTTCCTCAAGGAGTGGATGGCTCTCATCGAGAGCCGTTCGGGTGAACGTGGTATTTTCAATCGCGGCTCATTGGCCACCATGTTGCCAGAGCGCCGTATCAAAGTTTTGAGGCAGTACAAAGGCTACTTCGATGCCTCGGGTCAGCATGTCGTCGGTCCGATCGGTGTCAACCCGTGCGGCGAGATCATTCTCCAGTCCAAGCAGTTTTGTAATTTGTCAGAGGTTGTTGCTCGTGCCGAAGATACTGAGAAGACACTCATGAAGAAGATTCGCGTAGCTGCTATCCTCGGTACCTACCAGTCGATGCTCACCAATTTCCCGTATCTTTCCAAGGAATGGAAAGAACATTGTGAGAAGGAGCGTCTACTCGGTGTGTCCATCACTGGTCAGTGGGATTGTCCGGTGGTCAGGAAGCCAGAAGTCATGAGGAAATTGCGTGACGAGGCCGTCAGGGTCAACAAGGAGTTCGCCAAGCGTTTCGGTATCAACGAATCAACCGCAGTGACCTGTGTCAAACCCTCAGGCAATGGATCGCAGACATTTGATTGTTCATCAGGCATGCACCCACGTCACGCCAAGTACTATATCCGCCGTGCCCGCATCGCTTCTACCGATGCACTCTTCCAGATGCTCAAAGATCAGGGTGTACCGTATTATCCAGAAGTCGGTCAGACCATGGAGAATGCTACGACCTTCGTACTCGAATTCCCGGTCAAAGCTCCGACTGGCACCACGGTTTTCAAGAACGATCTCAGTGCCATTGAACAGCTCGAATATTGGAAAATGGTCAAGCTCAATTTCACTGAGCACAATCCTTCAGTGACAGTTTCGATCGGCAATGATGAGTGGCTCGAAGTCGGCAACTGGGTCTACAAGAATTGGGATATCGTTGGTGGCCTTTCATTCTTGCCACGTGAGGACCATGTCTACAAACTTGCTCCGTATGAAGAGATTGATGAGAAGCGCTACAAAGAATTATCCAAGAGACTCGAGCATGTTGATTACTCCAAGATTCTTACCTATGAGAAGCAGAATGAGACAGATCTCAAGAAGGAGTTGGCGTGTGTGAGTGGCGTGTGTGAGATTGTGTAGGGCAGTTGTCGTTTTGGATAAAACGTGGTATACTAATATGAGCAGTACCAGACAACCACTCTTCATCTTTCGGGATGAGGGGAGGAAAGTCCGAACACTGGCATGGTGAGCGAGCGATCGTTCTCATCATGCAGACAAGTAGCAGGTAACGCCTGTCAGGGTAATACCCAGAGGTGCGAACAGAGACGCTCGAGCCGAAAGGCGGAAGCTCCTCGCAAGAGGATGAACTCTTTGGCAACAAGGAGGTGCAACGGCAAAATCCTTACTTCAGTGCAAGACCGTGTCCTACGAAGCTCGCGATTTGCGAGTGTAGTAGGAAGAGTCGCTCGAGGTACACAGTGATGTGTATCCCAGATAAATGGTTGTCATCGGTCGCCTACGCTTGCTCCGCAAGCTACGGCGTACTGAAACATAATTCGGCTTATGGTACAGCACAACAAACCCCCGAGAAATCGGGGGTTTGTGTATCTAGGTATGAGTCCGATTAGTCGATGAGTTATCCGTGCACAATAATGGCGATGAGTGTTGGCATTTATCAAATCGTTGATATAATGTTATGACACTATCAATTAATAGGGCACTACATTATTTATGAATCAATCTCCAGTTCCTCCTCGTGCGGGGTCATCATCTGACTCCGTGGTCACCAAGAAGTCATCTCGTCTCGAACGAGCTGCCTTCGCCTTGTTCATGTGCGCCATCATCGTGGCACCGATTGCAACCTCATTTACTCCTTATGTGACGCCTGATGCATCGAAGAGCCTTGTTATTTCCCTTGGAGTTTTGTTGTCCGCCATATTGTATCTTATCGTCGCATTCAAGGAGCGTTCAGTAGTACTGCCGCCGAAGGGTATTTCGTGGTCTGCAGCACTCGTCGCTGTCTCATTGATTATATCTTCGCTCACAAGTACCCATGCCGCCAAGTCTCTTTTTGGTCAGGGATTTGAGTTGACGACAGTGAGTTTCGTACTAACGCTCATGGCTGCTCTCTGGGTGGGATATACAGCCGTACACCGTAGACCCGAACGTGCCTCTCTTATATTCCTAGGGATCATGGCGCCGTTCATTGTACTTGTCATATTGCACATTTCACGCTTCATCATCGGACCCTCTTTTATGTCACTCGGTGTTTTGTCGACACTCACTACGACGCTCGTCGGTAGTTGGTATGATCTGGCGGTATATGCGGGCATCGTCACGCTTCTTGCGATATCTGCTCGTGCGTGGCTTCCGCTCGGCAAGAGAGTCAGTTTATTGTATTGGGCTGTGGCGATCGTTGGTCTTATTGTTACATTTATCATAAATAGCTCACTCGTATGGGTTGCGATCTGTGTCGTGTTTGCTCTTATGTCACTTGGTTCGGTTATGTGGAATTATTCCTCATTTCGATCTCGATGCGCCGCTCTCATTAGATGGCCAGTGAACTTGTTTGTCGTTATGTTTCTTCTGTCAGGGGCTATGGCGGTGTGGGGCACTTCGTTGGCCGATCCATTCATCAAATCACTTAATGCGTCATACGGTACTATATCTCTACCCTGGCAGTTGACCTTGGATGTCGATGCTGATGTCATCAAACAGGCACCAGTGTTCGGTATAGGACCCAATCATTTTAGTCAGGCATATATTGCTTACAAACCGACAGTTATCAACCAGACATATGCGTGGAACGCTGAGTTTAGTCACGCCTGGAGTTTGTTGACTACCTTCGTCGCTACTCAAGGATTATTCGGTACTCTTGCGTGGATATTGTTCCTCATTGCGGTCATCCGCGTATCTGTTCGTGGGACACGTCACGTCTCGACTTCGACTGATGCGTATGCACGATTTGTCACCTACGCAGGGGCATCAGTGGTCGTGTTTACGTGGATTATACACGCCTGTTCAGTTTCTTCGCACACGATATTGTTGTATACATTCGTGGTCACTGGATTGGCAGTCGCTGCATGTAGTCATTCGGGATCATGTTCGGCACTCGAGATATCGCCATCTTCCTCTACACGATCGAAGATCATGTCGGCATTATTGGTAGGGTGTACTGTTATCGGTATCGTGTGGGCGGTTATTGTTGTCAAGAATACCGTCGCGCTACATTACTTCGGATCTGGCATCAAATCGCTTACTATCGCCAATAACTCTGTGGCCGCTGACGAAGCGTTTGCACGTGCGTACTGGCTCAATACATCGGATGTATATTTGCAGGCACGTGCCGAAGCGGGTATAGCGCGGGCGACAGCTCTCATGGGTACGATCAGCTCCACTATGTCGGCGAGCTCATCGCAGGATGTGATCAATCAGGTATTCCAGACGATCAATACATCAGTCAAATATGCACAAGCGGCGATCGCATATGATCCAAGTAATTATTACAACTACCTCTCTGAAGCTCGCGTGTCAGAACTGGCTACGAGTGTACGTATGGACAAAGCATATGACAATACTATTGCTTCGTATGTAGCGGCTATTCAGCGTAATCCGTACAACCCGTCACTGTATCTCACCATGGCTCAGTTCCAGATTTCTCAGAATAAGTTGGATGACGCAGTACGCACTCTCGGCGCCGCACTCCAGGTCAAGAGTGATTATCTTGATGCAATCTTCATACTATCACAGGTCGCTGCTGCTCGTGGCAACCTACGTGATGCTATCACTGCCGCTCAAGTCGCCGTACAGCTCAATCCGCAAAACCCACTTTATTTCTTCCAATTGGGACTCTTGCGGTATAATAACAAGGAGTATGCAGCTGCAGCCGAGGCATTGCAGATGGCTGTTCAGTTGCGAGCCGATTATGCCAACGCACGCTATTTCTTGGGCCTTTCGTATGCTCGGCTCAATGAGACGGCACGTGCCACAGAACAATTCGAGTATTTGGCGACGACCAATCCTGACAATCAAGAAGTCCTCTTCATTCTGACGAACTTACAATCGGGCAGGTCACCATTTGCTGATGCCAAACCACCAGTGACGCCGACGCCAGAAAAACGCAAAACATTGCCTATTAAAGAAAAGAAGAAATAAGCATCATCAATGGTCAAGAAGTGGTTCTCAGTGATTGGCAAAGAGATACGTGGTCTCCATGAGGCCGCGTATCTTCTCGCTGGATTCGCTTTCTTGTCACAGATACTGGCATTGGTTCGCGACAAACTTCTCGCCTATAGTTTCGGTGCGGGCCATGCGCTCGATGTATACTATGCCGCATTCCGTATCCCTGATCTGATTTTCGTCTCGATCGGATCACTTGTATCGGCTTCAATTCTCTTGCCGTTCTTCATCGAACGTTTCAATAAGGGTAGGGGGGATGGCACCACGTTTTCGGATTCAATTTTCACGGTGTTCTTCGCTGCTATGGTAGTCACGAGTGTCATCGCCTATTTCTTGGTCCCCAAACTCATTCCGATACTGCTTCCTGGTTTCGCCAACGACCCATCTCTGGCCGATTTGATCCTGTCATCACGCATCATGCTCTTCTCGCCGTTCCTGTTGGGGTTGTCAAACCTGTTCTCCAGTGTCACGCAGATGCACCGCAGATTCCTTGTCTATGCAGCGAGCCCGCTCTTTTACAATGTGAGTATCATCGTCGGTATCGTGGCATTCTATCCGGTATTCGGTATTTCAGGGCTAGCTATCGGTGTCGCGCTCGGCGCATTCCTTCATATGGCTATCCAGATACCATTCATGGCGCAGACGCATCTCTTGCCACGTTTTACCTTCACGATTGATTGGCGCCATATCAAGAAGGCGGTCTTGCTATCTTTGCCACGTACGGTGACGATGTCGGCCAACCAACTCTCGACATTTTTCCTCACCGCGCTGGCGTCTCTCATGAGCAAGGGTTCGATCGCGGTATTCACACTTTCATTCAATCTTCAATCAGTGCCGCTCACTATCATCGGTTCTAGTTATTCGTCGGCTGTGTTTCCTGAACTGTCTCAACTCTACATCGAAGGCAAAACAGCAGAATTTCTGAGCAAGATGATTGCCGCAGCACGCCATATCGTCTTTTGGTCGACCCCGATCATGGTTCTTTTTATTGTACTTCGTGCGCAGATCGTGCGTACGGTCCTCGGTGCTGGTCAGTTTGATTGGGCTGATACACGTCTCACGGCAGCATCGTTGGCACTATTCATGATATCGGTGATAGGGCAGAGCCTGATCGTCCTCTTCGTGCGTGCATTCTATGCTGAAGGCAAGACGACCAAGCCGCTCCTCATCAATATTATTTCTTCGGTATTCATTGTGGTGTGTGGGTATGTACTCACGAAGGCCTTTTTCGCTTTTCCATTGTTTCGTATGTTCCTCGAAGAGTTACTCAAGGTCAGTGGTCAACCAGGTACAAGTGCTATCGTGCTCGCGCTAGCGTATTCGGTTGGTGTACTCTTGAATACCGTATTGCATTGGTGGATGTTCGCCAAGAAATTCAAAGGATTTACCAAACCCGTTCTTGAGACGTTGTATCATTCATTTTCCGCCTCGATCATCATGGGGTACGTGGCCTTCTGGGGATTGCGCCTCTTCGCTGAATTATTCCCGTTGACCAAGGTCTGGGGTGTCTTCTTGCAAGGATTCTGTGCTGGTATCATCGGTCTTGTCGCTGGAGTCGTTGTTTTGCGTCTTCTCAAGAATCAGGAACTCAACGAAGTATGGGTCACCTTGCATCGCAAGATCTGGAAGGCCAAAGTTCCTCCTGCGGAAGTGGAGCATATGTAGATAACCTTTGTAAAAGGGCCTCTTTCTGCTATATTGCCTGTACTTCATTTACGTCATGAACCCCGCCCATATCCGCAATTTCTCCATCATCGCTCACATCGACCACGGCAAGTCTACGCTTGCTGATCGTTTGCTTGAAATTACCGGCACCATCGAAAAGCGCAAAATGCAGGATCAGGTGCTCGATAGTATGGAGCTGGAACGTGAACGTGGTATTACCATCAAGATGCAGCCAGTGAGGATGAAGTGGCGAATTTCCGCGTTAGGCGGAAATTCGGTTACCGGCCAGCAGGACGGTAACTCTTCAGAAGAATATATTCTGAACCTCATCGACACCCCGGGTCACATCGACTTCTCGTACGAAGTCTCTCGCTCTCTCAAGGCTGTCGAGGGATCAATTTTGCTTGTTGATGCTACTCAAGGTGTACAGGCCCAGACACTCACTACACTCAACATGGCGCGCGAAGCTGGCCTTACTATTATTCCTACCGTAAGTAAGATTGATTCACCGCTCGCGCGTACCGATGAGGTTGTTGCCGAAGTGTGCCAACTTCTCGAATGTTCTCCCGATGATATTCTCAAAGTTTCCGGCAAAACAGGAGAGGGTGTTGAGCATCTTCTGAATGAAGTTATCAGACGTGTTCCAGCACCGACAGCACCTGACGTCACTGATGAATTCCGCTCACTTATTTTCGATTTCCAATATTCCAACCATACAGGCGTCATCGTCTATACTCGTGTCATGAATGGTAAAGCTGGACGCCATGAGAAATTGAAATTCAAGATTGCTGACAAAGTGTTCGAGCCTATTGAGGTCGGTATTTTCGCTCCCGCCAACACACCTACGGAGAAACTGGGTGCAGGTGAGATAGGCTATATTGTTACTGGGATCAAGGAGCCGGGCATCGCCTCAGTCGGTGACACCATCTCCTCACTCAAAGACACCTTGCCACCCCTCGAAGGGTACAAGAGCCCGCGACCGGTGGTCTGGGCTTCGATCTATCCAGAAAGTCAGGACAATCTGTCCCTGCTCAGACAAGCACTGGGCCGATTGCGCCTATCGGATTCATCATTTACCTACGAAGAAGAAGCCTCAGGCACGCTGGGCAAAGGGTATCGTTGTGGCTTCCTCGGCATGCTCCATATGGAAATTGTCACCGAACGTCTGCGTCGCGAATTCAATCTCGAGCTTGTTGTCACGCATCCGAGCATTACCTACACAATTGAGATGAAAAATGGCAAGAAGAGTACGGTCTACTCGCCATCACTTTTTCCTGACGAAAATGAGATTGCTTCCATTTCAGAGCCGATTGTGACTATGAAGATTATTACGCCGCCAGCATATCTGAGTGGTCTGATGAAATCAATGTACGAACATGAGGCGGAAGTTATCGGTACCGAAAATTTTGGTGATAACCGTACACTCCTCACCATGCGTATGCCACTCCGTGAATTGATGCGTAATTTCTTCGATGAGGTCAAAAGTATCTCCTCGGGATATGCGTCTATTTCATATGATATTACCGAAAATCGTCCGGCTGACGTGGTCCGCATGGATGTTCTGGTGGCCGATGAGCCAGTGGTTGCCTTTGCCCGTGTCGTCTCTCGCCGTCGTGCCGAACAAGAAGCCGAAGAAACGGTTGAGAAACTCTACAAGATCATGCCGCGCGAGCTTTTCACCTACAAGATTCAATCCAAAGCCCTTGGTCGTATTATTTCGTCCCGTTCTATTTCTGGCAAGAAAAAGGACGCCGCCGGCACCCTTTCTGGTGGAGATATTACACGCAAAATGAAACTTCGTGAGAAGCAGAAAGAAGGCCGTAAGCGCCTCAAGGAACATGGTTCGGTGACGATTCCACAAGATGTGTTTGTGAAGATGATGAGGGCGGGCGAATAAAAACTCACACAAAAACAAAGCCTCCTACGTCGCCTGCGGGCGCTAATCGCTGGCTACCCATCCTCGGCGCACTACGGAGGCTTTGTTTTTGTGTGAGTTTTTATTTTACCTCCAGAATGGAACGTAGAGCAAGATCATGCTGATGATGACCAGGATGGAGACAACGATGGTGGTAATACGTAGAAACTTCTGTGATTTTTGATGGAATAACAATGACATAGTGGATGTAGTATACTGTGAAGCATGAAATACGGCAATAGGTCGGTTTGGAGACGCTTCATATCGTCACCTATCTCGTTGGTGGTGCTGGTGATCGCTCTCGTGGTGCTGATTCGGGCCAGTAGTAATATACATGACAAAGCACGCCTGAGTGCCACCAGACTCGAACAGGCCCAAAATAGTCTCAATACACTGGTGGATCATCAGCGCGATATTGCTGCCAAGGTGGACTATCTTTCTACGGATCAGGGTATTGAGGCGGAAATGCGTACGCGATACCATGCAGTCAAAGAGGGGGAATCTGTGGCGGTAATTGTTGATGATCACCAAGTTGCGGCAGTAGCCTTGGCCTCGTCCACTACACAAGGCACTACTACGTTGAGTTGGTTTGGTCGTCTGTTGCGTGGGATCGGCTTCTGAGGGTAGTATTATGGAATGCGAAGTTCGCCTTCGCTCGTCTTGGCGGGCCTGCCCGCCGAAGCTCGGAGCGAAGCGCAGAGCGTAGGCGGGTATAGTTTAGTGGTAGAACGAGTGCTTCCCAAGCATTAGATCGGAGTTCGATTCTCCGTACCCGCACAATCGAGATGGATGCGTCACTAGCACGAGAGTGCCCTAAGTGGTGTACAAATCCATGCGTTTTTAGAACTTTCAGAACCATAATTTTATGGTAAACTTGCGATATCATGAAAAACAAACAAAAAGGTTTTATAATTCCTTTTTTACTAGTAATTATTGCGTTGATAGTGATAGGAGGTGGCGTGTATATTTACAACAAAAATAGTGTGGAGACTCCTGATAAGAGCTCAAAGACATATACGAATACGCAATACAAGTTCTCGTTTAATTACCCTTCAGTCTTCACTATATCTAATCAAAATATAGGTCAAGAAGGATTAGTCCTTCTACGAGATAGTTCCAAAACATTTCCTAATACTGATCTCCACAATCAGATTTTGGTATCCGCTTTTTCTGCGAAAGGAGCCACCTCCTTTGCTGATTACCTGACGAAATATCCTATTGTTGATGCAAATTCTAATAGACCATTAAACTTTGTTCAAAGAACATTGGGATCGAATATTTTCTATTACGCACAGACAGAACGTTTCGAGGGGACTCTTTCTTATAGTTATTATCTTCTCAAAGGGGATACTATCTTCGATTTCACTTCAATCTCTCATGGTGTTGCTTGGACTGATCCCAATCTAGACGTTGAAAATGATTCAACTCATTCCTTCTTGAAAGGCTTACTTACATCGTTAAGGTTCACACATTAATTCCAGATAACACGTGATATAATGTACTCATTACTAGGCTATATATTCACATGAATTACTATCTCGGTGCGTGGAAGAAGTTCGCTGTATTTAGCGGTCGTGCTCGTCGCAAAGAGTACTGGATGTTTATACTCATTGATATTATCGTTGCGGCTATATTGAGTATTATTGATGGTGCCGCGGGCGTTTCATTGTTGGTGCCAATATACGGTCTGGCAGTACTCATTCCAAGTCTCGCCATCTTATCTCGTCGCCTGCATGATACTGGCCGCAGTGCCTGGTGGATACTCATATGTCTCGTACCATTCATTGGTCAGATTGTTCTGATTATATTCGCGATATTTGATAGTCAGCCAGGGCAGAACAAATATGGTCCGAATCCGAAGGGGGTGGTTGCTTAGTGGCTTGTGATGAACAAAAATGCCGTAGATTAACTACGGCATTTTTGTTGGTAGGTTGTACTTAGAGTCCCAAGATCGTCCTCAACCTCTCCTCATCGAATCCGACAATGACTTCCTTGCCGGTATTGATGACGGGCACGCCCATCTGGCCAGTCATATCGATCATCTCTTTGCGCTTCTCAAGATCTGAAGCGACGTTGTGCTCGGCATATTCAATGCCGTTAGCCTTGAAGAAATTCTTCGCCATGTTGCAATAGACACAGGTCGGCGTCGAATATATAGTCACTGTACTCATATGATTACTCGAACAAAAAGTTAGTGATAATAGTATCAACCACGTAGATTCCAATTGTAACAGTATTACGGTACAGTGCAAATGGAAATATGTCGATATCTGTGGTCTTGTGTTATACTAGCCCCAATGTCGTACGTGCATCTGTTTTCGGCTTTCACCAGCCATCTCGAAGCTATAGTCACTCAGGGTGGCTATGTATTTTTGTTGCTGGCGACTCTTCTCGAGGGTATACCGCTTATCGGTATGCTTGTACCAGGACATATTTCGATCATTATTGCAGGTTTCCTGGGTAGTGTGGGGGTGCTCAATATCTATTGGGTGGGTGCCATAGCTCTGGTCGGAGCGGTTCTAGGTGATTTCATCGGTTTCCAGCTCGGTCGACGATACGGTATGTCATTCATTGACCGTCTGCGCCCATACTTCTTCATCAAGGATAGTCACATCGAGAAGGCACGTTCATTGCTCGAACGTCACACGGGTAAGGCGATGATTATTGGACGTTTCAGTCCGATTACACGGGCACTCATGCCATTCTTGGTAGGTACCAGCCAGACGTCACGTGGCAAGTTCTGGCTATTCAATGTGATCGGTGCAATTAGTTGGACACTCTCATCTCTTCTGGTCGGATATGTTTTCGGAGCAGGGTACGGTGCTGCTGTCGAATACACAGGTACCTTCACCATATTTGCAATTATCACCTCGCTGGTCATTATTTGGGGATACTATTTCGTTAATGTTCGTTTCCATATTTTCAAGAAATATGAGCTCTTTGTTCTTATCTTGAACTTGGTGGCACTCTATGGACTATCCAAGACAATTCAAGATGCATGGGCTCCGACCTCATTCATGGCCAACTTCGATGTCTATGTCAATGGATTCTTCAGTGCGTTCAGTCAATCGCACCAATGGGTGCACGGGATTGCGCTGTGGGTTACTACTATCGGAGGTACCACTGTCGTAGGCGCTCTCGGGCTTGTGGTGGCCGTTGCGCTTGCGTTCAAGCATCGCTGGCGTTCGGCTGCTATTATGATACTTGGTCTCGGGTCAGCAGGAATGGTCACTGGTGTCCTCAAAGAATTTTTCATGCGTGCTCGACCGCTCAATGCGCTGGTGACAAGCCTTACCGATGCGAGTTTCCCGAGCGGGCATGCGGCTACGGCAGCGGCATTCTTCGTGATCATCGGGTATCTCCTTGTCCGTCGTATCAAGTCAGTCATTGTCCGTGAACTGGTAATCGTGGCCTGTGTCTTGGCGACGATTGCGGTAGGTCTCAGTCGTGTCGCCTTGAATGTGCACTGGGCTTCGGATGTTATCGGTGGATGGTCACTCGGTATATTCATGGCCACGGCCTCAATATTGTTGGTGAGGTATGTGACGGTGTTGGTGGTGAAGCGAGGCTAAGATTTGATATACTATGCCGTGTTCGCCCGATTTATTATTCATAAGTAATAGGATTTTATGTACAAATTGGTATTAATGAGACATGGACAGACGGTATACAACAAGCAGAAAATATTTTGTGGATGGACTGACGTGGATCTGACAGAGCAGGGTGTTTTTGAAGCCAAAAGTGCTGGGCAAAACCTCAAGAAAGCAGGATATACATTTGACGTTGGTTTTTGTTCAGTCCTCAAGCGTTCAATGGAAACACTGAGTATTGTTCTCGATGAAATGGGCATCGTGGACTTGCCGGTAGACTATTCGTGGCGTCTTAACGAGCGTCATTATGGATCATTGCAGGGCCAGAAACATGAAGATGTCGCCAAAACCTGTAGTCCTGAGCAAGTCCAAATCTGGAGGAGAAGTTTTTGTGAAAGACCTCCACAACTTACTCAAGATGACCCAAGAAATCCTTGTAACGATCCGAAGTATTGCGATATCGACAAGAAGGATTTGCCCTGCGGAGAATCTCTTGAGGATACAATAAAGCGTGTTCTGCCATATCTCGAAGGATCTATTTTGCCCAAGGTCAAAGAAGGTAAGAGGGTAGTGGTGGCTGCAAGTGGCAACAGCCTCCGTGCACTCATTAAGTACATGGACAAGATCAGTGACACCGATATTGTTGGTCTCGAAATCAAGACGGGTACACCGCTCGTCTATGAGCTCGATGATTCACTCAAGCCAATTCGCAAATATTACCTCGTCGATGGAGGCAAAGAAGAGCTGATTGAGATTGTGAAGAAGGGGTAAAATTAGGTGTCTCAGAGTACCCTTGACCCCACTCGAATACCCCATGATGTAATTTTCCTCTTCATTACACCACACCGCCCGAGTTCGGATTCAGGCCATTATTTCATACAATGATTTGACGACTAGTCAACTCAATGAGGGAACAGGGGATGTGCTTGCAGCGGCGATATAATTATCCGGCGAGACATAACCCCCTCGCACACTATCAATATGGCAAAGAAGCCTGCACCAGCTCCTGCTCCACAAGAGCAGCAGCCTCAGACTCCTCCGCAAGCATAGTTTGCGAGGGATGTAGAAAGAAAACCGCGCATCAATGAGATGGGCGGTTTTCTGTGCGATACGCTTGCAATTATGATGGAAGTGTGTTAGGGTCCGATGCGAACCTCAGATGGTCACTCATGACGAGTGATCAGGGGATGACAGTGTTGAAAGGACCCAATATGAAACGAATCGTAAGTTTACTGATCATGGTAGCGGTACTGTGGTTTGTTCCACATGTGACATATGCGGACGGGGCACCCGCGATCGCGGAAGCGCGGATTGTGCAGAATTATCTCAACAAGACGGAATACCCGTATCAAGAGTTTTGCCTCGGCGGCGGACAGTGTGGATGGGCGAACTCGACGCATCCCAAGAGCAAAATGGAGAAGACGGTCATTGTTACTGGTTGGAACCCGGGAAGCACGGACGATCCCACCACATACACTCGCACGACAGATGTGCATACTGGGCCGGTGTACCACGATCATTCGATCGCGGTCACGGTATGTTCCAGCACGCCACCATCCAGCGGCTACTTGGCCGAATATAGCTACGCTGCTGGCGGTGCTTGGCAGACCAGCAGCATACCCTTTTTCAGTCTTCCCGGCGAAGACATGAAGGGACAATTGGTGGCGTATTCGACCAATGCCAACGAGTATTACACCAAGAGAAGTATTTCCATCAATTCGAGTCAGGTGTTCCGGTATCGGAATACCAGCACTGAGTGGTCATACACCTATCGCATCTACGTGTGTGCGGTTGCCTGCAAGGCAACACCCGAGTCCCTGTACCCAATCCTTGAAGAAGAGAAGGCCATTCCGCCGGCGAACCTTACGGTAAGGAATCATCCGTTGACGGACAACGACGACGACCTGTACGGATACTTTGATGTCGTTATCGCTCCAGACTCAATCGGCGAAATTGACGTGACTCCTTCGGTCAGTGGAGTTGCCTGCATTAGTTACGCAGGGTTTGCGGACCTGTTATCCACGACGTACGTGGGTGGCGGTGGCGGTCAAGATTGAGACCGGCCTGTCAGTAGTTTTCACAGCGTCCACCTTGCCGGTGGCGCTTTTTTTATATCATATATCCTCTATACGCAACACGACCCCGCGTGTGCGGGGCCGGGCTGCCATAGGGTAGGCGCTTGTCCATGTAGAGATAGTATCCGAAATATATAAGGTGGAACCGAGGTCCGGCGCTGGGGCCAGGAGCTTGTGTGGTTCCTATAAAATTAGTTAAGGATCTTCTCTATGAACAAATGCCTACTATCAGTATGGACCTGATGCTATCAAAGTCAATAACAAAAAGCCTCAAAAGCGTGGGTAACCTGTAGATAAGGTGGGTATAAATCCACGATTCCTGTGGAAAACTTCCAGGCCGGGCCTGGAATTACAACGCCCTCAATCGCTCAAGTAGGAAACTTTTCTCACCGTTGCGTGTATTTACAGTCGCTTTTATGGCTACGCACTTGTCAGGAGCGATCAATGAATGAAATTCTTTGTACACACGAGGGAATGCCACCGCCTCAGCTGAGCCAGAGAAGTCTTGGACAGTGACGAATGCCATAGTCTCATTTTTCTTTGTTTGAATCTCACGAACTTCAGTAATGATGCCAGCGAAAATGGTGGTCGCACCCTCCTTGATAGTCTCAAATGCTTTCTTGATATCCATTCCATTTTTTGTGATGACCTCACGGTATCGTTCGAGTGGATGGCCGGAAATGTACAAGCCCAGCAACTCTTTTTCCCAGGCAAGCTTGTCACGCATTTCTGCAGGAGGTACATCTGCAAGTCGCAGTGTAGGTACGCTCGAGGTATCGGTCATGCCGCCGAACAAGGAATCCTGGTCTGCATGTTGTTTACTGTTTTCCTTGTTGTATTCGAGCATAAGGTCAAGGTTGGCGAGCATGACGCCACGGTCGACACCGAAACAGTCCATGGCACCAGCTTTGATGAGAGATTCGAGAGATTTTTTGTTGAGATTCTTGTCTTTGACGCGGTCTAGGAAATTGGATAATGACGTGAATGTGCCAGCACGCTTTCGTTCCTCGATGATGGCTGTCGAGATGCCTTGACCGAAGTTCTTGATGGTAACGAGACCGAAGCGGATGCGGTATCTGGGAACGTCAGGAGGATATGTCTCCTCAGCGAACGGCGTCGGCTTCTGCTGAAGCCGCGCCTCATTCTCCCTCGCCTCCGCTCGGTCCGAAGGTCGCTTCGAAGACACATCCTCCTGACGTTCCTTGATTACCGTAAACTGACTGAAGCTCTCATTTACATCAGGAGGAAGTACTGGAATCCCGATACGCTTACATTCAGCGATTGTCTCGGCCACTTTCTCCGTATCGCCTTGCTCCGAGGTGAGTACGGCTGATAGATAAATTTCAGGGAAATGCGCCTTGAGGTATGCGGTGATATACGCCACACGACCATAAGATACCGAGTGGGCCTTGTTGAAACCGTAGGCTGCGAATGGCTCGATCCATTTCCAGACTTCTTTTGCCTTCTTTTCTGACCATTTGCTGTGTGAGATACATCCCTTGATGAACTTATCTTTTTGCAGTGCCATTTCCTCAGGGATCTTTTTACCCACCGCTTTGCGGAATTTGTCGACTTCGCCCCAACTATATCCCGCGATCAGGTGCGCCATCATCAGGAGGTCGTCTTGATAGACAAGAATACCGTAGGTTTTGTCGAGAATTTTCTCGAGCATAGGGTCGAGATATGAAATGAGTGAGCGATCGTGTTTGCGCGCAATATAGTCAGGAATGAAGCCGATCGGACCAGGACGGTACAATGCCACCATGGCGTTGATGTCGTGAATGGTGCTTGGTTTGAGGTCTTTGAGGAATCGAGTCATACCATCACCGTTGAGCTGGAATAGGTCAGCAGTTTCACCACGAGCGAGCATTTCGAATGTCTTCTTGTCGTCTACCGGTATAGTGTCATAATCGACGTCCACACCGTCAATTTTCTTGATACGCTCGATAGTGTCGGCGATGATGGTCAAGTTTTTGAGACCAAGGAAGTCGAATTTGAGCAGCCCGGCTTCTTCGATCGAATACATATCGTACTGGGTGATGATTTTGCCTTCGCCCTTGGGATCAAACTGGAGCGGCGTATAGTCGGTCAATGACGAAGGTGAGATGACCACGCCCGCAGCATGCACACCGATGTGTCGTGCACAACCTTCGATCTTGCGAGCCATGTCAATAATGCGTCGCGTGTCAGGTTCAGTGTCGTAGGCGCTCTTGAGTTCGGGAGTCTCTTGAAGTGCGCGCTCAATGGTCATAGGGAAGCCTTGAGAGCCCATGGGAATGAGTTTGGAAATACGGTCACCGACATCATAAGGGAAACCCATAGCACGAGCTACGTCACGGACTGAACCGCGAGCAGCCATAGTACCGAACGTACCGATCTGCGCCACTTTGTCTGCACCGTATTTGCGTCGGACATAGTCGATGACTTCGTCGCGTCTATCGTCGGCATAGTCCATATCGATATCGGGAGCTGAGGGACGATCAGGGTTGAGGAAGCGCTCGAAGGGGATTTCGTATTCGATGGGGTTGATATTGGTGATACCTGCCAAGAAGGTGACCAACGAACCAGAGACGGAGCCACGAATATTTGAGAGGATTTTATTCTCGCGAGCGAAGCGGAGCATGTCTGCCACGACCAGGAAGTAGGGAGCATATCCTTTGTCTCGAATGACTTTCAGCTCATATTCAGCACGTTTGACGAGGTCGTCAGTTTTGGGGACATTGCGTCGAGCAAATCCCTCGAAGACGATATGGTGAAGCTCATCGTCGGCGCTTCGACCGCTCTCTACCTTCAAGGCTGGAAATACCCATTTGCCCAGCTCGAGTTTCAAGTTGCATGCGTCGACAATTTTCTGAGTATTTTCGAGTGCTTCAGGCATGTCATGGAAGAGTTCCTCGGCACGCTCGGCGGAAATAAATGAAAAATCATCTTCGTCACTATCTGATATTTTGTCAGAGGAATCACTGTGTGAGTTGACGCGTACGAGTGTCTCACGAGCGAAACGATCGTCCGGGTTGAGGTAGTAGACGTCATGTGCAGCCATGACAGGAATCTCTTGTTTCTTGGCGAATTGCACCAGTGTCTTCATGGTAGATTCGTGACCATCGATCTCGGGGTGGCGCGTGATTTCAAGGTAGAGACGGTCTGTTTCTAGGCCGGGCCTAGAAAATACTTTCTTGTAGAATGTCGCGATCTCAGTGGCTTTCTCTTGATTCCTGCCGCCAAGTGCGTGGACTATTTCGCCGGAGAATGACGGCATGATGCAGATGAGACCCTCATTATATTTCTCAATGAGTTCACGGTCGATGCGTGGCTTGTAGTAGAAGCCTTCGAGGTGAGAGATGGTAACGAGTTGGACGAGGTTGCGGTAGCCGGTTTCATTCATAGCCAGAAGGACGAGACGACTGCGTCGATTGTCGATACCGGGCTGCATGTCTTTCCTGGAACGTGCGGCTACATAGAAATCGACGCCAATGATTGGTTTGAGCTCTTTTTTCTGGCAGGCCTTGTAGAATTCGATGGCGCCGTAAAGGTTGCCGTTGTCGGTGAGGGCCAAGGCATTCATGCCATGTTTCTTGGCAGCCGCGACTAGATCGTCGATCTTGGGCAGGGCAGAAAGGAGGGAATAGTGGGAGTGGGTGTGGAGGTGGGCGAACAGGCTCATGGATTGATTATACGGGAAAAAGATAGATAATTGAACGGGATTGACACTTTCGCTACCTAGTTATAGTGTTAGGGAAACCAACCGGAGATTTTGTTCTATGTCTGAATCAAATATGCAAGCACGTACGAACTTCTTGAACGCGCTCTACTTCTTTGTCACTGACCACAAGAATGACGAAAAAAGAATTAGGGCCATTGAGTGTGCGGAGAAACTGGGCGGTCAAACATTACGCAAGCAAGTTGAGGACATCATGCCACTCCTCGTGCAAGGGCACCAATTCGCTTGGATTTCACTACTTGCGTGGATTGGTAACCAAAGACACTTCTTTGACCCTTTCAAGGGGCAATCACCTTTTGCCAATAAAATTATTGCCGTCATTCGTGAAGGGATGATTTGCGAGGATGTGTTACCCCTAGCGCATGTTGAAAAATTGTGGGACGAAGTTGAGCCGGCAGGCTTCTTGAGGTTGATACTGGTCTATCCGCCAGGCAGCAAGCCTAGCCTGTTCGCTTTGCAAGGTTCTTGATCCGTAGATCGTAAACCACCCGGTGTCTCAGCGCCGGGTTTTTTTATTGTTGAGCTATTCGCAAGCAGTCTTTTTATTTAAACTCGCAAGCTTTATTTGCCTGTTCTGCTATCATAGGACCAATGAAACTCACCACATTCCTCATAGGCATCGACGAAGTCGGTCGTGGCCCTATTGCGGGCCCTGTTGCTGTGGGTGCTTTCGCATTTCTTACCCCTGGAGCAAAGAAACTATTTCGGGGCGTAAAAGAATCCAAACAATTGACCGAACAGAAAAGGGAGGAATGGTTTGCACGAATTGAACAGGCGAAAAAAAGTGGTCACGTGGATTTTTGCGTCACATTTCAAAGTGAAAAAGTTATCGACTCCAAAGGTCTGTCTTATGCTATCAAGACGGCACTCCTTACTTCTTTGTATGCACTAAAAATAAAGCCTGCCTCTGCACGTGTACTTCTCGATGGTGGACTCCGGGCACCAGCGAATTATCAGAATCAAAAAACAATCATCAAAGGTGACGAGAAGGAAATGGTGATCGCACTAGCTTCTATTTGTGCCAAAGTGTTACGAGATAGGAAGATGAATATGCTCGCGAAAAAATATCCGAAATATGGATTCGAGAAACATAAAGGATATGGGACGAAAGGGCATTACGGGGCGATAAGGAGGTGTGGACTTCTCAGTACTCATCGTCGCTCATTTTTGCGCGCTTTCTAACTAATCAGCCCTTGTTTTCGGAGAAGCTCTAGAGCATCCACAGCTTTGTCCTCCTCTACGTATACACTGGCGGATATATTGGATCGACCACGGGCACTGATGTTCGGAGAATACGAGGCTGGAATGTTGTTGTTCTCCAGAAAACCTTTTATGATTGCTGCACTCATTTCATGTGGAGTTGTTGCTATTTGTATTTTACTCATACGGTTACTGCATTTAATTTCTGTGCCCGGGGTGGGAATCGAACCCACAAGACCTTGCGGTCGACAAATTTTAAGTCTGTTGCGTCTACCAATTTCGCCACCCGGGCGGATGGATTGAGGCCACGGGGAGAATCGAACTCCCGTATAGCTCTTTTGCAGAGAGCCGAATTACCACTTTTCTACGTGGCCGTATGCCAATCCTACACGTTTTTTGATAACTCGTCTATGCGCTGACGATTCTTTTCGCCGACGTCTATGGCTACTTCAAAGAAGGGGACGTGACCGATTCGTGATTTTTCCATGACATACTGGCGGAATGCGGTCAGTTGTCTGTGTGCGAAATCCATAACTGCCGGCTCCTGTGTTTCGGGCATGACAGTCATCAGAATGCGGGCCCTTGAGCCCTTGTTGAAAACCTCAACATCAGTGACAGTAATCAAGGATTGACGATTTGACTCGCGTGAAAAATACTCAGCGGCTAGCTCTCGGAGGATTTCTTTGAGTTTGTTGTCTTTTTGGTTCATTTGAATTTGGGATTTGTCTAGGATTTAGAGTTTAGTTTTTCTCAACAGTTCTTACCGCTTCGATACGATCGCCTGGCGCCAGTTCGAATTTGGCTTCGAGCATCATGCCAAACTCAAATCCTTCACGTACTTCATCAACCGTTTTTTTGGCCTGCTGGAGTCCGCGGATCTTGCCACGACCAATTTCAGCCTCACGGCGCATGATACGAACTTCGTTGCCACTTTCGATGGCACCACTTTCGACTTTGCCCCCGAGGACCTGCTTATCTTTTTCCTTTGAGAAAAGGGCTAGAATCTTGGCGCGCCCTGTCATTTCTTCGACATATTCCTTGGGCACCTTTGCCAGGAGCTCATTTTTGACGAACTCAGTCAATTCATAAATAATGTTGAAGTTGTGAACTTTGAGGGGAATAGGGGATCGTTCAACGATCGCGGAAGCTTTTTTCTCTGCGGGTGCATTGAATCCAATCACATAAATACTTGGGTCACCAATGGCTACCTTAATGTCATTTTCATTGATGTCGCCGATACCTTCGGAGACAATCTTGAGCTGCACTTTGTCGTGAGTAATCTTGCGCAATTCATGCTTGATACCATCGAGACTGCCGATGACGTCAGCTTTGATGATGATTGGCATGCTGACGACCTGAGGAGCATCTTCAGTATCTGTGGATGATTGTACGGGGTGGCGTGCGGGAGCATTGCGTGCAAGTTCCTTGAATTCAGCACGATGTTTGTCTGCCAGTTTTTCCGCCTCTTTCTTGCTGGTAGTTGTTGTAAATTCGATACCACAGGCCGGCACCTCATTCCAGCCAAGAATACGTATCGGCATTGAAGCGGTGGCTGTCTCAATCTTGTCACCCTTGAAGTTCTCGATGAAACGGACTGGCGTGAAGCTTGTCCCTGCTACGACGAATGAGCCGACTGATACGGTGCCATCCTTGATGAGGAGGGTGGCAGAAATTCCTTTGCGTGTGTCGAGGGCAGTCTCGATGATGGCACCAGTAGCCGTGGCGGAAGTGTCGGTTTTGAGGTCCGCAAGCTCGGCGACCAACATGACCATGTCGAGCAATTCGGGTACGCCTTCACCGCTGACGGAAGAAATCGAGACACAAGGAACATCGCCGCCCCAGCCCTCGACATATATCTCGTGTTCACCGAGACTTTGCTTGGTACGCTCGACGTTGGCGTTCGGCTTGTCGATCTTGGTAATAGCGACCACGAAAGGAATCTTGGAATTCTTGATGACGTTGTAGGCTTCGATGGTTTGTGGTTTGACGCCGTCCTCGGCAGAAACTATCAATATGGCAATGTCGGCCACCTGTGCGCTGCGTTCGCGGATACCACAAAATGCGGCGTGACCGGGTGTGTCGAGAAAGGTGAGAGCAGTCTTTGTGCCTTCGGCTGAGACGTGCTCGACTTGGTAAGCACCCATGTGCTGAGTAATGCCACCCGCCTCACCGGCGACTACGTTGGCTTTGCGGATGTAATCGAGCAGGGTAGATTTGCCATGGTCAATATGACCCATCACGGCAATGACAGGGGGGCGCACCATCAGATTGTGCTGAGTCTTTGTGGGCATATGAGTTCGAGCGCTCAGTGTAGCAGAAAAAAGGGTGGTTGACAATGAGAGTTTCATTGTGGTCATATTTCGTTCTTTTTGAACACGATACGCAGAAGTATCAGAGAACACGGTTAGGTGCTATAATCAGCCCGCATCATATGAAATTCTATACCATCGCGCCGCTTATTCTTCAGAAATGCATTTGGATTCCCTGCAGGATTGTGTTCACTCTTTTCGGTCATCTCGAAGTGCGTGGTCTTGAGAATCTGAAAGGGATAAAAAGCAATGTTATTTTTGCCACAAATCACGCGAGCGAGCTTGATCCGTTTCTAGTGCCCACATCATTGCCTTTTTTTTCACGATTTTCACCCCTGTTTTATATCACCCGAGAAAAATCATTTTATGATGGCAATGGGTGGCGTCAGCACCTGTTCGGCGGTCTCTTCATAAATGCGTGGGGTGGCTATAGTGCTCGCACAGGTCTCCATGATTATCATCGTTCCTTGGTCGAGCATGAACAAATACTGCGTGACGGTGAAAGTTTTTGTGTCTTCCCTGAAGGTCGTCGTACGCCTGATGGCACATTACAGCCAGGTAAAGGGGGTATTACATTTTTGGCAGAACAGGGGAGGGTGCCGATCATTCCTGTGGGTTTTTCGGGGACGTATCATTCTCCGGCAAAAGATTTTTTTAGAGGACGAAAACATATTACAGTGACGTTCGGGGTTCCTATATACCAAGAAGAGTTGAAACGGCTAGTCCCTCGGGCCACAGTTCCAGGCACCAATGTTTACAAAGAGGAGTCTGCTTATGTGATGAAAAAAATTGCTGAGATATTGGATGTTCAGTCCTCGGCTTAGCATAGTCGGACAGTGGCAAGCTCGTTACTATTAGAGGGTATCTTTCGTATACATACGTGCCAACTCTTGGTTCAAGGAAGCCATCTTTTCTCTCTGGTGCATCTCATGAATGGCGCTACGAATAAGGGTTACCCCGAATACGACAGTGATAATCAAGAATCCGGCTCCAGTAAGGACTTCACGTGGGGTAGAGGATAATAAGATGCGGATGAGGATGGTGAGCCAGAGGGCGAATATGACAAGCTCGATAGTGAGAATGCGGATATTGAACAGGTGATGTTTCGTTATTGTATACGTAATAAATACTAGGAATATGAGAAAACCCAAACTGTCTAACATTCCAGGAACTGGTATGGAGAAAAATGGAATTACAAAAGTCGTTAGGCCTGAAGCTATCAATGCTACTACAGTGCCCATTAAGATATATTTAAGTTGCGTCTTTTTAATTACGTTGTTTGCATTTTTTTGTCCCATGTAAAGATCTCTGATAATCATTATTGCGTAGACTAAATAAAATATCGAATAAACGTATAAGCCGAGGGCAATATTATCGGTGGTTATATTTATGTCATAGACAGGAATAAATAATTTCATCATGAATCCCTCTTTGAAACATAAAATCGCAAACACTAATCCGGTAGAGTAAATGGCGGTAGATTTTTTCCATGTTAACTTTTGGCCTACCAGCGTTTTTGTCCACACTAGCCCTGTTGATATTATGATCGCACCAAATGCGTACGAGGATATAAACCAGTATGCCGAATGCAGGATATGGGACATGAGTTCGGCGAATGTCCACATTGCCGCCAAGATACTTAATAACGAAAATAATCGGCCGGTTAGGTCTTTCCTGTTTTGGGACAAAACAAAAACGCTTATTAACGTGTCACAAAAAATTATGATAACTAATAGGATGTTTATTAATTGTGTCATAGGCGTGTGTGTGGATAAGGATACTTCTTTTGGTATATAATGTACACATATGATGCACTTCGGAGAACATTTAATGATTGATGGTTACGAAGCATCTTGCGGGTCTCTCGATAATCGGACGCTTGTTTTTGAGGTGCTCGATAAGTTGCCGGAAGAAATGGGAATGAAGAAACTCTCTCCGCCCCAGGTTTTTTGGGCACCAGCAATAAGTAAAAAAGATTCTGGTGGATGGAGTGGTTTTGTGGTGATTCAAGAAAGCCACATAAGTATTCACACGTTTCCTCGACGTGGTTTCATTAGTGCAGACATATATACTTGTCAGAATAATATGGATACAGAAAAGGTTCAGAAATATCTCCGGAAAGCGTTCAGTATTAAGGATATGGAAATTAATTTCGTCAAACGGGGGACGAAATATCCAGAAAAAGACCTATATTCATAGTGGGTAATATACTAAAGATAATGGGGGTGGTACAATGGGTCCTATAAAGATCATCTCGATGGACCAATTTTTTTTAGCTATACATGATATCAGTGATAAGTTAGCGCAAACTTATAATTTAGATGTCGGGGCCTTCTTTTGGATTTACGTTACTTCAATTGGACCAATTTATGTCGGTGTTTTTCTTATACTTCGTGGGAGCACGCGTAAACTAACTTGGCGGGATATCTTTAAGTTTCAGTTAGGAGATGGTTTTCAGTTTACAAATCAGACCTGGTTAGGGCTTGCTATTCATGTGTTTGGATGGCTCATGCCCTACCTTTACATATTTGTGTACGGTAAGAATCTTCCTGCGTGGTCATATGTTGTCGTTATTATAATTGTAGGGATCTCATTCTTGACCTTGATTAAGAAGATGAATCATCGTAAGAAAAAAGTTATTACACAAGGATTAGATATAGTGAAGATGACGATGATCAATGATTCAGTAAAGGGCGACATTCTTTGGGAGATATATGATAAGACCTTTGAACCTGTCAATGAGATTAGTCCTTGTAGGCAGAGTCTTGACAGGGATCACTTTTTCGAGATTTTGACCAATTTGACTGTTACTAAGTATCTTTTAATAAAAGAAGGCGTTGGTATTATCGGACTTGCATTAATCACTAACGATCTCAAGAATACTCAGTGGATTAGTCCTGATTATTTCCGTGTAAATTTTCCTAGTGAATATCAAAAGAATCTGGTCTATTATTTCATGGGTATTGCTATAAAAAATGAATTTAGAGGAAATAGGTATTCTATTTTGCTTATAGAACGAGTTATTGACGATTTGCCCAAGGAAGCCATTATGGGTTTTGATCACTCCAAAAATATTAATCCAATGCTTCATCACTTTACGCAAATAGTCCGTCAAGCACAAGAGATCAAAAGGAAGCACATTGATCGGCAACATTACCATATTGTTTCTCGAAAATAACATGTTGTTCAGTAATATTTTTTCAGTTACAACTCTGACGCTAAGTTTTTTGTTAGGGTTTTACGTGTACTTAAATGATAGTAAAAATAGAATTAATCAATCATTCATTTTTCTAACTTTTGGAGCAATGATGTGGATATTTGCTAATCTGATGACGGATATTTCTAATGACCTTGCGTTTGTGGATCTGTGGAGCAAGGTTACCATGATAGGCCCTATATTCTTTTCGTACTTCTTCTATAGACTTTCACTATATTTTCCGAAAGAAAAGATACAAATAAAAAAGAAGCAGCATGAACTCGTTCTTACAATTTTGACGGCGATATTTCTTGTCCTTATTCCAACTCGTCTCAATATAAGGAATGTCTATATTGGAGGGAATGGTTTTCCTGAAATTGTAGCCGGGCCTTTGTATATATTTGCCCTGGCTTTTTTTCTGTATCTAATCATCACGGCACTCAGAAATATTTTTTCTGGCTACAAAAACTTTGACTCGCTCCAACGTCGTCAGGTTCAATATATATCGTTCGGATTGGGATTTTTCGTCTTTTTGGGTTCAATGACGAATGCAGTTTTACCCGTCCTAGGAAATTCTCAATTAGTTAATTTTGGACCATATTCTATAATTATATTTATTATTTTTACTTCCTACGCGATCATAAGGTTCAAGATGTTTGATATCAAAGTCGTTGTCACGCAATTACTAGTCTATACTTTGTGGATATTTGTTCTAATAAGAGTTTTGTTGAGTGAAACGGCTCAGGACGGATATACGAATGGGGTCCTTCTCGTCCTCTTAGTCATCACCGGCATCTTCCTTATCCGATCAGTCCTTAAGGAAGTGGAAACTCGCGAAAAAATCGAACTTCTCGCCACTGACCTCCAGAAAGCCAATGACCGACTCACTGAGCTCGATCGTCAGAAGTCGGAGTTCGTGTCGTTCGCTACTCATCAGCTCCGTGCACCACTGACCGCTATGAAGGGCTACGCCTCTCTCATTCTCGAAGGGGATATGGGTCAAGTCGCTCCTCAAGCCAAGGATGCCGTCGGCAGAATATTCGAATCCACCAACACACTGACCAATATCGTTGATGATTACTTGAATGTCACACGCATCGAATTGGGCACCATGAAATACGCTTTCGAGACCATGGATTTGAAGACACTTATCGAAGATGTTATCGCCGAACTCAAACCGAATATCGACAAGGCGACAGGTGTCAAATTCATATTTGGTGCTGAAGATATACATGGAGATTATCGTATCACTGCTGATCGCGACAAACTCAAGCAGGTGATCGCTAATCTCATCGATAACTCAATCAAATATACTCCGAAGGGATCTGTCGGTGTTTCACTGTCGTTCAATCGCAGCAAGCACAAGTTCATCTTCATGCTCAAGGATACAGGCATCGGTATTGCGCCAGAAACATTGCCGCATCTGTTCAACAAGTTTACTCGTGCAGGCAACGCAAACAAGACCAATATCAAAGGTACCGGTCTTGGCCTATTCGTGGCAAAAGAAATTATTACGGCACACCATGGTGTTATTCGTGCCGAATCAGAAGGGGAAGGGAAGGGTTCGACATTTATTGTGGAGTTGGAGCCATTTGCGAAAGTATAGCTACATTCTAGGCCGGGCCTAGAATAAAAAGCGGAGTGGTCACCTCGAGGGTGTCCACTCCATTGCTTTGGTGATCTGGATGCTAGAGATCACTATCGGGAAGGCCGCCTGCCCATGCGGGACGATCTCTCCAAGTCTTCTTCCGCGGCTGAGATCTCGGTATCTCAGACACAGGCGGAAGCTTCTTGAAGTTCAGCCTCATCTGGAACCCAACGTGGTTGCCAGGAGTACCTACGGGAATACTGACTCGTTGCCCCGTGGTAACTTCGGTGGGCTGTACATCCGAAGAGGGCTCCTTACCGTTGAGAGATGCGTATATTCTAGCGAATGACGCAAGTCCTTTTTCGAGAGTCATTTGTTCCTCCGGCTGTAATGTGCCATGTCCACCTCGGACTACGCACGTTCGAATATCATTATATCACCTAAAATAGAGAAAGTCAATGCGTCGCAGTCAAACATACAAAAAATGGCCCAAATGCGACCCATTTTGGGTGCCTGTGGATAACTTTTTATGGGGGCAGGGGAGTTAGGCTTTGAGTTCTTCCTCTATGACCGCTTTGACATCGGCACCATCGGCCTTGCCGGCCAATTCTTTCATAATTACTCCCGTCAGTTTGCCGCCAGCTTTGGGGTCGAATGTGCCAGCCGACCTCAGCGCCTCGAATCGTGCACGGACGACAGTGCGTATCTCTTCCCTAGCCATCATAGTCGGCAGGAATGAGTTGAGGATGACGAGCTCGGCTTTCTCCTTGTCAGCAAGATCGGCTCGACCTCCCTTTTCGAATTGTTCGATCGAGTCCTTGCGTTGTTTGGCACTGCGCTTGATCAGAGCGAGGACCTTCTCGTCTGGTAGGACTTCCCCAGTGAATCCGCTCGCGATGATCTCATTGGTACAGAGTGCATTGAGACCACGAAGCACTTCGAGGCGTAATGTATCCTTGGCGCGTAGAGCGTCCTTGATGCCGTCTTTGATGGTGGTATGTAACATGGTGATGGGGAGATGATTAACCGACGAGCTTCTTCATGTGCTTGGCTAGAAGGTCGAGGGGGATAATTTCTTGGGCATGGGTCTCAGTTTTGCGAACTACGGCAGTGCGTTCGACCGCCTCTTTCTTGCCTATGACTATAGTGTAGGGGGTGTGATATTTTTCGACAGTAGATACTTGTGCACCGAGGCGATCCTTCGCCAATGATACGTGAAGGGGTATTTTGACCTGACGAAGACGTTCGATGACGTCGAGGGCCACGAGCTTGGATTCGAGTCCAAGCTGTACGAATGAGGCGATGGGGCGGCGCATTTTGGTGACGGTCTTGCGTAAGGAGGCGTCAGTGTCTGGACACAGGAGTGAAATGCCGACACCAGGAATATCACGCTTGAGGCCAAGACGCTTGGCTAGGCCATTGTAACGAACGCCGAGAGCGAGGATACGTGACTTGGGTTTCTTGTCAGATGAATCGGTGTTGATGATAGTGAAAATAGTCTCGGTACAATACTTGCGATTGCCAATGAGTGAATTGTTGATGGTATAAGGAATAGCCAATGCCTCGAGATACTCGAGCACCTCCTCGAGGTGTCGTTTGCTGGTTTCTGAGAGGAAGTCCATAGAACGAGGAGCCTTTTCATTAATTTCGTGCGCACCAGTGACGTGCGACGCGAGGAGTTCGAAGACATCTTGTTTCATGAGCTGGCGGCATTCGGGAGTCATCGTGTTGATATTCTTGCGATAATACGAGGTGAGTTCACGGGCAAATCGGGCGATCGAATCGCGGTCACCGATCGAATTGATCTCTACGGCGGTCGAGCTGTAGCCGAGTTCGTTCAACATGACACGAGCACTCTGGATGAGTGATGCCTCGGCGATTGCGCCAGATGACCCGAGTATTTCGAGGTCAGCATAACGATGATAATTACCCTTCTTGAGTGAGCCACGGCAGGGATCCTTGAAGTAAATCATGACAGGCTGGGGTAGGGACTGCAGGTCGTTTTCTTGGTACATGCGCATCAAGGCGATTTTTTCCTCAGCCCGAAGGGGGAGTTTGCCATGACGTTCTGTTTCATCATCGACGTAGTCACCTTCGAGGATGTCTTTGGCCGCATCGAGATCGGGTTTGGTTATGGCAGGACTCTTCATCGGTGTGAAGCCATAATACACAGCTGTCTCGCCGATTTTGTCGAGATGTTCGTAGGTGATGTATGTGCTCGTGGTCGCGTGGGTTTTCTTTTTGGTTGTCATGGCAAGAATGCGTTATTCTGTATGTTCGCCAGGCAATATGCCGATCGAACTCAGTGGTGTCAGTCTGATAAGTGGTCGTCCGACGATGAAATGTTTTTGGAGGGGACCCCATAGACGAGAATCGGCACTCTGGGCACGATTGTCTCCCATCACGAAGTATTCGGTTGGTCCCAGCGTCTCTGTAAGCGAATCGAGCGACGCGTGAGAACTATCTATGTAGGACTCGTCGAGCGTGAACCCTTCGGGGTGCTCTGTATTTGTGATGGTGACGGTGCCGTGATTGATCGAGACTGATTCACCCGGTAGACCGATAATACGCTTGATATAGTATGTACTCGGATTGAGTGGGTACTCGAACACGACGACATCACCACGACTGGGTGCGCCAAATCGGTAACTAATACGGTCGACGATCAGGAATTGGCCAGTCGAGAATGTGGGATCCATCGACGCACCTTGCACGATGAAAGGCTCGGCAATGAAATAACGAATAGGGAGCGCAATGACGAGAGCGATGATGATGACCTGGAACCACTCACGTATCATCTGCACGGCGGTCTTTCGGTGAGATGGTGATGTAGGTTGCTGAGAGGGAGTATCCATGAATAATGAGTCTTACGGTGGGGACATTTTACTACCAAAAGTGGTTTGACACAAGGGTTTTTTTCAATCTATACTACTGCCATGCCATACATCATCGCAGGTCTCGGTAATCCAGGTCCGGAATATGACGCTACACGTCACAACACAGGACGTATCATACTCGAAGCACTTCGTGCCGAGTATGCTGAGGACGATTTCAAGTACGACAAGAAGCTCAACGCACACGTCGCCAAAGGCAAAATCGGTAAGGAAACAGTGACGTTCGTTGCGCCAGACACATTCATGAATAATTCAGGCAAGGCACTCGCCCCACTGGTCAAGAGTGTCAAAGCGGCTGAGAAGATGATTGTGATCTACGATGATTTCAACTTGCCTCTAGGTCGTATTCGTATCTCGTTCAATCGCAGCTCGGGTGGCCACAATGGTCTCGAATCCATCATCAAGTCGGTCAAGACAGAAGCATTCCCGCGTATTCGTATCGGTGTCGCTCCCGAAAACGCAAAAGGCAACGCCAAGACGCCTCATGGCGATGAAAAAATCGAGAAATTCATTCTCGGTAAACTCAAAGATGAGGAAGTGAAAGAGCTCAAGAAAGTCACCAAGAATGTAGTCGCGGCCGTCGAGGTCATGGTGCGCGAAAGTCGTGAGAAGGCGATGAGTATGTACAACGCGTGAGCCTGCGAACGCAGCCGTGGTCGTATGACCGCAACGCGTGAGCCAACAAAAAATCCCATGGAGGGGAACTTCGCGGGATTTTTTGTTTATATCTATTTCTTCTCTCCAGAATATGACAGAGCCATTTTCTGTTCCTTGGGATCGAAGAGGGTAATCTTGAACGGATATGTCTTGCCGAGCTCGAGTGTCTTGCGGAGTTTCTCCTCCGAGCCGAACTCTGAGACGTGTACCAATCCAGCGACGCCTTCTTCGATAGAAGCGAGGGCGCCATGCTTGTTGAATTTGATGATGACACCAGTGACGGACATGTCTTTCTTGTACTTCTTGGTGGCCTCGGTCCACGGATTGGGCTTCATCTGCTTGAGTGACAATGAAATCTTGCCATCCTTGATCTCGATAATCTTGGCCTTGATCTTCTGGCCAGTCTTCACGAAGTTGCGCGGATCATCGACGAGACCCCAGTCGATCTCTGAAATATGGACCAAGCCCTCGAGACCTTCTTCGAGTTTGACGAAGATGCCGAAGTCGACCACGCCAGTGACCAGACCGTCGACTTCGTCACCAATCTCGTACTTGCTAACGACCTTCTCCTTCTCTTTGCTCTCTTGGCCTTTCTCAGAGAAAATGAGTTTACCTTCCTTGGGATCAGCGGTGATGATGGCGACTTGGAGACGAGTACCGATGAGTTTCTTGAGCTCCTCGAGGATCTTGTCTTTGTCACCGTCAGCGACCTTGGGATAGTGTTCAGACTTGAGCTGAGATGCTGGCAAGAAGCCGACGATGCCTTGCCATTCGATCATGAGACCACCCTTGTTGGCTTCCTTGACTAGGAGGTCGAGAGTGCGCTTCTCCTTGATAGCGGCCTCTGCTTCACTCCAGATGAGCGCCTGGCGAGCTTCTTTGAGTGACAATTCGTAGTAACCTTCTTTGTGAGCGGTATCGACGATCTTTGCAGCGATAACATCACCGACATTGATCTTCTTGATGACATCGCGAGCGATGATGAACTCACGGCCGTAGATGATACCGGTACCGAAGGGAGCGAGGTCGATGAATACCGATGACTTCTCGATAGCGATGACTGGTCCTTCGACGAGGTCACCGATAATCGGAGGATTCTTCATGGACGCAATCATGCCACCCATAAGGCTGGCCTTCTGGGCGTCAGTGAGCTCCATGTCATCTTTCTTGGCGACTTCGCCTTCAGGCTTTGTCTTCTTCTTGCTTGATGTCGCTTTGGTTTCGGCTGGAGCAGCGACAGTCTCCGTGATTTCTTCCTTGCCGACGAGGGTTTCTTTAAGTTTCTTGAACATGTGAATGTTCCGCCGCCCCGTTTTTTAGACTAATAAATAAAATTTCGGGATAACGCGCGGATTGATAAAGGAACACGTACCTAACCGAAGCTTCACGCTTCGAAGTCTCGATAATACATCACGATTGCTTTTTTGTCGAGCCCGGCGTAGAGTGTGCGGTGGAAGGGAGAAAAAGCTTTATGAAAAAAACACTGTTTCAGTCGGATAAACATGTGCCGGTGTTGGAGATACCTGCCACGCTTGAAGGAAAATGGAAGTTGTACACCGCTCTCCGAGAGCGTGCCCGCGTACAACTCGGAGTACTCTCGTTCAATGTGAGGACGGTTCCTTTTGGGACGAAACACAGTTGGTCAGCGAAGAAGATTTGTGCGATGAAATTGGAGGTGGCGTGTGCCACATTGTGGTGTCTTATTCATCAGCCACAGGCTATGGAACCCGTTCCGGAAACACGTAAGTTCCGGCTCTGAATGAAAGGATCGGACCATGAAAATTCGAAAAACTCCACCGCGAACTCTCGAAGGGCTCGAGATCTGGCTGCAACGACAGGGGCGTGAATGTCGTCACACCGTCGAAGAAGATCTGAAGTCACTACCTGATGATCCAGAGGCTCGGCGATCGCGTCTCAAGGAGTGGTGGTATCACCTCGAAAAAGGGAGGCCGCTTCCGGAGATCGGTGAGATTATTCGTCAGTCCGAGATGGTGAAATATCGTCAGGCTCGTGAAGAAGCGGAGCGTCAGGCTGCAATACGTAGATCGCTAACCACGAACAGAAAGCGAATCACGCAGTACAGAAAACCTGACTCTGAGTGGCGACCACACCGTGGTCCGAAAAAACCGCTACCTTGGCCATGGCCACGCTAGCAACCGCGCCTCGCAAGGGGTGCGGTCACTTTTTTTATTGGCACCAATCTGCTACCATATTGGGCACTATGATCATCAATTATCTCGGCGGACAATTCGTGAAAATCCAGTTTGGCGATACCATTCTTGCCTTCAACCCTGTCTCAAAGGAATCCAAGCTCAAGGCGAGCAAGTTTGGTGCTGATATTGTACTCACCAGCGTCAATCATCCTGACATGAATGGTGTCGATCAAGTGTCATTCGGTGACAAGAAACCGTTCGCAATCGCTGGTCCCGGTGAATATGAAGTCAAAGGTGTATTCATCAAAGGTTTCGGCTCTGAATCTGGCTACGACAAGGAGAAACGTCTCAATACAATATATACAGTCACTCTCGAGGGCATGAACATTTGTTTCTTGGGCGCGATCAATACTACGGAATTGCCCAAAGAGGCAGATGAAAACATTGATGCCGTCGATATCCTCTTTGTGCCGATCAGTGGTGATGGTGTTCTCGATCCAGCCAAAGCCTACAAGCTTGCTGTATCTATCGGTCCCAAAATCATTATTCCGGTAAATTATGGTGATACCGGTGACAAAGATACCCTCAAGAAATTCCTCAAGGAAGCCGGTGAGAATCCCAAACCAGAGCCCAAGCTTACGCTCAAGAAGAAAGATCTCGAAGGTAAAGATGCTGATGTGGTAGTGCTGGAGAGGGAATAGGGGATTAAATTACAAATCACAAAGTACAATTTGGTGCTTTTGGGGGTGTACAACAACGCTTGTCAGCAACCTCCAATGACTGTAAACTTATAGCTACCATGTCCTTCCAGACTCATCTCGAAAATCTGCGCGCCAAGCCGGAACATGTACGCAAGCGTTTCGCTTTCTGGTCATCACTTAGTGTCACGGTGATTATTTTTGCATTTTGGCTCGCCTCATTCACTACGAGTGTTGTTTCACCTCGTAACGCAGTGACCCAAGCAGTCGCTCAAGCGGGTACACCGGGTCAATCACTCATTGCCGGAGTCGGCACTTTTCTCGCAGATATCAAAGAGATGATTTTCGGTACAAAAAAGATCACCTACAAGGAGGTAGAGGTGTTGCCGGGGAAGAAATAATTTCTATATAAAAATACCACAGCGGGGGCTGTGGCATCGGCGTTCAATGGGAGTCTAGTCAACTGGTCACCCTCTCGACTCTGGACGAGTAATATTGAGAAATTGGCCCAGGAAGACGGTATTCTTGCTGCCCTCCATGATACGGGCGGCATCTTTTGGTCGGAGCAAGCGCGGTCTGGAATGTAGTGCAAGCGCGATCACGCATGCCTCACTGAGGTGGTGCGATAATGATCCGTAAAATGACAGGATTAACCTATGTGTCCGGATTGTGCCTAGATGACTTCCGCCCAAGCTGAGGTCTTGAGGAGGACGATCTTGCATAATCTGGGCACGATTTTGTGCGTGCCAGGCAAACAGGCCCGCATCTTTGTCTCGCATCATACCGATAGGCAAGACGAATTCGAGTCTCGATTTTCGCCAATCTTGGACGCAGAGGAATCCGCCCGCTAGGCCACTATGTTGATGTCTGGGAGTGGCATGCGCACGTGCGACGATTGATTCCATGAGGGCAACCACAGTCTCTCGCTGCTTGTGTTCCATAGTTATTTAATGAGCCGTAGGTTCAAAGCTGTTTCAGGCAAAATTTACACACAAAATCCATCAAAGTCAAGTCGCATCGCGTCACCTTTTTTGGTATAATATGGAGTAATTCAACAAGGGAACCATTGAACAATTGCTCAGATTAATTCTCGGGTAGCTGTACCGAATTGTTTAATAGTTCCTTTGTTCAATTGTTGAATTCTTATGGCCAAAAAGAATGAGAAAGCCCAAGAAGATGTAGCGCCACGCCCTGAGGGCGCTGGTGTTGTTCCGCGCAATATCACCACCGAGATGCGCGAGTCATTCCTCGACTACGCTATGTCAGTCATCACTGACCGTGCGCTCCCTGATGTACGTGATGGACTCAAGCCGGTGCATCGTCGCATCCTCTACGCCATGCACGAGAAGGGTCTCACATTCCAGTCCAAATTCCGCAAATCAGCTGTCGTCGTCGGTGACGTACTCGGTAACTATCACCCCCACGGTGACGTCGCCGTGTATGATTCGATGGTCAAGATGGTGCAGGACTTTACTATGCGCTACCGCCTCATTCAAGGCCAAGGCAACTTCGGTACCGTCGATGGTGACTCCGCTGCTGCCATGCGTTATACCGAAGCCAAGATGTCTCGTATCGCAGCCGAGTTGCTCCGCGATATCGACAAGAACACAGTCGATTTCCGCCCCAACTATGACGGTACACGCAAAGAACCCTCAGTCCTCCCGACTGCTGTACCCAATTTACTTTTGAATGGCACACTCGGTATCGCTGTCGGTATGGCCACCAACGTCGCTCCGCACAACCTCGGCGAAGTGGTCGACGCTACCACATTCCTGATCGACAATGCAGATGCTTCCAATGAAGACCTGTTCCAATTCATCAAAGGTCCTGATTTCCCGACGGGCGCTATCATGTATGGCGAGAAAGACATTCATCATGCTTATGCTACCGGTCGTGGCGGTATCACCGTACGTGGTGAAGCTGAGATCGTCGAAGACAAGAAGGGTCAGTACCAGATCGTCATCTCTTCGATCCCGTATCGCGTCAACAAATCCGAACTGATCATCCGTATGGCAGATCTGGTCCGCGACAAAATCATCGAGGGTGTTCGTGGCTTGCGCGACGAATCAGACAAGGAGATGCGCATTGTGCTCGATCTCAAGCAGGGTGCGTATCCCGAGAAGGTCCTCAACCAGCTCTACAAGCATACCCAGCTCGAAGAAGCGTTCCACATGAACATGGTCGCTCTGGTCAACGGTGTTCCACAGACATTGTCTCTCAAATCTGTACTCGAAGAATTCGTCGACCATCGTATCGACGTTATCCGCCGCAGGACACAGTTCGATCTCGATGCTGCAGAAGCACGAGAGCACATTTTGCTCGGTCTCAAGAAGGCACTCGATCATATCGATGAGATCATCACCCTCATTCGTGCTTCCAAGGATGTAGCAGATGCCAAGGCTGGACTCATGAAGAAGTTCAAGTTCAGTGACTTGCAGGCGCAGGCCATTCTCGATATGCGTCTCCAGAAGCTCGCTGGCCTCGAGCGCAAGAAAGTCCTCGACGAACTCAAAGAAGTCCAGGCGCTCATCGAAGAACTCCAGGGCATTCTCGGCTCTGAGAAGAAAGTGCGCACTATCATCAAGACTGAGCTTGCAGATATCAAGACCAAATATGGTGACGACCGTCGTACCAAGATCGTCAAGCATGGTGTCAAAGATTTCAATCCAGAAGATCTGATTGCTGATGAAGAGTCAGTACTTGTCCTTACCAAAGGTGGCTACGTCAAGCGCACCAATCCTGATGAATATCGCAAACAGAAGCGTGGCGGCGTCGGTGTCGTCGACCTCGATACCAAGGAAGAAGATTTCATTTCACATCTCGTGTTCGCCACTACTCACAATGACCTCCTGTTCTTCACCGACAAGGGCAAGGCATATCAGATCAAAATGTATGATATTCCTGAGGGCAAGCGTGCTACCAAGGGCAAGTCAGTCATGAACTTCCTGTCACTCGCAGAAGGGGAGCACGTCACTTCTATTCTAGCTATGCCCAAGAACAAGAAAGAAGCTGATGGTCTCTCACTCATGATGGTCACCAAGAATGGTACTGGCAAGAAATCTTCAGCATCTCATTTCAAGGACGTACGTCGTTCGGGTCTCATTGCTATTACGCTCGATGCAGGTGATGAGCTCATCTCTGCCTCGTTCGTTTCCAAGAATGACACGATCACTATCGCTACGAGGGAAGGTCAGTCGATCCGATTCAAGGAATCTGATATTCGTGAAATGGGTCGTAATGCAGCCGGTGTGCGTGCTATCAAACTCGACAAGAAAGACGCAGTCATCTCTGCTGACGTTGTCTCCAATGATGCCAAGAATCCGGCACTCTTCGTTATGGGCGCCAATGGATACGGCAAGAAGACTAAGCTCGATGAGTACAAGGTCCAGGGTCGTGGTGGCTCAGGTATTCTCACCATGAATGTCACGTCGAAGACGGGTCCTCTCATGGCTGCCAAGGTGGTGACTGATGATGAGGAGGAGATCGTGGCTATGTCCAAGAAATCACAGGTCATCCGTATCGACATCAAAGAAATTCCGACATTGAGTCGTGCCACACAAGGTGTGCGCGTCATGAAACTCCGAGAGGGGGATTCACTGGCGAGCTCGGTGTGTTTGTAATGTGTCAATGAAAGAAGAAAATCCTTTTGAAGACAAAACGGTGGCGCAAGAATGGATTGATTCTATCGAGAATCAAGGCTCACGGACTCGGGAGATGGAGATTTACCCGATGCTGAATTCTTGGGTGAAAGAATTCAAACCAGAAACAATTATTGAGGTTGGCTCGGGTCAGGGTATTTGTTCCGCTGCTTTCGATACTGGGGAATTAGAATATGTTGGGATTGAGCCGTCAGAGTATTTATTGCATCGTGCACAAGAGAAATACGCAAATGCACAGAGGACATTTGTACAAGGAGATGCATACTCACTACCTTTGGATGCTGAGTCGGCTGATGCAGCGTTTTCTGTTGGCGTCTGGTTTCATATAGATGATCTAGATAGAGCGCATGCTGAGTTGGCTCGGGTGCTACGTAAGGATGGTCGGTTGTTGATATTTACTGCAGACATAGGTGCGCGAGACGTCTGGGAATCGTGGTTTGATAAGCCAAAGGTTGACGGCAAACGTGTCCAAGGAGCCGTCTTTGTTCCTGGTGGAAGGTTGTCAAAAAATATTTTTTATTTTCATTCAACAAAAGAAATCGCTGAATCGTTGGAGAAACACGGATTTATTATTGAGGATATCAAAACAATAGGATTTGGAGGTGGAGAGCGAACTAGGGGAATTTGGGTTGCAATACGAGCCAAGAAAAAGTGAGCAAAATAACTGAGTATCGTTCATCGAAATTGGACATCTTGATGTGAATGATTTTGAAGACGGACTCCATCCCAATGCATCAGGGCATCAGAAGATTTTCGAGCAGGTCGATAGATTTATGAACGACAATAAGTGGAGGCGGCTTCGGGTACATAAATGAGAAAGACCTTCGTGAGAATGGCCCGAAGGTCAGTCTCACGAAGGTCATTTCGAGGGTTTTTCAACATCATTTCTTCGCCGCCGCGGGTTTCGGTGTCTTTGGTGCTTTGACCCGATATACAACCAGTACGCCTTCCAGCCAACCGTTGCTGGTCGATTTTGTGCTAACGGTGACTATTCGGGCGGTTGGATTTTGTTTTTCCCACGCAGTGATAAGCTGGGCGGCGTCATCACAATTGCTAGCCCTGAGATAGACGGCCCCCGCATGAGCGGGCACGGCTGCAATGATGAGAAATAATGTCGTTACGAATACAAGGAGCTTTTTCATTTTTCGAGAGGTCTTTCTGTCCCCGGGGGGTTGATTTGTAGAGGCGGGGCACCTCAAAAACTACATGTAATATGATGGCATGTTTTATTATAAAAGTCAAGACATCGTAACTGAATAACAAAGACCCTTGCAATTTTACATAACGCTAATTATAATTAGCATGCCAATCTCGTGTATTTTCTCGTAAACATATAAGGACTTGTACGGTTATAAGAACTAAGCATAAAAAGATGGTTTCAAGCAAAACACTCAATGCGCATCTAAAAACAGTTAGGGGTATTGTCGTTAAGAATTTCGCAATAATAGATCTAAAATTAGAAGAAATGAATCAGTGCATGAAACGTATCGAGGTAAATCAGAAAAAGAGTGTACCGGGCGACTCCATTACATACACGGAAACATAATCGTGAATGTCGAACCGACACCTTCCTGACTTTCGACGGTGATCGTGCCTTGGAGATCTTCTTCGACAATCATCCTGACCGTCGAGAGACCTATTCCTGTACCTTTCGCTTTGGTCGTAAATGATTCTTTGAACAATCTGCCCTGAGTCGATTCGGACATACCTATACCTGTATCGTGTATTGAAATACGTATACGGCCATCTTCTTTGTGGGCACGTACGGTGACATTCTTGGCCTCATCTGAAGTGTCGGTACCGCCTCGTTCGATACATGCATCGATACCATTGGTGACTAGGTTGAGTAGAAGTTGGTGTAAACGGACAGGATGGATATTCACGGTGAGTGATGAAGGATTGTCCAATACGATGCGCACCTGTGCCATGCGCGCCTTGTAGCCGAGTACGTCTCTTACAATTTCCGCTTCGTGCCAGAAATCACTTGTTTCGACCGGTTGTGCGCGGTTGGTCTCGAGACAGCGACGTACGCTGTCCATATATGAACCGAGACGGCGTGAAGTCTCGAGCATCTTGGTGATCATGCCACGGCTCGTCTCAGATAGGGAGTCACGGTGAGCCATATTCTCGGCATAGGTCGTGAGTGCCGCCAACGGATTCATGAGATCATGGAATAATCCTTGAGATAGTGTGCCGAAACGGGCGGTGCGGTCTAGTTCAATAAATCGTTGCTCTTCCGATCTGACGAGGGCACGAGTGCGCTCGGCGATGCGTCGTTCGAAGCGGAGTCGTTCGGCGTGCATCGCTTCGTCTGACAACTCTTCGAGTCGTCGCGAGGTCTTGATCTGGGTATATGACAGTATCGCCACAATGATTACGAACAGTGTCACAAATGAGTACATCACTACATCCACTGCCGAGACGGAGAGTGTCGCGGCGGTGGACGAGCCCTCAGCATACGCCTGCATGTACGAGAGGGAATTCATATTAATGAATGATGCGGGAAGACGAATCGTGCACAGTAGTCATCATGCGATTAGTGGTAAGCGTTGCGTCGACACGTAACTCTAGGTACCGTATCAGGTCGAAATGAAGAAATAATGAAGAATTGCTGAAGATTTGCTGAAGATCTGTTCATGTGTTCTTGTTGCGAGAAAATATCATGTATCCTCGCCCGGGGCTATTCTCGATGAGATCGGGAGCTCCTGCAGCAGCCAATTTCTTGCGAAGGTTGCGGATGTGCGTTTCGACGGTGTTGGAAAGGGAGTCGCTGTCAGCACTCCAGACATATTCGAGTATCATGGCGCGTGAGACAATGGTGTCACGGTGACGGGCAAGATATTCGAGTACGCCGAATTCTTTGCGTGTCAGATGGATCTCTGTGCCATTGTAGGAGACTGTTCCTGCATTCAAGTCGAGTGTTATGCCACATAGATTGATCGTCTCAGTATGATCAATAGCTGGTCGTCGATGGAGCGCCCGGAGGCGGGCCTGCAATTCAGCTGAGGCGATCGGCTTGACGACATAATCATCGGCGCCCGCATCGAAGGCTGCGACTTTGGTCGTTAGGTCATCAATAACGGTGCAAAATATGATAGGAGTCACTTTGCCTGAGGCGCGAATCTCTCTACAGATAGTGAGCCCATCTTTTTTCGGAAGAGAATAATCGAGGACGATGGCGTCATAATCATAGCTCTTGCCTAGGAATGAACCTTCGCCTCCTTCAGTGGCAACGTCGACAATGTGACCAGCGGCTACCAAGCCGTTCGTCGTCATCTCGGCAAGCAACGGGTCGTCTTCAACGAGGAGAATTTTCATACATGTGGCGAGTATATCAAACGTGTATAATAAATCGAGTCCACAGGCGGCTGTAGTATAGGTATAACCTGTTAATTGTTGTGTGGGGCGGAAGAGAGTACAATTGATGGTATATTCTTATCCTTACGATTACTCTACTATAAATACTATATGAAAAAATACATTATTGCTTCAAGTATCGCACTCGTGGCCATAGTCTCTGTGGCTAGCGCGCAAGAATACGCATTTTCGAAAAATCTCACTGTAGGTACTGTGGGTGATGACGTCGCCCAACTCCAATCGTGGTTGATCGGGAACGGCTTCGACATTGCGGCTGTCAGTTCGGGCAAAGTCGCCAAAGGATATTTCGGTGAACAGACGCGTCAAGCCCTCAAGCGATTCCAAGAAAGTGAAGGGCTTCCTGGTACTGGTTATTTCGGTCCCTTGAGTCGAGCTCGTCTTCATGATCGTAATCCGGTTCGTACTGATTCTCGTGCACCAATCATCAATAATGTTGATGCTCCGACGGTACTCTCGGTCAATGAGAGTGGTACATGGAGTATCAAAGCAACTGATCCCCAGAATGGTACATTGAGATATTATGTCGAATGGGGAGATGCTCTGGAATATGCTGCCGTGAAATGTCCGGATGGATACGTCTGTAGCCCGGTCGGAGTCAATCCATCTGCTCCAGCAGTTCAGCAGTCTTCGACATTCACACATGCTTATACCGAACCTAGCACGTACAAGGTGAGATTCACGGTCAGTAATAGTCTCGGACTCTCGAGTCGATCGACTGCTACGGTCAAAGTCGTCGGATCTAGCGCTGGTGCACTCAAGGTGGTATCTCCGAATGGTGGTGAATATTGGCAGCGCGGTACAACTCAGACTATTCGTTGGAATTCGCCGACGTATTTCAGGGCGACGTATGCGGATATAAAGATACGTACTTATCAAGAACCGTGCCCGTCTGGATTTTCGTGCATACCTCTACCAATACTTGAATATACAATTGCTCGTAATGTCGGCATCAACCAGAATTCATATTCATGGAATGTCGGCCAATACCAGCCAGATGTCGTCCCAGCGATATACCCGGCTCCTACATATTTAGTCCCAAATGATGGAAGGCGATACATCCTTAAAATCTGCGAGACCGGAACCATCAATTGTGCCTCGAGTGACAAACCGTTCACTATTACGGCCGGTCCAGACGTAACTGTCGTATCTCCTAACGGAGGTGAAACATGGGTAGCTGGCTCGGCACAGTATCTGCGCTGGACTCTCACCGCTTCGACTGACACCAATACACGACTCGATCTCTATCTTGACCAATCAAGTTATTGTAATACAGCGCCCTGTACTACGACGCCTAATTCCAGGATGTATGTCCTGGACAAGAATATTCCGATTACTATGGCGTACAACTGGGTTGTGGCTACCGACGTGGATAATGTAAAAATACCCGCAGGTAACTACCGGTTTCGTGTGTGTGCAGCTGGATCTACGACAGTATGCGACTCAAGTGAGGCAGCTTTCACTATCTCCAACAATTAATTCTAGGCCCGGCCTAGAAAAGTTTGACACCTACTTATCCACATGCTAGACTCTCCGGTACGCGCTTGGCCTCCGTCGGCCCGACCTACTGGTCGCCAGCGTTTTCGAATTGATTTCCTCGTAAAATCATAGTTCGAATTTAAAAACTAGTAACAATTTATCTCTGAGCTTTTGAATCGCGTCGTTTGGGTGTACACGCACCAATTCAGACGATGACATTCAAGAGTAAAGAGCACTAAACTAATATTATGGCAGCAGAATTCAATCGTACGAAGCCGCACGTGAACGTCGGTACCATCGGTCACGTTGACCACGGCAAGACTACTCTTACCGCGTCTATTCTTGCAGTTCAGGCCAAGAAGGGCCTCGCAAAGGACAAGGCTTATTCAGATATCGCCAAGGGCGGTACCGTTCGTGACGCATCCAAGATCGTCACGATCTCTCTCGCACACGTCGAATATGAGAGTGCAACTCGTCACTATGCTCACATCGATGCTCCAGGTCACGCTGACTATATCAAGAACATGATTACTGGTGCCGCCCAGATGGACGGTGCTATTCTCGTGGTTTCAGCTCTTGATGGTGTTATGCCTCAGACTCGTGAACATATCCTTCTTGCAAAGCAGGTCGGTGTGCCGAAGGTGCTCGTATTCCTCAACAAGTGTGACATGGTTCCGGAGAAGGACCTCCTCGACCTCGTCGAAGAAGAGGTGCGTGAACTCCTCACCAAGAATGGTTTCGACGGCAAGACCGCTCCGGTTATCCGTGGTTCAGCTCTCAAGGCCCTCGAAGGTGATGCTGCATGGACCGTCAAGATCGATGAGCTCATGAATGCTCTCGACAGTTATATCCCGATGCCGACTCGCGAAATCGACAAGCCATTCCTCATGCCTATCGAAGACATCTTCTCGATCGAAGGTCGCGGAACAGTGGTTACTGGTCGTATCGAGCGTGGTCAGGTCAAGGTTGGTGATGAAGTCGAGATCATCGGCTTCCGTGATACTACCAAGACCACCATCACTGGTATCGAAATGTTCAACAAGCAGCTCAAAGAGGGTATTGCTGGTGACAACGCCGGTCTCCTCCTCCGTGGTACTGCCAAGGATGACGTTTCTCGTGGCCAGGTACTCGCCAAGACTGGTTCAGTCAAGCCTCACACCGAATTCGAGTCAGAAGTATACGTTCTCAAGAAGGAGGAAGGTGGCCGCCACACTCCATTCTTTACAGGATACAAGCCTCAGTTCTATATCCGCACAACAGACGTTACTGGCGAAGTGACCCTCCCAGAAAAGGTAGAGATGGTCATGCCTGGCGACACTATTACCTTCAAGGTCAAGCTCGTTGCTCCAGTTGCTCTCGAAGACAAGATGCGTTTCGCTGTCCGCGAGGGTGGCAAGACCGTCGGTGCCGGCGTTATCACCAAAGTCGTCGCATAATTATTGCTTCCATGGCTACCACAAAAGACACAGCAAAGAAGGCTCCCGCAAAAGCACCTCGTGCTCGCAAAGCCAAGGTAGCTGGTGAAGCTCCTCATCTCCGCATTCGCGTTCGTGCATACGAACACAAGATCCTCGATGCATCACTCAAGCAGATCATGGATACTGCTGCTCGTTATGATGCAGAGATCCACGGTCCGGTACCACTACCGACCGAGATCAAGAAGTACACGGTCAACCGTTCATCATTTATTGACAAGAACAGCCGTGAACAGTTCGAGATGCGTGTACACAAGAGACTGATCGATATTATCAATCCCAACCCCAAGGTCATCGAAGCATTGACCAACCTCAGTCTTCCATCAGGTGTGAACATTGATGTGAAGATGATGTAGATTGAAAAAGGGACAGGGTACAAGGGGCAAGGTACAAGGAATTCATACTTGTACCCTGTACCTTGGAACTTGTACCTCATTTACTGACATGAAATTCATTCTTGGAAGAAAGCTGAATATGACCCAGGTCTTCAATGAGACCGGTGTTGCCGTCCCGGTGACAGCTGTTTCTGTACGCGCCAATATCGTCACTCAGGTTCGCACCAAAGAGGCCGATGGATACGAAGCGTTGCAACTCGGTGAAGGATCTCGTAATGCTACCCGTATCGCCAAGGCCCAGAAGGGTCAATGGAAAGATCTCGGTTCATTCGCATCAGTTCGTGAGTTCCGTGATTTTGCACCGAATGCTGGCACTCCGACTCTCAAAGTCGGTGACAAGGTAGAACTCTCACAGTTCGTGGCAGGAGATACTGTCACCGTGAGCGCTATTTCGAAGGGTAAGGGCTTCCAGGGTGTGGTCAAGCGCCACGGCTTCGGTGGTGGTCCTCGTTCACACGGTCAGAAGCACTCAGAACGTGAGCCAGGTTCTATCGGTGGAGGTCTCCGCACTCGTGTGCCAGTAGCTACACGCATGGCAGGTCGCATGGGTTCTGACCGTATCACTGTCAAGAATTTGAAAGTCGCACACATTGACCAGGAAGAAGGCGTCATGTATGTTTCTGGAGCTATTCCAGGCACACGCGGCACATTAGTCGAAATCGTAGGCTAGCATTACATACCATGGAATCAGTCATATACAATCAGAATGGCAAGGCGGCAGGGAAGATCACTCTTTCCAAGGATGTATTCGGTCTGCCGTGGAACGCCGACCTCGTACATGAAGTCGTCCGTCTCATGAATTCGAATGCTCGTGATCCGATCGCTCATACCAAGACCCGCGGAGAAGTCCGTGGTGGTGGTAAGAAGCCGTGGAAACAGAAGGGCACGGGTCGTTCTCGTCACGGTTCATCACGCTCACCTATCTGGGTCGGTGGTGGTATCACTCATGGTCCGAGAAACGACAAGAATTTCTCACGCAAGATCAACAAGAAAGTCAGGACCAAGGCCCTCTTCACGATCCTCTCGCGCAAGTTCAAGGATGGTGAAATTCTCTTCGTCGATACGCTCTCACTCACTGCCCCAAAGACTGCAGAGGCCAAGAAGATCGTCACTACACTCGCTGGCATCAAGGGATACGAGAAGCTCGCTACCAAGTCCAAAAATGCCGCTATCGTCGCTCTCGACAAGAAGACAGAAGCAGTTACGAGGAGTTTCCGCAACTTCGGTAATGTCTCAGTCGAAGAGTTCCGCAATATCAATCCAGTTTCAGTCCTCAATCACACGTACCTCATTGTGACCAATCCGGCTGAATCACTCAAGTCGCTCACCAAGACGAAATAATATTTACTACCATGGCTTTATTTGGAAAAAAGAAAACTGAATCAACTGAAGTAGTGGCCAAGCCAGTCAAGGCCAAGGCTTCTACGAAAACTGCGACCAAGGCGGTTGCGGCTCCTGCCGTTGCTACGCCGAGCATCTCTGGTTCAGCAAGTACGATTGTCCGTCCTCGTGTGACTGAGAAGTCAGGACTTTTGAGCCAGTCAGGCGTCTATACATTCGAGGTCACTACTCGTGCCAACAAGGACACTATCGCTGCAGCTGTCAAAGAATTGTACAAGGTGACTCCAGTCAAGGTCGCTATCGTCAACACGCCGTCCAAGAATGTCTTCGTACGCGGTCGCCGCGGTGTTGTTTCTGGTATTCGCAAAGCATTGGTCACCCTCAAGAAAGGTGAAAAGATCGACTTCGTATAATCGCTTATTACTATACTCACATGAAATCATTCCGCCCTACATCAAAGTCTCGCCGCCACATGACTGTGCTGCCGTTCAAGCAGTATTTGACCGCCTCTGAGCCGTACAAGCCGCTTACGGTCGGCTTCAAGCGCGATGTTGGTCGCAATGCATTCGGTCGTATCACCGTCCGTCACAAGGGAGCAGGTCACAAGAAGCTCTATCGTATGATCGACTTCATGTATGACAAGCACGATATCATCGCTACCGTCAAAACAGTCGAGTACGATCCTTTCCGCACTGGTTACGTAGCACTCGTGTCATACAATGATGGTACCAAGCGCTACATCCTTCTTCCGAAGACTATGAAGGTCGGCAACTCATTCATCGTCTCCGAAAAGGCTCCGATCCAGACTGGCAATCGTCTTCCGCTCAAGAATATTCCTGTCGGTACATTTATTTACAATATCGAAATCAAGCCGGGCAGCGGTGCCAAGCTCGTCCGTTCAGGTGGTTCGTTCGCTCAAGTGATCGCAAACGATGCGGGTTATACTCACATCAAGATGCCTTCGACTGAGGTCCGTAAGATTCACGAGAATGCATGGGCTTCGATCGGTGCTGTCTCGAACGAAGAGAATCGTCTCGTCAATATCGGCAAAGCGGGCCGCTCACGCTGGATGGGTATTCGCCCGACAGTTCGTGGTACTGCTCAGAACCCAGTAGATCACCCCTATGGTGGTGGTGAACAGCGCCAGGGTCGTGGTCTCCGCCGTCTCAAGACTCGCTGGGGTAAGCCAGCAGGTAAGGGTCAGAAGACTCGCGCTCCGAAGAAATATTCCAATGTCTTCATCGTCGCTCGTCGTCAGGTCGGCAAGAAGAAGGCAACTCCTACGCAGTAAGATTATTGAAGTATCCACATTAAACAGGGGACTACGGTCCTCTGTTTTGTTATACTTGTTTTCATGTTCAAACTTTTCATTTCAACCACCAAGAAGGTATTTGATTACGTTTTCTTCAAATTGGTCGACAAATAGGCGATTATTCCTTGACTTACAATAGCCCTTTTGTTAGTATGCTTGGCGAGCTCCACGGAGCTTGTTTTATTCCGTACTCTATTTCATTATGGCACGAAGCCTCAAAAAAGGACCATATATCGAAGAGCGACTTTTGAAGAAGATCGCCGGCAAGAAACCCGCCTCATCTGGGGTTATTAAGACATGGTCACGCCGCTCTCAGATCTCACCAGAAATGGTCGGCTTCACTTTCGGCGTACACAATGGCCGCGCACATATCGATGTATTGGTTACCGAGGACATGGTAGGACACCGCCTCGGTGAATTTTCGCCTACACGCAAGTTCATGCGCCATGGTGGTAAGATGCAGAAGGAGATCGAGATGAAGGCCAAGGAGGCCGAGCTCGCTGCAGCCAAGTCTGCCAAGGAAGCTGCTACGACCGTTGCCGCCAAGAAATAATCCACGCCCATGATTACCGCTTCACTCAAGAACATTCGCATTTCACCCCGCAAGGTCCGTCTTGTGGCTGATATGGTGCGTGGCAAGAATGTCGCACAGGCCAAGATCATTCTCACTCAGGTGATCAAGAAGGCACGTCATCCGCTCGCTGGTCTCCTAGATTCAGCTATCGCCAACGCCTCTCACAATCACAAAATTGATGCTGAGACTCTGTTCGTCAAAGAAATCCGTGTCGACCAGGGCCTCGTCATGAAACGCTCCATGCCAGTCTCACGCGGATCGGCACATCCGATCAAGAAGCGTACCAGTCATGTGACTATCACCTTGGCTACTCGTGAGGCAAAGATCAAGAAGGTCACTTCGCCCAAGGCCAAGAAATCATAATTAATCACCATGTCTCATACCGTACATCCATATTCACACCGCTTGGGAGTCATCCGCGACTGGAAGAGCCGCTGGTTCGGTATACACCGTGGATATCGTACGTCACTCAAGGCTGACCTTCTCATTCGTGAATTTCTCATGGTTGAGTTCCGCCCGCACTTCGTCGGTGGTGTCGATATTGAGCGCAACCAAAAAGTCCTTCGTGTTATCGTCAAGACATCTCGTCCGGGTATGATCATCGGCAAGGCAGGAGACGGTGTGGTAAAGCTTCGCGAAAAGGTCCTCAAACTCCTTCGCGACAACAAGGCCGAGGTCGCTGGTCAGGAGCTCAAGATCGATATCGAAGAAGTCCGCAACCCAGAATCCAATGCCGCTATTGCTGGATTGATGATTGCTGAGTCGCTCGAGAAGCGCCTCCCATTCCGCCGTGTCATGAAGCAGACTATCGAGAAGGTTATGGCTAACAAGGATGTTCAGGGTATTCGTATCCGCCTCGGTGGTCGCCTCGGTGGTGCCGAAATCGCACGCAGCGAAGAGCTCAAGAAAGGACGCATCCCGCTCCAGACACTTCGTGCAGATATTGATTTTGCTCGTGAGAAGGCCCACATGACCTACGGTGATATCGGTATCAAGGTCTGGATCTACAAGGGTGAAATTTTCAAGAAAGATCAGAAATAATTTCGTTAGCTTTTATCTACTACCATGTTATTCCCGAAGAAAGTAAAACACCGCAAGCATTTCGTGAAGCGCAAGAATCGCGCCAAGGAAGCTGCCAAGACTGAGACTCGTGGCGTTACGGTCGCTTTTGGCTCATTTGGTCTCAAGGCCATGACCTACGGTCGTGTCACTTCCAATCAGATCGAAGCAGCCCGCAAAGTCATGGCTCGTTACGCGACCAAGTCAGGCAAGGTCTGGATCCGCATTTTCCCAGACATGCCGTTCACTCAGAAGCCTGCTGAAGTCAAAATGGGTAAGGGCAAGGGAGATCCAGTCGGTTTCGTGGCTGAGGTCCGTCCAGGTCGTGTCATGTTCGAGATCGACGGTGTCGAGAATGCCGTTGCAGCCGAAGCTTTGCGCAAGGCCGGTACCAAGCTTCCCGTCAAGACCAAGATCGTAGCTCGTATATAACCACCATGGAAATCAAAGACATACAAACCAAGACACCGACCGATATTGCCAAGCTTGTTGCCGAAAAGCGTGAAGCACTTCGTGCATTTCGATTCGGTGGCGCTGGTGCCAAGACCAAGAACGTCAAGGAGGGCAGAGGTATCCGCAAGGATATCGCACGATTGCTTACGGTGCTCAATAAGCCCAACAAGGCATAAGACCTAGACATACGACCCAATTTCAAGTAATATCACCATTCACATGTCAGCATCTACCACACAAGCCAAGAAAGACATACAGCGCCAGAAGTTCACTGGTGTGGTAGTTTCCAACAAAATGAAGGACACGGTTACTGTCCTTATTGAGCGTTACGTCAAGCACGACAAGTACCACAAGTTCATGAATAAGCGTACTCGTCTCATGGCACATGATGCTGGCAACACCAAGCAGATGGGCGACACAGTCACTATTGAGGCATGCCGACCGATTTCCAAGAATAAGGCATTCAAAGTGATCGCATAGTTTTTATACCACTACCATGATTCAACCTCGTTCAATCGTAAATATCGCTGACAACTCCGGTGCCAAGATCGGCCGTATCTTCAAGGTGCTTGGTGCTTCACACAAGCGTTATGCTGAGATTGGTGAAGTCGTGGTGCTCTCAGTCCAGAAGGCCGAGCCACGCAAGGCCATCAAGAAGAAAGACGTTCTCCATGCCGTCGTCGTCCGTCAGGTCAAGCCGACTCGTCGCAAAGATGGTTCATATGTCCGTTTCGATGAGAACGCAGTTGTCATTATCGAAAAGAACAAGAAAGAGCCGATTGCTGGACGTATCTTCGGTCCGATTCCTCGTGAGGTCGCCGAGGCAGGTTTCAAGACCATCGCTTCACGTGCCCCAGAGATCGTATAACTTCAACTACCATGCATATCAAGAAAGGCGACACAGTGACCATACTCTCAGGTGATGACAAGGGCAAGACCGGCAAGGTCGTTGTGGCATTTCCTGATCAGGGCAAAGTAGTCGTCGAAGGTATCAATACTGTCCGCAAGCACCAGCGTCCGACACGTCAGGGCCAGAAGGGTCAGGTCGTCGATGTTGCTATGCCTATCCACGCATCCAAGGTTGCCAAGAAATAATCACCATGAAACATACTACCGTTGCAGAACTCAATAAGGGATCATACAAAGCGCTCAAAGAGAAGCTTGGTTTGACCAATCCGATGCAGGCACCTCGTCTCCTCAAGGCAGTTATTTCCAATAGTTTCGGTTCGATCAAGGACAAGCGCAAGATTGATCTTATTGCAGATCGTCTGGCCAAGATCACTGGCCAGAAGCCGGCCGTCCGTGTGACCAAGAAAGCCATCGCCACATTCAAGACTCGTCAAGGTGATGCTATCGGATACCAGATCACTCTCCGTGGTGCACGCATGTTCGATTTCATGGAGCGCCTCATCCATATCGCCCTTCCTCGTACCAAGGATTTCCGCGGTCTCTCACGTACCTCAGTCGATGCTATGGGCAACTACACGTTCGGTATCAAGGAACACACTATTTTCCCGGAGACTTCAGATGAAGATCTCAAGGACGTATTCGGTTTCGCTATCACATTGGTCACTACGTCACGCGATAAGCAGTCTACTCTCGCATTCCTCGAGCATCTCGGTATGCCGCTCAAGAGGGAGGAGGGGAAGAAATAGGCCAGTACACAGATTCAATAAATTAGAAGCGCCGACCTCACGAAGAGGGCGGCGCTTGGTTTCTGGTGCTGTAAGGTTACGATTGTTTGATTCGCCACTGCAACATCTCACCGGCCATGAACGGTGTCACTGTGCCAGCACCACTGTCATATCGTCTAGGCACAGTCCAAGGTTCTTTGACCAGAGCAAGGGCACTTCCATTAGCTGCCTCGGACAGTCCGTATGCAGACAGTCCATTGTACGAGGTGAATGTCTCCAACATATCCAACTCACCCCGTTCCTCAAATAATTGCGCTAGCCAGGGAATGGCGATTTCCGCTGGATTGAAGACGCCAGCGCAAGCGCAGTCCATGTTAACCTGATCGTACAGGTGCTTGAGATGATACTTGTGTGGGGCGCTGTCGGTGATTGAGATGAATCCCGGATCTCCCGAAATTGCCGCCCCAATGAGTACGGATTGATCATGAGGATACTTGGCACAAGGCCAGCAGTGATGATCCACATTTCCGAGGACATTGTCGAGAGTGAGCCTCAGGTGATGTCCTGTAATAGTGCCATACACCTTGTTTCTAGTTTGCCGCAAGTCATGTATCAATTGTACGGTCCGGTGGTCAGTCATGTGCTCGACGAAGATGCGAAGTGCTGGGAATCGCCTACCATATTCCACAATCACTTCGTGAAACTGGCGCTCGCGTGTCAGACAAAACGAATGTGGAAGTTCTGGGTGTATTTGGAATACGAGATTGAGCTCTTCCATACGTTCGAGACAACGGTGGATTTGCCGCGAAGCGAAGTTTGAGACTCCGCCATGCTGGGCACCGGTGGTTACCCCATCAGGATAGAGTTTGAGGCCGATACATCCAGCACGAGCGGCGTCGCTGATCATTGTCGGGGTTGTTTGCGGTGTGAGCTTGAGTAAGAACAGTGGCCTGCAGCAGCTTCCTTCGGGTAGAGCACCGAGGACCAACTGCTGGTATGCCAGCATGTCGTGAACATTCTCGATGTGATGGCTTCTGTTTGCTGGATCCAAGAACGTATTTGGCTCGACGACTACATAGCGATAGTGTGCACAGTTGGCTCTGACTAACATGCGGAAACATCGATTACCAACTTGCGCAGGACTGCGCAAATGTGTATGGAAGTCACTCGGTCGACGGATGCGGATTTCTTTCAGTCGTTTCATAGGTTTTCAATGGTGTTCAGGGTTTCGGTTGGGTCTGTCGGCATGCTACATTGCTTATACTCTATTTGCAAGAAGATAGTGGCGGATTCTTTGTGTGTAAAAAGGCCGCCCAGTTGTCTGGGCGGCCGTGTTGTCTGAGTGCTTTCAGTCGTATTTGTGGCCCCACTCACACCCTCGAGTTATGATTGACCGTAGTCGCCAAGGGCGTAGCGGTGCGGCCGTGCCGATGAAGATTGACTGAGCGCATTTCCATTCTGCGAGTTGATCAGCATCGTGTATAGACATGATACCACCGCCGACATTTAGAGGAACTCTTCCGTCAAGCTCGGAATACCTAGCTACCCAATCCCGGACGATCCCAGTGATCGGAGATCCCGACAAGCCACCATTACCGAATCCATATTTTGCCAGTGGTGAAGTCGTCGACTCGAAAAGTCCTTTCCAATCAATCCGGTCGGATAACTCTCCCCAAGGGACAGTGTTGGAGACGCATATCGCATCACACAGATGACTCTCGGAGAATTCCACTGCAAGTTCCGGTGGGATCAAGGCATTGAATTTCGGAATAGTCGGGATATCGAGGGTTGAAGCAATTTCTAGTCCCTCGAGTACTTCAGCCAACAATTCACGAAGGTCATGTTTGACGTTCGGGCATGACCAGTTGATCTGCAAGGCTATCGATGCCTTGAAATTAGGCAGATACGTTTTCAACAAACTGATGAAGTTACGTAGCTCATACATACGTTCTTGTCGTGTCTTGCCTATGGCCATGAATGAGAGTACGAATGGTTTCGTCCGTGCTTGCCAACGGCCATCATCCAGGTAGAAGCGGGCACCCAGATTGGATAGTCCGACTGCGTTCAACATAGCGCCCGCCCGGAAGTTGGCGACGATGCACCTAGGCCTGAATTCACGTGGAGTTGTGCCGTCGGGGTAGAGTGGCATGTTTCCAGGATTTGGATTCAACGTGATTGTTTTGGCCACGAAGGTGACGTTCTTGAACGTGAACAGGCCAGGAAACATAATACGATAGTAGCGATGGAATGGATATCCTTCACCCCAGAATCCTTGAACCCCCGATGCTCCCCAGACAGGGCCGAAGTCGATGCCGTGTAATTTCATAGATTTTGCTTTCTTTGTCCTGTTTTTTCTGATCTGCAATCAGACTAATCTATAGCATGGTAATACGCAAGTTATAAGATGATCATTGCCACACATTTGACCTCTCTCCATGAGTTTGCTATAGTACCCACACCTTACTTTATAAAGGTTTTCATACCTAAACATCGATTGGAAGCACATTTCCGCCCAGGGCGGAAAATAGCTAACCAATCCTCGTTTTATTGAAACGAAACATTCATGGCAAAGACATCAGTCATCGTACGATCCCAGAGAAAGCCGAAATTCAAGTCGCGCGTTGTTCGCCGTTGTTTCCGTTGCGGTCGCAAGCACGGATATATGAGAGATTTCGATCTCTGCCGTATTTGTTTCCGTGAGTTCGCCAACGAAGGCGTTATTCCAGGTATCAAGAAATCTTCGTGGTAATTCCTTTTTTACTCTCATGATTACCGATTCTATCGCCAACCTCATTACTCGCATCAAGAACGCCAGCGACGCCCGCAAAGTCTCTGTTGTGGTACCTCATTCCAAATTGGTAGAGAACATTGCTCATGCTCTCAAAAAGTCAGGATATCTTTCGAGTGTTCAGGCAAACAAGGCAGCTCATGAGCTCGAGCTCGGTATCGTCTACCTCGACAGTGCTCCACGTGTCACTGGCGTCGAACGTGTATCCAAGACCTCTCGTCGTATGTATCAGAAGTCTGGTGACATCCGCGTGTTCCGTAGTGGTTTCGGTAATACATTCTTGTCTACTCCCAAGGGTATCTTGGTTGACATGGATGCCAAGAAGCTCAAGGTCGGCGGGGAAGTCCTCTTCAGAATTTGGTAATTTTCATCACTATCATGTCACGCATCGCAAAAAAACCTATCACCATTCCTGCCAAGACTGAGGCCAGCTTCTCAGGTGGCGTTATGACCATCAAGGGTCCTCTCGGTACACTCACCAAGACATTTCGCCCGTATATTGGCGTCGTTGTCGAGAATGGTGCCATCACCCTTACGCTCAATAGTAATACTCTTCAGGCCCGTGCATTGTGGGGTACGTATGCTTCGCACATCAAGAACATGCTTGCTGGAGTCAACAAGCCCTACGAGAAGAAGCTCGTAGTCGAAGGTATCGGTTTCAAGGCAGACGTCAAAGGTGCCAATCTTGTTATGTCTGTCGGTTTTTCTCATCCTGTCACTCTAGCCATTCCTTCAGATCTCAAAGTTACTAGCGAGAAGAACATTGTGACGGTTTCAGGTATTGACTGTGAGAAGGTCGGTCAGTTCGCTGCCGTTGTACGTGCTACCAAGAAGCCGGAGCCGTATCTCGGTAAGGGTATCCGCTATATCGATGAGGTCATTCGTCGCAAGCAGGGTAAGAAGGCTGCATAATCATCACTATCATGAAGACTATCCAGAAGAAACAACTCGTATTCGCCCGAAGGAAAGCACGCATTCGTGCCAAGATTTCTGGTACAGCAGAACGTCCGCGACTCGCTATCTTCAAGTCACATCGTTATATCTATGCCCAGCTTATAGATGATACCAAGGGCCACACTATCGCCGCATTTGACTCTGGCCGATCAAAAGCCAAGACCCCGACTGACCGTGCCAAGGATGTTGGTGTCGAAATTGCCAAGAGAGCAAAGGATGCCAAAGTATCCAAAGTCGTCTTCGATCGCGGTGGATATTTGTATACCGGTAAGATCAAGATGGTCGCCGATGCTGCACGTGAAGCAGGACTCCAATTTTAATTATTCATTACTCATATGACCGCACAAGATATCAAGACCAATAACGAATCAGCTCCGGTGAAGGTACCGTCGACAGGTGTTGATGCTGCATCTGTGGCTCCAGAAGTTGCTGCCAGTGCAAACAAAATCACTCCAGGACGCAAGATGCGAGGAGATTCAGCACGTCGTGGCGGTTCGAGTGGACCTCGCGCTCCTCGTGGTGGTGCTCGTGGCGAACCTCGTGAGCGTGTCAAACCCGAGTTTGATTCCAAGATCATCGATATTCGTCGTGTGACCCGTGTGACTTCAGGTGGTCGCCGTATGAATTTCAGTGTTGCTGTCGTTGCTGGTGATCGCAAGGGTCGTGTCGGCGTCGGTCTCGGCAAGAGTATCGATACTGCCTCAGCTGTCGAGAAGGCTACTCGTGATGCCAAGAAAAATCTCATCAAGGTTCCTTTGTCTGCACAGATGACTATTCCTCATGCGGTAGAAGCCAAGTATGCTAGTGCTCGCGTCATGATTTTCCCAGCTCGTGGACGTGGAGTGGTCGCTGGTAGCTCAGCTCGTGCTGTCATCGAAATGGCCGGCATCAAGGATGTGTGTGCCAAATACATCTCAGGTAGCAAGAATCGTCTCAACAACGCCAAGGTAGCTATCGAGGCATTGCGTAGACTTACCAAAGTATCGCGCGCGGTTCTCAATCCGAACAAATAGTTTTCCATTTTAATTTTCCCATCTACTACCATGCAATTCCATAATCTACAACGCAAGACTCCCAACATGAAGCGCATGATTGTTGCTCGTGGTGGCAAGCGTGGCAAGACTTCAGGCCGTGGTGGCAAGGGTCAATCAGCTCGTGCTGGTAACAAACGCCGTCCAGAATGGCGTGACATCATCAAGAAGCTCCCGAAGTTGCGTGGTCGTGGTGTCAACCAAAACAAGCCAGTATCTCTGAAGCCGATTGTCATTAATGTGTCTATCATCGAAGGTGCATTCGCTGCAAACGAAGCTATTACCCCGACTGTTCTTGTCGAGAAGGGTATTGTTGCTACTATGTCTGGCGTCATCCCGATGATCAAGATTCTCGGTGACGGTGAAATCACCAAGGCGCTCAAGTTCTCTGGTTGTTACGTTTCAGAGAGTGCCAAGGCCAAGATCGAAAAAGCTGGTGGTTCTGTCACGCTTCCTGCGTCACGCGTTATTCCCAAACAGAAGGGTCCGACTCATGAGAGCGATAGGGCTGTAGTTGTCGAGAAGAAGGTTGCTCCTGCCAAGGAGACCAAAAAAGCAGGGAAGGGAGCCAAGTCGAACAAGAAAGCCGCTGACAAAAAGTCAGAAGAGAAGAGCGCCTAATATCATATGAATAATTTCGCCCAGAAAATAACCGCAGCACTCAAGGATCCGATTCTCCGCAAGAGAGTCGGGTTCACCATTCTTGCCTTGGTGCTCTTCCGTCTCTTGGCGACTATTCCAATTCCAGGTGTCAATGCTGCCAATCTTTCGACATTGCTCAATTCGAGCCAGTTCTTCGGTTTCCTCAATATTTTTTCAGGAGGAGGTCTTTCCAATCTATCGATTGTGATGTTGGGTGTCGGACCGTTCATTACCGCATCTATCGTTATTCAGCTCCTCACTATGATGTTCCCCAAGTGGAAGGCTCTTATGCATGAAGAAGGGGAAGCTGGCCGTCTCAAGTTGTCACATTACTCACGTCTTTTGTCAGTTCCGTTGGCGATCGTCTCGGCTATCGGATTCATGGTCTTGCTCCAGTCCCAGAATGTCCTGCCACATCTCGATACGATGGCATACATCATCAACATCATCGTTATCACTGCTGGCTCAATGTTGCTTATGTGGATCGGTGAACTCATCTCAGAATTTGGTATTGGCAACGGTGTTTCACTCATCATCTTCGCCGGTATCGTCTCAGTGTTGCCGACCCGTTTGACACAGTTCGTGGCTGATTATAACGTCGGCAATCTTCCTGTGTACATTGCAGGACTCGTCATCGGACTTGTCGTCGTCGCGGGCGTTGTCTATGTGACTGAGGCTGAGCGCTCAGTGCCTGTAACGTATGCCAAGCAGGTAAGGGGCAACAAAGTCTACGGTGGCGCATCGACCTATCTCCCGCTCCGCCTCAATCAGGCAGGTGTTATCCCTATCATCTTCGCACTCTCGATTTTGCTCTTCCCGCAAATCATTTCCAATTTCTTGTCACATGTTTCCAATGCTACGATTGCCGGATACGCATCGGCCTTCACTGCATTCTTCAATAACCAGTGGGTGTATGGCATTCTCTACTTCGTTCTCGTCGTAGCCTTCACGTACTTCTACACCGCAGTGACATTCGATCCCAAGCAGATTTCAGAGAACCTCCAGCGTTCAGGTGCTTTCATTCCTGGCGTTCGTCCAGGCGAGCATACTCGTGACCATCTCGCATCTATTGTTACCCGCATCACTCTCGTTGGTTCGATTTTCTTGGGCGCCGTCGCCATCTTGCCACTTATTATGCAAGGATTCACTGGCAACAAGACATTGGCCATCGGCGGTACCGCGCTTCTCATCGTCGTGTCGGTAGTTCTCGATCTTCTCAAGAAGATTGACGCTCAAGTGTCGATGCGTGAATATTAATTAATCAAATTGACCACCAAATAGAATTCTGGTAGATTCAAACGTATGGATATCAAGACCAACAAAAAGGGAATCGAGAATATGTTCGCCGCAGGCGCTCACTTCGGCTTGGGACGTTCACGTCGCCACCCTTCAGTGACCCCTTTCATTTTCGGTACCAAAAACTCAACTGACATCTTCGATCTCGAAAAGACCGCGGGATCATTCGATAAGGCCGCTACCGTCATCGCCGCTCTCGGCAAAGAAGGCAAGACTGTTCTCTTCGTTGGTGGCAAGAAAGAGGCCTCTGTCGCTGTCAAAAATGCCGCACTGGCACTCAATATGCCCTACGTCGATGGTCGCTGGATCGGTGGGACGTTGAGTAACTTCGGTCAGATCAGGAAGCGCATTGACCGCTATGAGAAACTCATTTCTGACCGTGAGAAGGGTGAGCTTGCCAAATATACCAAGCGCGAGCGTATGCTCATCGACAAGGAGATCGCTTCACTTGAGAAGATGTTCTACGGTATCGTATCTCTCAAGAAGATGCCGGATGCACTTTTCGTCATCGACCCTCGTCGCGAGAAGATCGCTGTCACCGAGGCTATGACCATGAACATTCCCGTTATTGCACTTGCTGGATCAGATTGCGACATTCGTGAGGTCACGCACGCTATCATCGGCAACGACACATCCAAGTCAAGCATCAGCTTCTTCCTCGATGAGGTCGCCAAGGTGTACCAGGCCGCAAAAAAGATATAAGATTCAAGGTTCATGATTCAAGAATAGTTGCAGCCGCACTTATCCTTGAATCTTGAATCCTGAATCAGGGTTCAACTTCTACTATGCTCAGCCCATTTCTGTTATGGAAATCGAATAAAGATTCTGCCAAGAAGAAACCACCGTATTCCGCTGTTTCTTCGCTGAAAGAAAAACAGGCGAAATTATCGGAGAAACTTTCGGTCGCAGATACGCAGAGGAACATTCCATCAACTAACACATCGACACCTAATAACTCAACTACTATGTCAACCATCTCAACAGAACAAGTCAAAGCCCTCCGTGATCAGACCGGTATTTCGGTCATGCAGTGTCGCAAGGCTCTCGAAGAGGCGGGTGGTGATATGGACAAGGCTCTCGTCATTCTCCGCAAGAAGAGTGGTGAGCTTGCCGCCAAGAAAGGTGACCGTACGTTCGGTTCAGGTACTGTACAGGCATACGTTCATGCCAATGGTAGTGTAGCTGCTATGGTTGAGCTCAACTGCGAGACTGATTTCGTGTCCAACAATGACGAATTCAAGACCCTTGCTCGCGATATTGCTATGCACGTCGCTGCTACCAATCCCAAATTCCTCAAGAAGGAAGACATTACCGAAGCTGACATGAAGGTCGCTCGTGAAGTCTTCGAAAATGAAGTCAAAGACAAGCCGGCGGCCATGAAAGACAAGATTCTCCAGGGCAAGCTTGATACGTATTTCGCCGAGATGGTGCTCCTCAGTCAGCCCTTCATTAAGAATCCCGATATCACCATTCAGGGGTTGGTAGATGCGGCTGTTCAGAAATTCGGTGAGAAGACAGCCATTGCCCGCTTCAAGCGATTCAAGGTCCTCGAGAACTAAATTCACGATTCATGAGTCACGATTCATGAATCTAACATTATGTACACGACCATCGGCATATTTTACGGCTCACTTATTGTCATCCTTGCGATGATTCTCTTGAAACGTCGTGAAGTCAAGACAGGTCATCCGACTATGGTGTCGCGACTTGGGCGGGGAAGCGATCATTTCTTCCATGCCATTTTTTCGGCTGTAGGAAATGCGTTCTCATATCTCAACAAACACACATTTGTAGCTCTTGGTCATTGGATTGCATTCCACATTCTGGTCCATATCCGTCGCGTATACGTGGAGATCAAGGACTCGTTCCTCAAGACGCCTCAGGGCAAGAAAATGCTCGATGCGGTGCGTGGCCGAGGAGAAATCAAGGATCATGGGGCATCGTTCTATTTAAGGAGGATTTCGGATAAGTAAAATCCATAAGCTGTTTTCGTAGGTGTTTTTCTTGCGAAAAGGTCAAAAAATTGATAGAGTTTGAGCTGTGACTTTTTACGTGTGTCATTTTGCCATCTTAACTCCCCCCTTCGCTCAAAATTGCATTTGAGCTTCGGATTGGCAGGCAGTAGTACGTATCTATTGTTTGCACTTCGAAGCTCCGATGTAATCATCGGAGCGAAGTAGTGCCGCCTTAGCTCAGTTGGTAGAGCAACGCTTTTGTAAAGCGAAGGTCCCCAGTTCAAGTCTGGGAGGCGGCTCTGAAATTCTCTTATCACAGCTACTTCTTCACAGCTGTCGTAGTCGCTGTACTCGTCGCTGTCAATTCTGGCAGTAACGCACCAATATCATCGAGTGACTTGAATCCGTTGTATGTTTTACCCTTGATAATAAGTGCAGGGAAAGGAGCTTTGACTTTGTTGATATTGGCGAGAGTTTTCAGCGCGGAAACATCTAGATCATAGTCGAACGAATAGATACGCAGATTTTCTGGATGATGTTGACGGATGTAGGTAAGAACTTCTGCTTGGCGAGCGCAATCGGGACAATCATTGTTATAAAAATAAAGTATAGTAGTTGGACGTTTCGGACACTTTGCAGCCGCTCCACCAATGAGGAGGTAATCTTTGATTTCGAGGAGGGAATAGTAACGCTTCAGGGTGATGACTTCTGAGTCATCGGCTTTACCCACGGATTCCATGTAGGAGAGTCGATCTGCCAGGTTTCCCAATTCTTGCCCCAATGTGGAGCTGAAAAGGTCGTCGCAGGCAGCTTCTTTGAGGAGGTTGAACTGGGTCTCTGACGAGAGAATGTTGATGGATACCGAGTCTTGCAGGCCACGCATCTCGCTCAAGCGACTATCGTTGATGCGTGAACTTATGGCAAATGCCGTCACGAATATGATGGCTGTAATGACGAATGCGAGGCCGTATTTCTTCCAGTCTTGGGGCATGGATATACACTAAGGTATTTTGGTGGGGTTGTAAACCAACTTTACCTCCACGCTGCCTGTTTACTCAAAGCCACATTCGCCACTGAACGGATGATCCAGAAGGGTGCAATCAATGAATAGAGGAAGGTGTAGCAGGCTAGGTCAACCAATTTTGGCTTATTGCCACTGGAAAGTCGTGAACCAATCCAGATAATAGTGAAGACCGTGACGATGGCGATGATGCCACCGAACATGATAGGACTGGTACGCATGTAGAACCAGTTGAATGTAGGCCACGACCACTCGAAGGCACGCAGACCGAGAGCGTCAAAGCGGCTTATATACATGTGTATGGAATTGATGAAGTCGTACAAGAATGTGGTGACTACAAATATGATGGCTGCTGTAGAGATGAGCATGAATGGCAGGATGAAACCACCAATATGACCGAAGTTCGGGCTGAAGACCATGCGACGATAATCGCGGACATTGTGCAAGAAGCCTGACGTCCAGCGAACGCGCTGTTTGTAGAGCTTGGGAATGGTGCGGGGTGATGATGTATAGACGACAGCGTCATGGGCATTGGCAATCTTCATACCGTGACTTTGCATACGCAATGCCATCTCCATATCCTCAGTATTGTGAGCTTTCTTGTAGTAACCGATTTCTTCGAAGACGTTTTTTCTGAAAATAGAGAATGGGCCAGGGGTAACATAGAGTGCATTTAATTCTGCCAGAACGCTGCGCAAGAATACGCCGAGAATATACTCGACTTTCTGGAGGCGCTGAATGATCGTTTTTGCATTATAGATATGAAGTGAAGGTACTACGGCCATGACATCTGTTTGTTCAAAACGTCTCATGATACGGATCAGAGCATCTTTTTCTGCATACGAATCAGCGTCGAGACATCCCACGAATGGGGTAGTGGCATTCTTGATGGCCATGTTGAGTGCCGTATGTTTGCCACCATTTTCTTTGCTGATTATTTCTATGTTTGAATACGCCCGATATTTTTCGAGAGATGCGAGAGTGTTATCGGTTGAACCATCATTCACGGCAACGATCTTGAGCTTGTCTTGGGGATAATCGAGCGCAAGTAATGACTCGATGGTTTTACCAGCGGTTTTCTCCTCGTTATAGCAAGGTACAACGATGGTAACTGCAGGAAGGTCGTGATGGATCATTGCAGGGCTCAAAACGCGCCCCTGGAGGGTTTTACGGCGTTCTATATAGGTAATCAGCATGAATACCTCGAAGTACAATGAGAGAAAAAGCACCGCCAGAGTGATGATGTCGCGAGAGGATTCCATTGCGAAAAGTATGCCATATGTTGAGGGTTTTATCCATAGGAAAGGTGGGAATTTCTTGGTAGGATGTCTCTATGAAGCTCGGTATCTACAAACATTCCAAGAAAGGCACTCTCTATCGAGTGATCGGTGTCGCCGCACATTCTGAGACACTCGAACCGATGGTTATCTACGAGGCGCAGTATGACAACCCCGTTTCGAAACTATGGGCACGACCAGCATCGATGTTCGAGGATATTGTTGAAGTTGATGGTAAGAAAGTACCACGATTTGTTTTTGTGAGTGAAAGTTAATATGAAGTCACATATTTCTATTATTGGTATGCCATGGAGTGGAAAGAGTACCATAGCGTATGCGCTCGCCAAAAAACTCGGATGGAATTTTATTGACCTTGATAAAGAGGTTGAGCGTGTTGAGGAGAAGAATTTAATTGATGTTATGAACGAAAAAGGGCCTGAATATTTCAGGAAGATGGAATATGGTTTTTTGCTTAATCTGAGCGAACCAACGGTGATTTCACCAGCCGGGAGTATTATTTATTATGAACCTGCGTTACGGTGGTTACAGGATAATTCGCGTGTAATTTTTCTTAATACACCAATTGAAATCATCAAATCTCGCATGGAAGGTAATCCCAAGGCAGTTTCCGATTTATCAGATGGAATTGATGCGTTATTTAGCAAACGTTTTCCTTTGTACCATGGGAGTGCAGATTACACTGTTGATACACAGGGAAAAGAAGTGCAACAAATTGTCGACAGAATAATGACGTTATTGCGAATGTGATTTCTACCTAATCTTCGCCCCAAAAGCCTTGATCGTCTCTCCCTCTATTTTCTTGTGCAAAGCATCCACTTCTTCATTGGTGAGCGTCTTATCAAGTGATCTGTAGGTAATACGGTAGGCATAGCTTATGTTGCCCTCGCCGAATTTCTTGGCGTTCTCATATTTGTCGATAAGCTCGACTTCCTCGACCATATCAGGAGCCGTCTCGCGTACGAGGTCGAAATAGTCATTGGGCACGAATGTATTTTTGACGATGAATGAAATGTCACGCACCACAGACGGATATTTGCTGACTTCGATGAACTTGTTGCCCAGCACCAGCTGTTTGATGACGCGCTTGTCATCTGACCAGAGCAGGCGGATATCGGGAAGCTGCATGCTGATGATGGCGAGACGTTCAAGTCCAAATCCGAAAGCCCAACCATTGTAGCCTTCGATGCCGAAATCTTTGAGCACTGTCGGACGTGGCATACCACCGCCAAGGATTTCTATCCACTGACCGTTGATTTGGACTTCTACTTCGAGTGATGGATCTGTGTACGGGAAGGTATCGACATTGAAACGAAAAACCGTGTCTTGACCGAACACACTACGCACAATTTCTGAGAGGACATTCTTGAGGTCATCGAGAACCAGGACTTTTTTGTCATTGGGGACGAGGTATAGGCCACCCATCTGGTGGAAGATATTCATGTGATGACGATCAATCTCATCCTTACGGTAGACCTTGCCGTAACACATGACACCAATGTTCTCTTTGTTGGCGATTTTCTGCTTGATTTCGGGCAGATTCAAATAGTAATACCACATGACGGTGTCGTGGGTACGTAAGACATTTGTGCCATTGATGTAATAGGTATCTGACTTGCTACGTGCAGGGTGATCTGCGGCGAAGTTGAAGAGGTCGAAGAGGATACTCGTCGGGATGACTTCGGGAATATCGATATGATCGAAATCCTTGAGGACAGGCAGAGTGGTGACGCGCTTCATGATCTCATTCAATGGACTTCCTGCGGTGCGAGAAAGATCCGCCATAGCGAGATAGCGTTTGATTCTCTTTGCCTCGATATCATCTCGTTTATTGAATTCGGCCAGAAGGGCCTTCTCCTCGTCTCGGGGAACAACATAGTTTTTCATAGGTATCAGTGTAGTTAAAAAGAGGGGAAATGTAAAGAAATTAAGCTGAACACATTTTTTGCGTTTTGTGAGCTTGTGCACATCTGTCTGACTGATACAATTCAGGCACATTCACACACTAAGGTCGCCGCATACATTTCAAACATATATCTACTCAGTTTAGTCATTTAGGAAATGCGGACATCGGGCTCGATTATCACCATAATTAACTATTATGCATGTCTACAACCATGACTATTTCACCGTTACAACCAATGAGGCAGGAGTATGTGACTAGAGGAGAGTTTATTAGACTTGAGACCAAAGTCGATGAGGGATTCGAGGTGTCTTTCAAGCATATGGATACGATTGAGAGTAAGATTGATGCCTTCAAACAAGAAACAAGTAAAAGGTTTGATGAGCAGAAAACGTATGTCGGCGATGGGTTCAAGAAAGTGTTCGACCAGCTTGACTCTGTCGAAAGTAATTTGGGTAACAAGATAGATAAGTTGGAACTCAGGTTCGATACACTAGAAAATAGGTTTGATACGTTAGAAAATAGATTCGATACACTGGAAGACAGATTTGATACGTTAGAAAACAAATTCGGTACACTAGGAAAAAAATTCGATACACTTGAGAACAAAGTCGACAGTTTGGGCGCGAAAGTCGATACTATCTCAACGCAAATCACGTCGCTTACTAAAATTGTTACCAATTCTAACAGATAAAGATATGTCTAAAAGGATAAAAAAAGTTGAAGAGCATCATTCTACGCCTTCATATTTTGATGATATGTCCGTGAAAATAGTGCGGAACGGTACATCAAAAGAGGATAAGAATTTCATGATGGATGATCCACGCTTTACTCCAGAAGCCATGGAGAAAAGGGCAAGGCTAAATTCCTTGAAGATTAGGCGTACATCAAAGAAAAATATCCTCACAAAATTTAGTAGATAAAAAAGAGCCCTCCCGTCGCCGAGGCGGGGGAGGGTGAGAGGGACGGACGGGTCAGTTTTTGGTGGCGGGTTCGTCAGGTCCGATGGAACAAGATTTCCAGCCGGCCAAGATGGCGATTGCCTTCGGAAGGATGAACCGGACGTAAAACTCACGAAGGTCGTCCGTTTCGATACCCGTCTCATCGCTCATCCGACGGAGCTTGGAGAGGCTGTCTCCGGAGACCATGAGTCCGACGTTTTCAACCAACTTCAACGCGACTTTCTCAAGCCCGTTTTGGTTGAGCCGATATTCGCGCTCAAGTTGGGGGACCATTCCTTCATTGAACTCCGCCTTGAGGGCGGCCGGAAGCATGATGCGAAAACCAAACTCGAAGTAATCTTCAGGTGCGATCCCCAAGGCGCGCCCCTTCTTTCGTAAGTGAGAGGCGGCTCCTTGGCCGATGCTGATCTCTTCGCGGGTTGCCTGATACTTCGCGATTGCCAAGGCAATTTCCTCAGCCCGGTCGACGGTCATCTGCGATCCTATTGCTTTCATTTGTTTTGCTTTCTTTTGTGCTTTTTCCGGAATCATCCGGATCGTTTTTTTGTTTGTGCCAGCGTTTGTGCGGGATAACTCCCTAAGTTGCTAGCCGACAAATTATACCATATTTTATTTAAAAAGCAAATATTCTATTCTTTTTTTATCCCCACATTCCTCGATTTTAGGGCCAAAAACCCGCTTTCTTTGTCCCCTCAAATTTGCTATAATTAGAGACGTAACAAGAGTGGAATCCAGAGGCAAGATAGAGGCAAAATAGTCATATATTGAGCCACGGAATTGCCTATGTGTTTCTCCCATTTTTATTTATTATTTCACCCCTCATGGCAGCCGAAAAAGAAACAAAAAAAGCGAAAAAAGCAGAAGGATATACCGCTGATTCGATCCAGGTACTCGAAGGTCTCGAGCCAGTCCGCAAGCGCCCAGGTATGTACATCGGCACCACTGGTCCAGATGGTCTCCATCATCTCGTCACCGAAATTTTCGACAACTCACGCGACGAAGCGATGGGTGGTTTTGCCAATGACATCGAGATTACATTCTTGCCCAACAACCGTGTACGTATAGCCGACAACGGTCGTGGTATCCCCGTCGACATTCACAAACAGAAGAAGATTTCTGCACTCGAAATGGCCTACACCATGCTCCACGCTGGTGGCAAGTTCGGCGGCGAAGATAGTGGATACAAGGTCTCCGGTGGTCTCCACGGTGTGGGTGCATCAGTAGTCAACGCTCTCTCTACCTACGCCAAGGTCCTCGTCCATCGAGATGGAGGGATCCATATGCAGGAATATAATATCGGCAAGCGCAAGGCGGCGGTCAAGAAGATTGCCTCAAGCAAGCTCCACGGCACCATCGTCATGTTTGAGCCTGATCCGACTATTTTCAAGGAGGGCACAGTCTTCGACTTCAATCGAATCGTCGGCCACATGCGTCAGCAGGCCTACTTGGTCAAAGGGTTGCGTATCAGCGTCATAGATGCACGAGAGCAGGTCGAGAGCTTCGGTACGGACAATGAGCTTTTCTACATTCGAGACACAGGCGTCGATGCGCCATCATACACGTTCTTCTTCGAAGGTGGTCTCGTTTCACTCATCAAGTTCACTAATCAGCTCTACAAGCCGCTTCATAAGAATATTTTCTATATCGAGAAGAAGGTCGAGGGTGTCGAATCTGTCGAAGTTGCTCTCCAATATGCCGATGACGTGTCGTCTCGCGTCATGGCCTTCGCCAACAACATCTCCAACCCCGAAGGTGGTACGCACGTGACTGGTTTCAAGACTGCTCTCACACGTACACTCAATACCTATGCCAAGAACAACAACCTCGCCAAGGGTGAAAACGATTCATTCACTGGTGATGACGCGCTCGAAGGATTGACGGCAGTGGTTTCGGTCAAGCTTCGTGAGATCCAATTCGAGGGTCAGACCAAGGCCAAGCTCGGTTCTACCGAGGCACAGGGCGCAACAGCCACGGTATTTTCAGAGGCGTTCTCGGCATTCCTCGAAGAGAATCCTGATGATGCACGTGCCATCGTCAACAAGGTCATTCTTGCCATGAAGGCCCGCAAGGCCGCCAAGGCTGCCAAAGACAGTGTGCTTCGCAAGGGGGCACTCGAAGGTATGACTCTGCCAGGCAAGCTCGCTGACTGTCAGTCGAGCGATCCGTCTGAGTCAGAGCTCTTCATTGTGGAGGGTGACTCAGCTGGTGGTACTGCCAAGCAGGGTCGTGACCGACGCATTCAAGCCATCCTGCCGCTGCGCGGTAAGATCCTCAACATCGAGCGTGCTCGTCTCGATCGTATGTTGGGTTCTGAACAGATCAAGAATTTGGTATTGGCCTTCGGTACAGCTATCGGTGATACGTTCGATATTGGCAAGCTGCGCTATCACAAAATCATTCTTGCCACCGATGCGGACGTCGACGGTGCGCACATTCGTACACTTATCCTGACTCTGTTGTATCGCTATTTCCGCCCACTGATCGATGGTGGTCACGTGTATATCGCACAGCCGCCGCTATACAAGGTCAAGAGAGGGAAGGAGATTCTGTATTTCTATAGTGACGAAGAGAAGGTCAAGACACTCGGCAAGAATGTCGAAACAGTCGAAGCTGCTGGTGAGTCTCTGGATGAACAAGACAGTGCTGCTCGCGCCGAACTTCTCAAAAGAGCGAATGCAGACGATTTGAGTTCTGGTCCCGCCGAGCGAGTTACCGGAGGGACTGCAGCTCTCGCGGAGGCGGAACAGAACGAAAAGAGTCTGCATTCCCAGAAAGTCTCTATCCAGCGCTATAAGGGTCTTGGTGAAATGAACCACGATGAGCTCTGGGAGACGACTATGGATCCGGGCCGTCGTATTCTCCGCAAAGTCACAGTAGAAGATGCTCAGGATGCTGACAAGGTCTTCGACATGCTCATGGGTGATGATGTTCCGGCCAGGAAGTCATTCATCCAGTCCAATGCCAAGTTGGCAACACTCGACATTTAGTGCTCTTTTTTTGCGACAAGAATAACAAGGGCGACAGCAATCACAAGAAGTGCCCCTAAAATATAGAAGTTGACCATGACATTAGTGATGTTATTCATAGTGTCTTAATTATAACTTATTTTGTAAAGTAAATACTTAATACCCAACATGCGGAAGAGAGGACCATTCCTGAAATAACAAGTAACCAATTAGTTGCACCTGTTACTACTGGTTCAATAAGTATTGAAGCGAAAAAAACTTGGCCTATCGCTACAAATATATCGCATAGTGTCGCAGCCCTACCTTTTGTAATAGTGAATGTATTCATGCGTCCAGATTGTAGCAATGAATTACTATTCATCACACTCCCGCCGAAAGGGGATATTGTGTGGAAAAAATACGGCATACCCTCTCACGACACAATTCTTCCATGACAAGCCGAAAATGTAGCCAGCGATCAGCGCTTTGAGGCTTGGAAGGGAGGAATTGTGTCGTGAGAGGAGAACTGTTGAAAAATCCGTCTTACACCGTCTTCACTTTGAGCTTGGACTGCCTCTTCTTGTCGAGCTTCGGCAGCTTGAGGATGAGCAAACCATGCTTCTCGACAGCTTCTGCTTCGTCGACATCGATCTCTTCGGGGAGCTGGATGGTGCGCGAGAACGAACCCCAGAATAATTCACGAGCAAAATAGTCTTCATCGCGAGCGACACGCTCTTCTTCACGTGAACCACGAATAGTGATTTGGTCACGGGTGATAGATACATCCAAATCCTCCGGGCGAACACCAGCAATCATAGATTTGACCACAATCATATCAGCGGTCTGATAGACATCGATAGTCAATTCAGCGTCTTTGTCCTCTTCTTCGACCCACGAGGCGGCGTCAGTAGGGGCCTTTTTGACAGGCTTGGTCTCTTGTTCCTCGTCCATACGGACGGTACCAGTGAGACGTTCGAAGAATGATCGCTTTTCTTTTGCCATGGGTTGCTGTTTAAAAAATAGTAAGGATTTACAACCATTATACGCTACGGGACTGATTCGGGAAAGTTTGATAAAGCTTGCTAACCTGTGTACAACTTGATTCGATGGTTTCTAGGCGAGACCTAGACATACCCGACTACCACAGTTTGGGTCGGACTACCTTTATCTCTTCGAATAGGATGATCATGATGACAACGCCACCCCAAATCCACGAAAACGTCCTCAGTGTGTCGCTCGCACTGGCTTCCATAATGGAGAGGTTGAATGAAGTGTGGATGACGATCGCGGCGATGATACCGACGATGGCCGCAATAATCTTCGCCAGACGGCCGTGATAGAAGAAATACCCGATACAGAATCCTATAGTTGCAGAACTGACGATATGGAGTAGGGTGGCACCGATGAATCTCATGTTTCCGGTGATGATACTGCGAGCGACCTCACCTCCTGAGAGTGGGTCCATGATGAAGAAGGCATTTTCGAGAGCTGAGAAGCCGAGTGCTACCACAATACAATAGATCATGGCGTCGATAGGCTCATCGTTTGCTTGTGAACGTAGCCCAATCACCGCTATGGCGATGAATTTGAGAATTTCCTCAGTGGCTGCCCACAGTGTGTAGCGTATCGTGGGATCTGTATATAGGTCGGCAATGTATTTCTCAATAAACAACGCAGCGACGACGGCTAGAATGCCACCGAAGAAACAGGCGACGAGGAGGGATCGTGGCTCGGGGTGTTGGCGGTCTTCACGGAGCCAGAAGAAGAGCCAGATGAGGGTGGGGAGGATGCCGGAAAGGAGAGCGTAGAGAAGAGCAGTAGCTGACATGGCATGAATTATAGCAGGAGGAGTGCGGGCTTGACAAATTGTGTATTTATTGCTAGAAAACTATCAGATTCACTAGTTTGTCCGACACTGAATGTTCCGATCGCTGATGCGATTGTGGGGGCGCTCCTGTTGAGTTTCCCCTTGAATATAAGGTGTCAAACCTGATCCCGAAAATGAAGAAAATGATCCTAACCTGTTTCGTGGCCTTGTGCTGCGTTTCTGTGTTCGCGACGGCCCGTTTGGTCGTCAGCAATGGTGGGGATGACTTCGTGCCGGCTCCTGTGAGTGCCGCGAAATCAACCCCAGGTAAGCTCGACCTCAACCCTCGGCAAATGCTCGGTAGTAACGCCATCTACATCTCCTCGATGTGCGCGTTGACCTCGCCGAATTTGGCCCAAAGCCGTATCTATGTCATGGGTGGTCTCGCCGGCGCCAATGTGCCGACTGATCGTACGCTGAATCCAGCCGCGTGGTACCGTGTCCCGACCTCGAGTGGTACCAACTATGGGCTGCAGTGGTTCGATTGGTGCGTCACGACGTCCAAGAGCTGGCTCGGCGGATTGGTTGACACCAACTCTGCGTCGAAGGATGAGCACGGCGGTCGCGTCGTCATCTCACCGCAAGGTGTTGGTTCGCCAAATGGATACTGGGTGCGCATTACGACGTCACTTACAAATATCGCCCCGGCGTATTTCCCGATCAGCACCAATTCTGACGGTGTGACACCTCTGCCGTTCAGTTACACATTCGTGGGTCTCAACTATGGCCCCAATGGTGTACTGGATAGTGCGTGGAGTTCTCAGTCAGCGAAGTGGGTCGCTGCCGGTGACGACACGGTCTATGATGGCAGTCAGGGGACGGTGTATCCTCACCAAGTCGCAGTGGATTTTTTCCAGCGGTTTGGTTCGAGTGTGTTCATCACTGCCAATTCAATTGGGGATTTCGTTGACGTCATGCGGCAGTTCGCTCTGAAGCCGCACATTACATTGACGGCCGAACTTGTCACCAATGGCGTGACGGTCGCTAGCGAGACAGTTGTCGCGGCGGTACCGTCACTTGTCATCTGGAGATTGCCGAACGGCATGATCCGCATTGAGATGATCGGTGGGCAATACAATTATCCCTACGACATCGAAACGGCGGCCGACGTTCAGGGTGCACCGTGGCTCAAAATTGACGGTCAGACGCTCTTCCTCGGTAGTCAGGGATACTTCGATGTCCCGAGCACCGACCCGATGCGATTCTATCGCCTCAAGGCACGTTCGAACGCCGTCTGGGTGCCTCCGGCCGACTGAACAAGTTGGAAAATTCGACAGCCTTCCTTGCTTCGCGGCGGGAAGGCTTTTTGTTGACAAAATTAGCTTATTATGATAGCCTTTGCTCTTGTCAGATTATTATGAATATTCCAGAAATTTCAATGAAAAATAACATTATATACACTCTTGTCTTGTCGGCGATCGTAGCCATGTTTGGCGGCGTTTCGTTCGTCATGGCAGAAACTCCCAACGGTCTCGATGATGCCGTAGTGCAGCCTCAACAGCCAGTAGAGAATTCGACAGCTAGTCAAAATCTCAATGGTCTTGATGACGGCGTATCCACTCCGGTTGCGCCAGTCGAGCTGGCACCATCTGATGGCGGATCATCGTTCAATCAGAACGGTGCCGACGATGTCGTACCTACGCCTAATAAACCTGCTGATACTGATCAAGACAAAGGCAACGGCGGATCTTCGAGCGGTGGCGGAAGTGGTTCTTCAAGCGGCTCATCACCACGATACCTTACTCCTGTATCTGTGTCAGTGACCGGTGCAGTATCATGCCCGCTCATTACCGACTACCTCAAGATTGGTGGTACTAATGATCAGTCACAGGTGACCAAGCTCCAGGTCTTCCTCAAGAATGTCGAGAAACTCGATGTCGATGTGAATGGTATCTTCGATACCAAGACCGAGACCGCAGTCAAAGCTTTCCAGACCAAATATCTCTCATCAGTCCTTGGTCCGTGGAGTGCGACTCGCGCTACTGGTTTCGTCTACATCACGACATTGAAGAAGATCAATGAGATTGCCTGTGCGACTGCGTTCGTTTTGAATGCAGATGAGCAAGCCATCATCGATGCATACAAGCAGCGTGGTGAATCTACACAGCCTTCAATTGAGGTTACTCCTCAGACGGAGACCCCGGCAAGTACACTCGAAATTGGTTCCAATGACAACACGGATACCAGTGAGAATCTAGCCGCCGTCGGTCAATCATCGGTCATCTCTCGTTTCTGGAATTTCATCGTTGGACTCTTCAGGTAATACCCTGAATCCCCTTGGTACAAAAATCGCCCCACGTGTATCGAGGGGCGATTTTTGCTATGCATGAAGACGTTTGGTGCCGTGTGCTTTGAGGGCACGATCTACTGGTGAATGGAATGCTCCCGCTAGAGCAATCATGAGTGCGTTGTCACCAGAAATGTGTGACGAAGGTAGGTAGAGTCGGGCGTCGTATTCATGGGCGACGGCAGCTAGTCGTTCCCGGAGAAGGGCGTTTGCACTTACGCCGCCACCGACGATGATTGTTCGAGCACCTGTCTCTTCTACTGCTGTGCGCAGCTTGGTCTCGAGGGTTTCGATAGCGGCATCTTCGAATTCACGGGCGAGGCCTTTCTTGAATGTGTCATCGAATACTCCCGCTTTCTCGGCATCACGTACGGCGTAGAGTACGGCTGTTTTGAGTCCAGAGAAAGAGAAATTGAGATCGCCGCTCGTGATCATTGGTCGAGGCAGCTTCAGGGCAGGAATGATACCGGACTTTCGTGCTTCGGTGGCCATTTGAGACAGTTTGGGGCCACCAGGATAGGGGAGGCCGATCAGACGAGCTGCTTTGTCGAAAGCTTCTCCAACAGCATCGTCTTTTGTTTGCCCGAGTAGTGTATATGAGAACAGGTAGGGGGCATGTTCTCGAGGGTCCGAGGATTGCGACCAGCGAAGCGCCCGCAGGACCCGAGGGAATATGCTCCCTACCTGTTCTTGCTGTTTGACCTCAACTTTGACCAATTCCGTATGGCCACCACTGACCAGGAATGCCAGAGCAGGTGTCTCGAGCACTTTGAGTGTCTGCCACGTATCACTAGGAACATCTGATTGCAACAATGAGCCCACGACGTGTCCTTCCATGTGATTAATGGGGATGATAGGGACGGACCATTCTTTGGAAAGCTTTTCGGCGAAAACGATACCAGTCCACAAAGCTGGTTCGAGTCCTGGGCCTTCGGTGACGGCAATTACCCCTGGCTTTTCCTGGTGATCTTTCAGGAGCTGCTCAAGAAGAATAGGTAGATTCTTTTCGTGTTCGCGTTTGGCGAGCGTAGGGAAGACGCCTCCATAGGGACTGTGTAGGTCAGCTTGCGAATGGATAAGTGATGCCATGACCCGGCACTCGAATGAAGTGCCAGTACCACGTGTTTCTATAAGTGCGAGAGCAGTCTCGTCACAGGATGTTTCGATGCCAAGAATGATCATGATGACGTGCTTGCACTGCGTAGCTTGAGCGCAGCGAGAGCGAAGCAGTGCGCGATACAGGATTCGAACCTGTGACCCTCCCCACGTCAAGGGGATGCTCTACCAACTGAGCTAACCGCGCGAAATGTAACACACACAAGAACACAATTGACGTGGTGCTACTATAGCAAAAATAGGAAAAATTGCCACCCCGACCTCTCTATTGTTTGGGGGCGTAGATGGTGTGGCGAACTATTCAACCAGCTTGGTACCCATCCCTTTGACCAGCTGAATAGTGTGTGTGGTGGTATTGGCGAGATGGATACCCGTGTCATCTTGGACGATATGGAGCTCGATGACATTCCCGGTCATGACGTGTGGCGAGAAATACTGGTCGAAGAGCAGATTGCCGACTGAATAGAATACAGGTACGCCGTCGACCCATTCCTGGTCCATGATGACGTGCGGATGAGCGCCGATGATCGCATCGGCACCAGCGGTCATGAATGCGCGAGCTTGTGATTTCATACGATCAGAAGAGGTGGCGATGTATTCTTCTCCCCAGTGAGGTACGACGATGACGAATGTATCTGGTGTGGCCACACGTCTGATCTCACTCAGGACACGCTCGAATCCTGGCTGGAATGCGTGATAGCCGACGAATGCGACACGGATACCATTCTTGCTCATGATCGTCGCTAGAGGCGTCTGACCGATCGAATTGATACGACTCATTTTGGTCGATGTGCTGTTCCACGGGTTGCCGAACCAGGCGACGCCGGCGTCCTCGAGCCAATCTTGTGTCTCCATGGTGCCGAGATAGCCGAAATTGTCTGCGTGATTATTGGCCTGGCTGACGATGGTTATACCGCTATCTTTGAGTGTGGTACGTACTCGTGGTGGGAAGGTGAATGTGAGGTTGTCGGTGACTATCTTGCCACCAACGAGAGTTTTCGATGGATATGAAGTGATGGGGCCCTCGAGGTTGGCGGCGACTATGTCTGCGCGCTTGAATAAGGTCACGAGATTGTTGTCGAACAGTGAGTCGTACCCATTCTTGTCACCGAGTGCACGGATGCCGCGGTCGAACATGATGTCACCACCGACGAGCACGGTCAGTTCGTGGGTTGATTTCACCTGTGCAGGGACTGCTGGATTGACTATGTTCGCGCTCAAGGTCAGAGCTTTCTGGTCAGTAGTGGTTTCTACGGTGATTACGGATGGTCTCATGGCTTCGATGCCACGGGTCACCAGGAATGCCACACCCCAGCCGAAAGCTACCACAAGGAGTGTGGTAAGGATGATGCTGAGAGGGCTGTGCGTTTTCATGATGATTGCGCAGTGCGCAGGGTAGGCCTGCGCGTTGTGTTAGAGGTTAGTTTCTTTGCCGAGTTCAAGTGGCAGGAATGTGATGCCGGCTTTGGGGAGTTCAATACCAGGAAGGCGAACGGTGATACCATTTTGTCTCTTGAGATTACCGTCGTGGATAGGGAAAGCGATGCGAGGCTTTACTTCTAGTGCATAATTGACAGCGTGAGCGATAGTGCACCATGGACCAGTCACGGGTAGGGCTAGAATGTCTACGGGTACATTGGGGTTGTGGAAAGAGTCACCCGGATTAAATAATTTACCATCGAACATGACACCCGTATTCTCTACCTGTTCGTAGTCTTTGTAAATCGGGGCATGTTTGGTGCCGTAGCCAGTCAGTGTGACACCGCTCAGTTCGAGCTCGACTCCTTCTTCGATGAGTGTGAAGAGAATTGATTCGGCGGTCAATTTTGCGCCAACACTACTGTTACAGACAATCTTCACGTCAGGGTTATTCTTGATGATTGCTTTGACTGATTCGATATGGAGATGATCGGTATGTTCATGACTGATGACCACATAATGAATGCCTCTTACGGTATTTTGTTCAGTTGTATAACTACCTGGATCCGTCAGGAAACGAATACCTCGGATTTCGATGAGGAGACAGCAGTGGCCGAGCTTGGTGAGTTTCATGAGGTAATTATTTCATCTTTTTGTGGGCTAGACAAATCCATTTTTGAGAGTAGTATCCTTAATAAAGGAGAAATGAAGTATGGAACGAACCTATGTCAGTACAACGCCGGTTGATGAGTTGGAGCAAATAGTCACACGCGAAGCGCTGGGTGCATTTGATTTCAAAGTCTGGACAGGTGATACAGGCAGTTGTGAGTATCGGCAGCTCGAGATTGTTCATCGTTGCTGTAACGTTGCTCGTGACGCCGCTGGTGTCATCACCAAAATTCGGATTGTGGCCGGTGGCGGTGATCGCCCAGGACCATTTTTGTTCATCTGGACTCCGGAAGGCTTTGACCCCAATCGGCCCGCCTGCAACGGCATGCCGCTCGATCAGGTCAGTGTCTCACAATAAATATGGTGCAGAAGGTGATCGGGTCCAATTGTGGACCCGATTATTTTTTTACAGATAATAAAAAGGGCAAGGCCGAAGCCTTGCCGCGAGAATCGAAGTTATTTTCTTAGACGAATACGACTGACTGTTATTTTCCATTGACAAGCCAGATGGCGATGATGCCAAGGGTTGCGCCAGCGCATTTACGCATGGTCAGGGTTGAGCCGTTCAAGAAGTGATCAAGGAAAGGTGCTATGACAATGATCGAGATGCTCATGAGCACGATAAATGCTCCCGTGGGCACATCCTTGCTTGTCGTCTTGTGGCTATATGCCCAGACAGCGACACCGTTCAGGATGCCAACGACAATGGTCACGATAAGTGCCTTGGTACTCGGGGAAGGTCCGTCTTTGAGTTGTGTTCCCCCAAGTGCCATCATACAAACGAAGCTTATGAAGCAGACGATGGTGCCGAGCCACATGGGAGGGACGTTTGCAGCTTTTCCGGCGGTTGGCCACAGGACATAGCACAGGGCAATTAGTATTGCCGAGAAGGTCGTTGAAGTGTTCATGGTCTAGCTCTTTCGTTGGATTGTGAAAAGGTCAGGGTTTGGAAACTACAAAATTATATTGGCATAACTTAAGTATTCTGTCAATTTTTGAAATGCATTCCAGTCGAGTTACCTATGCCCACATCCTGCCCAGCAACACGGTCTCCTCATGCCACTACCGAGTTTGGATAAACCTTTTTGTATGCGAACCAGACGTGTCTCTGGCTTCTTAGCGTCTTCGATCCAGCAGATCCATTCGTTCCTGGCGAGAGGGGTAATATCGAGCCAGGTGGCACATGCTTCGGGTGCAGCATTCAAGGCCTTCTTGAAGTCGGCGGGAAGATTATGTGCGGTTCCGGAGGGTAGGGTGGGCATGGGTAAGTGGCGGGCTTCGGCGTAGCGAAGGCGGAGAGGGGGAGATTCGAACTCCCGAGGAACTTGCGCCCCTGCCGCTTTTCGAGAGCGGTGCCTTCAACCACTCAGCCACCTCTCCAAAGGTAATCTATGGTTGGACCGCTATACCTTAGCATTTTTTGCCATTTTTTCAAAAAATGGTAGTATGCAACTACCTTACGACTGCTTTTGATCGAGTTTTGACAGGGCCTGTCCTGCGAAGCTCGTGAAGCTCGCGTAGCGGGGCCCTATCGTCTAACGGTTAGGACATCGCCTTTTCAAGGCGGTAATCGGGGTTCGATTCCCCGTAGGGCTACTTGGGAAGACGCCTGCACAACGTCATCGAATAGACAATGACATACAAGAAAGTAACGGCCACTTTGGTGGTTGCGACAATTTGCATTATCGGCATGTCCGGTGCGCTCGGATATTACATAGTTCATGCAGCCACGACGGTATCTATTGATGAAAACACCCCTTATTTGGTCACACACGTCATGGACGGCGACACATTCATGGTCAAGGTGGGTCGGCATGAAGTGACAGTTCGCATGCTCGGGATAGATACACCAGAAACAGTTGATCCACGCAAGACCGTCCAGTGTTATGGCATGGAAGCATCAGAGCATACCAAGAATATACTGACGGGTAGATCTGTTCGCTTGAAATTAAATCCAAACAGAGAAGAGAAAGATAAATACGGGCGCTATTTGGCGTACGTCTATCTTGGTGAAAAGTTTGTTAATGAATCATTACTTGAGGATGGTTTCGCTCGCGAATATACCTTTGGAAAGCCGTATATGTATCAGAAAGAGTTTCGAGAACTGGAAAGTAAAGCCAAGGAGGAGAAGAGAGGGTCGTGGGGAGCATGTGATGGTGCTGATAATTTTGGAAAAAAGCGATGAGTACGAAGGATTTTGATGGGTGGAATGAGGTGAAGAAATCGATTGACGCATCATCACAATTAAGAAGATACTATCATGAGCGGGAGATTTGGTGGTGCAGTCTTGGTGTGAATATTGGACACGAATATGATGGTAAAAATATCGAGTATCGAAGGCCAGTCCTTATTTTGAAAGGACTTAGTAATTCATCTTGTTTGATTGTGCCCCTTACAACTTCAGCAAACACTCATAGATTCAGAATTAAAATCGGGTTAATAGAAGGTAGAGAAGCGGCGGCAGTTATCTCACAAATAAAAGTTATTGATACAAAACGCCTTTCGAAGAAAATTTGTAATTTAGGTTCAAAATTATTTGAACACATGAGAAAAGTCGTCAAAGATTTACTTTGACGACTTTTCTGTCTTACTGCCTCCACAACGTGGAGTGGGCCCAAAGGCACTGTGGATGAAGTGTACCAAATTGGATTGAGTAGTCAACCCTTACTTCGCATGCACGTACAAATAAATATCCTCGATAGCCTTCACTGCATCTCCCGCAGCAATATTATTCTGGTGATAGAGTCCGTCAGTACAATCTCCAGCTGCCCAAATACCATCAACTGATGCGCGCTGGTTCATTGGGTTGACGATAACGGTATTGAACTTGGTGAGCTTGACCAGGTCCTTCACCATATCTGTATTCGGAAGAGAGCCAACTTCGGCGAAGATGCCTGTAACATTGATCTCAGTGTCCTTGTTTGTCTTGGAATCAGTGAATACTATAGAAGTGACGAATTTGTCGCCTTTAATTTCTTTGGGTGATGTGAATTGGTATGCCTTCATCTTGGGATTGGCCAGGACTTTTTCGACAGTTCCTGGGTCAGCCTTGTATTCGCTACGTGAAAGGAGGGTGACACTCTTGCAGTAGGCGAGGAGTTGTGCGGCGCTTTCGAATCCCGCATTGCCGCCACCAACCACGACAACGTCTTGATCAGCGTACAGCGGACCATCACAGGTTGCACAGTAGGTCAGGCCCTTGTGCTCGTACTTTTCAGCCCCGGGAATTTCAAGCTTGCGACGACGACTGCCCGCAACGACGAGGACGGTTTTTGCCTCGTAGGTCCCTTTGTTGGTGGTGACGGTGAAATTATCGCCAGTTTTTGTCACGAGTGTAGCCAGTTCATTTTCTTTGAAATCAATAATACCGTCGGCGTATGCCTTGGCGTGCTTCTCGAGGCTGTTTGAAAGCTCGAGTCCGGAAATTGCGACGGTACCCACCCAGTTTTCAATCTTTTCTGAAACGTTGCTCTGGCCGAGCCAGTCTTTGGTGATAAATACACTCTTGAGGCGTTTGCGGGCAGCATAGACAGCTGCAGCAGCTCCTGCAGGTCCGCCACCGATGATTGCGAGGTCGTAGGTCATAGTTGGGTTATTGTAGCATTATGTAATGTGTTGACAAAGGGTCGAGTCGGAGTAGTGTTATATATGGAGTTGAACTCCACAAAACAAAAACCGCCCGAAATAACAGGGCATAGTACGGAAAGATGAGGCTAGTCATGAACATAAATGAACAAACAGTTACTGTGGCGCCACAGTATGGGCCGGATGAAATCCACCCATTGCTTCGATGTAAACCGACGATCAGAAGAACCTATTGTGAATGGTTTAGCGTCTGGAATGGAGCCACTGATTTTAATGATCGTCTGGGTCTCTTGCATGAGTTACTTACCGGTGAACATTTCTGGCGCGAGCCTCGCGAAGTCGTTTGGTTTCTTCTCGAGATTGCTAACGATTATGAATACGGGCACTCTTTTTCATTGGATCGGGACAGAGGCTACGGGAGTTCGGATAAGAGTCCAGAGTATCGAAGAAATTTGGCATTGAAGGCGCAGAGCATTCTGTGTCAGAAGTTTTTTAAGAGCAGGAAACACTGGCTGTGGGTTCTTGAGCACCTGGACCTGTGCGACAAGATCCTCTGGTTTTTTCTGGATAAGGACAGCAAACCAGGTTGGATGAAAGTACGGAACTGTCCGCATCCGAATAGTGTAAACCGAGAACGCTTCGAGCAGGTCTCCACTCTCGACTTCGTGCAACAATTCGCCCGTCTCGGCTGGACATTTCGGCAGCTGCACGACTATGAAGATATCGTGGTGGACAAGCCGATTAAGGCTTATCTTGCATCTCGTCGTCCGCAATTTCTGGAGATTCTTGACTGGCTTCAGGAATTGAGCTGGTTTGGCCCTCAACGTCAGCTCGACGAGGTTACACTGAAGAAGCTTGAGGAAATTGCTTTGCGGCAGGAACTCACATTGCCACCTAACTCTGTTGCTTTTGGCGCAAACAAAAGGCGACCGCTAACCATTGAGGAGGCTGTCCTTGGTGGTTCGGATGCGGCCATCGTTGTTTTGCTTCAACGTGTTGCTAATGCTGAACGGCAAAGGATAGCAGTCTTGTATGAAGCTTCACTTGGAAAGCGCGATCAAGAAGAGCGTGAGCGTCTGGTCAAAGAAAAAGCGGCACAATTGACCGTATTGACTGCTGAAATCAGTGCACTTGCGAAAGCCTGACACAAAGCCTGTGACACAGGCACGTCCGTGGAGAGAGATTCTCCGCGGACTTTTTTTATTTCAACTTACTTCTCCTCAGAAACGCCGGAATCGCACCCCAGTCATCGTCATCATCTTTCTTCTCCTCTTTCTCAACCTTTTTTTCAACAGGTGCATCACGCTTCACGTCTGACATTGAATTGAATATTTTGCCACGCTCAGGACGGTCATTCTTGTCTCCTTTCTCGGCGACGCTTTTCATGATACCTGCAATAGTCGGTTCGGTAGAGACAGGTGACGCTGAACGCGGAGCAGGAGTATTGGACTCAGGGAATCCAGTCGCAATGACGGTGATCTTGATCTCATTTTTCTTGAGCTTGTCATCACGGACAGTACCGAAGATGATCTTGGCCTCAGGGTCGATGGACTCAGTAATAACCTTGGCTGCATCCTGGATTTCGAACATGGTAAGGTCTTCGCCACCAGCAATAGAGAAGAGGACACCCTTGGAACCAGTGATAGAAACGTCGAGAAGAGGACTGTTGATGGCCGCCTTCGCTGCCTCAATAGCACGATTTTCGCCAGAAGCATTGCCGATACCCATGAGAGCTGAGCCGGCATTCTCCATGACAGTACGAATATCGGCGAAGTCGATGTTGATGAGACCGGGAGTGGTGATGAGGTCAGAGATACCCTCGACTGCTTGACGCAAGATCTCGTCACACATAGCGAAGGCATTCTTGACGCTGGTCTCCTTGGTGATAGCTGAAAGGAGGCGATCGTTGGGGATGACGATGATGGCGTCGACTTCTTTGCGAAGATCCTCGAGGGCAGCTTCGGCGATGCGTGAGCGCTGGCGGCCTTCGAAGAAGAAGGGCTTGGTGACGACGGCGACGGTGAGACAGCCGAGCTCCTTGGCGACACGGGCGACCATCGGAGACGCACCACTACCAGTACCACCACCGAGTCCGCAGGTCACGAAAACCATGTCGGCACCCTTGACCACCTCCTGTATCTCATCGCGGGTCTCTTCGACGGCACGACGACCTAGATCCGGATTCATGCCAGTGCCGAGACCACGAGTGATATTCTTGCCGATGTGGACACGCTTTTTGGCGAGAGAACGGTGGAGATCTTGTGAGTCAGTGTTGATGGCGATGAAATCGACACCACGGACCTTGCTCGAGATCATGTGATTGACAGCATTGCCGCCAGAACCGCCTACACCAAGGACTTTGATGCGTGCGAATGCTTCGATATCGGGAGTGATGTTGGGCATAGGTGGGGGATAGTTTACAGGCTTGAATGAAAAATGGGAAGTCGATAGTCCGCAGATAACAAACAGAAAAGCGGCTTGGGAGCCACTCTACGGACCAACATGGGAATGTTCAGCGCTCGAACGTTTGTATCATACCAAGTTATGCGTGACACGCAATGTGTATATGGTGGGGGTAAGTATTAGGACATACAACTAAACTGTCCGCAATACTTTTTACGGCAAGAATTGTTTGATTGTCCTACCGATACGTTTGCTGAGCTGAGCGAAGAAGTCGGGTGCAGCATCAATGTCTGGCCCTTCATCAGCATGTGCACCCCAAATACAGAGGCCATAGGCGACTGAGAGGGGATTGTCCTTGAACGAAGACTTGCCATCAATCGCTCCCATGCTACCGATACGTGAGGGGAGTTTGAGTGCAGCCTTGGCGAGGTCGTCGATAGAGTTGAGTGCTGATCCGCCGCCGGTAATGACGATTCCTGCTGGCAAGAGACCATTCCTGCCCATTTTCTTGAGGTGCGCTTCGATCAGTTCGAAAATATCATAGAGACGGGCGCTGACGATCTCTTCCAATTTCTTGCGAGGATATGATGAGCCAGTGATGGCGCCGATCTTGATCTGCTCAGCTTCTTCGAGAGGCACCTTGAGTCCGAGGGCAATATCGTTGGTAATATCGGTAGATCCGATAGGGAATACTTCGAGTGATGCGGGGACGTTGTTTTCGAATACGGCTATAGATACGGTTTCGGCACCGATATTGGCAAGTACACAGCCTGCTATCTTCTGCGCTTTGGAAAGTGTCACGAACCCTGCGGCGATCGGTGCGGCCATGACATCCTCCACCTCGATGCCTGCCTCATTCACAGCAGCGATAAGATCAGTCACATGGTGATCGAGACAGGTGATGTAGAGCATCTTCTGCTCTATTTTGTTGGCAGTCATGCCGATCGGTGCACCGAGTGAAGGGAAGCCATCGATTTTGTATTGGACAGGAATTTCGTAGATGATACGACGGTTGGCTTTGGCTCCAGCAGGCATGTCCTTCTCACACTGTTCGCGAAGCTTGGTGACATCGAGCTCGGTGATTTCGGCATCCGCACGAGAGGTGATGATGGAACTGACGACCGTAGTCGAATTCAAGCCAATACCGCCGACGCCGACGAAAGCCTTCTTGATCTTGATGCCCGTCTTCTCTTCGGCGATAGATACGGCGGCGCGAATACTTTCTGAGACATCACGAATATTGGTAACGTAGCCATGGCGCATACCGCGGGAATCAGCGACACCGATACCGAGAATTTTGGGGAGACCACGTTCAGTTTTTTCTTTGGTACTCGCAATAACCACTTTGACATGGTAAGTACCGACATCAATCCCCGTAATGATGTTTCGTGCCATTGGTAATTAAATCTCAAACTACAGACCGTACACAAATTACAAATTGTAATTTATAATTTGGGATTTTTGCTAGATCCCAAACTGTGCACGAAGTTTAGCTTCGATGCTCTCCATTATATCTCCATGGTCGTGTCCTTTCAAATGGGTACAACCGTGAATGAACAGAAAGGCGATGAAGTTGTCATAGTCACGCTCGAATTTCTTGGCCTCGGCGCGTGCCTCGACGGGTGAGATATATATTTCACCTTCGGTGGGAGAAAGAGGGAAGCTCAGGATGTCTGTCGGCTCCTCCTTGTTGCGATATATAGTGTTGAGTTTCTGTATTTTCTTGGAATCAGTGATGATGAGATTGAGAATATAGTCTTTTCCGAGTGCAACGTTCTTGATCCCATTGAAATCAATGGGCGGGAGGGGAGTAGAAGTCTCGTTGATGACGGTGATGTTCATGGGGTAACAATAAAGGGCCCATTCGGGTCCCTTTATTTTAGCTTATTTCTTTGCTCCACGCTCTGGCTTGATTGGTGCCTTGCCGAGCTTGATGAGTTCTGCCATATCGCTGCGACGCTTGAGGGACTTGAGAGTGCGCTGCTTGATCTTGTAAGGAGATTGGACGCGAGTAGCGAAACGGAGACTGCGCTTGCGCTGGATGATGCCAGAACCCTGCACTTTGCGGGTGAAACGGCGAATCACGCCAAGGGCGTTCTCGTTCGGATTACGTGTTACTTCTGCATTTATCATAGGTATATGATGGTAACACAGAGGGTGTTTTGTGGCAAGGGTGTTGCAAAATTCTGGAACTAACGCACATATTCTTGAAGCTACATATTCCATGTACACAAAATCCGCCTTTGAGCGGATTTTGTTATAGAGACTTTAGGATCGATTCCCACCCCTCTTCGACAATACCTAGTATAGTAGCAGACGAGATTATGTTGTCAACTTTTGGTGGTCATTATGCCAAAAAGTTCGGACTTACTTCCAGCAAAATCCTGACTGATACGCCGCCACCGCCTCGCGGACTCGGTTTTGCCAAAGCTATTTTCTGGTGAAAAGGATTTGGTAAAACCTCGGCTGAATTTGTCCGCGCGGAGGATGGGTCTGGGGAGGAATGCGTGCGGGCTTCTGCGGGCGGGAAATTTTTGGCGGCTATTTCAAAATTCTTACAACTCCTGCAATAGCATCAACCTCAATCATATCGCCATCCTTCAGAACTTTTGTTGCAACTTTAGATCCGACAATGGCTATCTTTTTCAATTCTCGTGCCACAATAGCGGTATGAGTCAATAAGCCGCCTTCATCTGTAACTATGGCAACCGCTTTGCTCATTAAAGGAATGAATGAGAGATTGGTTGTAGTAGCCATCAAGATATCTCCTTCCTTAAAATTATCTGATTGCTTGGTTACATCAAAAATTACTTTAACTTTTCCAGTAATTTTTCCTTTAAAAGCTACTATACCTTTGAATTCCTTTATATTCTTATCGACATTCTCCTGCGGCCACATTTCCAAAACTTTTTCTTTATCAAATATATAATTAACGCTACTGTTTTCATAATCAGAAGTTATGGCAGATAACGCTTTCCTTTCCAATAAGATGTTTCCATTGATCTTTTCTCTATTGAGTAAAAATCCCGCTATTTCCTTTCTTGTTGCAAATATAAGATTCTCCATATTGATTCCTGCCCTCTTAGAAATTTCTATATACAGATGTCGAGCATAAAAGTAGCTCTCTTGTCTTAAATCATTTCGATATTCTCGGTAATAGGCGACCTTCTTGCAGGCATTAATCAGTCTTAAGATATCTGGATGCGGAGATAGTTTAATCTTCACCTCTTCATAAAGTTTTGACATCTCTATTTCATCTTGATCCAACGTGCCCAGATCGGAAGGAGAATCTTTGTCCTTAAGTTTGTCGATTTCATTCCTGAAGTAGGAAATTTCTAGCGGATTCTCATTCATATTTAGAATGGAGAAATAACTGTATCGATCAGTAAGTTCTTGCAAATCAACATTTATATCTTTACCCCCTTTTTCTCGTACCGAGAGTTCGAGTAATTCTTTCTTTAATTTATATGCAGCCGTTTTCAGTTCAGGGGCTACCATCGCAGGTAATAACCGATCAATATCATTAAAATTGATGTCAGCAAGTCTTCTTTTGATTTCATTTGTCAGACCATCGTCGAGGAGAAAAACCATCCAAACATAATTCATCCACAAGTCCTCACTTCTTACAAATTCATCCCAAAGTTTGTGAATTTCGATATTTGAAGCTAAACCACTGATCGACTTATGAATTTGCTTTGAGTAATCGAAAAAATTATTGAAAACAGATAAAGCTCTTTTTTCGAAATACTCTTCGAAACCTAATTTATAAATCTCAGCGATAACGTGCTTATAGCAAGATTGGAGCATTTCATCGTCTACATATCCAGTTCCAAAACCATCCTTATAACCAATAAACTGGTTCGGAAACTTAACACCAAAGAGTTCTTCGAACTGAAGAGGACCAAACGACCAATTCTCTCCTAGACGAAGTGAGTGCCTTTTTGACCAAATTTTCTTTAGAACATTACTAGGAATGACTGGTCCTTCGACTGAGATCTGCGAATGATTGTTTTGTAGTGTCGTAATTGGTCTACTCTGAACAATATAAAATCTTCCATTCTCAAATGCCCATTCAATATCACAAGGAAAGCCATAGTGATTTTCAATTTTCAAAATAATTTCTGAAAGCCTTAAAATTTCCTCATCTGACAAAACTTGTTTTTTTCTTGCCCCTTTGGAATATCTCGCCATTCATTTTCACCATTTTCAGATCGATAAAGGCCTTTGGCTTGATTTTCAATATTTTTATCAATAATTCGTCGCGGTTGTTTTTCCACAACATAACTATCTGGTGTAATTTGCCCCGATACAATAGCTTCGCCCAGTCCGAAACCAGCCTCAATGATGAGTTGATTTCTATCTTGAGTTATGGGATGAACGGAAAAAGCAATACCGGACTTTTCACTCTCAACCATTTTTTGGACTACAACCGCGACGGATATTTTCTGTTTGTGTAAGTCTTTCTCAAATCGGTAGAAAATCGCGCGTGGCGTGAATAATGAAGCCCAACATTTTTTCACATTCTCAAGTAAATTTTCTTCTGTTGTGTTGAGGTAGCTTTCAAGCTGTCCAGCCCACGCCGCGCTTGCCGAATCTTCAGCAGTAGCCGAAGATCGTACCGCTACATATTTTGAATTAAGGTTTTTGAAAAAATTTCGGATTTCCTTTGCAATGTTCTGTGGCATTTCTGCTTGTAAAATGAGAGCTTGAATTTTCTCCGAAGCACTTTCAACGGTATGGATTTCCCTGTGATTAACAGAGTTCAAGATTGCATTAATTTCTGCAACTAAGTCAGTTTCTCCCAAAAATTTTTCAAAAGCATCTGCAAAAATGACAAAACCACCCGGTATAGGAATACCAGCTTGTGTCATTTCACCAAGCGAAGCACCCTTGCCTCCGGCAAGCAGCACATCATTTTTGGTTATATTCTTGAAATCTCGCAGGAGCTCCATAATCATTGTCATTTTATCACTTTTTTCTCCTTTTTTATAGAAGGTGCCGTATTCCATATACACAAAATTCGCCTTTGAGCGAATTTTGTAATGTAAATTGGGTGTTGCGCGGATGATTCCGAACCTCACCTCGACAGTAAGACAATTTTAGCAAATCGGTACCGATAGTCAAGTAAAAATTTTGTGGACCCGACGGGAATCGAACCCGCACACCTCAACTGTCGAGGTGAGGTTGGAGACCACTCCACGAAGATTATTTTGTGTGGGCTGATATTTCTTGAGTAGTGTGCTATTTTATACCCATGAAACAAACAACCTCATGGGGTGGCGTAGCTGATTGGTATGATGATGTGGTCAATGACAGCGACTCATACCAGAAGAATGTCCTCCTGCCCAACATGCTCCGCATCGTCGATCCCAAGAAAGGGCTGACCGTGCTCGATGTCGCCTGCGGCCAAGGATATTTCTCCCGTTTTTTCGCTGGTGCTGGCGCCAAGGTCATCGCTACTGATATTTCTATCGAACTCATCGAGAAGGCGCAGGCGGGTCAGATCAAGGAGTCGCCGGTCGAATATTACGTCGCTCCTGCTGACGATCTCTCCATCATCGAACCATCCTCGATCGATGTGGCTACTATTGTCCTCGCACTTCAGAATATCGAAAACCTTCAAGGCACTCTCTCCGAAATTGCACGTGTCCTCAAACCGGGTGGCCGACTGGTGTTCGTGCTCAATCATCCAGCATTCCGCATACCACAACGCTCCGATTGGGGATGGGATGACAAAAATGCCACGCAATATCGTCGTATCGATTCGTATATATCAGATGATCGGGTGAAGATCGACATGACACCAGGCGAGAAAGATGACAAGAAAAAGAAGTTCACGGTTTCATTCCACCGACCGCTGCAAGTATATTTCAAAGCCATGAACAAAGCAGGTCTCGCGGTGACGCGTCTCGAGGAATGGGTGTCACACAAGAAAAGCCAGGAAGGTCCGCGCGCGGCAGAAGAAGATCGTATGAGGAAAGAGATTCCGTTGTTTGTGTGTGTGGAGTGTAGGAAATAAATCTCATAAACGAAGGCCCGCCGACAGATTGCTCTGTGGCGGGTTGAAAGGGCTACAAACAGATTCAGAACGTGAGGTGCTCGATTTCCAAACCCTCAATTCCATGGGTGATGTGGTAGCCGTACAATGAATACGGCGTGAGACCGTAAGCAATGCCGATCACCTTTGCTGATCTGACCATCACTGGGCCATTGACCGCCTTGGTAATTGTTCCTGCCAGAGAAAACTGGCGTGAACTACCTGCGGGGACGACGAAGTATTCAACAGTGTCCCCGGTGACAACTTCTGGCGCCGTTGACACCGATGTTAGGCCGAACATGGTATCCAGATCGGTGATTGCCTGAATAAGACTCTGTCCACTCGAACCGACGATGGGGCCATTTCTACTCAGAAACAGCGTCTCATCTGCAGCCGTCAATGTGAAATCGAGCTGTACGGGGTAGCCTACGATCACCCCATTTGATTCGATGGGTGTACCAAGTGTTATCTGTGTATCTGATACCAGCGCGCTGGCCGAAGAGAATGTCGTCGTAGCGCTCGTATTGGTGGACGCCGTCACCGGTAGGGTGTTGTACTGGCCGTCTTCAACCGTAGGGTTAGTACCAGTGACGTTATTGGTGCCGTAACATTCCAGTGTCACAGATGCTTGGACACCATCTAAGTGTCCACCAGTATTTACAACGACTCTGCCCAACACCTTGATAGGAACCCACGTGTTAATGGGCATAATGGCTACAAGGCTGAGGAAGGTTACTGTGGCTTGGTTGGTACTATTCACCACGATCGAGTCGGCTGAGTACGTCAGGCCATTCACCCATATTTTCAGATCGCTGAACACATCAACACATGAGGCGTTGCTTGTGTTGATTGTGAGTTTGAGCGAACGCAATGCTGCGTCCGTGGTGGCCTTCACATCATACACAGCGAGTACCACGTTCTCTGTATCAACACTCTCCGACACTTGAACTATCCGGTTCAGTGGCGAAGTGTCACTTATTTTCACCGACACCTGACCCAGCGCTCCCGGAGCCAACTGAATGGTCCGGTAGTAGAGTTGAGGGCCAGTGGGGAAGTTGGTGTAGCCATACACCCCCGACGCGTTCCCGTACACAATCGCCTTGTCCGTCCAATCGTTTAGATTGGTCGAAGTCTGCAATTTATAGTTCGTGAACGGCTGGCCGTTGAACGTGACCACGTCCGCGGGAACGCGATTCAAGGTCAGTGTCTGTGCCTGGGCCGTGATGGCCACCGAAACTACCACTAACAGGGTAGCGATCGTGCTTTTCATACTGATTATTCCTTTTCTTTGTTGTTTTTCCGTTTGTTTATGTGGCTTTATAGAGCCAAAGTTTCAGGTACTATTATATCACACTATATAGTAGTGTGTCAAATAGACCCAAGGGCCACAAAACCCCCTTGTTGAGCACTTATTTCGTATCCCTGATCATTATCGCCGGTATGATACCGACCAGTGAGATCATGCCTACCAATACGAACAAATATTCGTGAGTCATGAAGAGGAGTCCGAATCCAGTTATGATCGGTGCAATGAAATTTGAAACAGGACGAGTGATACGGAAGAGACCGAGGACGGCGCTGTCGCGAGGAGATACCGTTTTGAAGAAATAAGTCTCCATCATGATCTCCGCAGCTGCAGCGCCGACACGTGTCATGAAGAGGGCAATCGCCCAGATGGCCACATTGTGTGAAGTCAGGAATGAAAGTGCGATGGTGGCGACTCCGACGATTGCGAATCCGATAGCCATGATTTCTTTCTCGCCATAACGCTGGTCAGCAAGTTTGCCCAGAGGGTATTGGACCACCACGAATGGTATGAGCATCACCGTCAGGATAATAGCAATCTGATCCCAACTGAATCCCATCGTCTTATTCAAGTAAATCGGACTATAGATCACCATCCAGGCATAGAATGTTTGCAGAATGATGTTGCCGAAAAAGAGCCACGACCAATTCCTGTTCGATGAGACATGTTTGATGAGTTGCCAAGGAGATAGATGAATATAGTTGGGATCTTTGAATCGAGGGAAATTCTTGTGAATGAGATAGAGGAGCGGGAAGAGCATGGCCAGGCCGGCGATGTAGGTGTTGCGATAGTTATTCATGCCATTGATGAGCATGCTGCCGATCATTGGACCGATCAGCCAGGAAGCATTGAGTGTCGTGGTGTAGAAGCCACGAATGGTCCCCGTGTGTTGTCCATCAGTGTATTTTTCGAGGAATATGTCGAGCGTGAGACCGATCAGTGAGACGATGGCAGATTGCAAAATGAAAAATACAGCAATCCATGTCGGCGACGTGGCCGTAACAAGACCATAGAACAGAATAATCTGGATACATACGAGACCTATCGAGACTGCATAGTTGCCGAAGCGACGAATGATGGGAGATGCGAGCAGGAAGCCCAGGATGGAAACGGCCGCGCCGATCATATAAATAATACCGACGGTACGTTCGTCTGCGTAGAGTGACAGGAAGCTGGAGTTCGAGTACATCGGCAGCACCATGTGCAGTGTGTAGATGAAGCCGATGACTGCGATGGTGTAGATGACGTGAGAACGGGGGATGGAGTTCATGGAGTTGGATATTATTATAGCAGGAATGGTTGGAATAGTATCGATACTTGCCTCACACTCGGTTTAATGCTAAAGTATCGCCTATGAAAAAAGACATCCACCCAGCCAACTATCGTCCTGTAATCTTCGCTGACAACTCAAGCGGAGCCAAATTCCTCGTATCTTCTGCTATCGCCACCAAGGAGACCGCCACGTGGACCGACGGTAAGGAATATCCAGTACACTACGTCGAAATTTCAAGTGCTTCTCATCCGTTCTACACCAACCAAGAGAAGACCATCGACACTGCTGGTCGCGTCGAGAAGTTCAAGAATCGTCAGGCCAAGGCAAAGACAAAGAAATAGCGCACTACGAATCCACGAATACGCACGAATGCCACGAATGACGAATTCAGGCCGTGCGTTTGTTCGTATATTTGCGACATTCGCATAGATTCGTCAATTCGTATTATAATCTCAGATATGGACCTCAACCCCTACAAATCCAATCCCAAAACCTCATTCATGGCAGGAATGTATGAGAAGCTCCTCAAGGACGAAGCTGAAGTGCGCGGTCTCATCGAAGCTGATCCTGGCATGAAAGAGATGGCCGAGCATGAGCTCGCGTCACTCATCGAACAGAAGAAGTCGCTGGAAACAGAGATGGCGGCTATTGTCGCTGCTGATGTAGTCGAAGAAGAGAAACCCAAAGAAATGATTCTCGAAGTTCGTGCCGGTGCGGGTGGTGACGAGGCAGCACTCTTCGCAGCTGAGCTTATGGATATGTACAAGCGCTATGGCGAGAGCAAAGGGTGGACGATGAAAATCATCGATGAATCAAAAAATGACCTGGGTGGATACAAAGAGGCGTCACTTGAATTCAAAGGTAAAGATGCATTCGAGACTCTGCGCTGGGAGACAGGTGTGCATCGCGTGCAACGCGTCCCTGAGACCGAGAAGATGGGTCGTGTCCATACCTCGACCGTGACCGTTGCTATCATGCCCATCCGCAAGAAATCCAAATTCGTCATCAATCCTGCCGATTTGGAAATGGAATTTTCGCGTGCTGGTGGTAAGGGTGGCCAGAACGTCAACAAAGTCGAATCTGCTGTCCGCTTGATCCATAAGCCGACAGGTATCGACGTGCGTTCGACTGCTGAGCGTTCACAAGGTGCCAACAAGGAATTGGCTCTCCAGATTCTCACCGCCAAACTCGAAGCTCTCGAGGAGGAAAAAGCTGCTCAGAAGTTTGCTGCTGAACGCAAGGGTCAGATCGGTACGGGTAGTCGCTCAGAGAAGATTCGCACGTACAATTTCCCACAGGACCGTGTGACCGATCATCGTATCAAGGAGTCATGGCACAACCTGCCAGCAATTCTCGCTGGTAAGTTTGACCCGATTACTGAGGCGCTCAAGGAGTTTGAGAAGACGGGGAAAACGGGGAGTTCGGATGAAGAGTAATATCGAAATACACAAGGAGTCTGGGATTTCTGTACCTCGTGTCCACTTTATGGGGTACAGATCATTGGTGCCCTCGGTAGGAATCGAACCTACATCTATTCCTTAGGACGGAACTGTTCTATCCATTGAACTACGAGGGCAGGGGTGACTATAATAGCTGAACGAGAAAACTATAGCATATTTTGCGAACAATGATATTTTCTGTTATAGTGTTTTTATGACTGATGAAGAGCGCTCCTTACTCGAGAGAACGTACAAGCTCGCCGAGGAGAACAATGGGATACTGCGTGCGATGCGCCGAGCCAATAGGTTTTCGACGGTTATGCGTGTACTCTATTGGGCAGCTATCATTGGTCTCAGTTTCGGTGCCTATTATCTCATCCAACCGTATCTCAATGCGACCATGGATGCATATAGCAAACTCTCAGGAAGTATTCAGGGAGTCGAGAACAATATAAATAGTGCGCAAAATACGCTGGATACGTTGAAAGGGTATCTCAAATAACCTCATGCCGAGGTAGCTCAGTTGGTAGAGCATTCCCCTGAAGAGGGAAGGGTCACCAGTTCGATCCTGGTCCTCGGCACTACTTCGCAACCCCGCCCAAAAGGCGGGGTTGCTTCGTAGTGCGGGCACGGTAAGGTTCTAGGTCATATTTCATCCACAGGAGGCCTTGTCGAATAAGGCGATTTTGTTATGCTTACCGCTGGGTTCAGTATATGCAAAAGCCAATCCTGGGTGCACTAATCGCACTCTTCGTTGCGGCGAACGCATCGCCGCGGGACATGACTCCAGGGGAGTCAGATAAGGGTCGGCCACCGACGCATGTGCAGTTGACCGACGAACAGTTGATGTACCTCAACAACTATTGTGGTAAACGTAGCTGGGCCATTTTTCTCTGCCGTGTACTTGGTTATTTTCACGGCAGGCATAATGCCGACATCACGCTCGAGGATTTGCGTCCTCGTGCCGCGAAACACTGCGGACTACCTTCAGATGCGGTCTGGGAATCATTTCTTGGGGTCAAGAAATACCAGAAGTATCTGACCGAAGTAAATCGCAAGAAAATCTCCAAGGTGCTCTTCGGGCATGAAGATGCCACCTGGGTGCAGCTGCTCAACAGGATTGAGTGGCTCCGCATCAAACGTGAACAGAACGAGATCTCGATGAGAGTGCAGGGCGACCAGGGAGGTCGCCTTTTTTGTTCTAGGCCCGGCCTAGAAATTCGGTTATACTACCGACATGAATAGAACCGTCGTCGAACAGATCAAGGAGCGCCTGCCGGTCAATGAGGTTATTGGTCAGTATTTGAAATTGGAAAAGTCAGGTAATGCCTACAAGGCCAAGTGCCCATTTCACAATGAGAAGTCACCCTCATTCTTCGTCTCACCAGATCGTGGGGGTTACTACTGTTTTGGCTGTAATGCCAAAGGAGACATTTTTACATTTGTGGAACAATTCGAAGGACTCGATTTCCGCGGCGCGCTCAAAGTCCTCGCCGAACGTGCGGGAGTGCAGCTCACCTTCGACAAGAAAGCAGATGGGGAACGAGATCGTTTGTTCGATATCATGGAGGCCGCTGCGTCCTATTTTGAAGCAGAATACATTCGAGCCAAAGACGTTCAAGACTATGTGAAGAAACGCGGTATCACCGACACAACTCGCGAAGAGTTCCGTATCGGCTGGGCGCCAGAGGGGTGGCAGTCGCTCATCGATCATCTTCGAGTCAAGAAGTTTTCTGATTCACTTATAGAGAAAGCGGGACTCGGCAAGAAGACTGACGAAGGTAAATTCTACGATCGTTTCCGTGGTCGTGTGATGTTTCCCATTTTTGACTCAAGTGGTCGGGTGATCGCTTTTTCGGGACGTATTCTCAAAGATGATGGCAAGTCTGCGAAATATTTGAATAGTCCAGATACACCACTCTATGACAAATCAATGGTGCTCTACGGTCTCGACAAGGCCAAGAGTGACATTCGTCGCATGAATTACACTATCATGGTCGAAGGACAGATGGACCTCGTCATGTCTCATCAGGCAGGGATAAAAAATACAGTTGCATCTTCAGGTACGGCCCTTACCGATGAATCGTTTAGTGAATCTGGCGCAGTGAGTAATCTCGGGCTTGTCCGTCGCTTGTCGCCAAATGTTATTATCGCCTTCGATTCTGACAGTGCGGGAAGAAAGGCGGCCATGCGTGCCGCGGGCATTGCACTTTCTATGGGTATGGATGTGAAGATTGCGGACTTGGTCGGCGGCAAAGATCCGGCCGATCTTGTTCTCCACAATCCTGAAGACTGGAAGAACGCACTCCGCTCTGCCAAGCCCATCATCGAATTCGAACTTGGCAATGTGATGCGTGATGTGCCAGATAGCAGGAAAGTGGGACGCGCTCTGCGTGAACGAGTTTTCCCATTCCTGGCACGTATCGAGAGTAGGATGGATCAGGCACATTTCGTGAAGATGATTTCGGACAAGACGAATATTCCAGAAACGGCGGTGTGGGATGATTTGAAGAACGTGAAGGTCGAACAAGCGAAGGGGGGCAGCGCGTCTGAGGGACGTTTCGGAGGCCACGAAGGTGGCCGAGAACCAGCTGCGCCGTCAGCAGACGGCGACAGCGTGTCCCGAAGACGCGGTGCCCCCGGAGCGGGCCTCGACCTCATCGAGCGTCGCCTCTTCGGTCTTCTTTCGCTCATTGAGAAAACTGAACCCAAAAAGGGTGCTGAGTATCGTGCCGCTATCAAGAAAATCGCAGACGCTTCATACGATATGCGCTGGGCCCGTATCGAACCAATGCTCGGTGATGTCGCCTTCGAAGCAGAGGCATTCTTCGGCAGCGCTCTTGCGGAATGGGATCGTCACATGAAAGAACTCATCGCCAATTTCGAGCAAAATATGGTCAATGAGGAACTTCTCGCTACTATGAATGAGCTCCGTCAGGCAGAAAAGATCGGAGATACCGCCAAGGTCGCTGAGCTCGCCAAGAAATGTCAGGTCCTGAGTATCAGGAAAGGGGAGATCGGGAAAAGGATGAGGGATTAAAAAACGAAGGGCTTCAGGGAGCCCTTCGTCAAGGTGCGCTACTGTCTAGATGGAGAATGTTCCACTTGTGAAGATTGGAATGACTGTGGTTGTTCTCAGATCGTTTCTAAGTACCCTGACTTTCTTCAGAAGGTCGAGGATGATCCCGAATTGATTGCTCCTACGGCCTGGTACCAAGATCTCCAAATACTGACAAGCTTCCCCTTTCATATTCCAAATTCGGTTCACAACTGCTACTGATGTTCGCTGAGTCAACACCTTATCTGTGAGACCGGCCGCGGGAATAAGTTCTCGCAACTCTTGAACAATAGCATCTTCGGTGCAGCTATTGAATCCATGAAATCTGATAATGATCATAGTCGGTTCTTTCGTTGGTTTACCATTTTGATACCACGCCACACATATAACGTCAATACTACTTGCGCTACCTACGAATACCATTTATAATCATGGTCTATTAAATAACCCCCTTCTTCCTTCATGAAGAAACAACATAAGCGTCCGCGTGCCGGCGGATCGAAGGCTCGAAAGAGCGTTCAGCGTCCGGTCAAGCGTTCAGCTGGCAGATCAAAGCCGGCTCTACGAAAAGCTGGTGTACCAAAATCACATGGTAAGGGCAAGCCCATGTCCAAGGCCGACAAAGCCAAGGATTTCGAGACGCGCGCAAACAAACTGATCGCCAAAGGTCGCGATCGTGGTTTCATTACGTATGATGAGATCATGAAGGAGTTTCCTCAGATCGAGAACGATATTATGTTTCTCGATGAGTTGTATACCAAATTCGGCGCAGCCAATGTCGACGTGCTCGAAGGTGGTGGATTGCTCGAGATCGAAGATCTCGCTCCCAAGAAGCCGCAACAGCAACACTATTCTCGTACGAGCTCATCTGATTCTGCCTATGACTCTATCCAGATGTACCTCAAAGAGATCGGGCAATACCCACTCATCACTGCTTCAGATGAGAAAGATCTCGCCAAGCGTATTCAGGCAGGTGACACTGAAGCAAAGAACCTGCTCGCAAAAGCAAACCTTCGCCTCGTCGTCTCTATTGCCAAGAAATATGTTGGCCGAAGTCCAGACCTCACGTTGCTCGATCTTATCCAAGAAGGTAACCTTGGTCTCTTCCGTGCCGTCGATAAGTTCGACTGGACCAAGGGATACAAATTCTCGACATATGCTACTTGGTGGATTCGCCAAGCTATCACTCGCGCACTCGCTGATCAGTCACGCACTATCCGTGTGCCGGTACACATGGTGGAGACTATCGCCAAGTACAAGCAGGTAGTCCGTCGCCTCTCTCACGATCTCGGTCGCGAACCACTCCCCGATGAGATTGCCACTGAGATGGGTATGGATGTCGACAAGATCTACCAGATCGAGAAGATCGAACAGGATGTCGTGTCACTCGAGCAGCCTGTCGGTGATGATAGCGATGATGGCAAGTCGACGTTGCAAGACTTCATTCCTGACGACAAGATCCTGTCTCCGGCTGATGAGTCATCTCGTCGTATTCTCCGTGACCAGGTCACGACTATCTTGAATGATCTCTCGGAAAAGGAACGCAAGATTCTTGAGATGCGTCATGGACTCAATGATGGCATCACGCACACCCTCGAAGAAGTGGGTAAAGAGTTCGGAGTCACCCGTGAACGTATTCGTCAGATTGAGGCCAAGGCACATGAGAAGATCAGACAACATGAGAAGATAAATAGGCTCAAGAATTACTAACTAAAGCCCCAATAGAAGAAATCGCCTCTCCAGGCGGTTTTTTCTTGCCAAAATTAGCTTATCGTGCTATATTTTTGCGCGTACCTGCGTCAGTGAGACGTGGGATGTAACCAAAACCCGATAGTAGTTGAAAATCAAATGAAGACGAAGATGTTAGTCATTGGCGCCTTGGCAGTTGCCTTGGCGGTAATTAACCCCATCACTATCCATGCAGTGCCCGTCACTCCTGATTATGACACGTTCGGTCCGCTTGCCGGCGCGACGTTTGGCGGAAGTGGTATTCCAAACCACTCAGTTGCGGTTAGCACGTCTGGTGGCGTGACTCTGGGTCTCGAAGCTCATCAGCGTTACGTCGGCCCGGATCTGGTGGACAATGGGGCGGGCACTTATTGGGCCAACCCTGGACCTGGCACGCCGGCCAACCTGAGCACCTGGAACTTCGCATTCTATGGTCTCGGCTCTGCTTCGGCACCTGGCGCAACGGCCCGTTTGTTCTATGACTTCGATCCGGCGATCGGCAATGACCAAAGCACACTGGGTTATGTCAATCTTGGTCTCTTGGGTTTGACCCCGGGGCAAGATTCTTGGAATCTCGGTTTTTCCTTTTTGGATACGGCCATTCCTGGTGTCGTGGTACCTCCTACCTACCCATCGTTCAATCCGAATGCGGTTGGAGAATACAGCTTCGTCCTGGAAGCATACAACCGAGATGGGCAGACCATTGGCCGGTCAGCGATTAATGTGAACACCTCAGCTGTCCCCGACTCCGGTTCGACGTTTGCCTCCTTAGGCCTTGCCTCGCTCGGCCTTCTGGCATTTCGCAAATTCACGCTTGTGACGGCCTGATGTCACCGGGGCAGTGATGCGCCCTGTCTTTCAGTTTCAGCTCAACAATCGGGAAACCTCCTGGTCCGCAAGGATCGGGGGGATTTTTTATACAAAAAAGCGCACGGAGTGTTCTGTGCGCGGGCTGACTGATCTCGAGTTAGGTTTTCGGACGATGGATCGGCCGACACGTATTGGTGATGATGGCCAGGTCAATCTCTTGCTGCATTCGTCTCACGGTGCACACTTGGAACTGTGTTCCGTTTCGGACAATTCTCGATCCGGCCAAGAATCCGTTTGCGGCAGTAGTTAGTTCTACCAGGACAGATCGTTTGAGGTGTTCGCCGGGGAATTCCTTTCCTTGATCACAAACAATGAGTACATACGCACTACTGATGAGCATGGATCCTGCTTCGCAATCATGAGCTTCTGGAGAACTAGACTCAATACGGAAGCAGAGTCTGTTTCGGGCGAGAGTGAAGTGTTCTGTATCGGTCAGAGGATCTCTTCCTGCATCAATTTTTGCGCGAATGCGTCGAACTTCATTTTCGTATGCGCGACGATTGAATCGTTTCGGTAGCTTCATTTCGTCCTCCTGTTTCTCACTGCCTCATCCCATGGAGGCCCTACGTAGGTCTCAATGGACAGGCCAATGAAAAGAATTATTGTTGTGACAACATCGAGACCGATTGAGAAAATCGATATCAGTACCAATGTGGCCATGTTGAGCGTGCTGTCGAGGTACTCGCCGAATGCGATCCAGAGAAATACACATATCGCAATGGCAGTTCCTGCCATGAGTGCAAGTTTCAAGTTACTCAAGTGCATGATGTTTCCTGGGTTGGGGGTTCTGAATCAAATGCTAGCACAAGATGAGGTATAATCAATCCATGTCCAACCAGGTATTCGATATCCAATACAAGCGCCTCAACAAGGCCCAAAAAGAGGCAGTGGATGCCATCGAGGGACCTGTCATGGTCATCGCCGGTCCTGGAACTGGTAAAACGACTATTCTAACGCTCCGAATAGCGAATATCCTCAAACGTACTGATACGCCCGCCAACGGCATTCTTGCCATCACCTATACCGACGCGGGAGTCAAAGCGATGCGCCAAAAACTCCAAGGAATAATAGGTGACAGAGCTCATGATGTTCGCATTCACACTTTTCATGGATTTGCTTCTTCGGTCATCGCTGAATACCCAGATCATTTCCTGCATTTGTCAGACAAGAAACAGATGACTGATATCGAGCAGGAGTCGCTCATTCGCGCAATCATTACTGACACCAAGTTTGCTGACGTACGTCCGGCAGGCAAACCAGACGCGTATATTTCAGGGATTATTCGCAGTATAGATGATGCCAAAAGGGAGGCACTTACCCCAGAAATGGTCCGCCAACATGCACGACAGGAGATCGGGCGTATCAAGAATGACGAGGATTCTATTTCTTCACGTGGCGCCACCAAGGGCAAACTCAAAGCCGATGCACTCGAGCAGATCGCCAAATGTGAGCGTACCATTCTGTTCGGTGATATTTACGAACTCTATGAAGCCAAGAAAGAAGAGGTCAAGAAGATGGATTTCAACGACCTTATCATCGAGCTTCTCCTTGCGCTCAGGAATGATGAATTGCTGCTCCGCCTTCTTCAAGAACGCTATCTCTATCTTCATGTTGATGAACATCAAGACACCAACGACGCACAAAACTTCATCGTCGGCATGATTGCTGAGTTCTTCGAGACCCCGAATATTTTCATTGTCGGTGATGAGAAGCAGGCTATTTACCGTTTCCAGGGAGCATCGGTTGAGAATTTCTTGCTTCTCCAGAAGAAATGGCCAGCCATGAAGCTCATTTCTCTCGATACCAACTATCGCTCACACCAAGATATTCTTGATGCCAGTTTCGGCATGATTGAGAAGAACTATGAAGAAGGTGAGCATGCTGATTTGCGCATCAAATTGAAAGGTGGTTCTAAACTAGACACTGAATCTGGGTCCACATCAGGTCTACAAATCGTCACGGGCGAGAATGTGGCAGCCATCGAAGCTCATATGGTCGGAGAATTGCATGCTCTCTACGAACGTGAGCCGAACGCAACTACTGCCATCATCGTCCGTCGCAATCGTGATCTTGATCGCGTCATCAGGTTGCTCGAGTCCAATGGTATCGCCGTAGCTTCTGAGCGTAGTATCGATATGTTCAGTCATCCCGTCGGGCGCCTATTCTTTGACCTTGTTGATTATCTCACTGATCTCTCCAAGACTGACGCATTGGCACGTACGATGGTGGCAGGAATGTGGGAACTGTCGCTGGAGCAGGCCATCGATCTGGTCAAGAATGTCAAAAGTGGCAAGCCATTCGAACTTCCTGCACTTCTCGGTATCCAACGTCAGATGCTCAATGACGGCGCTATCGGCTTCCTCATTCATGCCGCAGAACAATCGGGCTTCACCACACTGGTCACTCGTCATCCTTCATATATTCATGTTTGGCGTGGCATCATCACCTTGGCAGAATCACTGACGCGGGAAGGTGACATTCGTGATCCGGTCGAGCTCATTCGTGCTATGCTCGCCTATCGACTCTCAGCTGAGACCAAGACAGTCAAAGTATCAGTCGGTGCACCTGATCTACCTATTCGTGCCATGACAGCTCACGGGAGTAAGGGGCTTGAATTTGATCATGTATTCATACCATATGTCACCGAAGAATCATGGGTGGGTCGTCCCAAGGGCGCCTCATTCGTGTTGCCCAAGAAACGTACGGCTGATAGCGATATTCGTGATGTGCGCCGTCTCTTCTATGTGGCACTGACTCGTGCACGTAAGCATGTCACAGTCCTGACTGCACGCGAAGAGTCTGACGGCAAAGCATTGGAGCCACTACGCTTCATCGATGAGCTCGAAGAGAAGTACGCATCGCGATTGTCATTGTCGCGTGTAGGTATCGAGGCGGTGCATGAAGGAGGATCTGAGAAGCGGCGAGCGCAGAGTAGTGAGCATGATACTATCGGCACCGAACTGGTCAGCATCGCCAAGCGCGTACTCACCGAAAAGGGTTTGTCAGTGACTGCACTCAATCATTTCTTGAAATGCCCGAATACATTTTTGTATCAGAGTATATTGAAACTTCCGCAGGCGCCGTCTGTTCCTGCAGAGAAGGGAAGCGCTATGCATTATGCATTCGATGCTGCATGGCAATCTACGGATCGTTCTAGGGCTGGTCTAGAATTGGTCATGAAAGAAAAGATCACTGAATATTTTGCCGACTCATTCCTGCCAAGTGTGGAGAAGACACCTGCCATGAAAGAATTGCTTGATGATGTGCCGGCTGTCGCAGCGGCACTGGAGTCTCATTTCGCACAGTCCGAACGTGCCACAGTCTATACCGAGACATGGGTGGAGCGAGAATTCACTGGTACGTACAATGGTCAGACCATTCACATCCCACTTCACGGCAAGATGGATGCTATCGTCGATACGAGTGACCTAGTCTACGTCTATGACTACAAGACACGCCAAGCCATGTCAGTGAATGCTATCAAGGGTGAGACCAAGAGTGATTCGAGTGGTGATTATTTCCGACAGCTGATTTTCTACAAACTACTTCTCAGTGCTGATCCGCGTTGGCGTACCAAGAAGATTGAACCAGCTCTGGTATTCGTGTCGCCAGATGACAAGGGGAGGTGCCCGACTGTGACGGTGCCTATCGAGGCGACTGACAGTGAGCGGGTTAACAAAGAGATTCAACAACTGATCGACAGTGTCTGGAGTGGTGCTATCGCCACTGCTACCTGTGATGACAAGGATTGCGAATGGTGTGGTGTGAGGAGGGTATAAAAAATGTATGCAATTCAAAAAGCCCCTTCAGGAGGGGTTTTTGTGATTATTTTGTGGCAAGCACCGCATCAATAATTGCCCTGATCGCCTCTTCTGGCAAAGCGCCACTCATGATGATGTGCATACGATCACTCGAAACGACAATTGGGGGTAAGCGTAGCTGCAATACCAAATTAGATATTACCGTATCAACATGTGCTGGCGCTGGTTTGGATAAGACGAAAATACTCGTCGGTGTACCAGAGATGCCCGCGTTCACACCATCAAGATACTGCTTCTCTACTTTGTCTTTGTTCTGACCACTCGAGAGACACTCGTTGAAGGCGACCACATCGAGCCCAGCGTATTTGGCGATCACAGGAAGCTGGGTCTGATCTAGTGACTTGCCCTGATCAGAGGGAGTGATGTCGTAGAGTCGGTTGGTGAATTTCCAGAATGCATCATTGCCTCCGAGAGATGCCGCACATTCCATGGCCTGAGATTCATGGCCAGCGTTGGGGTGCAGTACACGTCCTTGTGCGTCAGGCTTGTCGAGTGGGAATGCACGGTAGACCCAAGCAACGTTGCCCGAAGGACCATAGGTCTCCATGATTTTCTTCATGGTCGGATGGAATATCTTACAAAATGGACATGAAGGGTCCGAGAATTCGATGATGCGTACGGCCGCGTTGGGATTGCCGAGGATGTGATCATGTGAAGTGATTGGACTCACCGCTATCTCTATTTTCTGTACCTGTTGAGCTGCTGTGGTCGGTGTGGCTGCAGGAGTAGCTGGCTTGAATGCGTAAATAAGGGCGGCACCAATAATTGCGGCGGCAATGATGATGGCTCCGGGAACGGAGATGGGGTTTGATTGTTGGTTCATGGAGCTAAGTATATCACTAAAACGGTAGTGTGAACGTCATGGCGTGTTCACTGCCAGTTTCCCAGGTGTCAGTTTTGAGTTTGACCTCTTTGACGGCACCCAATTCTTTGTATTTGAGGGATTTATTCTTGAGGGCATAGTCGTAGAGCTCACGCGTGAGACGTACGTCCTCAATGCAGTACTTGATGATCTTGTCGATTTCACCATTTTGCCACCACTCGATAGCGTCGAGGCCATGACCAGACTTATTCCTGCCGAGTGTCGCTTCGCCGACAGTGTCGAGTTTGAGACGGCGGCCGAGGACCTGCTGCACCTCTCTCATAAGATCAATGCTTTTGATCTTGGTGAGGTCACCGGGATAATATTTGTTGAGGAGGGGGATGTCGAAGTGATCACCATTCCAGGTCACGAATGCATCGGCTTGTTCGATCATGGGCCATAGTTTGCCGAAGTCTTTCTCGAGGTAACTCGTGAATTCACCGGTAGCTGAATCGTGAATACAGAGGACTGATATGTCGAGTGCGGTAGGATCATTCGATCCGACATCCTGGAATGTGTTCTTGGTTTCGATATCGAACGTGATGACGTGCATAGGTCACTATTGTAGCAAGAAATATTTTTTGGGCAAAGAAAAAACGGTCGCCGAGGGAGCGACCGTTAAAGAGTGGCTAGTGACGTGATTCACCAAGACCGGAAAGAAGAACTGTTTGTCCGGAATACATGGTGGTGCCAGAGCCGATTGCTATTGCGCGATACCCGATTTGGTGAATACCGGTCGAGGGACGAATCCCGACGACTAGCGTTCGAATGGGCACAATCGCGTGATTTGCCTGTGCCCACTTTTGTGTGGAACAGACATCGACTTCTTGGTGGCAACGCACCTCACTAGCCAATGAGGATACTATACCAATCGGTAACCTCCGTCAACTGCCTACTAGAGTCTGACTAATTCGAATTAATGGCCCAAAAACGTCCTCGCAATCTCCTCCTCACTACCACTCAATTCTTCGCCGCTCGAGAGTATCTTCATGCGCAGTTTGCCATTCTTGACTTCTTCATCACCAATACACATGATACGAGGAATGCCACGCTTATCCGCATTCTTGATCTGGTCACCGACTTTCTTGCCTGAGAGGTCCACGAAGACATTTATATTCTTGGCCCTGAATGATTGAGCGAGCTCCAGTGCATACGGAGTATTCTGGTCACCGACGACGCAGAGGGCCACGTCCGCAGGAGACTCATTCTTGGGAAGTGTGCCGTAGGTCTCCATTAAGTCTCGTGCAATAACATCACCTGCGCCAAAACCGACGGCAGGAACTTTGTCATTACCGAAAAGGGAAAGGAGGTCATCGTAGCGTCCACCACCGAAAACAGAACGACGATTGGCTGGATTGAGGTCATAGACTTCGAAAACTACTCCCGTGTAGTAGTCGAAGCCGCGCATCAGTGTCTGGTCGAAGCGGGCATTGGTGATACCGAGACGCTCCAGGCCAGCGATGACTTCACGTATTTCTTTGAGGCCGACATGCTCCTCGGTAGTTTGTGGTAGGTTCTTGGTGAATTCTTCGAAGTTTTTGGAATTGAGGAGTGTCATGAATTTCCTCGTGTTGTCACCGAGGACTTCCGTGGCAGCAGCTTCGAACCATTCTGGCTTGACCTTGTCCTTCTTGTCGATGAGTTTGGAAATCTTTTGGGCAGCTTCCTCATTCAAGCAGAAAACATCTCGTGTCACATAGTTCATGAGCTTGCGGTTGTTGATGCGGATTTCGAAGTCGGTATCCTTGAGGCCATAAGCACGTGTAATATCGTAGGCGATATTGATAGTCTCGATTTCCGCCGAAATAGACTCGACGCCGAATATGTCGACGTTGAGCTGCCAATGTTCACGGACACGACCGCGTTGAGGTTGTTCGTAACGGAATAGGTTGGGGATAGAATACCAGCGGACAGGGAAGGTAAGCTCACGCTTGCGGGCAGCGATCATGCGGGCGAGAGTAGGGGTCATCTCAGGACGGAGAGTCACTTCACGGTCGCCACGGTCAGTGAAGGTGTATGTTTGTTCGTTGATGATCTCTTCACCACTCTTGGCACGATACAAATCGGCGGGTTCCAGAACCGATGCACCGTATTCTTCATAGCCGTATGACTCGACTGCCTTGCGCCAGATATCGAAGATCTTCTTTTCAGTAGCCATATCGGCAGGGAAGAAATCTCGAACTCCTTTGTAGGAATCAGTTGAAAGCTTTTTCATGGGGGTATTGTAGCAGATTGTGCCATAAACGTAAGGGCTCTACTCATACCCCTTGACTTTTTCATTATTTCAGTATACAATACTGGACGTTATCACTATAAAGAGCCGTACCCTGAATTATGGCCCCATTGAGCCATAAGACTAAGGATACGTTTATCACATTATGAAAAACATCATCCGCACAGCTTCATACGTCACCGTGGGCATCATGTCACTCGTGATCGCCTTCGGTATCGTCGTCTCTGCTCCGGCTCAGGCCCATGCAGATTATGGCTACTATGGTACACCGTCGTACAACTACGACTACTCGTACTATCGTCAGCAGCCTCGTAATGACTATGGTCCGTTGCAAGTATCGTGTTATCCGATGCCTCTTTCGGCTCGTACCGGTGATTCGGTGACGTGGGTTGCGAATGCGTATGGTGGCAACAACTCATACAACTACACCTGGAGTGGCACGGACGGCCTCAGTGGTTACGGCTCTTCTATAGTCAAGGCCTACTACTCCAATGGTTCCAAGACCGCCAGTGTGACTGTCACATCAGCTGGTCAGACTATCACCAAGATTTGTGATGGCTCAGCAAGCATTTATGGTGACACGAACTATAATTACAACAACTACAATTATAGTTATCCGTATTACACCAGTTACCCGAATTACAACTACAATTCATACTACTCACCGTTGTATGTCACCTGTACGCCAAGTACTACCTATGTCAACAATGGCATGCAAGTAGTCTGGAATGCATATCCGTCAGGCGGCAATGGTTCATATACGTATTCATGGACAGGCAGCGACAATCTGTACGGTTCAAGTCAGTCAGTGTATTACACGTATTCGAATCCTGGTGCCAAGACGGCCAATGTGACTGTCTACTCGACAAACGGTCAAACAGCTACTATCAATTGTGGCACTGTTAACGTCGCTGGTTACTATGGTGCGGTCCCTGTCGTCGTCGGTTCGACCAATGCTGGTCTCGATGTTGCTTGTTATTCTGATCCTTCGAATGTCCGCGTCAATCAGCCGGTCACTTGGAGGGCAGAAGTTACTGGTGGCGTCGCGCCGTATACCTACACATGGACTGGTGCTGATGGCCTTTCAGGTTCTGAGAACACGGTACTCAAGTACTATGCTTCTACGGGAGACAAGAGTGCCATCATCTCGATCAAGTCCGCTGACGGCAAGACTGCTACTCGCGCATGTAGTACCAGTGTGACGGTTCGCTCTGCGTCTGCGACAGCTCCTGTCCAGCAGACTCAGCAGCCATCTTCGCAGGTCCAGCCGAATACCAATCAAAATTCAAATGGCCTCTCAGCTGCAGCATTGTTCTCACTCAAGAACGTGCCGTGGGGTTGGGTTGCTATCCTGATTATCTTGGTACTCTTTGCGACGGTTGTGTATCTTATCTTCAATCGCCCGAAGATCTAATAGGGTAGAGTGGACTATACGTAGTCCGATGGCGACAATACGTGAGACTCCAAAATAAATGTTGAAAATACCCCCTGAAATAGGGGGTATTTTTGTGCTTGACAAATACATATTAAACATGGTATAATATAAAAGTACTACAAAGAGGTAGTACGTATGTTTTGAAAATTTGGTCAACATGAAAATTTGATTCAGAAAGTCATTTTATGACAAGTTCAGACTTCGTTGGAAATGACTTCGAATATGCCTACGCGAAAGCGTTTGGCGGTGAAGTCAGTGGAGGTTTCGATGATGGTGGCAGAGATGTCATCATTCCGAAAATCGGCGGCGTACAGGTGAAAGCCAGTGCCGACGGAGCCAAGAGTTTCTTGGCTGTCTCCATCAAACGGAACCAATTTATTCCTCTGTGTGTCGGCGAACCCGGCGCACAGCAGGATATGATTGAGTCTCTCAAGCGCTTCGGTGCTTGGGTCGGGAACGATATCCCGAATCGCGTGGCATTGCTCACGGGGATTGCCCAAGTGCGTGCCATGATCGAGCAGGCGAAAGGAGGTACTCGTGTCCGAGCGTAATGGACGACACGAGTCCTTCCTTGATCAACTACTCACTAGTCTTCGTAAGAGGGATGGTGAAGAGGAGATCGGCAGGCTCAAAAAGGAACTTCAGGGGTTCACTCGGGAAGCGACTTGTCGCGAAGCAATCGTTCAGTTGATTGCCAAGCAGAAGTTGCGGTACCGGCTGGCGCTCCTCTTGTTGAAACCAACCCTCATCATTCCTTATTTGATACGCATCAAGCGAATCCGGTAGGGATCACCCCCATCCAACGAAAGAAGGATGGGGGTTAAAACATGGTCAATTTTATTTTCTTATTGAGCTATCTTCTCTCTCTGATTTCCTCTACCAATTTTTTCACCACCTCATCCACGCTCATCTGCCCGACCTGTCCCTTGTCTCTACTTTCCAGTGTCACCTTACCAGCCTGAATATCTTTGTCGCCAATGATGATTGTATAAGGCACACGTGCATTCTTGGCGGCGCGTATTTTTTTGCCGAAATTGTCATTTGAGTCATAAAAGTCAGAACGAATCATGGCGGCACGGAGCGCCTCGTGGATTTTCTTGGCTTCGTCGGCATGCGCTTCAGCGACGGGAATAACGGCTACTTGTGTCGGTGCCAGCCAGAGAGGGAAGTTGCCACCGTAGTGTTCTATGAGGAAGCCAATGAAGCGTTCATGAGTACCGAGTGGTGCACGGTGAATACAAAGAGGTGTCTTGGCGACACCATCTTTGTCAGTATAGGTAAGACCGAATCGAGCTGGTACAGCGAAGTCGACCTGGTTGGTGGCAAGGGTAAATTCACGACCAATGGCACTCCAGACCTGCACATCAATTTTGGGACCATAGAAAGCGGCTTCGTTGGGAACTTCAATAAAAGGAATTTTTGAATCCACGAGCACTTTGCGGACCATGTCCTCGGTCTTCTTCCAGAGCGCTGGTTCGTTGACGAACTTCTGGCCCAATTTCCTGGGATCATGAGTCGAGAAACGCATGACGTACTTGTCGACACCGAAAATCTTGAAATACTGGAGATACATATCATTCACGGCCTTGAATTCATCGGCAAACTGTTCTTCTGTGCAGTACATGTGCGCATCATTCATCTGGAGTGTGCGTACGCGCATGAGTCCGAAGAGCTCACCTGATTTCTCGTGACGATAACAGGTGCCGTATTCTGCCAAGCGAAGTGGTAGGTCGCGATAGCTCTTGGGACGAGCTCCGAAAATCTTGTGGTGATGCGGACAGTTCATGGCTTTCAGATAATATTTGCCGCCCTCGTATTCCATCGGAGGATACATGGACTCTTCGTAGTAAGGCAGGTGACCACTCTTCAGGTACATTGATTCCTTGGCGATATGCGGTGTGCGTACACGAACATAGCCCATTTTGAATTCAGTCTCTTTTGCCAATTTTTCTAGTTCCTCGACCAAGACTGCACCGTTCGGCAACCAGAGGGGGAGCCCTGGGCCGACATCATCATCAAATTCGAAGAGGTCGAGCTCTTTGCCTAGCTTGCGGTGATCGCGCTTCTCAGCTTCTTTCATCATAGTTTCGTACTCGTCTAGGCCGGGCCTGGACTCGAACGCCAGGCCGTAGATACGCGTCAGTTGCGCGTTCTCCTCACTTCCACGCCAGTAGGCGCCAGCGAGTCGATTGAGCTTGAAACAATCAGATGGGATATCCTTTGCGGGATTTTCGATATGGCCACCACGGCAGAGGTCAGTAAATTTGCCCATAGTGTAGAAGGTAATTTTTTCACCCTTCTCAGCAATCTCATTGATGAGCTCTATCTTGTACGGATTGGTCTTGAAATGCTCCAGAGCTTCTTCTTTGCTGACTTCCTTGTGCTCGACTGATTTCCATGAAGGTAGAAGTTTGCGCATTTTCTTTTCGATATCCTTGAGGTCTTTCTCAACGATAGGAGTCTTGAATTCGAAGTCGTAATAAAAACCGTTATCGATGGCAGGACCGATGGTCGGCTTGGTGTCGGGATGTAGTTCAAGTACCGCCGCGGCCAAGAGGTGGGCGAGTGTGTGACGGAGATGGGGGAGGTGGTCGTTTGTTGGATTCATGTTGTGTGTTTGCGCAGGTCTACCCTGCGCATGTTATTGATAAATAAAACGCCCGAGTATATACGCGAAAATTCACGTACATACTCGGGCGGAGAACTAATGTTCTTCGTGGTTCCACCGAGTTTCCCTTCGACAAGCGTAGGGCACTCTTTGGTACAGATTGGTCTCGACTGTGAGATCGGATGGATCCGACTACGATTGGTGGCCGTAGCGACTTCTGTGCAGGTAATTATATAATTTCTTTTATATTCAGTAAATAGGATGTGTAGTTGCGCATACATAAATATTATGGCACACTATTTTAGAACAAAGAGAGGATTCTATGAGCGAAGAATATGATCCAGATACGTTACAACATGTCCAGAGTGGTGATTACATTGAATTTGTACCGTGGATTGTTGAGGAAAACGTCCAAGGGCACGAACGACTAGTTGCTTACTTTGGTGGTCATGGACCGTTCAAGGTTACCTCAATCGGCGGTGGAAAACATGGACTCTTCACCCTCTCGATTGAAGGAAAAGGAGCGCTTACAGGGGTTTATTCTAACAGCCTGTTCCGCAAAGTAGTTCCACGACACCCACCTCGTCCGACTTATACACTTGCTGAAATGGGTTTTGAATCTCCGCAGGAACGATAGGCGAGGCAGAAAAGATGGGGCCAGGTATAGCCACCAGCACAGATGGTCCACGCGCCGATGACTTCGGCGCTTTTTAAATATTCATTTTCCCCGTATACTTACCCCATGACCACCATCCTCATCATCCTTGTAATCGTCGCCATTCTGGCCAACATTTTCATGTTCGTGTTCTTCATGCGCAAGAATCGTGTGGCTGAACAGCCAAAGGACGACACAGGACTGAAGCTTATTCTAGAACAAATCAACGAAATGTCGCGTACTGTAGATCGCAAGGTGGGAGATTTGACCAAAACTGTTGATCACAAAATCAACGAATCATCCCGCAACGTTCAAGATTCAATGCGCGCGCAACTTTCTGAGTCGTCGAAGCTCATTAAGGAGGTGACGCAGGGTCTTACCAAGCTTGATGAGACAAACAAGCAGGTGGTGTCATTTGCCGACCAGCTCCAGAACCTCCAAGACATTCTCAAAAATCCGAAACATCGCGGTATTCTCGGTGAATATTATCTCGAGACACTTCTCAAGAACGTCTTGGCTCCTGGGCAATATCAGATGCAATATCCTTTCAAGAATGGGGAAATCGTCGATGCGGCTGTTTTCGTCAAAGATAAGATTATTCCCGTCGACTCCAAGTTTTCGTTGGAAAACTACAACAAGTTAGTTGAAGAAAAGAATCCTGCAGAAAAAGAGAAGCTGGAAAAGGCTTTCGTAGGAGACCTGAAAATCCGTATTCAGGAAACCGCCAAGTATGTCAGGCCTGCAGAGAAGACTATGGACTTTGCCTTCATGTTTATTCCGCACGAGGCTATTTATTATGATTTATTGGTCAATAAGATCGGCATGGCGGCTGATGAAACCGATAATTTGATCCAGCGTGCTGCGAGTAAATATAAGGTTATTATCGTCTCTCCGACATCATTTTTGGCCTATTTGCAAACGGTATTACAGGGCTTGAAGGCCATGCAGATCGAGGAAACGGCCAAAGATATCATCAAGCATGTGGGGCAGTTGGGGACTCATCTCAAGAAGTATGAGGATTATCACAATAAGCTCGGAACTTCGCTTTCGACCGTGGTCAATCATTTCAACAATTCGGGCAAGGAGCTCAAGAAGGTAGATAAGGATGTTCTGCGTATTACAGGGGAGACTCCGGGGATTGATGTGGCACTGATAGAAAAGCCTGAAACTGAGGAGGAATAGGGGAGAGGTATTTTCTAGGTGTCCGTTCATGTGCATGCAAGGAAGGATGGATCTGGTAGGCTGAAGTACTGGTATTTTTGGATAATATGGTGTTATAATTCACACATGACTAAACCATCATCTTTCCTTTTAATCAAGACCAACCTGAATTCTCTTAGGGTTGTAAGGTCTGTCAAAGAGAGTCCATTTGTGAAATGGGCAAGTGTCGTGTATGGACCGTATCAGATAGTGGCCTACGTCCAGACTGATACTGATACAGAAATGGCAAATTTTATTGAAGATTTGCGTTCACGAAGATTCATAACTGAGCTTGATGCTAGAATGGTAAAGGTCATTCCAGATGATGAGAAGCTTACTCTCCCCGAAGTAAAGGCAGAAAAAGTTGCTGTTCTACTTGTTAATGTTAATTATAAAGAAGAAAAAGAGAGAGTGGTCACTTACAATCTAAGGAAAGTCAAAGGTATAAAGCTGGCGAGAGCCATGTGGGGCCCCGCTGACATAATCGCGATTGTGGAAGCTGAGGACGCTGAAGCTATGAGAAATAAGATATGTGATGAAGTAAAAACAATGAAAGGTGTCATTTCGAACACCACATTATACTGTTATCCTAATTCTCTATGAAAAATAAACCTGTAGCTTTTGGTGCACTTATCTTGGTCATAGTCGCAATTGTATTGGCCGTTGTTTATTTGCCGACGCGACAGAAGGTGGCTATAGACCCTCTGAAGATCGGTGTAGATTTTCCACTGACAGGTAATCTTGCCAGATATGGCGAGTGGGGCAAAAGGGCCATTGAGATAGCTTCGGAAGAAACAAATGCCTCGGGAGGTGTTAATGGCTTACCAGTGCAAGTCTTTTTTGAGGACAACCAAGGTGAACCTTCGAAGGCGCTTTCTGCGTATCAAAAGATGAAAAGTCTAGATGGTATCGACGCAGTAATGACACTCGTAAGTTCTATTGCACTTATTGTCCAGAAGAGTGCTGAACAGGACAAGATCGTCCAAATGGACACATCTGCGTCGACCCCAGCATACAGTACTCCCAATGACTATTCCTTCAGGACAGGTGTAGTTGCTACTCAGCTTGCAAAGGATGCGGCGCATATTCTCCAGGATAAGTTTAATGCCAAAAATATTGCAATTTTAAGTATTAATAACGATTTCGGTAAAGGGATGGTCGGTGTATTTAAGAGTTCATTCAAGGGTACTATCGTCGTGGAGCAGACATTTAATCAGGATGGGATAGATTTTAGAACTCAGCTTCTGAATTTAAAAAAACAAAATGTTGATTTTATATTTTTGGTTGGGCACATAAAAGAGTCCGGTCTTCTTGTTAGACAAGCAAGAGAACTTGGCATCAAAACTCCCATCTTTAGTGACGTGTATTCGGTTGAGGGACCAGAATTTATCCAAAATGCAGGAGAGCTTGCTGATGGGATAGTGTATCTGGGCATACAATTTGATGCGGATAATAAAAGCCCTGAGGTTTCAAAATTTGTTACTGCATATCGAGCCAAATACGGCGAAGATCCTGGAGTGTATGCCGCACAAGCATACGACGGTATCATGGCCCTAATCAAGGCCTACGATAAATGCCCAGACAATGAGTGCGCCAAGAGACAACTGTTTACGACAGATTTTCAAGGAGTTTCTGGTCGAATCAAATTTGATGAGAATGGTGACGTGATAAAAGATGTTGTCCTAAAAACAATAAAAGACGGTAAGTTTGTAAACTATTAAAAGAGCATTTACCGGGCTCTCTTTCAAAGAGAGGTCTTCGGGAAACATTGGTGCTATTCTATTGCTGAAACTGAGGAGGAATAGGGGTATTTTCCAGGCCCGGCCTAGAAAATATTCTAGGCCGGGCCTGGAATTTGCGTTTTTTGGGTCTTCATGTATAATGTTCTGACTATGCAATTCGCAGTTATCGCAACCGGTGGCAAGCAGTACACAGTCTCAAAAGGGGATGTTATCTCCATTGAGAAGATTACGGGTACCTACAAAGAGGGTGACAAGATCACTTTCGACAAGGTACTCCTCACTGATGACGGCAAAGATACTACGATCGGCACTCCCTATATCCCCAAGGCCTCAGTCGTTGGTACTATTACACAGATTGGTCGCGCCCCGAAGATTATGGTTGTCCACTACAAGCAGAAGAGTCGTTACTACAAGAAAAACGGCCATCGCCAGCCTTTCTTCAAGGTCAAGATCGATAGTCTCAAATAAAAAAACCGCTTGATGGCGGTTTTTTTGTTGGTTTGATTGTTCAGTGCCTATTTTGCAAAGCGTTCTTTATGGTCTCACCATCAACATATTCGAGTTCGGCACCAGTGGAGAGTCCACGACCTAGTATGGTGATCTTCAAATTCGACTGATTTTTGGTCACTTTCTGAATAGCTTCACGGACGATGGTGGCTGTATGTTCGCCATCGGGCGTTGCGTTCAGAGAGAGAATAACTTCTCGAAGCGGGGACTTTTTTTGTGTGACATGCTCCAGTAATTTCTCTAGACGAATCCGCTTCTCTGGTTCTTTGTCCAAAATAGGGACGGTGCCGCCAAGGATGAAATACAGGCCTTTGTAGGCTCCACTCTTCTCAACTGTTTCGAAGTCAGAATCTCGAGCGACAATCATGAGGGTTTCTCCGTCACGTGAGGTATCCGAACAGATTGAACAGTGATGCGAGGCCTTGGTACCGGTATGAGCGGTAAAAAAACGGTAGCATTGTACGCATTGTGATGTAGAATGACGCACTTCTTCGATGAGTTGTGTGAGTTCTTTGATGGAAGAGGGTGATTTGTTGAGCAGATAATAGACAAATCGCTTGGCCTGACGCGGGCCGATGCCGGGGAATTTGGCGAAATGTTCTTCGAGTTTGCGTAGAGAATCCATAGTAATTACATCTTCTCAAACCCTCCGAAATCCGCCTTATCCATACTAAGGAAGGTGGTTTTCTTGCTATCGAAGAAGAGCTTGGCGATACCGGTCGGACCATTGCGGTGCTTCTCGATAAGGATCTCCGCTTCTTCTTTGCGGCCACCTCCTTCCTGATCAGATTCACGGTGGATGAACATGACCACGTCAGCATCTTGTTCGATAGAACCTGAGTCACGGAGGTCAGAAAGACGAGGTTTGCCGCCACGTTGCTCCACGGCACGAGAGAGCTGTGAGAGGGCGAGGACGGGTACCTCGAGTTCGCGAGCTAGATTCTTGAGAGAGCGGGAAATCTCAGTGACCTGCTGGACGAGGTTGTCAGTATTCCTCGTCTGCGTCGGCACCATGAGCTGGAGATAGTCGACGATGATGAGACCGAGTCCCTTCTCATTCTTGAGACGACGAGCGGTGGCACGCATCTTGAGGATATTGTTGCCCGCTTGATCGTCAATGTAGATCGGAGCATCAGAGAGACGACCGATGGCATCACCGATGGCCTTGAAATCTTCTTGGACGGACAGATTGTGACCGGTACGGATCTTCCAGTTGTCGACTTGAGACTCAGCAGAGAGCATACGGTCGACCAGCTGCTGCGAACTCATTTCGAGAGAGAATATGGCCACAGGAACTTTGTGATTGATGGCAGATTTGCGGGCGATGTCGAGTGCGAGAGATGTCTTACCCATAGAAGGACGTGCGGCAAGAATAATGAGGTCTGATTTCTGGAAACCAGCTAGCTTGTTGTCGAGCTCGACGAAACCAGTCGGTACGCCGCGGAGCTCATCCTTGGTCTTGTGGAGATGGTCGAGACGTTCCCAGGCCTCAGAGAGAGTGTCTTTGAGGGCGATGAATTTGTGCGAACCGGTCTTGTTGGTGACAGCGTAGAGGGCTTTTTCGGCTTTCTCGAGGATGTCGTGGAGCTCGGCTTCTTCGTCGTACCCGAGTCCGGTGATGTGCTCGGCAGCACGGAGGAGCTCTCGCATGATGTGCTTCTTCTGGACGATTTCAGCGTAATGGGTGGCGTTGGTCGAAGAAGGGACTGCGTTGACGAGTTCGCTCAAGTAGGTGATTCCGCCATTCTGTTCGAGATGGCCTTTTTCTTTGAGACGTGCAGAGACTGAGAGCATGTCGATGGGAGTACCCTTGCTGTGAAGCTCGAACAAGGTAGCCCATATAGCTTTGTGCTGGTTTGAATAGAACGATGCTTCGCCGACGACGTCGACGATGTCATGCATGACTTCTCCTCGGATCATGATAGATCCGAGCAAGGCCTTTTCAGCCTCAATATTCTGAGGAGGTATCTTGAGATCTTTGGTCTTGAAATAGGGAGACGTCGTGCTCATGTGCTGATTGTATCACAGGGGCAGGAATGTGTCGGCGCGCACGTTATGAAATGGGTGGAAAAGGTGTGGAGATCCCCGACAATGTATGCGCACAGGCCCCAGAAAGGAGAACTTCGTGGTATGCGGAGTGAGTGCCAAGATCTGTTTCTGGGGCCTGTGCGCATACATTGTTGGGGATTTTCATGGCGAATGTTGTTGTTTACTAGACCATATAAATAAATCTTCAGCGAATCTTCAGCGAATCTTCATTTTTTCTTCATGCACCATTGGTACTGTACATACATTATTAGCAACCCATAATACACTTCCAATTTCATGCACATCAACAAATATGGTTTCAAGAAACCAACGTATCCATTGCGTATTCGATCGGTCGATAAGTCTCATTACAAACGTATTCCACGTCATCTGCTCAAGGCCTACAAGCCGCGCACCTATGCTCGTGGCGGATTCACACTCATCGAAGTTTTGGTTGTTATCGGCATCATCGCTATACTTGCGGCAGTTGTCTTGGTGGCAGTCAATCCATCACGTCAGTTCAAGTTGGCTCGGGATTCGCAACGCACCAGCAATGTCAATGCAATCTTGAACGCTATTCACCAGAATATGTCTGAGCATAAGGGTTCATTCGTATGTAACGGTGTAGCCAAGACAGTCCCAGTCACATTCACGCGTATCAAGAGTTCATCGTCACCGGCTGATCCAGGCGATATTGCCAGCTGTCTTGTCCCTGACTATTTGTCGGCGCTACCGTTCGATCCTAGTATTACGGACGGACATTTCGCTAGCACGACTGATTATGATACTGGGTATGAATATGCTCGGGATACCAATGGGCGCATCACTGCCAGTTCGACAGGTGAGCTCACGACCACTATCTCGGTGACGCGATAGTGTGTCCATGGTACGATAGGTGGGATGCATAGCAATCGTCGTCTCATACTGATCATGTGTCTGTGTCTTGTGGTTGTCGGCATATCAGCGGCGGCTCAGTTTGATTATTACCAGAATCGTCCTCAGGATGCGACAGTTGCTACGGATATACCAACAAGCACCAGCATAGATAATTCATTCTATGACACGAGTGCAAATGCAAGTACAAGTACTACGACTCGGCCACCTATTCCTGGACTGACGGCGCGGGCATTCCTGATCGGTAATATCCAGACAGGTAAGATATACAAAGAATACAATAGTACACGGCCACTCCCGGTGGCGTCTATGTCCAAGCTTGTGACCGCATTCGTAGCTACAGACATCATGAAGGGTGATGAAGTCGTTACGGTCACCGAAGAGGCGACCAAGGCGCCACCAGATGGGAGTAATTTGCTTGCGGGTGAGAAGTTCCACTTGAGCGAAATACTAGTTCCGCTACTCTTGAATTCATCGAATGTTGCCGCCGAATCTATTGCTTCGACCAAAGACCGCACGCGATTCCTGGAATTGATGAGTAGTTATTCGTGGGAAATAGGCATGCCCAAGACATATTTCGCGGATCCATCGGGAGTCAATCCTCACAATGCCGCATCGGGCAGAGACCTATTTGAACTCGCCAAATACCTAGTCAATTATCGCCCCGACATTCTAGCGGTGACTCGTATTCCAGAAGCTGATACCGCGACGACCAGTGAGCATGGAGGGCATCATTTCTCGAGCACACATCCGTTCGTGCGAGATCCACGATTCATCGGCGGCAAGACGGGGCGTACACCTGATGCAGGTGAGACGATGATGACGATATTGAATATTAATGATCAGCCAATCGTGTTCATCGTACTTCATTCGGAGTATGGGTACCGTGAAGCTGATACGCGCATATTACTTCGTGAATATGAGACTATTCAGTAGCTTCTCTGTGTGAGGGAATTACTCAGTATCCAACCAGCCGCTGATGAGCTTTTTGGTGTCCTCGGGATTTTTGACTGAAATGCAGTCGACACCTGTTGCTTTGGCTGGATAGTCATTCCCGCCAGGAAATAACGTATCACCAACAAACACGATGTCATCGGGGCTGAGGTGCAGAAACTCCTCGATTTTGCGGATACCATAGGCCTTGTTGACCCCCTTCTTGGTGATATCAATAGAAGTACTGCCTCCAATACGTACATCAAATTCAGGGATCTTTGGCTGTAGGAATGACACAATGGCTGTACGCTTTTCACGTGTTGGGTCCCACGTAGCTTTTTCTTCGACGGGCGCCTGTTGTCCGAGCGCAGAAAAAGTTATTTGTGATCCTCGATCCTCAATAATGTGTCCATAGACACGAGCTGGTTCTATGTGTCCGGCCTGCTTGAGTGCCGCATTGAGCGCCATCATTACCTTTTCTTTTTCGCGAGGTGATAGGTGCTCGGCGTATTGTTCATTCCAGGTGCCTCGCCATGAATAAAGGCGCGTGCCAGACGTTGGTAACAAAAATAAATTAGTAAAATTTTCGTCGCTCGGAAATGCACGTAAGACTTGAGTTTGAAACTGCGGATAGCCACCACCGGAAATGATCGCAACTTTTTTTCTTGTTATAAGCTTCTGCAAAAGTTGTTCCATCTCAGGATCGAGAGGGCACTTACTCTTGCCGAGCGTGCCGTCAAGATCGAACATAATGAGTTTTTTTGAATAGGCCACCATGTTATATCTTGAGCATATCGAGGAGCATGGCTACTTTGAGGGTTGCCACTCCTACGACCAAGTCAGCACCTCCATAATATATATAGACAGTTCCATTTCTGATCACCATACCACAAGGGAATACGACATTGGAGACAATACCGCTCAATTCGTATGGTGCCTCTGGTTCAAAGAAGGGTATTGCAGTACGGGCAAGCACAATAGTCGGATCGGTAAGATCGAGAAGTACAGCGCCTACGCGATATACAGAGCTCCATGAGACGCCATGGTAGAGCATGAGCCAGCCGTGGGCAGTCCGTACGGGCGGAGTAGAAATGCCTACCTTCATGCCGTCCCACATACCTCGACGTGGTGACATTATCTCGATACAACGGGTGACTTTTTCTTTTGAAAAATCCAAAGAATTGACGAAATCGGCGCAGATGCTTTCGTGGACACGATGGAGGACCATGTATTTGCCATCGATAGCTTCGGGGACGATGGCGGCATCTTTGTTGTCTATGTTCATCGGCGTAATAATCTCAGGCTTGGTCCACGCACTCCATGTGCGCTTCAAGAAATCGTCGGTGCCGATAGAGGTGACCGCCACTCGCGGTAATCCACCGTCGTATGCTGTATAGGTCATGTATACACGAGTACCAATTAGCATGATACGAGGATCCTCGCAGCCACGTGACTCGAAGCTGATGCGGGGGCTGTATATAGGTTTGTCTGAACGTTCGTCTATGGTAAATCCGTCACTCGTAGTGGCATACCCAATAGTTGATATGTTGTCGGCAGAAACGGCGCGATAGAGGATGTGTGTCTTGTTGCCCAGATCTATGGCGGCAGGATTGAGTGTACCTCGAGCTTCCCAGAGAACCCCTGGACGTGGAGCAATGATAGGATTGCCGGCAAATCGCTTCAAGGCAGTTTTGCCTGATGATGGTGCGAGCGACTCGAGGAGTGGCTCCATTGGAATAGTTGCTACTGAACAATGGGAATCGGCTGCGCCATAATAAATCTCCAAATGCTCGCCTCGAATCAGTGCACCTGAAGGGAAGATGGTATGGGGAACTTGCCCCACGTGTTCGTAGAAGAAATCGGGGACCATGAAAGGACCTTTGGTGCTACCGATGACGTTGAGTGGATTTTTCTCATCGAGTAGGAGCAGCTCTATGCCGAATACATGATCAGGTTTGTCGTAACGTTGGATGTGAGAATACACGATCAGCCACCCTTTGTCTGTTTTGACCGGGACAGCACCAAGCTCAACATGGTCATCGCCGCGTCGGCGAATGTTCAGTTTGTGCGCGTCGAGATTCTTGTACCATTCGTTCCAATAATCTGCGGACCAGATATCCTCGGGTGTATTGAATTCGATGTAACAAATATCGGAAGGTTTGCGGTCAGTGTTCACGGTGACCAGCGCAGCCAACTTGCCGTTTATTTTCTCAGGGAAAAGAGCCATAGCTTTGGCGTTGAACGGTGTCACCAAGTGCTTCTCGGTGATAGTTTTGAGATCAGTACTCAGGGCTACACAGACCTTGATATTATTGGCAGAAAAGGGGAAGCCGCCGAGGCCGGTATAGAAAATATAGTAGGTTTTGCCGATCTTGGTGACACGCGGATCTTCACAGCCATAGCGATCGAAGTCTGCATCAGGTGAAATGAGTACGGAACGGTTCTCATAATCTATGCCATCCTTGGAATCGGCTCGGGCAATCACGGACATACGGATATGGGGCTCCTTGAGAAGGTCTGGCTCGGACATGGCACGATATACCAGAGTCGTCCTGCGCCCCTGAATAATGGGGGATCCATTGAATGCAGCAGCCGCTTCCCATGGATGTTCGCGGAACGGGGAGAGGATAGGGTTATGTGGAGAACGGGTGACAGTGAACATGGTGTTGATTATATCATGCAGGAATCTGCTCACGTATGTTGCCGTAGGTGGTCATCCACGTGAGAAGGTCGTTGAGTGGCGTTTCGGCAATGCAGGTATGTCTGTCGCCTCCGCCATAGTAGATGACGAGTCGTCCGTCGCGTATCAGGGCGCCTGAGGCATAGACTATGCCTGGTTTGCCATCATTCTCGTAACACATATCAGGAGAGAGGATCGGTTCTGGTGAACGATACAGAATCACGCTCGGGTCATTCGTGTCGAGAATCATAGCGCCGAGTTTGTATTTGCTCCAGTCCTTCTTGTCTATGGCGTGATAGAGCAGAAGCCAACCGATAGGTGTCTTGATCGGTGGAGGTCCAGCTCCACGTAGGGTGTTGTCCCAGAATTGATCACGCCCGGGCTGAGGCCCTTGTGGACGTTCGCTTTGTATGTGACCGTCAAAGTGCTCAATATCATCAACATAATCGATCAAGATACGCGGAGCGATGCCGTGTAAGATAGCATATTTACCTTTTATTTTTTCTGGGAAAAGAACCCAGTTTTTGTGGACCTGACCAGGTGGTGAAATGAGGCGAGGTTTTTTCCAATTCCAGCGCTCCTTCTTCAAATCCTTGAGTGCAATCGAGGTAAGGGCGATGCGCACGGAACTCCAACCCTGGAAAGCGGTATAGGTCATATAAACACGGTCACCAATTTTCACGGCACGTGGATCCTCATGCCCACCCCATCCACCGCCAGATGTGTAGATGGCAGGATTGTATGTCTTGAGTCGGTCTGATGCGGATAGGACTTTCTCTTCCGTGTGCGGTCGATATACAGGGAATGATGAACGTCGGTCAAAATTCTTGCCATCTTTGCTTGATGCGTGACCAATAGTAGAAAGTCCATCACTGCCGATGGCGCGATAGAGGAGATGGACGCGACCTTCGTCGTCTTGCACTGCTGCTGGATTGAAGGTACCGTTGGCTTCCCATTCCTGATGAGGACGAGGGGACATGACTGGATTTGCTCCATGTCTCTCTACACGGTGGCTCCTAGATTTCTTTTTGCCACTACGTTGTGTATGTTCCGAAATGAGATGCCATACAATACCGATTGCAATGGCGAGTGCCAGAGCAAAAAGTCCTATGACGAGTGTTGAATAATCTGCTGTAACGTTCATCGAAATGCCTCACACATGTGGGGCTATATATTATGCGATTCTGCCGTACTTATCTTCAAGTCGTGTTATATCTTTTTCATCAAACTCTCCGAATGATATTTCAAGCACGACCACGCTTGAAACGCCGGCTTGTATCCGGTGTACGGTATTATGTGGAATAAAATGATTTTGGCCTGCTTGTATAGGGAATGAGTCTGTTCCGATCGTAATAGTTCCTTCGCCAGATATCACACGCCAAAATTCGTCACGTTTGTTGTGGGTTTGAAGACTAAATGCCTCACCAGACTTCACGGTTATAATCTTGACGGTCGAGAGAGTGTTCTTGGTAAACTCAACAAACTCCCCCCAAGGTCGCTCTTCACGATATGGTTTAGGGGCTTGCATATATTGTATATGGACATTGTACTATATTTGAACCTGTCATATTTGAGTCACATCTGTGCATAACTTTGAATGTACGCTCCGTAACCATTCCAGTGTACAATAAGGGCACTATGGATACAGTAATTATAGTAATCATTGTTCTTGCACTTCTTTTCTACTCGACTCGTCCCAAGCCCAAGAAGAAGGATGATAAGAAGGAAGGTGGGGAAGATAGGGGTGGGGCCAGGAAATAACTTAGTAATAGGAGGATTCGCTTCTTATAAGCGACATCGACATGTTATACTCGGTGTACTTAGCCATAACTAATCATTTTAGATCATGTTTTCAATAAGCATTCTCGGTGTCATTGTCGCGGCAATCGCTTGTTTCGTTCTCGGTTTCCTTATTCATGGCCCCCTGTTCGGCAGATTGTGGATGAGACTTGCCGATATCCATCCGACAGGCAACGAAAAATTCTCAGATATGTACGGTCAGATGTTCTGGAATTTCGTCAGTAACCTGATAAGTGCCTTGGTCCTCGCCGTCCTCGTCAATATTATCGCTGCATCTACCGTGTTCTCGAGCAGTCTGACATGTGCAAGTCTCACGGGTGCGGTCATCTTGTGGTTGGTCATCACTTCAGGCTCATCTATGGAAGTCATTTGGATGAAGAGGAAGATATCGCACTGGCTTTTCGAGGTGATTTCTTCGTTGGCCTGTTTCGTGGTCATGGGAATTATCATAGCGGCTATCTAATCACTATCCACTGATATGATTACGCAAAAAATAACTCCATTCTTGTGGTATCAAAAAGATGCGCTTGCTATCGGTCGCTACTATCAATCAGTATTTGGTTCCCAGAATGTAGAAATCGTTGGTGAAGATCAATTCAGTGATACGCCTTCTGGTACGGTGGAGGTCATGACACTCAAGATATTCGGTACGGAGTTTCGTATCATGACGGCGGGGGAGTACGAACCATTCAACGGCGCCATTTCATTCGAGGTGACCTGTGCTGATCAGAATGAAATCGATACGTATTGGAATGTGCTGACCAAAGAAGGTCGTGAGATGCAGTGCGGCTGGTGTGCAGACAAATATGGTGTGCGCTGGCAGATTGTGCCTGAGAATATGGGGCAGTATATTTCTACCAAGGCTGGCATGGAGGCCATGCTCACGATGAAGAAGCTGGTGATCAAGGACTTGAAAAAGGCGGCGGGGGTGTAGAGAACTTATTTCAGCCAGTCTAGTTTGATAACTGAAGCATTGGGGTAGGGAGGTAAATCATAAAAAAGCTCGGGATCCGTACCTTTTTTGATTGTTTCAATAATCCTTCCTACGCCAGCGTGTGCAACCATCAAAATGTTACCTTCATAGGCATTCCATTGTTTCAAAAATGAATTAACTCTTTCATTGAAATATTTCGGGTCCTCTGCATTTTGGGCTCGGACTAACATCTTTGAAGATATTTCAAATGTTGGAGTGCCTGTGAGTGTTCCCATATCATACTCCGTAATTCGAGGGTCAATCGCTATTTCTTTGTCATACCCGATTATCTCAGCCACAATTTTTGCGGTATCCAAAGCCCTGATGAGTGGAGAGCTAATAACCATAGTTATGACGAGACCCATCTCTTTAATTTTAAGTCCTTCAGCCTTGGCTTGCTCAATCCCTCTTTGAGTTAATGGGGAATTATCTTTTTGGCCAGCAAAAACGTGCTTTAGATTGGATTCACTTTCTCCGTGTCGTATAAAATAAATCATGGGATGAGTATAGCAAAAGTTCGATATGCGCGGTATGTGAGGTCGCTTCGCTCCTTGTCGTAGCAGCGACTTCGGTTCGAGACTTATCTCCCGCACGAGAAATAAAAAGCGCCCAGAATTTGGGCGTTTTTTGTCTCGGCTCCGCGGCCAGGGATCGAAGCTTACAGCTTCAGTACAGGCTTCGTGTCTCGCTTCGTCCTACACTTCGTTTCGGACTCGCTGCGACATACTCAGCCTTTTCGATCCCTGGCTCGCAAAGCGTGCAGACGCTTTGCTCGCGTCGCCTCAACAAAAAATACTTCCCGAAAGAAGTATTTTTGTCTTGGCTCCGCGGCCAGGGATCGAACCTGGGACATCCTCGTTACGTTTGGTCTCCTATTACTAGGGGTACGGACTATATCATCTCCAATGAAACTCGTGTCAAAGCTTCATTACGGAGTAAGGCGCTTCCCAGAGCATATTGCTCCAGTACTCCCACAAGGGGATAGTCTCTGAACCTTTCCCTCACATGGATTCTTGCTATGTCATCGGTGTACATAACAAAGATTCATGTGAGGGACTTGGCTGCTGATTGCCCACATTTGCATGTTGGGGTTTCCGGCAATTCACCTTATTTTTCAGCCTAAGTTTCCTTAGGAAGCTGCTATTCTCTAACAGCGAGGCGCTCTACCGGCTGAGCTACCGCGGAATATGTTGTGTAAGAACGTACGTAATTCCATGAAGAATTACGTCACAAAATGTATCATATCTCGCGCCGTAAATCAAAACCGAAGTGACAAATCTGTAGTATAGTATGCTCATGCTTATAGGAATCCACATAACTCCAGACGCCAAAGAAGAAAGTATCGAGAAGGCGAGTGACACCAGGTATCTCATCTCTGTTCGCGAACCAGCCGAAGACAATCGTGCCAACAAGCGTATGCTAGAAATTCTTGCAGAAATTTTCCCTGATAGCTACCCGCGCATCGTCAGTGGCCACCACGCGCCGAGCAAGATTATTTCCCTGGAAAAGAAAAGCTGATATACTATCTGCATGAATATCAATATCAAAGCCACCAATTTCTCGCTCACTGACGCTATCAATGACTACGTCGGCAAACGTCTCGACAAGATCGCCAAGATGGTCCAGGATGACCCGTCCGCCAAGTGTGATATCGAGCTCGGTCGCACCACCGCCCACCACAACAAGGGTGACATCTTTCGCGCGGAGATACACATTGTCGGTGCCTCAGGGCTCAATACCTATGCCGCCATCGAACGTGAGGACCTCTATGCTGCTGTCGACGAAGTCCGTGACGCGATCGTCCGTGATCTGACCTCCACTCGCAAGAAGCAGACTTCGCGTATTCGTCGAGGTGGTGCACGTATCAAACAGATCATCAAAGGTCTTTGGCCGGGCAAGAACAATTATTAACGCATCAGTATATATTCGTATGGCAAAAAAGAAACCATCATTTTTTAGTATTGCGGAGCTCAAACAGCCCGTCAATCAATGGATTTGTATCGCTTTCGTAGGAGTTCTCTGTTTTTGGGTTGTTCTCTATTATTTCACCGAGAAAACAAAAATCATCGCTGAAGGATACAGTTTATCCTCTGCGGCTAGTATAGTCTCTGAATACTAGGATCTGGCGAGATAGCCACTCTGGAAATCAGCGTATGACATTTCTTTGCCACCTTCGGGGATGACCTTCTCGAGGGTGAGTTTGTCGTTCTTGAATGAGGCGGCAGTGACTTTGATTCGTAGAGGTGCGCCGTTCTTGCTGATCATGAAATACGCTTGTGGTCGTGTGTGGAAGGCCTGAATCTTCCTGAAATTCGCATAGGCATCTCCAGTGAGGTCGATGAGGGCATCTTCTTTCTTGAATTTGGTGGTATAGGTTGCAACCGCATGATTCTGTTCCTCTGCAGTAATTGTGCCAGCCAACCATCCAGGGAGCACTGAAGCGGTCAATCGTGCACCTTCACGTGCCATGAATTCCTCGAAGTCGTCATAGGTGGGCCATTCATTCATGGTGATCTCTTTCTGGCCGACGATGGGACCATGATCCATCTCTTTGTCGATGCGCATGATGGAGACGCCGGTCTTTTTGTCATCATTGAGCATGGCTGATTGGAGTGGGGAAGCGCCACGATATGTCGGGAGGAGTGAGGGGTGGATATTGAGTGTTTTGCCACGAGGAATTTCGATGAGCGACTCAGGCATGATTTTGCCATACGAAGCGACGATGAATACGTCGGCGGGAACCTTCCTGATCTCTTCGATAGCAGCAGCATCGAGTTTGGCAGGACTGATGACAGGAATCTGGTGCGCGAGTGCCCAAGTCTTCACTACGTTGGGGGTGAGTACCAATTTCCTTCCTTGCGGCTTGTCGGGTGTCGTTACGATGAGGGCTGGAATGAGGCCGAGCTTCTCGAATTCATCGAGGACGACGGTAGACATGCGTGAGGAGCCGAAGAATGTGAAATTCATACTACTTTTTTTGCAGCTCCTTAATCTCCTCCTCACTCATCTCCCAGACGTGCTCTGCCTTGTCGATGAAGAGTGTGCCATCCAGATGATCGGTCTCGTGCTGGAATATTTGTGCCAAGAGGCCGCTCGCTCCGCGTTCTACTTTTTCACCTTTTTCGTTGTAGGCGCGAATGGTGGCGCGGGTCGAACGTCTGACCTTGCCATAGAGCCAGCGTACTGAGAGACACCCTTCCTCCATTTCTTTCTTGTCGCGTGAGAGTTTGAGGATTTCCGGGTTGATGAATACCAGATTGCCACCTTCACCAGTGTATGTCTTGTCAGCTTGCTTGAGGAGGTCACCAGATACGACGAATATGCGGAGTGATACACCGATCTGGGGTGCAGCAATAGCGATGCCGTCTTTCTGGTCGGCCATGGCGGTGGACATGTCAGAAATAACTTTGCGGATGGTTGCAGATCCGATATCGGCTACAGGCACGGTCTTGGCCTTGTCACGCAGTATGGGGTTGTCTCGTTGGACGATGTCTTTCATAGGGAAACTGTAACAGGGAAAGGGGAATTAGTAAAATGGTGTGTCACCGACTTCTTTACTTATATGTGTTTGTAGGATAAGGTTTTCTTCAGAAGTTGACTTGTTCAACTGGGCTACCACGTTGCCTCAAAACGTAATTATGGACTCTGACATACAATGCTATGACACGAGATACAGATGGTTGGATAGGCCAATACAAACAAAAAGGTGCGCTTTGGATCCATGACGGAAACATGCGACGTCCTCACGCGCTTCTCACTTCAGGAAAACACTCAAGCGGCTTTTTTAATAGTCGCCTCGTGATCCCCGACGAAGTCCTGCTGCGCGACGCCGCTGCTGACCTTCTCGCACTCTTTGCCCAACAAGGCGGTGATGTTTCGAAAGTTCAAGGTGTCGTCGGCCCGCAGACGGGAGCGACCAAACTCGCCGAACTGATCAGCGATCAGGTCATGGCTTTCAACAGAAGTGAATGCTTCTGGGCATCTCCTACCAAGAACGAACAGGAAGGTGCGAAGTCGATGGTTTTCAATGGTGAAGACCATTACCTTTTGAGGGGGAGTTATGTTCTTCTCTGCGAAGATGTCCTCACTACTGGCGGAAGTGTGGAACTCACAGCTGATGCTGTTGATTCTTGTGGTGGCGCTGCCATGCCGTTCATCCTCGTCCTCGTGAACCGCTCTGGTCTCACCGAAGCGGGCGGGAAGAAGATCGTCGCACTTATTGATCGTCCCATGCCAATGTGGACAGCCGAGGAATGCCCGCTCTGCAAAGAAGGCTCCGAAGCGATTCGTCCGAAAGATAACTGGGCCGCACTGAACGCTGGTCAGTAGTCCTCCACTTACTACTTGGTTTATTTTGAAAACAACGGCCCCGTACCAATTAAGTACGCGGGCTTTTTCTTTCCTACAACAAACTCTCTGGATCAACTTTCACCTTCACATTGGGTGGCAATGTGCGTAGTTTCTCTAACAGATCCGAGTTGGGCCAGCCACCTTCGGATAGCTTGATCAGTCCATGAATGATGGAATTGCCTCGGACGGCCGCGGTGAATGCGGGGAACACATCAATCTCACGGGGTGCCAGTAGCGCCTGGACTTCTGCCATGGCTGCGGCGATCGACTCTTTCTTGCCCTCGATAGTGATCTTGATCAATGTCGAATAGGGCGGATACTGGAATTGTTTGCGCTCCGCCAGCGTGGCACGATAGAAGTCACTGATATTACCTTTCATGCCAAATTCGAAGACATGTTCATCGGCCTTGCGCGTCTGGACCAGGAATGAGCGCGTAGCCGTACTACGGAGTCGAGTCAGCAGGTACATTATTTTTTCTTGAATACGGAAATCAGGAAGTGCCAGAAGTGAATCGAGCGAAGCGATGGCGACATGATCTATTTTTTCGCCGAGGTGGACCAGTGCCATTTCGGTGCCGAGTAGGATACTTCCTGGCTTGGCACGGAATGAGTCGAGTGTGGCATGAATCTGTGCATCAGTCTTGGTGGTGTCGGCGTCGATTTTGAACACCTCAATATCAGGAAACTCGGCGCGGAGTTCTTCGTAGACACGATCGATACCGATGCCGAGTGGTGTCAGACGCCAACTGTCACAGGTGCGGCATTTCTCGTTGGCATCACGTCGTTCACCGCAATGATGACACATGAAGAAAGTGCGACCAGTCGTTTTGGACGAATGAAGAACTACAGGTGATGAGCAGGTCGAACAAGAAACAATGGTTTCGCAGTCGCCACATATGGTAATAGGCGACAATCCACGTCGCATGGTCAGGATGAATAGGTGGGTACTACTTTCTTGATTGTAGGCGATGAGTTCTTTGAGTTCTTGAGAGAGGACTCGGAAAGGTATAGTGCCTACCTCGGTTTTTTGGTCGGATGATTCTGTTGGTGTAGCGGTGCGCAATAGGCCAGATTTCATATCTATCAACACATCCTGTGCATTCGATATTGATCGCCACTTGAAGGGAGAACCCTGGGCAATTTCGTGACTGTCTACTCGGTGTAGAGTTTCGGTACGTAGGACACTGTCAGCTCGATACACGGTCTGCTTCTGTCGACGAGCGATAGTTTCGAGTGCGTGACGAATATCGAGGTAGGGATGCTTGATACTCATCCAGCCACGACTATTTTCACGTTCAATGACAATACTATCTATATCAGCACGTGGAATGACTGTGAACGATCCGGTGGCCACCACGACGACTGGGTGTGCGGTCTCGGCGATATTCTTCCAGGTGTCGATTATTTCTTTCTTGGTGAGTTTGCCGTGGAGGGTGAAGATATACCCCTCGATACCTTTGGTCAATGCCTCAGTCAGCCACCGAGCATCTTCAATAGTGGGGACATAGAGGGCGATAGAACGTTTGCGAGCGAATTCTTGCCTGATGAGTGAGCGCCACGAACCGATACGATCTTCATCGTCGCCTTGGATGGCGTAGGTCTCATCGATGCTACCGGCCTTGAGATCGTTGAAGAAAGGATTCTGTCGTACGGGCATGGCGATCTTGTTCGCATTTTCGAGGAGGATGTCAGAGACGAGTGAGTCGATGATAGAGCCGACGCTGGCAGCATAGTAGTCTGCGAGCACAGTGCACGCTTCCATGAATGTGGCGGGGAAAAAGGCAGTTGATTTGATGCGCCCGAGTTTCTTCATCTGGAATGAGGCGCTGCGAATTTCGGCCTTCATGTCGACGGCGGGACGAATACTGGTGACGATGGCGTATATGTTCTTGGAGCGAAGTGGTACAGACACGATGGCACCCAAGGTCACCTCCGCGCTGGTGAAATAGGAGAGTTCACCGGCGATTTTCGATCGAGTGAGTGGGATGACGGTGATGACATTGAGGATAGGGGAAGAGGTCATTGGTGTATTTATACATAATTTGTTTCATTTGTGAAATCGCCCAAAAAACGCTAGAATACCGCCTACGTATGATAAAAGAATTTGACCGCTGGAATGGGACGAAGAAAAAAATGGACCTCAAGGTGCAGGCTGTTGACTTTCATGAACGTGAAATCTGGTGGTGTTCTATTGGGGTCAATATCGGATCAGAACAACATTCTCAATCTGTTGATTTCAGTAGGCCAGTTATCATTGTCAAGAAATTCACAAACAGGATTTTTTTGGGGATACCACTTACAACAAAAAATAGAAAAGGTTTGTTCCGAATAAGTTTTCTGTTAGGGAGTGTTTTGAATGATATGTTAGTTTTACAGATGCGATCATTCGATAGGAAACGTCTGATTAACAAAATAGGCATGTTGCCACAAGCCGAATTTGACTCACTTAATACATTTATTGCGCAACTGTTTACCAAAAGTATGAAAACCCCGATTGACGGGGTTTCCGAGGCCGAAGCCAGTGTGTTTACGGAGTTTCATGTTGAAACCTCGTATACCAGAAGTATAGAAGAACATCGGCTTTTGTCAAGATTCTATGGTGAGTTGTATGCATATAGAATGTATCGTTCGGGGATATGTCTATAATTGAAATTCATGAATACCAAAGAAACATTCGTCATACAGGGATTGGCGGGAAAGCGGACACTCGAGGGCTCTGTGCGTATTGGTGGCGCCAAGAATAGTGCCCTCAAGGCCATGGCAGCTACTATCCTTTTCGATGGTCCAGTCACACTCGAGAATGTTCCCGACAACAGTGACATACGAACCCTCTCGACTATCCTGCAGAAATTGGGGGCCAAGATTGAGCGTTCTCATGATATGCTCACTATCGATACCACAACCATCAACTCGACCGATATAGATCAGGATCTCGCCAAAGGCATGCGTGCGTCAGTGGTGCTCACTGGCCCGATGCTCGGTCGTTTCAAGAAAGTATTATTTCCTTCACCTGGTGGCTGTGTGATCGGCGCTCGACCTATCGACCTTTTCATTTCCGGATATCAGAAGATGGGTGCAACTACTGCTGAGTCTGATTGCCTCTATTCTATGCAGGCGCCAGCTGATGGTCTCAAGGCGACAGATATATTTTTCAACAAAGTGACCGTTGGTGGTACTGAGACTCTCATGATGGCCGCAGTCCTGGCGCACGGCACAACTATTCTCAGGAATTGTGCTATGGAGCCAGAGATCGGCAATGTCGCCGAGTGGCTCAATGCTTGCGGCGCAGATATTTCTGGTATTGGCAGTCCGACACTGACCATTCGTGGTAGGGGAGGCAAACTTCTTTCGCCCAAACAATCATTCGTGACTATTCCTGATCGCGTCACTGCCGGCAGCTTCCTCATTCTCGGTGCACTGACTGCCAAAGAATTGACTATCGAGAATTGTCGTCCTGATCACATGGAAGCGGTCACACAGCTTCTCATCGATCTTGGTGTGCGTATGGAGATTGGCGCGGATAAGATCACGGTGTATGGTGCCGAGGTGACCAAGCCGTATGCTGCTATCTCGAGTTTGCGCACTCATGAATATCCTGGATTCCCGACCGATCTACAATCACCGATTGTGACATTGCTGACACAAAGTGCGGGCGAGAGTATCATTTTCGAAACTATTTTCGAGGGACGATTCAAGTACGTCGAAGATCTGACTGCTATGGGTGCAACTATTACTACTATGAATCCACGCGAGATCCTGATCAAAGGCCCGACTGTGCTCAGGCAGTTGGCTGACGATGAACAGGTCACTGCACACGATATTCGCGCAGGATTCGCCGTCGTCTTGGCGGCTCTGATTGGTACAGGTACATTCACGGTCTCGAATATTCATCTTATAGATCGTGGTTATGAGCGACTCGAGGAAGTGCTCACTGGATTGGGGGCGGATGTGAAGAGGGTTTCTTACTAGGAGAGATCTGGGACGTTTAGCATTGAACACCTTCCTATATATGCTATAGTCAACCCACCTATGGGTATCTTTTCCTCGAAACTTGGCATCGATCTTGGTACAGCCAATACGCTGGTGTATATTCCCGGCAAGGGCATCGTGCTCAATGAACCCTCAGTCGTAGCTGTTTCTGAAGTAGACAAGAAAGTGTTGGCGGTCGGTAATGAAGCCAAAGAAATGGTCGGCCGTACGCCAGACAATATTGTGGCGTATCGTCCTATGCGTGATGGTGTCATCGCCGACTATCGCGTGACCGAAGCGATGTTGCGTTACTTCATCGACAAAGCTCTCGGTCGTTTTTCATTTTTCAAGCCTGATGTCATGGTCTCTGTGCCGGCAGGAATTACGTCGACCGAACGTCGCGCCGTCGTCGAAGCCGCCCTCCGTGCTGGTGCCAAGAATGCGTATGTGGTCAAAGAACCAATTCTTGCTGCTATCGGTGCTGGTATCCCGATCCAGGAGCCGCGCGGACATATGATTGTCGATATTGGTGGTGGTACTACGGACGTGGCAGTCATTTCGCTTGGTGGTATCGTCTCGTCGACGTCGGTCAAGGTTGCAGGCAACAAAGTAGATGCCGCCATCGCTGATTATGTGAAGAAAACGTTTAACCTAGCTATCGGCGAGCACATGGCTGAAATCATCAAGATTACTATTGGCTCCGCAATTCCGCTCGATCAAGAACTTGCCATGCAAGTCAAAGGTCGTGATTTTATTTCAGGCTTGCCTCGCTCTACCGAAATCAAAACTAATGAGATTGTCAAAGCTATCGCTGCTCCTCTTCGCGATATGATCAAGGCGATCAAGGATGTGCTCCAAGAAACTCCTCCAGAATTGGCTGCTGATATTATCGATCAGGGTATTACGATGACTGGTGGTTCGTCCATGCTCCGCAATTTGCCCGAATTGGTATTCCGCCGCACTGGCGTGAAGGCACAGTTGGCTGATGAGCCACTTCTCTGTGTGGTGAAGGGGACAGGTATAGCGCTGGAGCATTTGAATGTGTATAAGAAGACGATGATGAGTAAACGCTAATGGGCAAATACTTGTGATTTGTAATTTATTTGGAAATTGTAATTTGTTATTTGGTGCTTATGTCTAATTTTACCCACCACGCTTATTTCCTCACGGGTCCTACATCTCTGCGACCCACGCTTATTTCAATACTTGAGAAGGAGTACAAACTGACTGCGCGCGGCAATCCGGACTTCTTCGATCAATCATTCGACACCTTCACGATCGACGATGCACGTGAACTCAAGCGACTGCACTCCATGCGTCCGATCGGACAAGGTGGCAAGAAAATATTCTTGGTGAGTATGAACGGCATCACTGTCGAGGCACAGAACGCACTTCTCAAACTCTTCGAGGAGCCAGCTGAATACGCTCATTTTTTCATTGTTATTCCGAGTGCTCATATATTATTGCCGACGGTCAAGTCGAGGATGCAGGAATTCCAAGTAAGTAAGGAAGTGACGAAGCCAGGAAACAAAAAGGACGCGGGGAATCTTGCGGGTATTAATTCGGAGGTTTTGAAAACTGCCCAAAAATTGGTCACTTTGTCGAAAGCAAAAAGACTTGAGGAGGTGAAGAAGTTGGCTGATGAGATTTCCAAGGACAAGAAAACTAAACAAGATGCAATCGAGCTACTGAACGCTCTCCAGGCAATTATTTATGATGAACGAGGCGTCAAAGAAGGGAAGTCGGCACTTGAAGCCATAGAGTTTGCACGTAGCTATATGCACGATCGTGCACCAAGTGTGAAGATGTTGCTGGAGTATGTGATGTTGAGTATGTAACAGACGGAGCACCAGGCGAACATGTGAGTGAGGAAGCCTTGCGAGTGCGACTGGCACGAGCACGAGGAATTTTTCAGCAGAAAAATATCCGTGCTTCCGAAGTCACATGTTCGCCTGGTGCGGTAGCTGTGCTATAATCGCTTCATATAACCTAACCACTACCTTTATGGCCTACGACCTCAATCCCTTCAAGAAACAGCTCGCCTCCACCGAAGAATGGCTCAAGAAAGAGCTCCAGCAGATCCGCACCGGCCAAGCATCACCGGCCGTGTTGGACGCAGTCAAAGTAGAGGTCTATGGAGCCCCTATGGCTCTCAAAGAAGTCGCCAGCGTCACTATCGAAGGTGCTCGCACTCTCCGCATTGCCCCGTGGGACAAGAGCCAGACCAAGGAGATCGAGAAGGCCATCACTGTTGCCAATCTAGGTCTTTCGGTCGTCGTCGATGATCAAGGTCTTCGCGTCAATTTCCCTGAATTGACTGGTGAACGCCGTCAGCAGATCGCCAAAACAGCCAAGGAGAAGCTCGAAGAAGCCAAGAAACAGGTTCGTGGTCACCGAGATGTTATCGTCAAAGATCTGGCTACCAAGGAGAAAGACGGTGCAATGGGTAAGGATGATGCATTCCGTGCCAAGAATGACGCACAGAAGCTTGTTGATGATATGAACAAAAAATTGGATGATGCCTATGGCAAGAAAGAGAGGGAGCTCATGGGCTAAATTTGCATGATTACTGTCATTATCTTCCTGATCGTTCTAGCTGTCCTCATTTTCGTTCACGAATTGGGGCACTTTCTGGCTGCGCGATCGGCAGGAATCCGTGTCGATGCATTCAAGATAGGATTCGGTCCGCGCATCCTCTACTGGAAGCGTGGTGAGACTGAGTATGGCATCAATCTGATTCCGTTCGGTGGCTTCGTCAAAATTCATGGTGAGAATCCGAGTGAAGAGGCGGCCACAGGTCCTGATGCGGCACGTAGTTTCATCAATAAGTCACGATACAAACAGGTGATGGTCCTGGTGGCGGGCGTCTTTTTCAATTTCCTCTTCGCTTGGTTGCTCTATTCGATTGCATTCATGTCAGGTGTGACTGCTACTCATGAAGGTTTCGAGAAATACGCTGACAGATTCAGTGCTGATCGGGTGATGATTACGTATGTAGAAAAAGATACCCCAGCTGATCGTGCAGGATTACAAGTTGGTGACGTCATTCTTCATCTGATACAGCCAGCGTCGGTCTCGAGTTCGGACGCATTCATATCGGCGACAACCACTTCGATCGGGTACGCTACGCCGATTATGGTTGCAGATATTCAGCGATTCATCGCCTCATCGAGTGGTCATGTATTGAAATTCGATATCGAGCGTTCTGGTGCTACCAGTACAGTTGCCGTCAGTGCAGTCACAGGTCTGCATGACAGCCCTACCTACGCTATCGGCATCGCCATGCAGGAGGTCGCCGATTTGCAGTTACCATTTTTCACTGCTATCGGGGAAGGTCTCCACTACATGTTGGTCATGATTCGTGAGACAGTCATCGGTCTCGCTAGCTTCATCGGTAATATATTCCAGGGTACTGCCAATTTCGCTGACGTCGCCGGTCCCGTGGGTATTGCTGGTATCGTTGGCGATGCGGCACAGCTCGGTTTCACGTATCTCATTATGATCACTGCGCTTATCTCTATCAATTTGGGCGTGATAAATCTTATTCCATTCCCAGCCCTTGATGGAGGACGCACACTCTTTGTTATTATCGAAGGCATCATTCGTCGACGTATCTCGATGAAGTTCACGAATGTCGTGAACATGATCGGATTTATCCTGCTCATGGCGCTCATGGTGGTGGTGACATTCAAGGATATTGTGAAGTTGTTCAGATAGGGAAGCGTGGAATAATTCAGTACTTTCCCGTATAATTCAAGCCATGAAACAATCCCACCTCTTCACCAAGACACGTCGCGAAGCTCCCAAGGACGAAGTCGCCAAGAATGCACAGCTCCTTATTCGTGCTGGCTATATAAACAAAGAGATGGCGGGTGTCTACTCATTTCTACCACTCGGACTCAGGGTTATGAATAAGATTGTCGGTGTCATTCGTGAAGAAATGAATGCTATCGGGGGTCAGGAGGTACACTTGAGCGCACTCCAAGATAAGAAGACCTGGGAAGCGACCAATCGCTGGGATGATGCAGTTGTCGACAACTGGTTCAAAACTACACTCAAGAATGGCAACGAAGTCGGTCTAGGCTTCACACACGAAGAGCCACTAACCAAGCTTATGAAGGATCACATACGCTCGTTCCGTGATCTGCCGATGGCTGTCTACCAATTCCAGACCAAATTCCGCAATGAAGAGCGTGCCAAGTCAGGTATCATGCGTGCGCGTGAATTCCTGATGAAGGATCTCTATTCGTTCAACGTCGATGATGTGGCGCATCAGGATTTCTACGAACAAGCCAAGAAGGCGTATGTACGCGTCTTCGATCGACTTGGTCTCGGTGGCGAGACATATGTGACATTTGCAGCAGGTGGTTCATTCTCGAAATATTCGCACGAATTCCAGACACTGACTGAAGCTGGTGAAGATGTCATCTATGTCCACGAAGGCAAGCGACTAGCTATCAACAAAGAAGTATTGAATGACGAAGTGCTCAAGGATTTGGGTATAGACAAGAAAGATCTAGTAGAAAAGAAAGCAGTCGAAGTCGGAAATATCTTCAGCCTCGGTACCAAATTCTCTGATGCACTTGGCCTGAATTACAAAGACGCAGAAGGAAAGAATAAGCCAGTCATCATGGGCTCATATGGTATCGGTCCCGGCCGCGTGATGGGTACGATCGCCGAGCTGTGGTCTGATGACAAAGGATTGGTCTGGCCAGAATCAGTAGCCCCGTTCGCTGTGCATCTTATTGCCTTGAATGACGTGGAGGGTTCGGTCAAGAAAGTGGCCGATGATCTCTATGCTACGTTGACCAATAAGGGCATCGAAGTCCTCTATGATGATCGCGACGCATCAGCTGGTGAAAAGTTCGGTGACTCTGATCTTATCGGTATTCCGAAACGCATTGTGCTTAGCGCGAAGACGCTCAAAGAAGATTCTGCTGAAGTGAAAGATAGAAGGACAGGGAAGGTAGAGATGGTGAAGATAACAAATATCTAAATAAAAAAGCGCGCTCCGAGTGGGCGCGCTTTGGAGTCGGGCCTTTTGAGGCCGTCCGAGCTGAGTTACGAGGTAATTTCCGTCTTGCGTGGCCAAGCTGTACGTATGAGTCGGAGGCAATTACGGTAAAATACCACAACAAACAATGGCAAGCTACATAGATAGAGCAGAAACAGGGGCCAGTCCGTACCTTTCCCTGCAGCCATGGTGATTTTCAGAAAATCTGTACACAGATAGATTGTCAGAGAGAAGGCGATGAGGGCTCCAATCAGTCTGGCCCAGAAATCAAGAGTCTTGCAACCCTTATCGCATTCGAACCCAAAAGAGTGTTGCTCAGTTGAGCTAGGCCACGGGCCAGCAAAAGTATGCCGAAGTTGATAATGAATAAGGAGAGGTATTTGTTCTGGGCGTACCAATCCGCCGATGGGATTATCAGAGTCATAGTTCAAAGGGGTTGTCGTTGACCGTCTGGCACCATAATTTCATGTTTATCGGCATCTGTCAATTACTGGATTTTCTGGTTTGTGATACGCTTCAGCTATGACACTCAAGGAGCGCACAGAAAAAATACTCGGCCGTTTTTCGAATGATATTGGTATCGATCTTGGCACAGCCAATACACTGGTCTATGTGCGCGGCAAAGGCATCGTCGTCAACGAACCATCAGTCGTCGCCGTCAACCAGAAGACGGGTCAGGTCGTCGCCGTAGGTCAGACTGCCAAGGATATGCTCGGACGCACACCTCAGCACATCACCGCAGTCCGTCCGTTGGTCGATGGAGTCATCTCTGATTTCGAGGTGACCGAAGAAATGCTCGCTTATCTGATGCGACGTGCCGGCGACTATATGCCCAAGAAATTCCTCGGCCCACGTGTGGTCGTCGGCGTACCTTCTGGGGTGACCAACGTCGAGGTACGTGCTGTCCGTGATGCTACAAAAAATGCTGGTGCCCGCGAAGTCTACATCGTCGAGCAGCCGATGGCGGGAGCCATCGGTATCCGCCTCCCAGTCCATGATCCGGTGGGCAGTATGATCATAGATATTGGTGGTGGTACGACTGATATCGCTGTTATTTCATTGGGCGGTATTGTCCGTTCCAAGAATTTGAAAATAGCTGGTGACAAACTCAACAACGATATTATTTCCTACATTCGTAACGAATTCAAAATCCTGATTGGTGAGACTACTGCAGAACAGGTCAAGAAAGACGTCGGCGCTGTCATTCCAGGCGAACCACTCGAGACGACTATCCGTGGTCGCGATCTCATCACGGGTTTGCCGCGCGAAGTGATCATTACCGACTCAGATATTCGAGAAGCTATCGGCCAATCCGTCGATACCTTGGTCGAAGCTACCAAAGAGGTACTCGAGACGACTCCGCCAGAAATTCTTGCCGATGTGATGAAGCGAGGTATCCACTTGGTCGGTGGTGGTGCACTCATCAAAGGTCTCGATCAGCTTCTCATTGATACGCTCAATATTCCCGTCACCATTGCTGAAGATCCACTCACTGCTATTGCGCGTGGCGCGGGTGTGATCCTCGAAGATTTGGACAAGTTCCGTTCAGTACTTATTGAGAGTGAAGATGACTTACCTTCAAACAAGTAGAAGGCCTTACCAACGACTCCGCCGCAGTGTCGGCTTGGTCGCCGTGGTCGTGCTCATTATAGTGGGTGGTATCCAACTCATTTCTCCGCATTTCTTCGCGGGGTTATTTACGGCTTTTGCTCGACCATTCTGGCGTGCGGAGGTGGGGGTCAAGAGTGGGGAACTCCTATCAGTCGAAACATTGGTAGATGAGAAAGAGCAACTTGTTCGTCAGATTGCTGATATGCAGATGCGCATGCAGACAGTGACTGCGCTCGAGTCACAGAATGAGGAACTCAAAGCATTACTCGGACGTAGTACCGATCCTACAGCAACTACTACCAGCACAGCGCGCCGAATGAATGAACCAGGAACATTGGCTGCAGTATTACGTAGACCACCATTTTCTGGGTATGACTATTTCATCATTGATATTGGAGCAGATTATGGCGTCTCCACGAGTAGTCTCGTCTATATCGCTGGAAATGTATTGGTCGGCCGCGTGGTCGACGTCCTCGAGACCACCTCCAAGGTCAAACTATTTTCATCATCAGGAGAAAGCTTCCCCGTACTCATCGGGTCGACACATATCGCCGCCACAGCTAGTGGTCGAGGTGGGGGACAGTATGAGGCTCAAGTATCTCGTGATACCACTGTGGCCGAAGGGGATTTCGTGCTCGGATCTTCGTTTGCAGATCGCCCAATGGGACTTGTCTCTGCCATTCTGATTGATCCGACTCAACCATTCAAGACGGTGCTTTTTGCCCCACCAGTCAACCTATATCAGACGAGATGGGTCACCGTGCAACATCATGGTCAATAATCTTTCGGTGCGTATATGTACAGACATCGTGCTCACTATCTGCCTTATTCAGGGCTGGTGGCTGGTGTTATTTCTTGCAGCGATCATTCATGTCAGTTTATTCTCGTACCCGTTCGAGATCATTATCGCTGGCATTGTTTACGATTCCTTATTCGGCCTATTGCCAGGTACAGGGGTGCGTGGGTATGCAGGAACTATCGCCATGGTAGTGGTGTTCCTGATTGTCTACGGTATCAAGAAATTGGTGAGGAGGTAGGTTGCGTTCTTGAGTGGTCGATATGGTAGTATGTGCCCATGCCATTCTCCCTCCAACGACTGATGTTCTGGCGTCGACGTCGCCGACGAGTGACGGAGATCGCTCCGGATGAAGTCATGTTGGATTCCAGCAACTTGCCGGAATTCGATACATCTCAATTCGAAGGACGTCTGGAGAAACCAATATCCAAGGTCTCACTATTCATGGTGGTGATCATATTCGGCATCATCGCAGTCGTCTATATTATACAGACGGGTAACCTGCAGATCGCTCATGGTGATGAGTATCGTGGACGAAGTGAACGTAATCTTCTCCGCCCAGTACCCATCTTCGCTGGCCGCGGAGTTATCGAAGATCGCATCGGACACCTCTTGGCATGGAACGCACCATCTCAGACTGTATCAGCCACCGCCACCGACGAAGTCGTCGCTACACGGCAATATGCCACTACTACTGGCCTCTCGCACGTTCTGGGATATGTGAAATATCCTTCGAAAGACAAAAACGGATTCTACTATCAAGATGATTTCGAGGGTGTGGCAGGTGCCGAAAAATATTTCGACCCCAACCTTCAAGGCAGGAATGGTTCTCGGCTCATCGAAGTCGATGCACATGGCGATATTATTTCAGGGAATGTTGTTCGGCCTCCGGTACAAGGTGCTTCCGTCACGTTGTCGATCGATAGTCGAGTCCAGTCCTCATTGTATGATCACATCAAAGGCATTGCAGAAAGTGTCGGATTTGCCGGTGGTGCAGGTGTCATTATCGATGTGCGCACTGGCGAACTTATCGCACTCACCAGTTACCCAGAATATAGCTCTCAAGTCATGTCTGACAGGAATGACACGGCGCGTATCAAGTCGTTGTTGGCCAACAAAGATTTACCATTCCTCAATCGTGCTGTCGATGGTCTCTACACACCGGGTTCGGTGGTCAAACCGTACGTGGCTTTGGCCGCATTGACTGAACATACGATTGATCCCAGCACAGTTATTGTTACTACGGGTTCAGTTTCTATTCCCAACCCGTATGATCCGACCAAGAGTACCGTTTTCAAAGATTGGAAGAATAATGGGTCACTTGATATGCGCCATGCTATTGCCGCATCATCTGACGCCTATTTCTATATCATTGGCGGTGGCTACAAAGATCAGAAAGGTCTCGGTATAGCCAACATCGACAAATATCTACGCATGTTCGGCCTGGGTTCACAGATTCCAGACTCATTCGCCCAGGGCAAGATCGGTACTATCCCGACACCAGAATGGAAAAAGACGACATTCAACGAAGATTGGTATCTCGGAAATACGTATCATACCGCCATTGGGCAGTATGGTTTCCAGGTCACTCCTATCCAGATGGCACGTGCCGTAGCGGCGATGGCCAATAGTGGTATTCTACTCACGCCAACTATCATCAAAGATGATGGTCCTCACGTCGATCGTTTCATCGACGCCATTCCTGCCAAGAATTTCCAGATCGTCCGGGAAGGTATGCGTCTCAGTGTCACCGAAGGTACTAGCAAAGCGCTCAATGTGCCTTTCACGAATGTGGCAGGAAAGTCTGGTACTGCTGAGCTTGGTGTCAGCAAGGATAAGGTCAACTCCTGGATTACCGGTTTCTGGCCGTATGAGAATCCCAAATATGCATTCACAGTGATGCTCGAAAAAGGTTCAGTGCACAACCTCATTGGTGCTGCAGCAGCCATGCGTCAGCAGCTCGATTGGATGGGGGAGCATACACCTGAGTACTTCAAGTAATCGCTCAATCAGGCCGGCAGGAATATGTGCACGTGATGCGAATGAAGGTTAATTCGTGGTATGCGGAGTATGTTCCAAGATCGGTTCATTCGCATCACGTGCGCATATTCCTGCCGGCCCCCTTTATACACTTTTCGTATTGTGGCATAAGGGTTTTGGTGCTAGAATAACGGTCTATTAACCTAGGAACTAAGGTCTCTTTTTATTGCCATGTCTACCGAAGTACAGTATCTCACTAATGAAAAATTTGCGGAGCTTACCAAAGAGCTCAAACATCTCAAGACCAATCGGCGCAAAGAAGTAGCGGATCAGCTCGAATATGCCAAGAAACTCGGCGATCTTTCTGAAAATGCTGAGTATCATCAGGCTCGCGAAGAGCAGGCGGAAGTAGAGGATCGTATCGGTCGTCTCGAAAATCTCCTCAAGAATGCCACCATTATGAAATCGGGCGGCGGTGATGTGGTGTCAGTCGGTTCTACCGTACACCTCAAAAAAGCTGGTGAGAATCGCTCATATATTTATATTATCGTTGGTTCAGAAGAAGCTGATATGACACAGGGCAAGGTTTCCAACATGTCACCTCTCGGTGCAGCACTCCTCGGACACAAGGTTGCTGATACGATCAAGGTGAATACTCCCAAGGGCGTGGTCGCATATACCATCGATCAGATCAAATAATCCCATGGCATCCATCGACGAACTTCGTACAACTCGGCTGCAGAAATTGGAGCTTCTCAAGAAGGCTGGCATGGAAGCGTATCCTGCCAAAGTCCCTCGGGATTTCTGTCTCGAAGACGCACGTGCTAATTTCGGTGAATATGAGAAATCACAGAAGCCAGTCTCGGTGGCTGGTCGCATTATGGCGATTCGCGGCCAAGGCGCCATCCTCTTCGCGGTGCTCGATGATGGTAAAGCGACATTCCAGGCCGTGATCAAGAAAGATGTCCTTGACGTCAGACTGCTCGACCTTTTTACAGCTGCTGTAGATATTGGTGATATTATTTCCGTAACAGGAACGTGCTTCACTACTCAGCGAGGTGAGCAGAGTTTGTTGGTGACTTCGTGGACTATGGCTTCCAAGTCGTTACTTCCGTTACCAGAAAAATGGCACGGTATCACCGATCCTGATGAAAAGTTCAGGAAGAGGTATTTGGATTTTATTATGACGCCAGAGCTCCGTGAAATGTTCCTCAAAAAAGCAAAGTTTTGGAATGTAACGAGGCAATTTTTGAGCAACAATGGATTTTTGGAAGTAGAGACACCAACATTAGAGACCACGACTGGTGGTGCAGAAGCAACTCCATTCAAGACACACCACAATGACTACGATCTTGATGTCTATTTGCGTATTTCCGTTGGAGAGTTGTGGCAGAAGAGGTTGATGGCCGGAGGTTTTCCAAAAACTTTCGAGATTGGTCGTGTGTATCGCAACGAAGGCACGAGTCCAGAACATGCGCAGGAATTCACCAACATGGAATTCTATTGGTCATATGCCGATTACAATGATGGCATGAAGTTGGTCCAAGAAATGTATCGGACGATTGCACAAGAAGTATTTGGAACAACCAAGTTCACCACTCGTGGTCACAGTTTCGATCTATCTGATGAGTGGGTGAAGATTGACTATGCAGAAGAAATTAAGAAACAGACCGGCATCGACATTATCTCTGCATCAGAAAAGGACATGATGGGTAAACTCGGTGAGCTCAAGGTTAAATATGATGGGACCAATCGTGAGCGACTTACCGATACATTGTGGAAATATTGCCGCAAAAATATTACCGGCCCCGCATTCCTGATCAATCATCCAGTCTTGGTCGCCCCACTTGCCAAAAGTGTACCTGGCAAGTCTGTAGTCCAAATGTTTCAACCAATTATTGCAGGAAGTGAACTCGGTCGTGGCTATTCTGAGCTCAATGATCCTATCGATCAAGCTAACCGATTTGCTGAACAACAGAAACTCATTGAGAAGGGAGATACTGAGGCCATGATGGCTGATCATGAATTCGTCGAGATGCTGGAGCACGGCATGCCACCAACGTGTGGATTTGGTTTCGGTGAACGACTATTTGCATTCTTGATAGACAAGCCGCTCCGTGAGACGCAGTTGTTTCCACTTATGAAGCCGAAAGGAGACAAATAAAATCTATCATTTCACATGCTCAATTTTTTCACCAAAGCACTCATAAAAAGACAGATGAAGGGGGTTCCTGAAGCAGAAATTAATAAAATTTTTGAAATGATCGAGAAGAATCCAGACTATTTCAAGCAGATGGCCGAACAGATTCAAGCGAAGATGAAACAGGGGATGAGTCAGGAGGAGGCTGCCAAGGCAGTTATGGTGACGGATAAGAATAAAATACAGGAGATGTTTGGGAAATAAAATAGGCCCCGACAACTTCGTTAGTCTGCGCTTACGCGCTGCGACTGTAGGCTGTCGGGACCGTGTATGGAAGAGTCCTCGTGCTTTCTTGAATAGCGATTGATGCGGCTTTTGGAGGGCCACATCGTTCAAGTAGTGATTGTCCGAGGGTGCTTGCTTTTTAGGGCAATTGCATCTGGGGTGATTGACTATCACTTTGATGCTGCACGTTTAGTGTTGACTGACCCCCGGGTCAGTCTTCCTGAATTCTCGCTTCCACGCCTGGAAGCAATAGCTCAGAATCATAGGTGCTGACGCAAAGGCCTTTAGCGACTCGTCTTTCGACTCATCGTCTTGGTCGTTGCTTTTCAGCTATCCGGGTTTGTCTGGCCAGATAGTGCCTAGGGGAGACTTCTCTCCACAATGGCGCGGGAACACTCAGGCGCCAAGGTTTTTCGATGGTTCTCATGACAACATTCCAATCTTGCGACTAGTTCGTTGCCCTCATTCCGTTGAGTACCATCATGGTTTCTGCCAGAGTGTCTGGCTCTCACCGAAATTCAATGTGCTGCGTATTACGAGCGTGAAGTGAAAGATACACCCTTAAACACGATTCGTCAATAATGTTAAAATACAAAACTGAAAATATAGCCTTGTCAAATATTAGTTGCAATTTCGCGATTTCAAACGTACACTAGCTTCTATGTCACTCTCCATCGGCATCGTGGGACTTCCCAACGTCGGTAAATCGACGCTTTTTAATGCACTTACTAGGAAGAGCGTCCTTGTGGCCAACTATCCATTCGCGACCATTGACCCATCAGTGGGCGTGGTTGCGGTACCTGATGAACGACTCCATAAGCTAGCTGAATTTTCAAAGACGCAGAAAACAGTTCCGGCAGTCGTCGAATTTGTAGATATTGCAGGGCTCGTCAAAGGTGCCTCAGCTGGCGAAGGTCTCGGCAACCAATTCCTGACCAATATTCGTGAGACTGATGCTATCGCCGAGGTGGTCCGCATATTTGAGGATGACAATATCATTCATGTCGATGGCAAAATCAATCCACTCAAAGATATCGAGGTCATCAACCTCGAACTCATTCTGGCTGATATCCAGACCGTGACCAAGCGTCATGGCAATTTGGGCAAAGAAGCACGATCGGGCAAGAAGGAGGCCTTGATTGAGCTTGGTCTCGTGGAGAAGATTAAGAAGGCTCTGGAGGCGGGCAAACTGGCATCCTCGGTTATTCCTGATGAATTCGAGGCACCTTATATGAAGTCTCTACACCTCCTCACATCGAAGCCATTCATGTACGTGCTCAACAAGAAGTCAGGTGGCAAGAATTTGGATGAGACCAATGATGAACGTTATCAAGCCTTGATGAAATTCTTTGCTGACAATAAGGCTTCATGGGTTATCGTCGATGCCGGAGTGGAACATGAGCTCAAAGATCTAGAAGGGGATGAGAAGAAAGAATTTCGTGAAAGCTTGGGCGCGCACGACGATGGCATTAACGACCTAATCAAGAAAGGCTATGAGCTTCTGAATTTGATCACCTACTTCACTACTGGTGAAAAAGAAACTCGCGCATGGACTATTCATCGTGGTTGGACAGCACCTGAAGCAGGAACTGCAATCCATGGTGATTTCAAAGACAAATTTATTCGTGCAGAAGTGATCGAGTGGGATAAATTGCTCGAAGCAGGTTCGTTCGGTGTTGCTCGCGAGAAGGGGTGGCTTCGAACAGAAGGGAAGGAATATGTGGTTAAGGATGGGGATGTGATGGAGTTTAAGGTGTAGGCAAAAAATCACCCGCTTCGACCTGAGCCGTGGCGGGATGAAATTTAAAATTTATTAGATAATTAACACACATGAAAAACTCACAAAAAGGTTCGGTGGCAGTAATTTTATTAGTAATTATTATTGTAGTTTTGGTAGGGGTAATTGGTTGGATTTATTTCAAACAGTCAGCTCAGGTGAGTCAAGTTTCTGATTCAACATTGACCGTAGACACCCAATCAGTAACCTCAAATCCCAATAATACGATTCAACCTAAAAAGGGTATTGTTCCAAGTAATCAGAACTCGTCACTTAAAACTTACAGGAATACGCAGTACAGTTTTTCATTCCAATATCCTCAAGGATATTCTATAACTGATGGGAAACCAAACAGTCAAACGGTTGGCGTATGGTTTGTTTGGCTATCAGACGCTAGCCAAGATACAGTGACAGGAATTAACGTATATCAATCAGATTTAACACTCGATCAATTTGTTGCAAACGAAAAACAAATCTTATCTAGTTCTCCAGGCACAATTTCTTTCACTGAGGCTGGTCGGGTATCACTTGGGGGAAATACTGCAACCAAAGTGAACTATTCATTCTCGGGTAGGAATAGTGGCACGTCTGAAATTTACTATTTCAAGAAAAATGATTTCGTCTATAGAATTCAGCTTAATCAAACGATTGATTCTCAGGTTAAACAAGATATTCTTTCAACATTCAACGTAAAGTAAAGACGTAAATAGTTTTATCAGGCTCAAGTCGCACCCCTAAAGGAGTATGTGGTCAAGGATGGGGATGTCATAGAGTTTAAGGTCTAACCCCCCTTGCTTTATTTTCAGTTATGTGTTTATATGCACCACTGAATTGCATGCAATGGTCCATGTACTCGCTGACCTAGACGGTTGGGAGTTTGAAACATGATCGGGAAGCATGCAGAATAATGAAAGGTTAGGGATAACATGAAACTGGTAAATCGTCTGGTGTCCACGATGGTCGTGGCGCTCGTGGCAATCATCGGCACATCGTCGGCAGTGGCGACTGTAGGAGGGAGTGAAGACGTCAAGGTGGAAATACTCTCGGTCCACACAAGCGTCGGGCTGGTCTGCACCAATAGCGTCGAGCACGGGATGTCTCACCACACACTGGGTGTGTGGGACCCCGGTTGATGGGAGATCTCGTCGTTCTGCAACGGTGACCAAGTGACGGTCACGAACACTGACTGCGCGACCTCGACGGTCACGGTGAACGGAACCTTGCTCGGCGCGTCGGACACGGCGTCCGCGTCTTCATCTGCCAAAGTTACTGTCTATACCCTGAGCCATAGCCAGTACATTACGTGGGACCCGCTGGCGGAAACATATGTCGGTCATGTTGACGTCGGTGTCTCGAAGACCTACGAGGAGTTTTGTCTGCAGCCGATTGAGCCGGAGGATTGATCCCCTCGAGCTCTTGTTCAAGTCTTACACCCGCTGGGAACACCGGCGGGCTTTTTGTACATGACGTCTTCCATTAAGTCCCTAAATATGGTATAAACTCTCCCGGAATGTACGTTGTCGTAGGGCGTGTATTCCATAGGTTCTTCAACTAAACTGTCGGTTAACCCTTGGAGGATTCGCATGAATAATGTCGGTGCTCTGTCACTGTTCGGGCTCAAAGCTGGGTTAGGCTGCTTTTTCTTGTTCGCCTGCCTAACTGGCGCAATCATGTTCGCATTTTTGCTACCCTTGTTGCCGAATGATTCGGCGGACTCATCACGAAGGAGCGTTTGATATGGAAAAAATTATTTTACATCCCGTCCTGGATGCACCACCACCTTCTCCGTTGATTCCGATTGGTACACTGTCGAAACACATGCTGGTTGCGGCTCTGAGTTGTATTTTGGTTGCTGCTGGACTCTGTGTTGTGTGGTACATCTACTACCACTGAAAGGAGATTATGTCAGTGCGCAGATCTATGTTATCGTCATCTCGAGGGCGTGAGCGACCTTGGGGATTCAGTCGGGAACCGATACACGTACCCCCTTGCTTCATGAGTGAACCGTCACGTGAAAATCGTATCACGTTCACTCCTTTGTTCGATTGGCTTGACAGTTGTGTACGTTGGATTCGTGCCAAGTTCAGCAACCGCCCTCGCTGAACTGATTGTGTTCAGTTTTTCTTCACGCCGCTCATCGTTGGGCGGCGTTTTTTGTAAAATAGGTCTATTTGAGCTATGATATGAGCCATGAAGAAGTCCATCTCCAAGCCCACGGGGTTGTCCGTATATGACCACAAGGCTATCGAATCCAAGTGGCAGAAAGTGTGGGAGAAGAAAAAGTCGTATCAAGTAAAGGAGGATTTAAATAAAAAGAAGTTTTACGGTCTCATCGAATTTCCATATCCATCCGGAGATGGTCTCCATGTCGGTCACATCCGCAGCAACACGGCAATGGACGTCATTGCCCGCAAGCGCCGCGCTGAAGGGTTCAATGTGCTGTATCCGATTGGTTGGGACGCTTTTGGCCTACCGACAGAGAACTATGCCATCAAGACAGGTATCCAGCCAGCTATTGTTACAAAAAAGAATACGGACACATTCCGCCGTCAACTCAAGGCACTTGGCTTCTCATTTGATTGGTCACGTGAAATAGACACTACTGATCCTGCGTATTACAAATGGACGCAGTGGATATTCCTGCAATTCTTCAAGAAGGGATTGGCGTACAAAAAGAAGATGACCATCAATTGGTGTCCGAAGGATTTGATCGGTCTAGCCAATGAAGAAGTCGTGGATGGAAAATGTGAGCGTTGTGGTACAGCTGTAGAAAAGCGCGAGAAAGAACAGTGGATGTTGGCGATTACGAAGTATGCGGAGAGGTTGGATAAGGATCTAGATAAGACGCAATTTCTAGAGAAGATCAAAATTCAGCAGAGGAATTGGATAGGGAAGAGTGAGGGGGCGGAGATTGATTTTGAAATACGAAATGAAAAAATAACAGTCTTTACGACACGACCGGATACTCTTTTCGGGGTGACATACATCGTCTTGGCACCTGAGCACGTATTGATACAGCAACTACTTTCTGTAGTCGAAAACAAAAAGGATATCGAGGAATATATTTCAAAGGCAAAGAAGGAGTCAGAGATGGAGCGCACTGATGCTTCCAAAGAAAAAACAGGTGTTGAGCTGAAGGGTATCAAAGCCATCAATCCTGCCAATAATGAAGAGGTGCCGGTGTGGATCGCGGACTATGTCCTGGCCGACTATGGTACGGGTGCGGTCATGGCGGTGCCTGCGCATGATGAGCGAGATTACGCATTTGCCAAGAAATATGGATTGCCAATAAGGGACGTCGTCATGCCTATAAGAGTCGATGCTTCAAATCCACATGTTCATGGTAAGAAGGTTGTGGAGCGTAAGGCCGTACAAGCAATTATTGTGGATCCGAAAACAAAGAAGATTCTTTGCCTCAAATGGAAAAAGCAACCGTGGACAACGTTTGTTGTTGGGGGTGTTGAGGGTAACGAAGATAGTGTCGAGGCGGCGCGTAGAGAAATTGCTGAAGAGACTGGATACACAGATCTCAAACTCGTACGTGTCCTCGGGGGGCCAGTACGAAGTGAATTTTTTGCCGCACACAAAGATGTCAATCGTATCGCGTATTTCAATGCAATTCATTTTGAGCTTGCGAGCGACAAACGGACACCGTTGACTGATGAGGAGCAAGAGAAGCATGAAGTAATCTGGATGGATGCTGATGCTATCGGACCTGGTGTTATGCAATGTGGAGAGCTTGATATTTGGATGAACCGATTCAAGACGGGCAACGATGTTGTTCTTGAAGATGGCGAGCTCATCAATTCAGGATCCTTCAACGGTAAGGAGTCATTATTAGTTAAAAAAGAAATTACTGAATCTGTCGGTGGGAAGTGGATCACCACCTTCAAACTCCGCGACTGGATCTTCTCCCGCCAGCGCTACTGGGGTGAGCCGATTCCCGTCATCAACTGTGAAAAATGTGGCCTTGTCCCTGTCCCAGAAAAAGATTTGCCCGTGAAGTTGCCAGCGGTAAAGAATTACAAGCCCACTGAAACAGGCGAGTCACCATTGGCTGCAATTACGAAGTGGGTCAACACCAAGTGTCCGCAATGCAAAGGTAAAGCCACCCGCGAAACTGACACCATGCCAAATTGGGCGGGTTCAAGTTGGTACTATTTGCGCTATGCTGATGCACATAATAAGAAAGAATTCGCCTCAAAAAAGAGTCTGGACTATTGGACACCAGTCGATTGGTACAATGGTGGTATGGAACACACCACGCTCCACTTACTCTATTCTCGTTTCTGGCACAAATTCCTCTTTGATCTTGGATTGGTACCGACTGATGAACCATATACCAAACGTACCTCCCATGGCCTCATTTTGGCCGAAGGTGGGGTCAAAATGTCGAAGTCAAAGGGCAACGTCATCAACCCTGATAGTATTGTCGAAACAGTCGGCGCTGACAGTTTGCGCCTCTATGAGATGTTCATGGGACCATTCGACCAGCCGATTTCGTGGGATACCAATAATATTGCTGGGGTCAGACGTTTCTTGGAACGAGTCTGGAAGTTGAGAGAGAAAGTAGTAAACTCTAAACTCGAAACTCTGAATTCTAAACAAATTCAAAATTCGAAATTTGAAATTCAAAACGCAGCAGACAAAATCATCCACAAAACTATCAAGAAAGTCAGTGACGATATCGAAGCGATGCGCTTCAATACGGCCGTGAGTGCACTCATGATCGCCCTCAACGAACTGGAGAAGATAGAAACTATCGGTACACAGCAGTACGCATCATTCCTGCAGCTTCTGGCACCCTTCGCGCCTCATATTGTCGAAGAATTGTGGGCATCACTCGGAAATAAGACGTCTGTCCATCTCGCTCCGTGGCCGACGTATGATGCGTCGTTGGCTGTGGATAATGAGGTGACTATCATGGTGCAAATCAATGGCAAAGTGCGGGGCTCATTCATGGTGCCTGTGGATTCTAGTAGGGAAGAGCTCGAATCCCGTGCCAAAGCTCTTCCCGAAGCGGCCAAGTGGATCGCTGGTGGTCAGATCAAGAAAGTTATCGTGGTACTCAACAAATTGGTCAATATTGTTGTCTAGGCCGGGTCTAGACATGTTCCAATTTGACAATAAGGTGTGGATAAGGTAGTGTATACACATCAAGCCTGGGTGTGTCCGGACGATATGTCCCCACAAGATTGACTTTATTACAAGCGAGTGATACAAATGTATCAATTATTTATTATTATTTTCCATGGCCACCACACCCATCTCGTTCAAACCAAAGCAGATCGTCAAGCGTCTCCTCTCTTCGCTTCCAGACCGTGCTCGTGATGTCGTCATCTATCGTTACGGTCTCGGATCAGACACTCGTCGCATGACTCTTGATGCCATCGGCAAGAAATATGGTATCACTCGTGAGCGTGTTCGTCAGATTGAGAATTATGCCCTCGGCATGGTTCGTAAGTCAGATGAATACAAGATCGAGAAGGCCGTCTTCGCCGAACTCGAGACCCTGCTCCACGCACTCGGCGGCATCGTTGTCGAGGAAGATTTCCTCGGTCAAGTCTCCAAGGACAAGGGTCTCCAGAACCACATCCACTTCCTCCTCGTCATCGGTGAGCCGTTCAAGAAGCGCAAGGAAGATGATGATTTCAATCATCGCTGGCACGTCAACGAAGAGCTTGCTTCCCAAGTAGAGATTGCTCTCCGCAAATTGTATACCAACCTCAATACACAGGATCTTCTTCCAGAATCAGAAATGATCAACAAGTTCTTGCAGCACCTCGAAGGAGTCTCGGAGCGTTATAAGAATCAAGAGATCATGAAGCGTTGGCTCAAGCTTTCCAAGGCGATCGGCGTCAATGCGCTCGGTGATTGGGGTGCTTCACACTCATCCAATATCAAGACCAAGGGTATGCGTGATTACGCATTCCTCGTCATTAGAAAGCATGGATCCCCGATCCACTTCCGTGATGTTGCCAAGCAGATTATGGTTATGTTCAAGAAGAAGGCTCATGTCGCTACGACACATAATGAGCTCATCAAAGACCCTCGTTTCGTCCTCGTCGGTCGTGGTCTCTACGCTCTTGCAGAATGGGGATATGCACCAGGTATTGTTCGTGACGTTATCCGCCAAGTTATCGAGAAGAATGGCGCCATGACCAAAGAAGAGATTGTCGCCAAGGTTATGAAGGAGCGTTACGTCAAGGAGAACACGATCGCTGTCAATCTTCAGAATCCCAAATATTTCAAGAAAGATAAGGATGGCAAATACTCAGTAGTTGCCGCATAGGTGACTCATCCACCACAAGGCCGCATTCACTGCGGCCTTTTGGTTTGCTATACTTATACCATGCCCATTGAACAGATATTTCCGTCATTGGTAGTTGATTTCAAATCGACCATATTTCCTCAGGCGATACAGTATGCCATCTTCATCTCGCCTGTAGTACTGACGGTACTTCTCGCCATGATATTCTGGCCGTTGTGGTTGCGTTATGTGCGCGCCAAGTTTTTCCTCTCTCTCAAATATACTGTTCTCGAACTCAAGTTGCCCAAAGAGACAACCAAATCACCTTTGGCGATGGAAGTGTTCTTGCAATCACTTCACAACACAGCAGACGGAAGTGCCTTCGCTCAGTACTGGAAGGGCGAAGTCCGCCCGTGGTATGCTCTCGAGCTTGTTTCCATCGAAGGCAAGGTTAAATTTTTCATTTGGACAGAGGACCGACGCAAGGGTGGTGTTATTTCTGCACTGTACTCACAATTTCCTGGTATAGAAGTCCATGAGAATGGTGATTATGCTCAATCGGTTCATTTTGATCCCAAGACGATGAAGCTTCATGGTGTGGAATTTAAGTTTACCCAGAAGGACCCATATCCTATCAAGACATACGTCGACTATGGTCTCGACAAAGATCCCAAAGAAGAATTCAAAGTCGATCCACTCACGCCAATGCTTGAATTCCTCGGCAGTCTTGGTCCTAATCAACAAGTGTGGCTTCAATTTTTGGTTCGTGCCCACAAAGATGACCAAGCAAAACCAGGTCATTGGTTCAAAACCGCCGATCTCTGGAAAGATGGTGCCAAGAAATTGGTCAATGAACTTATGATTCGAGATGCCAAGACGAAGGGTGTCAAAGAAGAGAACAAAAAGGAGGGACAGATGTATTTGGATCTCCCGAGACTTTCAAAAGGCGAACAGGATATTATCGAAGCCATTGAACGCTCAGTTACCAAGCCACCTTTCGATGTTGGTGTTCGGGCCTTATATATTGCCAAGATTGATGTATTCAATAAGATAGCCGGTCTCGGTGGTATTGTCGGTAACATGAAACACTTCAGTTCAGAGCACTTGAATGGATTCAAGCCCAATAGTGATGTCTGGCACGGTAAGATCACTGATCCGTGGACTGATTACAAAGACATTCGTCGCAACCGGTACTCCAAGGATGCACTTGCTATGTACAAACGTCGTTCTTATTTCTATGCGCCGCACGAGCGCAAGTCGCTGGTCATGAATGCCGAGGAATTGGCGACCATTTATCATTTCCCTGGATCTGTTGCTGCTACGCCGACACTGGATCGTTTGCCATCCAAGAAGGCAGAGGCACCATCCAATCTTCCTGTATAATACGAATATACGAATGTATGCGAATGATACGAATTAAACAGACTGGCAATACTTTTGTGCGTTGGGTTGTCGATAACAAAGTGGCCATTGCGGCCATTGTTGTCTTGGTAATCGCGGCACTTATGTGGCTTGCTATCGTATCAGCGGCACCGAGTACATTCCCGCGCAACGTGATCGTCCGTATCGACAAGAATATGACCATTTCTGAAGCGGCTCAGCTACTCAAGAACAAAGAGATAATTAAATCGGTATTCTTATTCAAAGTATATTCACTACTCGTTCATAATGGTGGCGGAATTCAGGCAGGGAGTTATCTCTTCGATCAGCCAGAATCAGTCCTCCGAGTGGCGTATCGAGCTGCACTTGGTATCAAAAACATACAGAAGGTCAAGATCACCGTGCTCGAAGGTACCAATTCCAAGCAGATTGCTGCACTTATCAAGAAACGTTTGCCTGATTTCGATAGCGCAACATTTCTGGCTGAGGCGCGGCCATATGAAGGATACCTATTCCCTGAAACATATTTCATCGATCCGGATAATACAGTCGATGATATTCTCGACATGATGCGTGAACAGTTCGACAAGGGCATACGTCCACTCGAGGAAGCTATTGCAACATCCTCACATCCACTGGAGCAGATTATTACGATGGCTTCTATTATCGAAGAGGAAGCCAGCAACTCGGTAGACCGTCGTATCATTTCAGGGATTCTCTGGAAACGTATCGAGAAGGGAATGCCACTCCAAGTGGATGTGCCGTTCTACTATATTCTGGGCAAAGGTTCTAGCCAGCTCACTCGGGCAGACCTTGCCACGACTTCGCCCTACAATACATATAAATACAAAGGGCTACCTCCGGGGCCTATTAGTAGCCCTGGGTTGGATGCTATAGATGCTGCGCTACATCCGACACCGTCGCCGTATTATTTCTATCTAGCAGATCGACTGGGGGTGACACATTATGCCGCTACCCATGATGGTCATATCGCCAATATTGCGAAGTATTTACAGTAAAGTGTAATTGATCAACAAGAAACCCCGCGCACAGGCACGGGGTTCGTTGAGCGTTCTTGCTCAAATTCAGTTTTAGTTATATATTACTTTTTATTATGCGTCAAGATAGGGCAGGAATGAAATCGAAGGGACGAGTCTACGTCGGCATGTCGGGCGGGGTAGACTCGTCTGTATCCGCGGCCTTGCTCCAGAAGGCCGGTTTCGACGTTACGGGGGTATTCATCAAGGTGTGGCAGCCAGATTGGTTCGAGTGTACCTGGCGAGAAGATCGTCGCGATGCCATGCGCGTAGCTGCGCATCTCGGTATTCCATTTGTCACGCTCGACCTCGAACAGGAGTACAAGAAAGAGGTCGTCGACTACATGATCGCTGAATACAAAGTCGGTAGGACGCCGAATCCTGATGTGATGTGCAACAAATATGTGAAGTTCGGGGGATTTTTCGATTGGGCCATGGAGCAAGGGGCGGACTATGTGGCGACAGGACATTATGCGAGAACAAATCAAAAATTAAAAACTAAAAATCAAAAATTGGGCGCATGCGAACTAAAAATGTCTCGAGACGCCAACAAAGATCAGACGTATTTCTTGTGGACACTGACACAGGAGCATCTAGCGAAAACACTATTTCCTGTGGGGGATCTTGAGAAGGCAGAGGTGCGCAAGCTGGCCAAGACATTCAAGCTACCGACTGCCGACAAGAAAGATAGCCAGGGACTCTGTTTCATCGGCACTATCGATATCAAAGAGTTTTTGTCGCGATACATTCCTGCCAAGAAAGGTGCGGTGCTCAATACTGACGGTAAGGTGATCGGGGAACATGACGGTGCATTCTTCTATACCATCGGTGAACGTCGCGGATTTACCGTCACCGTGAAGACGCCCCACGATCAGGCTGTATTCGTTGTGGCCAAGGACATAGAAGCCAATACCATAACCGTTGCTCCCAAGAATGCCAGTGGCGAACTTCCGAATGCGCGTACCAGTGTGACATTGCGTGATATCAATTGGAATCAGGGCACCGTTCCTCTCAACACACCACTTACTGCGCGATCGCGCTATCGAGCACCACTCCAGAAGATACGATTGGTTTCGAATGATACGGTGGAGTTCGATCTACCTCAGTCAGATATTTCTCCAGGTCAGTCTGTCGTCATCTACGATGGTGAGGTGTGTCTCGGGGGCGGCAGTATTGTATAATAGTGCGCATGGACCATCATCATCGTCGCAGTATTTCTGTATTTGTTCTACTTTCTATTATTGCGATCATATACGCTCACGAACGTACTATCGTTCATGAAGTTCAGACGCCAATCGTAGCGACGCATGCTGTACAGCCGGAAGTCATCATTCATGGCGATAGGAACAAGAAGCACGTCACCTTCACCTTCGACGGTGGAGAGGGCAATCAATCAGCCGAAGCTATTCTACACGTACTCGCCAAGCACCATGTTACAGGCACATTCTTCCTCACGGGGAAATGGATTGGTCGCAATCAGGACATGGTTAAACGGATGAAGGCCGAGGGTCATGAGATATACAATCATTCTTTCGACCATCCACACTTCACTGAATTGAACACTGAAGAAATCGCTACGCAATTGCGGCGTACGGATATTATTTTTGAAGCTCTTACAGGAAGTAGTACGCGCCCTTATTTCCGTCCACCGTACGGGGATTATGATGAACGAATCGTGCAGGTAGCTGCCCGTGAAGGATATCATACGGTGATGTGGACGGCCGATGCGGGGGATTGGATGGAGTCTGAGGGTTATACTGCTGACCACGTCCGTGCACGTATCATGGCAGCTGTGCAGCCAGGGGCAATCATCCTCATGCACATCGGTGACACCATCACTGGATCTATTCTCGACGAAGTATTCACGACACTTGAAGCGCAAGGATATCAATTGACCTCATTGTCACAGGCCGTGCCGACTACACCCAAGCTTGATACGGCTCAACCATTCACGGTCAAGATCGGGTGGTAACGAGCCATATACCTGCTATACTTACGACCATGAATCACCTCATCTATATCACCAAATCAGACGGCACCAAGCAGCTCTTCGAAGAGGATAAGCTGGTCAACTCGCTCCGTCATGCCGGTGCCACAGACGCCGACATAGACATCATTATCGATGAAGTCGAGAAGGGCATGAAAGAGGGTATGACCACCAACGAGATCTACGAACATGCTTTTTCGTTGCTTCGCAAGAAATCAATCCATACCGCAATCAAATATTCGGTACGACGTGCTCTCGCCGAGTTGGGCCCTGACGGATTCCCATTCGAGAAATTCGTGGCTCGCATATTTCACGCCTGGGGCTATGAGACACTCACCGATCAGCAGATCATGGGTGCCTGCATCGAACACGAAGTCGATGTGGTGGGATGGAAAGGTGACTCACTGGCAATGGTAGAAGCCAAGTTTCACCATGAATTTGGACTCAAATCTGACGTTAAAGTCGCTCTCTATGTGAAGGCCCGCTTCGACGATATTGCCAGTAATGAGTTTGATTTCGGTGGTACGCGCAGGAAATTGACAGAGCGTTGGCTCTTCACCAATACCAAATTCACTGAGCAGGCTATCAAGTATGGTTCCTGTAATAAGCTCAACATGATTGGCTGGAACTATCCCAACGTCGGCAATCTCCATACTATTATTGAGGAGTTCAAACTGCATCCGGTGACATGTATCACTCATCTCACGTATCAGCAGAAACGTGATCTGGTCGGCAGGAATATTATTACCTGTGCTGATGTAATCAAGCGTACCGACATACTCAAAGAAATTGGGATTCGATCTGAGGAAGAAATTGCCAAGATTGTGCATGAGGCTAAGCAGATCACAGGGGTGGAGAAGTAGGGTTGATTTATATGATTTTTCTACAAGAGCCAGAGGGATTTGATCCGTATATTGATGTTGCGGGATGTTTTATTGAGCATGAAGGAAAGATCGTCTTACTTCACCGAGATGCTCATAGACCGCAAGGTAACACGTGGGGTGCCCCTGGAGGAAAAATAGCGAAAAAAGAAGATGTGCGCATGGGGCTCCAGAGGGAAGTTCAAGAAGAGACTGGGTATCTTATTAATCTTGATGAGGTTAATCATGTCAATACCTTTTATGTGAAATATCCCGAGCTCAACTTTATATATCATTTGTTTCATTATCGTACGACTCAGAGACCTGAAATTATTCTTAATTCCAAGGAACATACAGATTTTCTGTGGGTTACGCCTGGTGTGGCTCTTACCATGACACTTATTCCTGACGAAGATTTCTGCATCAAATATTTTTACAAAGACTCTGTACAATAACGGATTTTGTGGTAATGTTCGTGCCAGACCAACTTGAATTATGAGCACGAAAAAATTTGCCCCAAACGTCCATCATCGGTATTTGCCGGTCGCACTTCGTCGTAAGATTGCAGCAGCGCAAACGTTCGAAGAGTTGACAGAAATCGCCTTACGCTCGCTCGCCCGAGTCCCTGGGAAGGTGGTCATAATCTCCGGAGCCATCTCTACTGGAGGATTCAATGATCGCACTAAAAATCTAATTCTCTTTGCAGTCAGTATTGAGATACAAGACGAACAAGGTGTCACCGTATTCAGTCAGATGCCCTATGAGATTGCTCTCGGGCGTCTGGCGAGAAAATGGCACATCGACCATCCTAGTGAAACGTATTGTCTTCCGATTCTCGATATCTTTTACACAGCGATTTTCGGTAGTGGGAAAATTGAGGCGATGTATTTCTTGCCAAACTGGCGCAGTTCCAAAGGAGCACGCTGGGAATACAAGGTTTGTCCAGAATTCGGAATTCGACGTCACCGATTTTCTCCACGTTTGTTCCGCAAAGCGATGGCTCGGGCGCGGATTCGTATCCGTGAACATGAACTCATGCTGCGTCGACGGAAAAAAGCTCGAAGTCGGCAGGCATAAGTTTGCGCGGAATTATCCAGTCCACATCACAACCGCGGCAAGGCATTCCCTTGCTGCTTTTTTATTCTCGCCAAAGCTTGCTATCATACCTCTATGACCAAGACTGACCAGATGTGTACTATCAGAGACGAGATTATAGCGCTCACCACATCACCTTTGTATGAATATCGCACGTCAAACAAATACTTCCCCGTCATAGGAGAGGGGAGTCATGATGCCAAGATTATGTTCGTCGGTGAGGCGCCGGGCAAGACCGAGGCGCAGACGGCCAGACCTTTTTGCGGAGCGGCGGGCAAATTCCTGGACGTGATGCTCGGATCTATCGGACTCCGACGAGAAGATGTCTATATCACCAATCTGGTGAAGGATCGTCCGCCGGAAAATCGCGATCCGACCCCACAAGAAATCGAACTCTATGTACCATTCCTCGATAGGCAGATCGAGATCATCAGGCCCAAAGTCATAGCCACGCTCGGCAGATATTCGATGGCATATCTCATGAAGAAATTCGGTCTCGATCTCGAACTTGATGTGATCAGTCGTATTCATGGCAAGGCATTTACTACGCAAGCATCATATGGACCCATCACCATCGTGACCCTCTATCATCCAGCGGCGGCACTCTACAATGGTGGTATGCGCCAGACACTCATCGACGACTTTGAGCTTTTGAAGAAATTCGTGTAAGGTTATGAGTATGAAAAAAATATCCAAAAAGGTCTCTTCAAACAACAAGACTCGCTATACGTGGGATTTATCGAAATTGTACTCCTCACCAACAGATCCGCAGATTGAAATCGATATGCAGAAAGCCGAGAAGATATATGCTGATTTCGCCCAGAAATTCGGCAGTAAGGATACGTCATATATACATAACGATGAGCAATTACTTACAGCACTCAAAGAATATGAACAGTTACACATTCATGCTCTGCCAAAACCGATCGTGTATTTCTTCTACCAGCAAAGTCTCAACAGTTCTGATTCAGCTATAAGTGCTCAGAATGCACTGCTTAGCACCCGTTTGGCCAAGGCGAGTAGTTTGGTGACATTTTTCCCGATTGTTGTAGGTTCTATAGTCACCAGTCGCCAGAAGGAGATACTCAAGAATTCCACATTTAAACATTTTCATTTCTTGCTAACGTGCATGTTCACTGATGCCAAGCACCTACTCTCGTCAGCCGAAGAAAAAATCTCAGCGCTCAAGAATCTGCCCGCACGAGAGCTGTGGGTGGATCATAATAAGAAGATACTCAACTCACAGACGATTATTTGGAATAAAAAAGTTATCACACTCAATGAAGCCTTTGAGCTTGTTACACAGCAAAAGACCTCAGTCTTACGTAGGAAATTGGCTGATTTGGTGTATGTCAAACTCAAAGAAGTAGCTGTTTTTTCTGAAGGGGAGATCAATGCAATTTTCACTGACAAAAAAATTGAAGATGAATTACGTAACTATCCAACCCCGTACGCTGAGACAGTCCGTCAGTACCGTAATGAGATACAGGTCGTTGAGAATTTACGTACTATTGTCACTGACGGTTTCCATATAGCTCATCGATTCTTCCGTATCAAGGCCAAGCTGCTCAAACAAAAGAAGCTCTACTATAGTGATCGTGGTGCACACATTGGCGAAGTCAAAGGTTCATATTCATTCGATGATTCTGTGAATCGACTCAAAGATATATTCGGAGGCGTTGATACCAAGTACGCTTCAATAATCAAAAAATACATTGATGGTAGGTATATCGATGTGTATCCAAGGCAAGGTAAGACGGGAGGTGCCTATTGTTCTAGTACCTATCAGACACCAGTATACATTTTGCTGAATCATGTCGATTCGTTACGCTCGTTTACGACACTCGCACACGAACTTGGCCACGCATTTCATAGTGAATTGTCAGAAAATCAGGGTCCTGTTTATTCCAATTATTCCTACGCGCTTGCAGAGACGGCGAGTACTTTGTTCGAAGGTGTCGCGATTGATTCAGTATTAAATTCTTTACCAGAGAAGGACCAGATTATCTTGTTGCATGACAAAATCAATGAATCGGTGGCTACTATCTTCCGTCAAATAGCATGCTTCAACTTCGAGCTTGATCTGCATCAGGCAATCCGAACCAAAGGTTTTGTCCCCAAAGAAGAAATTGCTGAATTACATAACAAAAACATGCTCGCGTATCTCGGTCCTTTGTTCAAAATGGAACCAGACAACGGGTACATGTTTGTTTCATGGAGTCATATTCGACGGTTCTTCTACGTATACTCATACGCATTTGGCCTTATAGTGAGTCGCGCTCTCTTGCATCGATACAAACAGGATCCCTCATTCTGGAAAAAGATAGAACAATTCTTATCAGCTGGTGGTAGCGAATCTCCAGAAGATATACTCAAACATATCGGTATTGATGTCACAGCACCCACATTCTTCAAGGAGGGACTCAAGTCTGTAGAAGAGGATATCGACAAACTCGAAGCTCTGCTATAATTAACCCATCATGAAACCTGAGGAATTCACCCATTACGTCAATGCGCAGATGCATCAGGGAATATCGCGCGACGCTCTCATCGCTAGTTTGCGCGCGGGAGGATGGACGCAAGAGCAAGTGGACACGGCATTTCGGGAACACGATGCGGTGGTTCGCAGCCAGCTATCACCGGACAAGCGTCACCTGCACCGCAGAGGTGAAATCTTTTTGTGGATTTTGTTCGTTCTTGTAGCTTGCGCCACTATCCTGTTCTATCTCGGAGGCGAGTAGGAGTCTCCCTTAAATTTCAACTCATTTTGTGTTAGTATCCACTGCATGAAAGCTGCCGACATTCGTTCGCGATTCTTGGAATTTTTCAAGAAACGCGCTCATGCCATCATCCCATCTGCCTCACTTGTAACTCCTGATGAAAAGGGGGTTACCAATGCTACCTTGTTCAACACTGCCGGTATGCAGCCGTTGGTGCCGTACTTGCTCGGCAAACCTCATCCAGAGGGCAAACGACTCGCCGATGTCCAGAAATGTATTCGCACCGTTGATATCGACGATATCGGTGATAGTTCGCATGCCACATTCTTCGAAATGCTCGGCAACTGGTCGTTGGGTGACTATTTCAAGAAGGAAGCGATCAATTGGAGCTATGAATTCCTTACCGACAAGAATGAGGGGCTCGGACTAGATCCAGAACGTCTCTACGTGACCGTGTTCGAAGGCGACACCAATGCACCACGCGACGATGAGGCTGCGACTGTCTGGCGAGATGTATTTACCAAGAACGGGATTGACGTCGGTGGTGACACGTCCAAAGGTGAAAAGGGTCGCATTTTCTATTTACCTGCAAAAAACAATTGGTGGGAAGCTGGTGACAATGGACCATGTGGGCCAGATAGCGAAATGTATTATGACGTCGCACACACGCACGGCAGCGCACTTCTTTCGCATGACGAATTCGTCAAAGCTGATGAAGTTCGATCAGTTCTCGAAGTCTGGAATGACGTTTTCATGCAGTATGAGAAGAAGGATGGCAAAATCATTGGCAATCTCCCAGCTCCTTCTGTGGACACCGGTGCAGGACTCGAACGTCTGGCCATGACATTACAGGGAGTAGGAAGTATCTATGAGACTGATCTTCTGAGGCCGGTGATGGATCTCATGAAGGATGCACCGAATGAACTGCGCAACAAACGCATTATTGCAGACCATCTGCGCGCAAGTATTTTCCTCATCGCTGATGGGGTGACTCCTTCCAATACTGACCGAGGATATATCCTTCGTCGCCTTATTCGTCGCGCCATCATCAATACCACAGACAAAAAGTTGGACGCAGGCCGCATTGCCTCGGTGGTCGGTGCTTATGCAGAGATATACAAGGATGCGTATCCAGAGCTTGGTGCTAAACGTGCACATATAGAGCAGGTCTTGAATGAAGAAGCAGGGAAGTTTGCTGAGGCATTGGCTCATGGTATGCGTGAATTCGATCGATTGGCCAAAGATGGGGATATCACTGGTGTAGATGCATTCAAACTCTTTTCGTCGTTCGGTTTGCCTATCGATGTTACCAAGGAACTTGCTATTGAGAAAAAGCTGAAAGTTGATTTGGCTGGTTTCGATGCTGAATTCAAAAAACATCAAGATCTCTCTCGCGCTGGTGCCGAGCAAAAGTTCAAAGGTGGACTCGCTGACGCCAACGATCCGATGGTTGTCCGCTACCACACAGCTACACACCTTCTTCATCAGGCCCTTCATGACGTTCTCGGTGAGAATGAAGGTGGGCAAAAGGGTTCAAATATTACAGCAGAACGTTTGCGTTTCGATTTCGCGTATGGTGCAAAGATGACAGATGAGCAGAAGAAGAAGGTGGAAGATATTGTGAACGAGAAAATTACCGCCGCATTACCGATGAATAATGTTGTACTTCCGCGTGAAGAAGCAGAAAAGACCGGTGCGCGTCATTTCTTCGGTGAGAAATATGGAGATGAAATCTCGATCTATTTCACTGGGAATGATTTGAAAACAGCATATTCCAAAGAATTTTGCGGCGGACCTCATGTCAAGAATACGCAAGAATTGGCTGGCCCAGAAGGGAAGTGGAAGTTCAAGATTCAGAAGGAAGAGGCTAGTTCACAGGGAGTACGTAGAATCAAGGCGGTATTGGAATAGGATAGAGACGATGCTTAGTCAAAGTTCCAGGCCCGGCCTGGACCATGATATACTATAGACAATGTTTTTCTCACAAGGACAAGGTGAGCTTTCGCTTATCATCGACGTGCAAAGCTCGATCGTGCGAGGGTCGCTCATCCATTTCCGACACGGCCAGAAACCGGCAGTGCTCCATACGCACAATATTTCCATCCCATACAAATCTAATAGCGGGAGTGCCTACTTGATCAAATTGGCGCTCCGTGCGGTCGATGATATCGTCGGCGTCATGTCTGCCACTATTCATAACGATTCCAATAGTGAAGAGTTGCCGCGCAGAATAAGCTCGGTACACTACGTGCTTTCATCTCCATGGGTCGTATCACAGGCGAAAACTATCTCGACGAGTTTCAAAGAAGATACGGCAGTGAGTCGTGCCTATGTGAGCGGTCTCATTTGGGAAGAACGTACCAAGATGACTACTGCGCAGAATGACGATATCCGCATTATCGAAGAGAAGGTTTTCGATGTGCGTCTCAATGGATACTCAGTCGCCTCGTGGGAGAGTCGTCATACCCGCGAACTCGGCATATCATTCGTGGTGAGTATTGCAGGTACCCGCATGATCGATTGTTTCGTCAAATCATGTGAACCAATTGTGCACAACAAAGATCATATCTATTTCCACTCGTCATTATTCCTGCAGCACGTGGGTATCCAGGGGGTGAGTGCTGATATTTCTGATTACGCACTCGTCCATATACACGGCGAACTCACTGACGTAGCCATCGTACACGCTCGATCCTGCTCATTCTTCGGTTCATATCCGTTCGGCGTCAATACGGTGATACGTTCGGTGGCTCATGACACACAGACGACCGAAGAAATGGCAGATTCAACACTCAATCTGTATATCAAAGGGGACATCGATGATAGTCGCGCCAAGAAAGAGTCAGAGGCCATAGATACCATGAAACAACGCTGGATAAATGAATTCCGTACACTCCTCAAAACGAGCCCTACGCCAGAGGCGGTGCCCCAGAAGATTTTGATCTCAGCTCGTACGCATGAGGATTTTTTTGTCGCCGCATTCAAGACGGCGTATCCTCAGGCGATACCAGAAGTCCTTTCCCTAGACACTATTCTCGAGCATGTCTCATACGGAACTCACGCGGAACGATTGCGTACGACCGGTCTCTACGTCATAGCTATTCACAGCTTAGCCAACTAGTGGGATTGTGATATAGTACTTCTATACATATTATGCCTCGCCGAGTTCAAGATATTGTACCCAATACACATCGTTCGATTCGAGATATTCCTCTCGAGCGTGAGCCTGAGGTCAGGGCGCCTATTCAGCCGCCCAAGAAAAAAGCTGGCCGTGTGTCCGTGCGCAAAATCGATATTGATACCAAGGCGGAACCTGTCGAAGAGTCAGTCGAATCGGTGCCGGAATCTAGATCTCGTACGTCTATTGCAAGCAAAATGCCGCTGACGCCTTCGCGAGCTCCGCGTCGTCCAGGTATGCGCAAGTGGATCCTGGCACTCATGGGTATCGTGATCGTTGTTGCCATCGCAGGATATCTTGCCTCGGTCTATTTCGCCAAAGCGACATTCACTATTGTTCCCAAATCGGTGCCATTCTCAGTCAATAGTACGTACATATCACAGAGCGCTCCTGGCAAAGGTGTGCTCACCTATGAGCTCGCTATCATCAAGGGAGATTCGACAATCAGTGTCCCAGCCACTGATGGACCCAAGATTTCTAGTACCGCAAAAGGCAAGATTACTGTTTACAATGGATACAGCACGCAATCACAACGACTGATCGCGGGTACCCGTTTCGCTGATGATACAGGACGTATCTACCGACTCTCGAGTTCTATTGTTATTCCTGGCTATACGGGTACTGCTCCAACTATCAATCCAGGTACCGTCTCCGCTTCTGTCGTAGCTGACCAGCCGGGTGATTCGTATAATATTTCCAAGGCAGATACTATCAGTGATTTCAAGATCGTCGCATACAAAGGTACTCCCAAGTACGATGCAATCTATGGTCGAGTCGCTGCTGATATTACTGGCGGATTTGTTGGGACCAAGAAAACGGTCGACCCAACAGCTCTGGCCTCATCAACAGATGATCTCAAGGCACGTATCACTGCGTCACTATTGACCAAGCTCAAGGGAACCATCCCCAATGGATATGTTATGTATCCTTCTGCGTACGTAGCTACTTTCGGTACACCGATGGTCGGTGGTACTGACGCAAAATCAGCCACAGTCGCACTCAAAGGTACGGTCTACGGCATCCTCTTCAAGCGTGATGAGTTGGTGAGCAAAATTGCAGGGGATCAGGCGGTCGCAACCTTCGATAATTTCAGCTACGAAACTCCTGGTCTCGAATCGCTTGATTTCAGTATCGCCAATGCCAAGGATTTCTCACCGGAGAAGAAAAACACTCTCATCATCAAGCTCAAGGGTGAAGGGGTACTCGTAGGTACCGTGCCAGTAGATGAGCTCAAAACCAAGCTTATGGGACTATCGCTCGCAGATACGGCCGGCGTGCTCCGTACATTCAAGCCAGTGATCGATATTGAGAAGAGTTCGGGCGCGATTACACCTCCATGGTCCAAAGTTCCAAGCGATACAAGCCGTATAACAGTAGAGGTATTGACTAAATAGCATACCTTCTGCTAGTATGTACCGACGCGCCAAACACCAGATGGATACTGCGCAGCAGTCAAAAAATTCCGCTCGAAACCCCGCGAACGGCATTGTCGTAGAGGCATTGCCGAATACGCTTTTCAAGGTAGAGTTACAGGACACCAAAGAGGTCATCCTGGCATATCTTGCGGGCAAAATGAGGATGAATCGCATACGCGTTCTCATTGGGGACAAAGTCGAGTTGGAGCTGGATCCATATGGAGGCCGTGCTCGCATTACGCGACGTTCATAACATATATGAGAGTCAAAGCATCAGTCAAAAAGATTTGTCCGAAATGCTCCGTCGTCCGTCGGGGGAGTTATGTGTATGTTACCTGCAAGTCCAATCCTCGCCACAAGCAACGTCAAGGTTAATTTTTAATACTGTATTTATTCCCATGCGTATCCTCGGTATCACTGTCCCAGAAAACAAGCGCCTCGAAATTGCGCTTACTGCTATTTATGGTGTTGGACGTTCACGCGCACTTCTTATATTGAAGACAGCCAAGGTAGATCCTGCTCTGCGTTCGACAGCACTTTCGGTCGATCAGGAGAATGAGATCCGCAAGCTCGTCGAGAGTTACAAGATCGAAGGTGATCTCAAGCGTGAAGTCGCTGGCAATATCAAGCGTCTCAAGGACATCAAGAGTTATCGCGGCAATCGTCACGCTCGTCATCTCCCCGCACGTGGTCAGCGCACCAAGACCAATTCACGCACGGTTCGAGGCAACGTCCGTAAGACCATGGGATCTGGTAAGCGTAAGGAAGAGAAGAAGTAATAGTATCAATGCGAATAAATCACACACATGGGTAAAAAAAGGATAGTGACAACTGAAGGGGCTGAAAATACTGACGCAAAGAAAGCGCCGGTAGTTTCTGCCAAGAAACGCATCGAATCAGGTATTCTGCATGTCCAATCTACCTACAACAACACCAAAGTCATGGTGACTGATACCAAGGGCAATGCACTCATGTGGGGTTCTTCTGGTGGTGCCGGTTTCCGTGGAGCCAAGAAGGGTACACCTTTCGCGGCTGCCAAGGTCGGTGAGACTCTCGCTCTCAAAGCTCAAAACATTGGCCTCAAAGAAGTCGCCGTCGTCGTCAAAGGTGTCGGATCAGGTCGTGAGTCAGCTATTCGCGGATTCATCAGCAAAGGCATTGTCATTACGTCGATCAAGGATCAGACCCCGATCCCATTCAATGGCCCGCAACCCAAGAAACCTCGTCGTGTATAATATCTACTAATTTTTACCATCATGCTTATCGGACCACGTTACAAGAAAGCTCGTTATCTCGGTGCACCCGTCTTCCGTAAGACGCAGACGCCGAAATACGCACTTCGTTCACAGGCCAAGGTCAAGAACACCAAGCGTCGTGGTACCAAGAGTGAATTCGGCAAGCAGATGCTCGAGAAGCAGAAGGCTCGCTATAGCTACGGTGTTTCTGGTGGTCAGTTCACCAACTACGTGAAGAATGCTCTGCAGACCAAGGGTGACAACGCCAAGAACCTCCTCCGTATCCTTGAAGGTCGTCTCGACAACGCAGTTCTCCGTGCCGGTTTCGCACTTTCACGTGCAGCGGCTCGTCAGATGGTCAATCATGGTCATATCACAGTCAATGGTAAGATCCTCAATATTCCTTCATACCAAGTACGCATTGGTGACATCATCACTATTCGTGAAGGTAGCCGCACGAAGCCTCTTTTCGCCAAGCTTGATGAGGAGCTCAAGAATGCCAAGGTACCGGCATGGATGGTCGTTGATGCCGACAAGAAGATTATCAAGATCGAGGGAGAGCCAGCCACAGACATGTCAGAGCTCCTCTTCGATGTGCGCGCCGTGCTCGAGTTCTATACTCGCTAGACAAGTTTCACTTTTAATGTTACATTAATCGTCTATTTTAATATTGTACTACTATGTCACACGAACTCATCCTTCCTTCAAAGCCGAAGATCATAAACGAGCAGGGAACTAGCGGCACGTATGAGATCGATGGTCTCTATCCTGGATATGGCCACACACTAGGTAATTCACTCCGCCGTATCATCTTGTCATCACTTCCTGGGGCTGCTGTCACCAAGGTCAAGATTGCTGGTGTTGAACACGAATTCTCAGCCATGACGGGCATCAAGGAAGATGTCATCACCATCCTTCTTGCACTCAAGAAGCTCCGCGTTCGACTCACTGGCGATGAACCAGTCGTGTTGACCCTCAAAGCCAAGGGTGCCAAAGACATTTCTGCCAAGGATATCGATGCTCCTGGCCAAGTCGAAGTACTCAATCCAGATCTTCACATCGCCTCTCTCACCGAGAAGTCATCTGAGCTCGACATGGAGATTACCGTCGAGAAGGGTCTCGGCTATGTTCCCAAGGAGATCGTCCAGAAAGATCGTGTCGAGATAGGTGCTATCACCCTCGACGCAGCTTTCACTCCGATTCGTAAGGCCAATTACGAGGTCGAGAACATGCGTGTCGGTGATCGTACCGATTTCAACCGTTTGCGCATGACTATCGAGACTGACGGCACTGTCACTCCGCGCGAAGCTCTCGAAAAGTCAATCACCCTCATGATCCACCAGCTCAAGTCAATTGTCGGCTTTACCGAGGCTGAGCCAGAAACAAGTGCTACAGAGGCCACTCTCGACAAAGTAGAGAGTGTCGAAGGTTCACTCAAGGATATCGACGCTGAACTCCTCAAGACTCGTATTGATTCTCTCGGTTTCTCAGCCCGCACTGCCAAGGCTCTCGCCAACGGCAACATCCGCACTCTCGGTGGTCTCGCTCGCAAGAAGGAATCTGACATCATGGATGTCGATGGTCTTGGCGCCAAGGGCATGCAGGAGATCAAGAAGCTCCTTGCACAGCACGGCATTACTCTCAAACAGTAATCATCTTATTTTATTACCATGCGACATCATTCAAACAAGCGAAAATTTGGCCGCGAAATGACTCAGAGGAATGCCCTGATGTCGTCATTGGCACGCAACCTCATTCGTGACAACAGGATCAAGACTACGACCGCCAAGGCCAAAGAGCTCCGCCCGATGGTCGAGAAATTGGTCACCAAAGCCAAGGTCGCCACTGTCGCATCTCGCCGCGTCATCAATGCGCGTATCCACAGTGCCACAGAGACCAAGAAGCTCTTCGATGTCATCGCTCCCAAATACAAAGAGCGTGCGGGCGGGTATACCCGCATCATCCGTTTGCCCAATCGCGATCTCGACGGTAGTCCGATGTCATTAATTGAATTTGTATAATCGATGCGAATATACGAATTATGCGAATGATGCAAATAAATACTATGAAACACACAATAGACGCACAAGGCAAGAAAATCGGACGTATCGCTACACAGGCGGCAGCTGCATTGCTGGGCAAGAATTCTGCAACATTCGCCAAGAATGCTGTTGCACAGGGCGTAGTCGAGATCATCAATGCTTCCAAGATCGATGTCACCGCCAAGAAGAAGGCTGCTGATATTTTCGTCACATATACCGGTTTCCGTGGCGGTCTCAATAGCGAAGCTCTCGGTGACCTCATCAAGCGTCGTGGCATGAAAGAAGTCTTCCGTCGAGCCGTATATCGTATGCTGCCCAACAATCGTCTGCGTGACCAGCGCATGAAGAACTTGGTCGTTACCGAATAGTTTTTATCATCATGACTACCAAATCATCAACATATTTCGAAGCTGTAGGTCGCCGCAAGACCGCTATCGCCCGTGTCCGTCTCCATCCTGCTGCCAAGGCAAGCTATGAGGTCAACGGCAAGACACTCGAGGCATATTTCCCAGTCAAAGAAATGCAAGTTACGGCTATCGAGGCCATCACCAACGGCAAGGCAGCTGAGAAATTCCATATGACTGCCAAGCTTGTTGGAGGAGGTATCTCTGCTCAATCAGAAGCACTCCGCCACGGCATTGCTCGTGCATTGCTCGAATATGACAAGTTGCTCCGCGGCAATCTCAAGAAGCTCGGTTATCTCAAGCGTGATCCTCGTGCCAAAGAGCGCCGCAAGTTCGGTCTCAAGAAGGCCCGCAAGTCTCCTCAGTGGAGTAAGCGTTAATCACGAAGCAGAAGGGGCCCGACGGGCTCTTTTTGTTTGTACACAGATTGTTAGTGACAAATGCTTGTAGCAGGAGTAATCTATACAATGTAGGATTTGAGTCAGCCAAACACAAATACGAGGTATCTCATGCTTGAAACAATAGTTTTGACCATCTTGTTCTTTGCGTCATGTGGAGTCTTTGAGTGCTGCGCCGCATATCGTGCCGTGATTGGTTACCAGAGTCGGCGAACTGGCTGGAATGCTGGTGAGCCGTCTCCGGATGATTCCGCGGTCGAATAGTTTGGGGTTGGGGCAATGGGCGTGTCCACCGGGGACACGCCCTCATTTTATTTACCAGTTGCTGTTAGAACTTTTTTCCGTTATATTTGTCGTATGTTCAAAAAGAAACACGACACTCAAGAAGACGATGTTATTCCTGTCGATGATGCGGCCATCAACGTCGCCAACACTGATGCTGATACGCTGGATGATTCCGTCGTAGCCGAAGAGTCGATGGGGGATACGATCAAGAAACTGCGCGAAAAGCTCAAGAAGCTTGAAGCAGAGAAGCAGGAATACCTGACTGGCTGGCAACGCGCCAAGGCGGATCTCATCAATGCACGCAAACGTGACGAAGAAGACCGTCGCGAGGCCGTCAAATATGCTAGTGAGGCAGTTATCGCCGACCTTATTCCTGTGCTGGATAGCTTCACTATGGCCATGGGCAACAAGGAGGCCTGGGAGAAGGCTGACAAGAATTGGCGTATGGGTGTCGAGTATATTTATTCCCAGCTCATCAAGTCACTCACCGATCATGGTCTCAAGGAACTCAATCCACTCGGAGAAGCATATGACCACAATCATCACGAGGCTATTTCTCATGAGTCAGTCACTGATGCCACGATGGATCAAAAGGTAGTTCAGGTGATTCAGAAGGGTTATTCCTTGAATGGGAAATTACTCAAAGTTCCGAAAGTGAAAGTGGGGGAGTATAAAAATAGTTGAGACACAATTTTTGTTGTATGAATAGTTGTGCAAACTTATATGAAGTGTACAATTGTGCTACGCCTGCGATTTACTAACCTCTAAAACTACATATACATGAACACACCACAAATTACATTGAACGAGTTAGCAATTAAGATCGATAGCCTTGTCACGAAAACTGAAAAACTTGTCACGAAAGATGAATTTCACACGAAATTCAACGAAATGGATCGTAAAATAAACACTCTTGCAACTAAAGATGATTTGAAGCTAGAAATTGACGGTTTGAACTTGAAGATGGGTAAGGAATTCAAGGTTGCACACAAAGAAATAGGTGAGATAACAGATGTCACAAAAAGTCATGGCACGCGCATCCGCCGCATTGAAAACAAACTCCAAATAGCATAATTCCTCAAAGCCCCATCACAGGGCTTTTGAAATACTCATTTTCATGGTCAAATTCTTGACACCGCCATATTTCTGGTATAATAGCTCCATCATGTTACGTCACTGGAAATCACAGCTCAATCCAGCATCTTGTACCGCCCTCCAGGCCGGATCGTTCGTTTCGCGTATCTTCACCGACCAACTCGGCCAGTCATTCCGCCTGACCTTCTTCGTCACCATCGTCGATGGGGAAGCGCGTGGTCATCTCGTATCTGCTCAGCCAGTCGCTGGCAACACCCGTCTCGCTCTTGCCGGTACCTGCGCTACTTCACAGTTCTGCCTGCCTACTTCATGCGCACAAAATGCTACTGAGACAGTCTATATCCCAGCATACGCGCCGATCGTTTCTCCTTTCAATACACTTTTCTTCTTTACGAGCCAACCTACGAGGGCGCCTTCTTTCGCTCACTAATCGCGAGCTACGAAGGGCAAGCCTTACCATAATTGCTTGAATGCCTGCCCTGCGAAGTTCGTGTGTTACGAACGTAGCAGGGTTCATTAAAAAGTCTGATAAAAGAAGTCGCCGCAAGCATTGCTGCTTGCGGCGGGGAAATCTTGCGAAGGTTCAGGGTACTCCACTACGACCCGTAATATCGTGCCGTATCAGGCAACTCGTCCAGTTTTCTGGCCCGTAACGTGGGAAGTCGATCAACTGTTGCACGTACTGTCCTGTGCATACCGTCGATAACTTCACCTCGATACATCAGAATGGGATATTGGCAATCAGCCTCCATCACCTTTCTGATATGGTCAGACCAATGTGGAAATCTGCACTCGAGCAGTTCCCATGAACCACACTCCTCATATTGACCGAGAAGTTCTCGTGGTGAAAAACCTCTTTCCAGCGAATCAGTCCAGCAATGTTCTACTGAAACTAGTTCGCGAAGGGTCTCACCAGGTAACTCCACGGGTACTATGTGAGATGTGAGACGTATCAATTTGTATACGTCATATCGCCGTCCACCCAGGGTCAATGTGTGTTCATCCCCAGGACTACTCTCAAAGGGCAAGCTCATACCTATATATTATAACATAAATTAATAACAATTGTCAACCATGTCCAAAATCATCGGAATCGACCTCGGAACGACATTCAGCGCCGTCGCAGTGATGGAAG
>CAZBVQ010000002.1:0-183111 GCA_964495685.1 uncultured Candidatus Saccharibacteria bacterium
AAAATCATCGGAATCGACCTCGGAACGACATTCAGCGCCGTCGCAGTGATGGAAGCTGGCGTTCCCAAGGTCCTCGAAAACGCTGAGGGTGCGCGTACAACGCCCTCGATTGTCGCCCAATCAAAAACAGGCGAACGATTGGTAGGACTCCTCGCAAAGCGTCAGGCAGTCACCAATCCCAAGAACACGATCTTCCAGATCAAGCGCTTCATGGGTCACACCTTCGATGAGCCAAGTGTTCAAAAGGATATCAAGAACGTCTCATTCGAAGTCCGCAAGTCATCCAACGGCGGCATTGAGGTCAACATGGCCGGCAACTGGATGCGTCCAGAAGAAGTCTCAGCCATGATCCTCCAGAAGCTCAAAACTGATGCCGAGGCTCGTCTGGGTGAAAAGATCACCGAAGCAGTCATCACTGTTCCGGCGTATTTCAACGACTCACAGCGTCAGGCCACCAAGGATGCGGGCAAGATCGCTGGTCTCGATGTAAAACGTATTATCAACGAACCTACAGCCGCAGCTTTGGCATACGGCTTCAGCAAAAAGAAAGACGAGAAGATTGCTGTCTTCGACTTTGGTGGAGGTACCTTCGATATCTCAGTCCTTGAAGTTGGCGATGATGTTATCGAGGTCAAATCTACCGACGGTGACTCGCACCTCGGCGGTCGCGATATCGACGCCAAGATCGTCAATTGGTTGGCCGACACATTCCAGAAAGAAAATGGCATAGATCTCAAGAAGGATCCATTGGCTCTCCAACGCCTGGATGAAGCTGCTGAGAAGGCTAAAATTGAGCTCTCGACAGCTATGCAGACGGAGATCAACATCCCATTCATTACTTCTGGTGCAGATGGCCCAAAGCACTTGCTCGTCGTTATGACACGAGCTCAGCTTGAGCAGATGACCCAGGAATTCGTCGACCGTGCTATGGCTATCACCAAGCGCGCCGTCGAAGCTTCACCATTCAAGGTTGGTGAAATCAACGAAATCGTTCTCGTCGGCGGCCAGACGCGCATGCCGGCTCTCCAAGATGCTGTCAAGAAATTCTTCGGTAAAGATCCTCACATGGGTGTGAATCCCGACGAGGTGGTTGCGGTGGGCGCCGCTATTCAAGGCGGAATATTAGGTGGTGATGTCAAAGACGTTCTTCTCTTGGACGTTATTCCATTGTCACTCGGCATCGAAACCATGGGTGGAGTCGCCACCAAGCTCATCGAGAAGAATACGACTGTTCCGACGCAGAAATCTCAAGTCTTCTCGACCGCGGCTGACAACCAGACCTCGGTAGAGATTCATATCACACAGGGTGAACGCGCCATGTCAGCTGACAACAAGTCGCTGGGACGCTTCATTCTCGACGGTATCGCACCTGCACCGCGTGGTACGCCACAGGTCGAAGTTACCTTTGACGTTGATGCCAATGGTATCTTGAATGTGACGGCGAAGGACAAGAATACGGGCAAAGCTAATAGTATTAAAATAACCGCATCTTCAGGTTTGTCCAAAGAAGAAGTGGAGAAGATGAAACAGGAAGCTGCCGCACATGAAGCAGAGGATAAGGCCAAGCATGAAGCTGTCGAGGCCAAAAATATTGCAGAGCAGTTGATCTATACGTCAGAGAAGGCCTTGAAGGATGCAGGGGATAAGGTGCCTGCAGAATTGCGTAAGTCTATTGAAGATAAGGTGACTGATCTCAAGACTGCGAAGGATAATGCGACACCTTCAGTAGAGACTATTAAGAAGGCTACGGAAGCTCTTTCTACTGAAATTCAGAAGATTGGACAGTATATGTCATCCTCCTCCGCTAAAGCTACGGAGGATAAGAAAGATCAGGATGGAAAGGGACCGGAGGGAGGTGATAACGTAAAGGACGCAGAATTCAAAGAGAAAAAATAGGATGCACTTGCCCTACGAAGCCCGTGTGCTACGGGCGAAGTAGGGGAGTTCAAGGAGAAGAAGTAGTTCTTGAAAACTGAGGTATAAAAAAGACCTCTTCAGTCCTCGCGAGCTCGGGCTCGTGGGGATGAAGAGGGGTCTTCGGAGATGAACAACAAGAAATTAGTTGGCAACTTTGAGAAGGGCTACGTGAACACTGTCCGCGATGTCAGCACCAATATCAACCACTACCACGCTAGGATGTCCGTGCAATGATTCGCTTGAAATTAAGATCACGAGGTCATTAGTTTCGGCGGCATGGGAGGCAAAACCAGGATCATCAGTCATGATAATGCTGACAGAAGGACTAGATAGAATCCTGGTTGGACTAAGCCATAAGTCAATACCTCTATGTAAGCCGTCCAGCACCTTCCTGGCTTCATTACCAAACAGAGTAAGGTGGGTTTGAGTCACTATATTCATAATAAATGTTTTGATGGAAACGTTCATGTCTAACCGCTAAAATCAAAATAGCATGTGGATTATCTATTGTCAACATTGACGTAAGAATTCCATTTTGTACAATATGTACATTATGAAAATCATCACTACAACTATTGCGCGAAAAAATATAGGTAACATGCTTGACCGGGTCAAGTACTATGGCGAAGTGTTCGGAATCGGCAGACGCAACTCGATTGATGCTCTACTCATAAAGTTCCCTACTGCCTACAATAAAGATTTGAACGAAATCACTAATATCAATGCGAACTCAGGTAGTTTTGATTTCCTCGACAAAGAGCCCGAGATTTACTCATTGTCAGATCTAAAGAAGAGATATGCCTAAAGGACTTATCGTACTCACCCCATTTCCGTTCACTGACTTATCTGGACACAAGGTCCGTCCAGCCTTGGTTCTGTATAATCAAAAAGGCGGTGAGGATTGCATTGTCAGTTTCATTTCATCACATGCAAAAAAACGAACGAGCGCATATGATATACCGGTATTTCCAACTGACCTAAACGGCATCAAAGTTAATTCAATTATAAAGATTGATAAAATAGCTACACTTCAGAAAAGAATCATCCTTGGAGAACTCGGTATGCTTGAATTACCACTTTTAAAAGAAGTTAATACGAGGCTTAAAAATCTGTTTAAAATCTAAATTAAAAATGATCTCAAAAACATATCTCAATCAAATAAAAGGGATAGTTAAGATGTGTCAGAAGCATTGGGATTAAATCTGTACAAAATCGAGAACATGTTAAATATACCGTCATGAAAGACTACTACAAAACCCTCGGCGTCGAGAAAGGCGCCTCAAAAGACGACATCAAGAAGGCTTTTCGTAAGCTGGCGCATGAACACCACCCGGATAAGAATAAGGGTAATGCCGAGTCGGAGAAGAAGTTCAAGGAGGCGAGCGAGGCCTATTCGGTGTTGTCGGATGATAACAAACGTGCTCAATATGATCGATTTGGGTCCGCTGGCCCTGGTGGCGCCGGTTTCAATGGGAATGCGGGTGGCTTTGGTGGTCAAGGATTTGGCGGCTTCGATTTCTCACAGTTCACACAAGGTGGTGGTTTCAGTTTCAATCAAGGAGGTGTAGAGTTTGATCTTGGTGACATTTTCGGAGAATTCTTCGGTGGTGGCGGTCGTCGTCCACGGAAGGGCAGGAATATCACCGTCGATGTGGAGCTTTCATTCAAGGATTCAATATTCGGTACTGAGAAAGAAGTCTCTACTGGCACAGAAAAACTGGTGGTCAAAATCCCGCCAGGTATAGAAAATGGTCAAGGACTCCGTGTAGGCGGCAAGGGTGAGGATGGTGCGGGTGGCAAAGGCGATCTGATCGTGCGTATTTGGGTCAAAGAGCATTCTATTTTCAAGAAAGAAGCATTCAACCTCATCATGGAGCTACCAGTGAAGCTGACAACCGCACTTGCTGGTGGTTCTGTTGAAATTGAGACATTGGAAGGGAAGTTGGAGGTCAAGATTCCAGCCGGAACTTCGCATGGAGAAATCCTACGAGTAAAAGGGAAGGGTGTACCGTATGAGACGACTGGCGGAATATTCGGTACTGGTGGCAAGCGCGGTGATTTGTTGATCATTACTCACGTAGAAATGCCAAAGAAGCTTTCCAAAAAGGCCAAGGAGCTCATTGATCAGCTCAAAGGGGAAGGGGTATGAAAAACCGCGGGATGAACCGCGGTTTGCGTGGAGGCGTGACCGATCATTTGAAAAAAGAGCTGATGAAGGAGACTGCTCCAATAATGCCACAAAAAGTCCTTGCGCAAGCGAGAAAATCGTTTCCGGGTAACCTTCGGCATGCACCAAAATGAAGATAGAATGCCGTCCCGATGAGTACTATCCCTATGATTAGGTAAACGATAGCTCTAGTTGTCATACTAGTAGCAATCTACACGTATTCAGTCCGTACGTCAAGAGTAGCTATTGCTTTTATGGAAATATGTGATATAGTTTCGGTGAAGTCTCGATCTTATTAGTGGCATTCATAGCCACGGATCATTGACACCGAACACCCTACAATGCCGCGAAGCGGCGGGAGTGTAACCATGATAGACCTACGAGCAGTTGTAAGAAACATCACGCCGACATTCGTCGGTAACGGCGCTGAGAACTACAAAAACGTGCAGTTTCCAACTTTGGCGCAAATTATTCCGGTGACCGACTTGTCCTCTTGGCACTGGCGAAGTATTGCCAGTTTACAACAAGAAATTGCCAAACACACTGATCCCAAGAAGGTTGAACTGCCTTCTTTCCGGCCAGAATTCACGTCAGCTGGGCTCCATGAACAATTCATTTGGATCAAGTTTTTTCCGAAAACTCACGTCTTGGTAATCACCATCGGCGACATCACTGATTGTGATTTCGCACCGGATCCTGGATGTGTCCTGCTTTTACCCATGCAGTGGACCAACCGCATCATCGAATGCGTGACTAGTGGTATTCATTTCATGGAGCAAGACGGTCATGTCTCTGCCGCTGGTGGCGAACGAGGAGTGTTAATGTTCGCCTAAACGACAGATCAAAACTGACCCCACCCAAGCCTCCCAAGACACCTCGTCCTGGGTCGCTTTTTTTATTCCATAATTCTGATATGATATATCCCATGTCCAAGAAAACCCTCCTTTCTGGCGTCAAACCTACAGGTACCGCCCATATTGGCAACTATTTCGGTGCCATGAAGCAGTTTGTCGATCTCCAGAATGCTGGCGACTATACCTGCCACCTCTTTCTTGCCGACTATCACGCCCTCAACCTCATTCAAGACAAGGAAGAGATGAAGAAGTTGACTCTCGAGCTCGCCACTGACTATCTAGCCATCGGTCTCGACCCCGAGAAGTCCGTCCTGTTCAAGCAAAGTGATATTTCTGCACATACTGAGCTGGCCTGGATTTTCAATACGCTGGTCACCATGCCATATCTCATGCGTGCCCATGCGTTCAAGGACGCTGAAGCCAAGAACAAAGAGATCAACGTTGGCACCTTCGATTATCCGGTCCTCATGGCTGCCGATATCCTGCTCTACGACTCAGATGTTGTCCCTGTCGGTCAAGATCAGAAGCAGCACGTCGAATATGCTCGCGACATTGCACTCAAGTTCAACCACACATTCAAGACAGAGCTTCTCAAATTGCCCGAGGATCTGATCCTCAAAGAGGTGGCTGTTGTTCCAGGAATCGATGGTCGCAAGATGTCCAAGAGTTACAACAACACTATTCCACTGTTCGCCACACGTGAAGAGATACAGAAGGCTGTCATGAGTATCGTGACTGATTCTGGCGGTGACATTCCTGCCAATGTCTACAATATTCATCGGCTCCTCAAGACTGAGGCAGAGCTCAAGCCGCTCTACGATGCCCACAAAGGCAAATACAAAGCTCTCAAAGAAGCCCTCATCGAAGATTTGGATACATTCATCAAACCCATGCGTGAACGTCGTGCTGAATATGCCAAGAATCCTGACAAAGTAGCCGCCATTCTTGCCGAAGGTGCCGTACGTGCCAAGAAGATAGCCGATATCAAGTTGTCCGCAATTAAAAAAGCGATCGGGGTTAGTTAATCCTAGGCCCGGCCTAGAAACAATATATGCCAGACAAAGACTTCGGGTGGAAAAACCTGCGAGAGGGACTTGCTGTTATTTGGCGGAATGGTATGTTGCACAAAAAAGTGCTCTACACGGCACTAACTTTTACAATCGTTGCGGCGATAATTGATCCTATCGACACGTACCTTCTTGGTAAGTTCATTGACGCTCTTACCGGCTCACGATTGGTAGACGTGGCGTTCATTCACCAACCAATACCCCTGTATCTACTCCTTTTGATTGTCTGGTTCATATGTCTACTCAGTGAAATCATCCTCAATCGATGGAAAAGTCTCGCGAGCCTCAAGCTAAACGAAATTAGTCGTACAACATACATAGCAAACACGGCCGAACACATATTTAGATTACCGATTACATTCCACAAATCAATCAAGATGGGAGAAGTACAAGAACGTCTCCAAACAGCCGCAACAGCTGTTGGCGGCATTCTTGGTGACGATCTGATATCGGTACTTCCACAGCTCATAAGCACGGTAATATTTTTGGCAATTTTATTTACCCTTAACCAGACAGTGTTCTTCATTGTACTCGTCGCGATTTTGGTATATGTCTGGACGATGATTGTCATGATACGACCGACAGTCATTTTGCAACGTCAAAGCCAGGCAGCCTATGCCAAGGTCCGAGGAATTCTACTTGATTCGGTTCTTAATATAAAAATAGTCAAAGATTTTGTCGCCGAAAGAAAACAGGTTGCTATCATCCGTGCTGGTTATCAAGAAGGCGCCATGCCTATATGGTACAAACTGATGAGTTATAGACGAAGTCAGTCGATGGCACAAGGCATTATTGTTGTTTTGGTACGTGGAAGTGTACTTGCGATGTCAATATACCTCGTCAGAAATTCACTGTGGAGTATCGGCGAGCTTGTTATAGCAAACAGTTTTATAGGTCAAATATTCACTCCCTTGGCAGCACTCTCGAATAATTGGCGTAACATCCAGAACGGAATTATTGCGCTTGAAGACACACAAAAAATATTGGATATGCCACAAGAAACATATGCACCAACTGCAAGCTTGAACTCGACCCGACAGCACCTACAGGGCACTATCACCTTCAATAACGTCTCTTTCGGCTACACTTCCGACCGTCTTATTCTCGAAAATATCTCCTTCTCTGCTCACGCTGGTGAACTCATAGCTTTGGTTGGTGAATCGGGAGTAGGGAAGAGTACATTGACCGAACTTCTTTCCGGCTACTATTTCCCGAGTAAGGGCGACATAACCATTGATTCAATTCCCGTCAGAGATATCTCTCTTGAAGTATTACGTTCATCTATCGGTGTCGTTACCCAAGAGCTCACGCTCTTCAACGATACTATTCGCAACAATATCCGCTTCGGTAATTTCTCAGCATCTGATACTGACATAGAAACGGCCGCCAAGAAAGCACATTGTGATTTCATCTACAAATTCCCAGAAAAGTGGGATCAGGTCGTCGGAGAACGCGGCTTGAAACTATCAGTAGGTCAGAAACAACGTGTCTCTATCGCTCGAGCCATCCTCAAGAATCCTCAAATCCTCATTCTCGACGAGCCAACCAGTGCTCTTGATGCGGGATCAGAGCAGATCATCACCCAATCACTCGACGAACTCATGAAAGGGAAGACTACGTTCGTTGTAGCTCATCGTTTGAGCACCGTACGTCGCGCAGACAAAATACTCGTCTTCAAGGAGGGTACTATCATCGAATCAGGCACTCACGATCAACTACTCGCTCGTGAGGGCGGCGAATACCGCAGATTGTACGAACTCCAGATCGGACTCCACGAATAATCCTAGGCCCGGCCTGGAATGAAATGCTATACTAGTGACATATACGTATGTCATTCACGGTCAAAACACACACATTCGAAGGACCACTTGATCTACTCCTTGACCTCATCGAGAGGCGCAAACTCTTCATTAGTGATATTTCGCTGGCCAAGGTCACCGACGACTTCATTGCACATGTCAAACAATTCGAGTCGCTGCCGATGGGGGAGTCTGCGCACTTCATTCTGGTCGCCTCGACATTGCTCCTCATCAAATCCAAATCACTTCTTCCTGAATTGGCACTTACCGAGGAAGAGAAGGGTGATATTCAAGATCTCGAGACACGTCTCAAAATATTCAAGCGTATCAAGGAGGCAAGTATTCACGTGGGGCAGATGTTCGGTGCTGATATGATCTTCGCACAATCGCATGCTCGGCCTGTTCAGCCAGTATTCACTCCTGATCCTGTCTTCACGCTCGACAAAGCACTCTTCACGCTCAAGGATCTGATCAATCGTCTGCCCAAGAAAGAGAATCTGCCGACTCACGTTGTGCAAAAAGTCATTAGTCTCGAGGATATGATCGGCAATTTGACTACACGCATCACCTCGTCTCTGCGCATGAGCTTCAAACAGTTCACCAGTGAACACAAGGCTGAGAAGGTCAATGTGATTGTGAGTTTCTTGGCAATGCTTGAATTGGTCAAGGAAGGGGTCCTCCACGTGACGCAGGAAAGGCATTTCGATGACATCGTCATGGAGACCAAGGAGGTGGGCGTACCGAGATATTAATTGCTATACTATCCCCATGAATCTTGCCCAACAACTCGAGGCTATTTTGTTCTGGAAAGCGGAACCTATTTCATTCAAGCGACTTGCCGATATGGTAGGTAGTGATGTTGTGGCCGTCAAGAATAGTCTCCGTGAATTGGAAACGAGTCTCACAGGTAGAGGAATTACTTTGGTACAGACTGATGATGAAGTCATGCTTGGTACTGCCAAGGAGCTCTCACCACTTATTGAGAAACTCACCAAGGACGAGCTCTCGCGTGACTTGGGCAAAGCTGGACTGGAGACACTCGCTATCATCTTGTATCAGGGTCCTATCTCTCGTGCAGATATCGACTATATTCGTGGCGTCAATTCGCAGTTCATCGTGCGCAATCTGCTCATTCGTGGCCTGATCGAACGTGTCGACAATCCGACTGATGCCCGTAGCTTCCTCTACAAGACGACACTCGATTTACTATCTCATCTCGGCATTTCCAAAATTCAAGACCTGCCCGAATATGACCAAGTCAGACGAGATATTGATGGGTTCAGACAGGTCAAGGCCGCTGAATCGGCAACCGTCACTGAAGTACCAGCCGAATAAGTACCCACGAAGTTCATTTCTGAATCCTGAATTTTGAATCTTGATTCTTTCCTCATGCCTTCAACAAAATCCAAACCAATCGACCGATTTTTCCTTATATCAGTATCCATACTGACAATTGTTGGTTTCATTGTGTTCTTATCGGCATCATTGGGTCTTTTGGCCCAGAATGGTGCGAGCTTCGGTACAGTCGCCATCAAACAGAGTATAAGTTTGGTTCTCGGCATCATTGCTTTTTGGGTGTTTGCAAAGATTCCTTATGCTCAGGTGCGCCGTTTCGCATTCCTGGTACTGATCGGTGCGATTATCATCAACCTACTCCTATTCATTCCTGGACTAGCACTTCACCACGGAGGTGCCTCGCGCTGGATCGATATAGGTCCGCTCTCATTCCAGCCATCAGAGCTTCTCAAAATCTCATTCATCATTTACATAGCTGCCTGGGCACAATTCGCCAAAGATAAACTGCAACAAATGCGATTCGGTCTAATTCCGTACATCGTCATCATGGCAATCCTTGGTGCACTTCTCCTGGCTCAATCAGATACTGATACGCTGGTGGTTATCGGATTCACGGGAATTGTCATGCTGATTATCGCCGGTCTACCTCTTCGGCATGTCGCTATCGCAGGAGGACTCATGGCGGTCATGCTGGCTGGCGTGATCTGGTTCCGTCCCTATGCATTAGAGCGCGTGCAGACGTTCTTGAACAGTGCGGCGGACACTCAGGGGGCTGGATATCAAGTCAATCAGTCGCTCATCGCTATCGGCTCAGGGGAGTGGGCTGGTCGTGGTTTCGGTCAGAGTGTTCAGAAGTTCGGCTACTTACCAGAACCTATCGGTGACTCCATATTCGCTGTCGGGGCAGAGGAGTTCGGTTTTCTGGGCACAGTTGTTTTGCTTGCTATCTACATTATGCTCGCGGTGAGTTCGTTCCGTATTGGCGCGCGTGCACCTGACGCCTTCGGTGGTCTAGTGGCTATGGGTATCGCCATCCTCATCATTACTGAATCGTTCATGAATATGGCTGCCATGCTCGGTATCATTCCACTCTCTGGCATGCCACTTTTGTTCGTTTCGCATGGCGGCACAGCACTCATCATCATTCTTGCAGCGACAGGTATTGTTGCCAATGTGTCGAAGAGTACGTAATATCTTTTCAGGCATCTGTGTATTATAATTGGTCTGTAGTACCTGTGAACTAGATAGATTCGCATATTCGGGTCATTCGTATGTATTCGTAAATTCGTATTATATAATCCCATGAAAATCCTATTTACCGGCGGAGGCACAGGAGGCCATTTCTATCCTATTATTGCCGTTTCTCAAGCTATCCGTGAACGCATCAAGGAGCGTCGCATCATTTCGCCCCAGCAATACTTCATGGCGCCCAGCAAATACAACCCCCGCGCACTCTTCGACAACGAGCTCGAGTTTGTCCAAGTGCCCGCAGGTAAGATACGCCGCTATTTCTCCATCCTCAATTTCACCGACATATTCAAGACACTGGCAGGTTGTATCAAGGCTGTCATAAGCATGTATCGTATCTATCCCGACGTCGTCTTCGGTAAGGGCGGCTACGCTAGTTTCCCCGCATTATTTGCTGCAAAACTTCTGCATATTCCCGTCATTATTCACGAATCGGATAGTTCACCCGGTCGAGTCAACGCCTGGGCAGGGAAGTTCGCACGCAAGATCGCCATCTCATATCCTGATTCAGCTACATATTTCACCAAGAAAGAAGGTGTTGTAGCACTTACTGGATGTCCTGTCCGCACGGAGGTCGCACAGCCACTCAGCAATGGTGCTCACGAATTCTTGCAATTGGAGCAGAATACTCCCGTCGTCCTCATCCTCGGAGGTTCTCAGGGTGCCGCACCGATCAATGACGCCATCCTCCAAGGACTTCCTGAACTTCTCAACAAATATCAAATCATCCATCAGACCGGCAAGGCCAACATCGAAGAGATCAAAGAGACCACCTCAGTCATCCTCAAGGATCATCCGTATGCATATCGCTATCATCCGTTCGATTACTTGAATGAGTTGGCACTCCGTATGTCCGCTGGTGTGGCTGATGTGATCGTCTCACGTGCAGGATCTACTATTTTCGAAATTGCTGCCTGGGGTGTACCTTCTATCATCATTCCACTTCCGACGTCGATCAGTCATGACCAGACCGCCAACGCCTTCGCCTATGCACGCACAGGCGCTGCTTCTGTAATTGAAGAGAATAACCTTGCCGCACACATTGTGATCGAAGAGATTGACCGTATCACCAATTCTCCAGCCATCAAAGAGACCATGAGGCAGCGAGCGCATGAATTTGCGCGGCCCGACAGTGCCCGTCTGATCGCCGATGCCGTCCTGGATATTGCACTTGAACACGAGAAATAGGTCACGAATCATTATTTTAGTCAATAAGTTGATGGGTTGCATACTAGACCTTGGTATGTGATATAATTGGAATTCACATACGTCGATATTAGTAACCTAAACATTTATTACACATATGGAACAGCCAAGCGGTATCAAGACATGGCAGTGGGTGGTGACAGTCATCGTCATCATCGCGCTCATTGTTATCGGTATTTTGGTCTTCGGTAATGGCAAGGAGTCGACCGATGAGGGTATGACTCAGGAGACCGATACTACCAGCACCATGACCTCGAATGAGGCCAACAGAATTATCATGGGTGATCAGTTCCCCGGCAACCAGGTCTTCGTGACCACGGTCCAGCTCGCCAATGGCGGATGGGTCGAGATTCACAAGGACAACGCCGGCGTACCAGGCGAGATTATCGGTTCTATGTATTTCGACAAGGGTATCAACACAGGCAAGATCACGTTGACCAAAGCGACTGTCGAAGGCGGTCTCTACTACGCTATGCTCCACTCGGATGATGGCGACAAGAAGTTCGATGCTGCCAAGGATCTTCCTCTCAAGGATGCCAAAGGCAACATCATCATGAAACTCTTCCGCGCATCAGCATCAGTAGGTGCAGGTCTCAAAGGATAAGAGAGTTTAGATATTCGATATTGGATATTAGAGAAGCGCATCGAAAGGTGTGCTTTTCTAATATCTAATATCAAAGCTCTAATATCTATCCTACCTAGTCCAAAATATGACTTTCTAGTATAATTCCAGCATGAAAAACATCTACATCACCCGCCAGATTCCAGAAAATGGCGTTGAACTCCTGCGTTCCAAGGGATATTCCATAGATATGAACATGAAGGAAGCTGTGCCGACACAGGCTGAGCTCATCGAGGCACTCAAGCGCAAGCCGTATGATGCGGTGGTTACCTTGCTTACTGACAAGATAGACGCGACTGTATTCGACGCAGTGCCGAGTGTGAAGTTGTATGCCAACTATGCTACTGGGTTCGATAATATTGATATTGCCGGAGCCAAGAAGCGAGGTATTCTGGTGACCAACACACCGGGCAATTATGCCTATACCATTGCCGAACATGCTATAGCCCTCATGATAGGCCTCACCACACGTATGGTCGAAGCTGACGACTTCGTGCGAGCTGGCAAATACAAGGGATGGGATCCGATGCTCTTCGTTGGCACTGATATGCAGGGCAAGACTCTTGGTTTGATCGGGGCAGGCAGGATAGGAGAGCGAGTTGCCCATCATGCTTCACGGGGCTTCGATATGAAGGTTATTTATACCGACGTGGTGCGCAATGAGAAGATGGAAAAAGAGTTTGGCATCACCTATGTACCGACGATAGAAGATGTCTTGAAACAGGCTGATGTTGTCAGTTTGCATGTGCCATTACTCGATTCAACACGACACCTTATCAATGAATCTCGATTGAAATTGATGAAGCCGACTGCTTATTTGATCAATACGTCACGCGGTCCGGTTGTCGATGAGAATGCTTTGGTTGTCGCTCTCAAGGACGGAACTATTCGCGGAGCTGGTCTGGATGTCTTCGAATTCGAACCCAAATTGGCCGAGGGGTTAGCGGAGCTTCCTAATGTCATTCTGACTCCACACATTGCCTCTGCGCGTGAATCGGCGCGTAGTGAGATGGCGAAGGTTATGGCTGAAAATGTAATTGAATTTCTGGAGAAAGGGACGGTGAGGAATGGGGTATAATTATAGTGCTGTAGAGGTTAAGGTTTGGTTTCAATTTTATTAATGTTGAATACTATGTTCCTTATGAAAAATTCACAAAAAGGTTCGGCAAATGTAGTTTTAGTAACAATAATTATTATTCTTGTGATTGCGGTGGGGTATTTTGCTTTTTTTGATAAACCAATAGCCGTTCAACAAGATATAGTAACTAATTCTGAAACTCAGTCACAAACCAATAGTACTGTTCCTGTAGACAGTGCTAAACCTGCAACCCCTGTAACTAAAAATCGACCTTCAGATTCAACTTCTCAAGGGTTGGCAATAACTTCAGTATCACCAACTTCTGTATCGGTCGGTACATCTGTTACGATCAAGGGAAGAGGATTCTCAATTCCGAACCCAGTTACACGAGCGGGCATGTCATCCATTCCTACAGGTGTTGTGGTAAATATGCAGGATGCGAAAGGACAGAATATTCCCGTCTTTACTCTGCAGCAAGGAGTGACTCATAGTGATGACGTCATTACATTCACAGTGCCTTCCCAAATCTGTAAATACAACGAAAGAGGCTGTGGTGATGCTGACCCAGCTTCTTATTACTGGCATATTTTACCTGGAGTATATAAACTGTCGGTACAAATTCCAAACACCGATTATTTTAGTGACAGTATCAACATTACGGTCAGGTAATGTGATCGAGTTTCTGGAGAAGGGGACGGTGAAGAATGGGGTGTATTGAAAATAAAAATCGCCCTGCGTTCTTCTCCGAAGAGAAGTGCACGGGCGAGTTCTGACGTGTTTAACTGTTACCAAGGACCACCGCTTCCTCGCATTTGGATTCCTGCCGATTTTGCAACTTCAGTCCAACCCACTCCCTCGAGCGCAATAGCAGCATCGTACATGTCTTTGTCCAGTCTTGCCAATCGTTTTTCCATCCCTTCACATTCAGTAAAGGCGGAAAAGCGACGATTCATGTCTTCGGGGCCATCGGCTGGCAATGCCTCAGCCTTTTTTCGCATCTCCGTTAATTCGCTTTGACAGTTTGTGACGGCAGCAATGTAACGCTGGAGCTGTTTGATGATGACTGGCCGTATAGCGTCTTGCTCCGCTCGATTCTTCGGAAAGTCAAATCCGAAGCTTTGCTTGAAGTGCATCTGGTCTCGCCAATGCATAAACAGAAGGAAACCGGCGATGAATACGGCAAGAAGTGTTCCGGCGATTACATTATAAATACGAGGTCTCGAGTTCATTTTTTGGAGCATTTGCGTGATTTACAACTGTGGGCACACCGTACCCGTAGTTACAACCACTTTTGTTCGACATAATAATGCCATATATTGTAGTAATAGCAATAGTAACCAATTAAATCGGTTATTAAAATGAAATTTCAATTTTTTCTGCTATACTTACCCCATGCCCGTCGTTACCCGATTCGCCCCATCACCTACAGGCTATTTCCATGCCGGCTCATACAGAACGGCCCTTTTTGCATGGATTTTTGCCCGACAGAACAAGGGCAAATTCATCTTGCGTATTGAGGACACCGACAAGGAACGCTCCAAGAAAGAGTACGAAGAGAATATTGTCGAGAGCTTGAAGTGGTTGGGTCTCGAATACGACGAGTTCTATCGTCAGTCTGATCGCACCGAGATATACAAGAAACACATCCACAAGCTGATCGAGAGTGGTCACGCCTATATTTCTACTGCAGAACAAGAAACTGAGCGCGCTCGAGCCATGGCAGACAAGATGGGTAGTACCAAAGCCAAGACCGCCGATGCTACCGCCGCACGTTCTTCCGTCATCCGTTTCAAGAATCCCAACAAGAAGGTCACCTTCAACGACATCATTCGTGGCCCTATTGAGTTCGACACGACCGAACTTGGTGATTTCGTCATTGCCAAGAATGAGAACGAGCCCGTTTTCCACCTCGTGGTGGTGATCGACGACTACGAAATGGGCATGACTCACATCATTCGTGGTGAAGATCATATTTCCAATACGCCACGTCAAATCCTCATCTACGAGGCCCTTGGCGCTCCGATCCCGCAGTATGCACACATTCCACTCCTTCTTGCTGCAAATCGATCCAAACTTTCCAAGCGTCATGGGGCAGTGCCGGTCAGTGAATATCGCTCCAAGGGGTTCACGCGTGAGGCCATCGTCAACTATCTCGCCCTACTTGGGTGGCATCCCGAAGATGATCAGGAGGTACTCACTATTGATGAAATAATCTCAAAGTTCAGCCTCAATCGTGTCCAGAAGAGTGGCGCTATTTTCGACGAAGAGAAGCTCAAATGGTTCAATCGTCAGTACATTTCCAAATTGACCGACGAAGATTTTACTGAACGCGCTGGTGCATTCGTGCCAGAATGGGTCGTACCCAAGAGTGATGTCTTCAAAAAACTCATCCCACTCCTTCGTGAGAAAATTTCTACATTCGGTGAGTTGACGACGATGCTTTCCAAGAATGGGGAACTCGGCTTCGTACATCAACTTTCCGAATACGCCACAGACTCTCTTCTTTGGAAAAAGAATCCTGATCCGGCAGCTGCTGCCGCTCATCTTGCACAAGTGAGTCAATCAATCAACAAACTGGACGCTGCATTCACGGCCGACACATTCAAGTCATCCATCTGGCCGTATGTCGAAGCCAATGGCAAAGGAGATGTATTGTGGCCACTCCGCATGGCGCTTACCGGTCAAGAACGATCACCCGATCCATTCGTCTGCGCTTCTTTGCTCGGTCGCGATGAATCACTGCGACGTATCGATATAGCGCAGAAGAAGCTCAGCTAGTGCTTGTGTAGTGTTCCGACGACTCGCACGTCTTATTCTTCATGTACCGACGTATTATATACATAGGGTTTGCCTTGATCGCACTGGTCTCGTTGCATGCGGGAGGCACGGTCTACGCCCAAACCAACTCCAAAAATGCCGCTGTGGCAGATTTGCAAAATAAGATCAATCAGCGTAACGCTGACATTCAAGCGCTCGAAAAAGAGATAGCGAGTTATGTCAAACAATTGACCGATCTTGGCGGTCAGGCATCTTCATTATCGTCTACCATCAAATCACTTCAGCTCACGCAAAAGAAGCTCGAAACTGATATCAAGGTGACTGAGAATAAAATTGCCGAGAAGACATTCCAGATACAACAACTCGGTACTCAGATATCTGACAAAGAAGACACCATCGGTGATAATCGACGCATTATTGTCAAGTCATTTGCGACCATGAATGAAATGGGGGATCGATCGTTGGTTGAGCTCCTCTTGGCCAAGGGATCACTTTCGACTGCCTGGAATTCATTGGAGGACATTTCTACGGTACAGCATGGTCTATCCGATCGCATCGGACAGCTTCAGAGCGTCAAAGCCAATCTCGAGGCCAACAAGAAAGCTACTGAGAAAGCCAAGGCAGAGCTTCAGGGCTTGAATAAGCAGCTCAAGGATCAACGAGGCGTGGTGCTCAATACTGCCACAGAACAAAATCAGCTGCTCAAAGAAACAAAAAATAGTCAGGCGGAATATACGAAACTGTTGGCGACTCGCCAGGAACAAAAAGATGCATTCGAGAGGGAAGTGGGCAACCTCGAGGCAGCCCTCAAGATCACTATTGATCCCAATAGTATCCCGACTACCGGTTCTGGTCTCCTCAAGTACCCCATTGATAATCCTCGAATCACTCAGTATTTCGGTAATACCAAATTCGCCACCAAGAACCCCCAGATTTATAAGAGTGGTACGCACCCAGGTATCGATTTTGCCGCATCTATCGGTACGCCGATTCGTGCAGCTATGGGCGGTACCGTGGTAGGGTCTGGCAACATGGATCTTGCCGGTCGAGGTCGTTGTCGTGCCTATGGCAAGTGGATCATGATTAGGCACGATAATGGTCTATCGACGCTGTATGCACACTTGTCGCTCATCAGTATCAGCACGGGTCAATCAATTTCTACGGGTGAAGTTATCGGATATAGTGGCAACACAGGTGCCACTACAGGTCCACACCTCCATTTCGGCGTATATGCGACCGAGGGTGTCCGTATCACCAATCTGGTCTCAAGTACCTATTGTTCGGGAGTTTTGTACCCATTGGCTGACCCCTCAGCCTATCTCAACCCGCTTTCGTATCTATAAAGGTCTCACTGAAGACAAGGACAGACATGCATGAATTATACAGTTCATGGTATACTCTGTAGGTATGAGTAATCTCATCAAAAAGACAGACAATCGTGGAGGTCTGCTCCGAATGGTCATCTACATTATTGTCATTCTACTTATTTTGAGTTACTTCGGTCTCAATATCCGTGCCATCGTCAATTCGCCGACAGGTCAAGACAATTTCACGTACGTCCAACAGCTCATGGTCGATACATGGAATGGATATCTCAAGAAACCCGTGCTATATCTCTGGAATGACATCTTCCTCGATCTGATCTGGAACCCAGCAATCGATAATCTTCAAAAAATAAAGGATGGTGATCCGACGAATATACAAATGTCTACGCCGACGCTGACTCCACCACGTCAGATACCAAACTAGTCAGGGGACAGGAGTGTATTAAGCCATATTCTGTAATCTTCAGCAAATCTTCACCGATTCTTCATCGTTTCTTCATAGTATCTTGGTACGGTATGAGCATTATTAGTTCGTCTGCACTTGCGGACGTAATGTATATCATACCGTATGACCCTAGAACAAAAAGATCTTGAAACCATTGAACGCCTTATTTACAAGAATGCTGACGACATCGCAGTCTCCATTTCGCGTAGTTTCGAGCGACTCGAAGAGCGCATAGACGCCAGCGAAGCGCGTATTTATGCGCGATTGGCAGAGATTGATGACCGTGTAGAGTCCAGCCGTCAAGACACTTCCGATATGATCGGCGAGGTTCGCGACGAAGTCCGTGAGGTAACACGGCTCCGAGATATGTGTCATTTATAATGCCAGGAGAGATCCCCAGCACACACTGTGCCACACAACCCGAGAAAGGTTAATTCGTGGTATGCGGAGTATGTGCCAAGATCTGTTTCTCGAGTTGTGCGGCACAGTGTGTGCTGGGGTCTCTGTATCTACGAAACACTCGACCCTATTTCTGCGTAACCTTCACACCATTCTTGGTATCAGAAATCATATATCCACGCGCTTCGATTTCTTGCCTCAGTGCATCTGCTTTGGCCCAATCTTTGTCTTTACGAGCATCCTCCCGAGCTTCTACAAGAGCCGTGATCTCAGTGGGGATCTCATCTTCTGGAATAGATGCCACTGTGTCCAACCGTAGGCCAAATACGCGATCCATATCGATGATGGTGGCACGCTTATCGGCATCTGAGAGTGTCGTATCTTTGAGAATATCCCACATGAGAGCGACCGCTTTGGGCATATCAAGATCGTTGTTGATATAGCTCACGAAACGCTCGGCATACGCCAGAGAAGCTTTGCCGCCAGCAGGAAACTCACTCACGGCATGCATCAAGCGTATAAGGGCATTTTGGGCCGCTTGGACTGCCTCGAAGGTGAAGTTGATCGGTGATCGATAGTGCGCAGTCAATAGCCAGTAGCGGTAGGCGAGGGGAGATATAGTCTGTTCGACCAAGTCTTCAAGCTTCAAGAAATTACCCTTGGACTTGGCCATCTTCTCTCCACTCACGTTCATGAATGCACCATGCAGCCAATACTTCACGAACGGTTTCCCCGTCGCAGATTCTGATTGGGCAATCTCATTCACGTGATGAGGAAACATCAGATCGACACCACCCGTGTGAATATCTATCGTCTCTCCGAGCGTCTCCATGGCCATGGCTGAACATTCGATATGCCAACCCGGACGACCTTCACCGAAGGGTGCCTTCCATGAAGCGGCACCGTCATCGGCCGTTGTGAATTTCCAGAGCGCGAAGTCGTGCGGATTTTCTTTGTCATACTCATCATTGTGTATGCGTGAATGACTAGCATCGTGATCAGCGTGCTCTTTGAGTTGTATCAAAGCACCGTAGTTTGCGACCTTGGAAATGGCCACATACACACCATCTGTAGCCGTATATGCCACACCCTTGTTGATGAGCGTAGTGATGAGGTCAATCATGGCAGGAATGTGTTCGGTCGCTCGAATGAGCTGTTTGGGCTTGAGGATATTGAGCCGCTCTAGACCTTCTAGGAACAACTGTTCGTAGCGACGAGTGATATCGGCGAGTGGCACTTTCTCCTCACGACTACGACGAATCGTCTTATCATCCACGTCTGTGATATTCATCGTCTGATGCACATCGTACGCGTTGTACTCGAATACACGGCGAACCACGTCACTCAAGACGAAAGTACGATAATTACCGAGATGAGGCGTATCGTACACCGTAGGACCGCAGTGATACATAGAAACTAGGCCTTTTTTGAGGGGCTTGAATGTCTCGACCGAGCGAGAGAGCGAGTTGTAGAGTTTGATATCCATCAGATCCACTTCTTCTTCTTGAAGAACAGCCAGATACTTGCCGTAATCACCACCATGAGCACGAGAATGCCGTACCAGCCCATACCATGTTCGATGAAGGGGACGTTGAGTGCGGGAATAGTGAAGAGGGCCGCAATGAAGGTCATTGGCTGGAATATGAAGGCCACCACAGTAAGCATCTTGATGATCTCATTCTGCTTGGTATTGAGCAGGGAATCGTTGGTCTCACGCAAGTCAGCCAGCAATTCACGGGCATTGGTGATGAGTTCACGGATACGATTGAATTCGTCGCGAATATCACGAGCATAGACACGGAAATCTTTGCCGAAAATAAGTGCTTCATCATAGTGCACCATGTCTTCCCAGATATCTTGGTGGACGCGAGCGGTCTGTTTGAAATCGATCAATTCGCGAGAAAGACCCGAAAGTGCTTCGACCATGTTGCGTTCATCGCCATTGAATATACGTGTCTCGGCAGAAATGAGCGAATCCCTGATATTCTCGAGATCCTCGACCATACCAGCATAAATCTTCTTGACCATGTAGTAGAAAAGGTGTCCAGCATGCTCCATTGTGTCATCCTTGTTCAAGATCGAATTGGCCTCGAATATCTTGGCGAAATACTCGAGCTGCTCGATGGTGTCACTGCGCGAAGTGATCAAGAAATTCTTGCCGATAACGAAATCTACTTCACGATCGACGATCTCATATCCACCCGCCTTGGTCCTCACACGTACTGGCAATGTCAGTACCACCAACATGTAGTCGTGGTAAAAATCCATCTTGGCCAGAGACGTCGAGCTCTTGAGTTCTTCGCCAACGAGAGGGTGTAGAGAATATCTCTTGACGAGACCAGCTATCTCATCATCGGTCGGATTGGCGATATCGAGCCAGACGAGACCGCGAGATGCATGATGAGTAATCATGGCAATTATTATACATGGTCGAGGCGGGTATGCTCAAGTAGCAGTACCTCCGATTGTGTGTAATAATGCATGCACATTAACATGTGTATCATATGAATTTCCAAGACAAAAAACTGACTATTTTCCTTATCGGACTACCTGTGGCTGTGTGTGTTTTTTTCATCGGCGTATATGTTGGGGGAGGCAAGTCCTACACACCCAATCCCGCACTTGTGGACACCAGCTCGGTCACCACTGATCAATTCGATGCCTACTGGAAAGTATGGCATATTCTCGACCAGAAATTCGTCGAGGCCGCCAGCACGACTGCACAACAGAAGATTTGGGGCTCTATCCAAGGCCTCGCTTCGTCATACGGTGACCCCTATACCGTTTTCTTCCCACCAGTAGAATCCAAACAGTTCGCCGAGGATATTGCCGGTAATTTCGAAGGTGTCGGTATGGAAATCGGTATCAAAGACAAGCAACTCCAGGTAGTCACCCCCATCAAAGGCAGTCCTGCCGAACGTGCAGGTGTGAAGTCTGGTGATTTCATTATCAAAATTGACGACAGGAGCACCATAGACATGTCTGTAGATGCCGCAGTCAAGCTCATTCGTGGCAAACAGGGTACTTCAGTCAAGATAGTATTCTTGCCCAAGGGCTCAGCCAAGCCTGTCGAACGCACGATCGTACGTGACGTCATCAACGTACCGACACTTGAGACCAGTACCAAGCCAGGCGGCATATTCGTAATTCGTCTCTACAGTTTCACTGCCCAATCCCACAACCTCTTCCGCAACGCTCTACGAGAATTCGTCGTCTCGGGCAATCACAAGCTCATCCTCGACCTTCGAGGTAATCCTGGTGGATATCTGGATGCTGCATGGGATATGGCATCATGGTTCTTGCCTACAGGTACCACCGTCGTCACCGAAGATTTCGGCAAGAATGGCAGTCCTACTGTGTACCGCAGCAAGGGCTATGATATCTTCAACAAGAATTTACAGATGCTCATCCTTGTCGATAGTGGCTCAGCCTCTGCATCCGAAATTCTTGCTGGCGCTCTCAAGGAGAACGGCATCGCCAAGCTCGTCGGTAGCAAAACGTTCGGCAAAGGGTCTGTCCAGCAGCTTGTACCTATCACCTCAGAAACATCTCTCAAAGTCACTATTGCACGCTGGTTGACTCCGAGCGGCCACAACCTCTCGCATGATGGCCTCGAGCCAGATTACAAAGTCGAAGTAACCGACAAAGACATCCAAGACAAACGTGATGCCGCCATGGAGAAGGCAGTCGAGTTGTTAACTCAGCAAAAGTAGTATACTATCCTTCTATTACACCCTAATAATTCAGCTATGAAAATTATTCTGCTCAAAGATATACCCAAGCTCGGCCACAAGTACGACGTCAAAACAGTCAGCGATGGTCATGCACTCAACCTGCTTATTCCTCAGGGTCTCGCCGTTACCGCCACCCCAGATGCACTCAAGCGTATAGAGACAGAGAAGGCCAAAATGGTAGGGGAGCGTAAGATTCATGAAGAATTACTGGTTAAGAACTTGGCCGGCCTCAAAGATGTCTCTCTCACCGTGCAGGTCAAGGCCAACGACAAGGGTCATCTATTCGCCGGCATGCACCGTGAAGAAGTCGCCGCCGAGATAGAGAAGCAGACGCGTCTTCAGATCGATCCCTCATTCATTCAGCTCGAACATCCGCTCAAAGAGCTCGGTGAACACACCATAGAGGTCACAGCAGAAGGGAAGTCAGTCAAATTCACTCTCATCCTCGAAAAGAAATAACAAAAAAGAGACCCGAGCGGGTCTCTTTTTTGTTACACATGATATGTATTGGTGAATATACGGAAGAAGCCCCAAATAGATAACGTGACGAATAGCAACACTATAGGAGCGACGAAGCTTACAATCATCCAGCCCGTAAGGGCATTTTTGCGCTTGGCGTTCTGAGGTTTGGAGATCTGAGTGGCAAGAATGATACCTCCTACTATACCAATAGGTGTGATGATGACAAGACCTGCAATAGCTATTTCTATAAGAACGTTCAGAATGTTTATAAGGGCTGGGCTCATGCCACCTATTGTAATGCAACGAAATTAATTGTAAAGTAATGGCACCTTATTAATTTACTCATTTTTATCTCCATGAAATGTACCCATTGTGGTAAAGAATTGTCCGATACGGCCAAGTTTTGTGACGCGTGTGCTCATCCTACTGCGGCTGGCGTTCAGGCTTCTCAGACACCCGTCACCCCAGGTTCAGCTCCAACCAAAGAAAGTAGAACCGCTCTTATTGTCGTCTTCTGTATCGTCGGCTTCTTTGTTGTAATAGCAATCATCGCCATATTTTCGTCCATCGTACTCATCTCACTCAATAGTGCTCGTCAAAAAGGTAAGGATGCGCAAGCCAAGGCAAATGTCATGCGAATTCCTGCTTTGCTAGAATTACATGCCGCAGAAGCTCCTGGCATGCCGTCATTCGGAACATCGGTGACCTGTAATACAGGGGCCTTCGCCGATCCGCAGATACAGCAGATCATGGGTTCACTCATCGCAGACGATCGCCATCCTGTCTGTTATGCTCATGGATCTACTTATGCAATATCAGTCGACATGGTCTCTCCGAAAACAACCTATTGCGTCGATAGCACGGCACATGCTGGCTCTGATGGTATTGCAACAGACGACTCGGTCCAGGCCCAGTGCAAATTCTAGGCACCAAATACCAATTATTAGGTATTCGGGTTTTGTATAGATACGAAAAAAGAAGGGGAGAACCCCCTTCTTTTTGTCTTATTTGATACTGACTATGTTCTTCCTCGTAATGTCGTTGTTGAAACCTGTCTTGCGCTTGGAGCTGAATGAAACAACACCATCCTTGAGAGCAAAGAGGGTATGATCCTTGCCAACACCGACACCAGCGCCCGGGAGGCAAGTGGTGCCACGCTGACGGAGGATGATCTGGCCAGGCGTAATACGCTGACCATGGGTGATCTTCACACCAAGGTATTTAGGATTCGAATCGCGACCGTTCTTTGTTACGCCAGCGGCTTTTTTATGTGCCATAGTGGTTGATTAAACTTAGGTCGCACTATTCTAGCATATAGCTTGAAATATGCAAGGAATAGGGCATTTTGGGCCATTTGAGGGGGTACGGAAAGGGTATTAAATAGGTCACGGAAGATAAGTCGGAGGCAACTTACTTGTCCAGACAGTGTCACCATATTGAACTAGATAATATCCTTATTCCAAGCCATTCCGGGACATTTCCTAGATAAAACTCTATAATATGGCTCAAAATAAGGCTTTTTTGTACATGAAATATGGCTCTACTAAGCCATTTTACAGTGATTAGGGTATTGACTTTGGTCGCCAGAGATGCTATACTGTATGCACAAGAACGAATAAGTAGCTCCATTGCTATGAATTCGTTTTTTTGTTGAATAATATGCTTGAACTTACAACTGGTGTGGTATTCCTCATGTCATCTGTGTACGGATCAGGACAGAGTGATGCTCAGATCCAATCGATCAAAGCAAGCTCAGATCCGAAGCAGGCGATTACGACGGAAGTTCGCTCATTCTCAACTTCAAAGGACATAGAATCATATCTCCATGAGCAGTATTTCGACGCACCGATCCTTATTGAGATCGCGCGTTGTGAATCTGAACTTCGCCAGTTCGACAAGAACGGGAATATCATCCGCGGCCGGGCAAACCCCGACGACGTAGGTGTCATGCAGATCAACGAATTCTATCACGCTGAAACTGCCAAGAAGATGGGTCTCAACCTCCATACCGTAGAAGGTAACGTTGCATTCGGCAAATATCTCTATAGTAAGTATGGTACGAGTGCCTGGTCAGCTTCAGAGCCGTGTTGGTCCAAGTCTGGAGTTCGCGATTTGGCGAAACGTTAAAAGTATCTCTCAAACATAAAGGGCCCCGAAAGGGGTCTTTTGTGTTAATATTGATACCGTTGATGCTCCGCCAGCCTCAAGGGCTGAATGGGTGAATATAAATTTAACGTTAACGAAATGAAAAATAAAACTATTTTTGTAGGACTTTCAATTGTTGTTTTAGTTGTATTAATCAGTTTTCTTACATACGGTAATCGAGGATCATCTTCAAATAAGAACGAGATAAGAATTGCGGCACTATTACCGCTCACTGGCACAAGTGCGATTCATGGCGAATATGCAAAAAGGGGCATTGAAATGGCTGTAGACGAATTGAAGACAGAAGTTAACGTAGTTCCTGTGTTCGATGATACCCAAATGGACCCGAAGATAGCTGTTTCAGATTTTAATAAAGAAACCCAATCAGGAGTAAACGCTATCTTATCACTAGGGTCTCCTGTGGCCATGGCAATAAAGCCACTATCAAGCAATTCGAAAACTCTTCTGATGAGTATCGTATCTGCCCCAGCCTATTCTTCACCTAACGATTATACATTTCGAATAAATGGTACCGCAACGTTGGAAATGGATAATATTCTGAACACAATTAACGACTTGGGAATTACAAAATTGGCCGTCGTTTATCAGAACGACGACTACGGCAGGGGACTACTAAGCAGTCTGAAGCGGGTATACGACAGACCACTTTCTTCTGAGGAAGGATTTTTACCTGACTCTACGGATATGAGAACTTTGCTAACTAAAGTAAAGGCCAGTCACCCTGATGGTATATTTGTAGCAGCTTATGCGAAATCAGTAGGACTAGTGATGAAACAGTCCAAAGATTTAGGTATCAAAGTTACATTCATTTGTGGTTCTGCGTGTGACAATCCAGATTTATTGACTTCAGGGGGCTCAAATGCGGATGGCCTCATTATCGTATCTCCGACCCCAAATGCTCACGCTTCATTTGCGGACAAATATAGCTCCTTATACGGAGAAGACACAAATTTTGTAAGCATAAGGATGTACGATGCGGTAAAAATGATTGTTTCAGCAGTTCAGGAATGCCAAAAGTCGTCTGACATGAAAATGTGCTTAAAAGACCAAATGCATTCAGTAAAAGATTTTCCAGGAGCTGCGTTTGCAGTTAATTTTGACCAGAATGGAGATATGCAGGATCAGTTTGTTCAAAAGACTGTAAAAGACGGGAAAATTGTGCTTAAAAAGTAAATGAAAGTTAACCAAACATCTGAGTTAGCCTATTACGAAAAGGCCTTCAAATATAATAAGAAAAGACGTGAGCTTCGATATGGTGGTTGGGACTACGTGCCGAGCTCATCAGTAACTTCTATTATTAGAAGCAACAGGTTAGATGAGGATTCGAAAAGCCTACGCGCCCTTGATGTTGGCTGCGGAGACGGCCGCCACATATCTTTGTTGAGAAGTTTTGGATTTTCTGTTGTCGGCGTTGATTTTACAGCTAATTCAATAAAACTATGTCGCCATCGCTTTAAAAAAGACAGCAAAGTTAATCTTATAAGAGTAGACCTGACATTTAAAGATTCTTTGCGTAAACTTGGCCAATTTGATTTCGTAAATGATTGGAGCGTCATGGATCACATAAGAGGTAAGTACCTTAAAACTTACATAAAAAATCTTTCCAATGCTGTTAAACCTGGCGGGCACTTGATACTTACAGAATTTGACTTATCGATTCCTGGCCTTTATAAAGGTCGAAAGTTTAAAATCAAAAACGGTCATTATTTCAGAGCGTTTGATATCGGGGAATTAGCGAGTCAATTTCCTAATTTTGAGCTTATAGACTCGAGAGAAAAGGTGCTTGAGGATAAAATTAATAACTATAGGTTCAATACGGTTCTACTAAAGCAAAAATCAGCACATGATGGATGCCTGCAAAAAGGGAATACAGCAAGGTAGGTTTATTGCTGAAGTAGCGCCCGCAGACGAAAATTGTTGAGGCCAAGAAAGCTGGATGGAAAAATATGTCTCAATCAGATATTGATATCTGTATAACTTTTGCAAAAAATGTATAACCCCGACTCACAGGGAAGAGAAGTGGGCAAAAACTTTTTATTATTTGTTATAAAGGCATGTCGCCACTTTTCCTCTACAGACCATGTCGCACAATATATCTTAAATGCACATCCTATAGAGGAAATCCTAAGGAGAGACAAAGCTCAGATGAAAATTCGGAGCCACTTCCCTGTGTGGTTAACTTTTTTGCTTCAATCAACATTATCGTGTCACGACATGCCTGAGCATTGAGCTCATGCTGGATCCGTATTTCCCGAGCATCGACACTATCGGCATACCAGAATACTGCGCTGGCGCCACTAAGCATCATGGCACATATTCCCAACGAGATGATAATAACGGCCGTACTAGCGATGAAACCTGCACTACCATCATATGAAGCATCCACATCGTCGAGCAGGCGTGTCTGTGAGTCATAGATCGAACGAAGATAGGTCATGAGTCCAGTCATAAGTATAGAGAGGAGCACCATGAAAATAGTCGCCTCAATGAGGGAAAAAGCGCGCCTATGATCCTGTCTCATGTTGATCGACATATCGTTACTTGAATGAAAGTATATATAAGACAGGAGAATTCATCGCCAGTACGTATATATTCGATCCATCACAGGTCATGGATTGAGGCGGAACAGGCAATGAAACCGAAGCCATCGTCGTAGTTGCCAGACGATGCTCATATATCTGAATTTCCGCACCGAGTTGGCGTGTAGCGACGATGAGGCGTGAACGATCCCTAATGACACCGTACACGCCACCACTTATGTCGACTGACGCTTGAGGACTATCAATAGTTCCCGTGGCCGATGCCCAACTGAACAATTCATGATCCTGTCTGATATTGAATCCTCCCGAAGTCCTGCCTAGATTGAGCATATCCTCGAAATAGGCAAGTGACTTCCCTTCTTGCCTCTGCCAACCTGACGCATCAAATGAATCGACGATATGGAGGTGGGACGGATCGGAAAGATCAATACTACGTAAAGAGAACTGATCCGAAGTCGCCACGTATGCACGATCACCACGAACGACTATATCATTCACTTTGGTATCAATAGCAACGCCACCTCTATAGAGTGGATGCAACGGATCAGACACGTCGATACGGGAGAATTCCTCCCCTTCCCACTTCTCGGTGCCGAGGTATATCATGCCTCGATCATATGAAATGGCACTTCCCAATGGTGGTGTCGAGCTCGCTTCTGGCAAAGGGAGTCTGTAGTGCGTCTGAATGAACGGATGTGTCATGTCGGACATATCCACGATATGAAGCTGACTGACGCGACTCGTCGCAACACCATATACATGTGTACCAGCGACCGCAATGGACGCTAATCCGGGGCCAGTATTCAGGCCAGATATAAGGAACGGGTCACGCGGTGCGTGTATATCGACGACAAACAGGTCTGGATCAGAAGCGTGAGATGAGTCAGTCGAGATGTAGACAATGTCATCACGAACCTCAATATCGGTCAGAGGGATCGATGGTGGTATAGGCAACGACACAGGCGTCACCACAATCTGGTCGCCCATATCACGAGGTTGAGATACGTGATATCCGTGAATAAATTCGTATGTACCAATCGCGGGCGTCACAGAAAAATCAACGGAGCAAATAGGTGTGCCAGCGCTATCATCCGGATGTTCGAAGGGATACGCACGCACGAGCACGAACGTGGTCGTGGCATGACCGTCCCCGATTCGGATATCGGTCTGGATACGGTCATTGCCATACCATCGCGCCTGGGCATAGATAGTGGTCGTGGCATGTCGAGCTGACAGGTACGTCTCTGAACGTGACTCGTACGGCATGAGGCGAGCAAATTCCTCTCGATGGTCACTGAACACTTCGAGTACATCATTCCTGGATCGAACCTGCTCCAATACCGAACGGGATCGACCAACCATATCGCCGTAGGCAGCAATAAATAACGTGGCTAACGAGAGTGCAACGAGTACATCGATAAGCAACAATCCGCTCGCCGACTCGACACGTATGATGCCTGTCCTATTGTTGGAGTGTTTTTGATATATCATAAATAGGCATCATGATGGACAATGCAATACTACCGACAGCTCCACCCATAGCGACCATCATGAGTGGCTCGATAAGTGACGTGAGACGCTTGATCAGATGATCGAGCTCACGATCGATGAGATCAGCACACCGTATCAGTGAACGACCGAGAGTCCCTGACGATTCGCCAGCGGCTACCAACGAAGATATATATGTGGGCATACGGATACGTTCGAACACCACACTCAAGCTCAACCCTGTGTGTACAAGAGCACTACAACGTCTGAGGGTACGCCCAAGTGGCAACAGACTGACCGTCATAGCCGTACGGTCATAGGCCTCGGGGACATTCATGCCTGCATCGATGAGAGAACCGAGCGAACGAAGATACATAGAATATGAATACCTGAGCAACCCTCCAGAAACGATCGGCACATACAAGAGTACACGCTGATATATGTAGCGTATGAGCTCGACACGCCTGTATGTCACGAACATCATGATGCCGATGATCAGACTCGCACATCCTATCCATATACCATACGCGAGGACAATATCAGTGAGACTCATCATGGTCCGTGTCAGTAATGGCAGCGGAACATGCAGACTGATCAACATAGGCGTGATGTGTGGCATGACACCACGGATGAGGCCGAGAATAAGGAGGACGGAAAAACAGGCAATGACGGCAGGGTATATAAGCGCAGATACACATTTCTTGGTCATATCACTGGTGCGCTCCATACTCACCCGAGCAGACTCGAGGGCGGTGGCCAAAGACCCAGATACCTCTCCATGCTCAATAAGTCCGACCAGGGATCCAGACAAATCCATATGGACCCTAAGTGCTGAAGACAAACGAGTACCAGCGATGACCTCGGTGCGAATACTATCTATATCGACTCGCAGGTGTCGCACTGAGGACCGGGCGACAATCTCTAGTGCACGATCGAGTGTAATACCTGCGGATATATATGATCCGAGTTGTTCAAGTACAATCATACGTCGCGCATTGTTCCAAGGGCGGATACGCATATATGTCATTCGTAGAGAACGCGGGCAATTTCTTGGGGTGTAGTCACTCCCCATTCGACCTTTTCGTGTCCATCTTCATGCATAGGACGGTATCCCCTACCCCGCAGGTATGATTCGTAGACCGCTACGGTATTCTTGTCAGCGATGAGCTTCTTCATGCCAGCATCAATCTCACATACCTCAGCAATCACTGACCGACCACGATAGCCGACACCATCACACAGGTCACATCCATCCGCCAGACATTCACGGCACTGAACACGTATCAATCGCTGAGCTATCACCAGTCGCAATGTCGATGCAAGCACATAATGATCAATGCCCATATCCACCAATCGAGTGATCGCTTCGAGCGCATTGGTAGTGTGGAGTGTCGAAAGAACGAGGTGACCAGTGAGCGCAGTATGTATAGCCACACGTGCCGTATCAGCATCGCGAATCTCGCCCAGCATGATGACATCTGGATCCTGGCGCAATGCAGAACGTAATCCTGAAGCGAATGTCACACCGCATGAGTGTCTGATATGTACCTGACGAACATGCGGAATCTCGTATTCGACAGGGTCCTCGAGTGTGATGATGGAGAGTGGCTCTCGGGATTTGAGCGAGAGACAGGTATGCAAGGTAGTCGTCTTGCCTGATCCGGTCGGTCCAGTCACGAGAATAAGTCCGGAAGTCTTGGAAAGAGCGGTATCTATCGACCGTACATGATCAGGAGTGAATCCCAATCGAGCGAATGATATGTCATCAGCTATGCGACCATGAAGGAGTCTCATGACGACATTCTCGCCATAATACGTGGGCATGAACGATGCCCTAATCTGGTAAGTCACCTCGCCAATCTCTGTACGCCAACGACCATCCTGAGGAACTGCATGAATGTCTGTACGTACACTGGCGAGGATCTTGAGTCGAGCAATCATCTCTTCATGGAATGAGCGTGGCACTATGCCGGCAGACTGGATCTGTCCATCGACCCGAAGGCGTATGGAGACGCCCTCAGGGCATGGGTCACAATGTACGTCCGAGGCGTGAAGTAGTACTGCGTATGCAAGGATACGATCTATACAATCTGACGCTGAAGTGAATGTGTCGGGGAATCGGTGTGTCATGAATACACCCTACCAACCCGAAATGAAGAAATAATGAAGAATCGCTTAAGATTTGCTGAAGATTGGTATATGTGGTACTATGTTCGCTGGTTTGCTCCTTCCAATAACGTCCAATTTTTTGGGTTGGTGGAGCTTTTTTGGCAGTAAAACAACGACAGTTTGGAAATACAAACTATGATCGAAGTACCACCTCCCACCGGAATCCGTATGGATTGCGTTTCGGGAACTCCGCTCTGTGGCAAAACAACCATACGCAAAATCCTGCAATACGCAAGTTGTTACCTTGCAGGTTTTCACTGGTTCGATTCGAGTGATCACATCATCGAGTGGCACAAGGATCCCGCCAACAACTCTCCGTTCCATGACGCCTTCATTGCGGCTAACAAGCTCAGCAGTGCAGGCAACCTGATCAACGATACGTTGATGAACAATGCGCTCTACTTCTACCTGCATGCGCAGATGAAGCTACACGGTGACGTGCGGCACGTCACACTGTTCGGATTCCCCCGTAAACGCCTCCAAATTAAGGCGATTCTGGATATTGATCCCAATGCGGGTATTTTCTTTATTGACGCAACCCAAGACGAGGCGGAAGCAAATCGCCTGAGGAGAATTGAGGAAGGTTCTACCCGGCCAGATGACCAACCCGGCCCTTTTGCTCAACGCTGGAAACGTTGCGTGGAACCCAATGGGACCCGCGACGAACTCATGGCGTTCGGCAAAGAACACCCTGGGCAATTCACACTAATTCCATTCAGTTGGAAACTCGGTCGCCGAGTGGCGGTGATTGCCAACAAGATGAATGTCGAAATCACTGAGCGCACCTCAATCATCAAGCAGATCAACACTGCGGAATCTGAAGCGTGTCGCCGTATTGAAAAGATTGACGGCCCGCGCATCCGAGTACACCCAACGTCGCCCTCGCAAAACTTGCAACCCCAAGCTTCGCTATCAAGACTCAGTGGCGCCATGGCCAGCTAAGCGGTACGAATGCAATCACCCCGACCAGGACAATCACTGGGAGGGGTTTTTATTTATATCCACCTGACAGCAGTGCTCCGACTTAATTACCAAAGAGATGTACAATGCCACTCCAGATGCGCACGAAAGTATCAGTAATAAAATTCCCTACATCCTCAAAAAATGTCGTATCCGAATCCCCTTGATCTGTAGATGTCGTCGCCTCATCTTCAGGAACGACGAAGGAGGTCCTGACCGTCCCTGTAGGTTCAGTCGCCTCCGAAACCTTGACGACCGTGGTGTCACCAGTATTCGTGGTATTCGTTTCAGGTTTTTTGACCACCGCCTTATTGGCCGCAATATTGAATTGTACTGTCGGCGACGTACTTTCGTTCCCTGCCGTGTCCCGTGCGATGACATAAATACGATGCGTACCAGCAGTATCTAGTGTAACCGTGACACCATATGGAGATGATGTGTCCTCACCTATTTTCTGCCCATCAAGATAGAATGTGACACGCGACACACCTGATACATCTGACGCCAAGGCCTGTAATCCGACAGATCCAGCAGATATCACACTACCGGCACTTGGGTAGTTGACCAACGCACTAGGAGCTGTCACATCCGCCTCAGGAGCCTCGGAGGCAATACTGAAAAGTACCGTGTAATCAGCCGACATCACATTGGAAGCCGTATCACGACATCGAACATAGTAACGATATGTTGTACCAGAGGTCATACCCGTGAGACCGACTGAATGTGACGTACCGCCCGTCGTAGAAAATGAGGTGTTACCAGAAGCTGTATACGAGGTATTCGCTGTCTGACTATATTTGCACGTAGCGTTCTCATTGGTAGTCACTGACAACGTCACACTCCTCGTCGACGCTGACAATGTCCCCTGTGGCGACCCTGTCACAATCGATGGTGGCGTGGTATCTGTTTGCTGCACGACTATTGGTGCAGTCCCCGAATTGGCCACGAGCGGATCACCAACAGCCAGGAATCCTGCCATATTACGAGCCGACCATGCCGCCTCACCAAACGTGTACCCCTTCTCCCATGCAGTGAACAGTTCTTTGCTGGCCAGACCCGCACCTCCCGGTTCTATCACCTGCGTGACGGCGCCCACGGGGGTATTTTCGTAATTTGAGCCACCAAAAGCCTTTTGTGCAAACCATACTGTCGGATTACTCTGTCCACTATGAACGTTGTTATAAATTCCATTCCACGACTCACCTGTTCGCAATAGATACCAGCCCGAATTACCCGTAAATATCACGCTACCATTGAGTGGAAAATTCTTGGCCAGACCTCCCCATGTTCCATGAGTAGAATACCCCAGGACATTCTCAGCTGTAGAGAATGTACTATTGGGCTTATACATGACCGTTGCCGATGGATTCACTGACAATACCGCGCTGCGTGCCTGTTCGCCGATATTGAGTGCATCGCCTTTGTCTTCGAAATAGTAAGTAGTGCCACCGATTCCCGCATTCTTGGCAGAGATAATGATGTCCTTGTCGGCCATCTGATCATATACTTTCTTTAATTTATCAATATATCCTTTGGTTGCAGCCACCGAACCCATATCAAGTGTCGTCACCAACGCTGTGGTGCCACGGTAATATTCCGGCATATAGCGGGTACTGCGCCCACCACGATATTCCACTCCATCACGAACACCTTTGATCTGCAATGCACGACTCACTTGATATTGAGCACTATTACACTGGTTGTAGGTACCTCCACATCCCATCACGATACTGGGCATACCATACATGAAGACAACATATCGAATAGGTTTGTCCGGATTATCGATGAGCCATTGCGTAATAGGAGTCAAAATATTCGGTGTAAATACAGATGTATCAATGAGCTGACTCAAGTATCCACCTGAATCAAGTGTGAGGGCTGGGAATGTAAGCCCCAGTACATTGGCCCCTGATATCCCCGGCCGATTGTTGAGATAATAATTCTTGACGTCGACACTCCGTGGATCATCAGTGTTGTAGACGATAAGGAGATTTTTCGAAGCACTCGGCTGGGTCCAAGTGAGTGGTCCAGGGACGATAACCTCGACCGTATTCGAGGGGAGCGAGAGACCTGCGGTATTACGAGCCCTGACTCTGAATTGATAGGTCACGCCCGAGGAGAGCGTCGGGAGTCGAACCATCGTCGTATTGGGATAGTCATATCTATGGAACTCCGTCCATGTATCACCTGATTTCTTCTCGATCACCACGCCGACCTCATCATTCGCATTGTCTTTCCAGGTGAGAGTAACCTCTGTCGGCACGGTAGCTGTCGAATAGTCAATGGCTAATTCAGATGGCGCCGTAGGTACCGTCTCGGCTTGAGCAATAGCGACTGATGCAGTCTCGGAAGCAGCTGAGAATCCGTCGGCTGTCTCATGAAGAGCAGTAACACGATACATATTGGACGCACCTGTACCAGCAGACGAATCTTGATACGTCACCTCAAGTGAATCACCTGGAAAAAATGATTTTGACTGTTGAGATATCAATGTCCAGGTCGATCCCGCATCGACTGACCGTTCTATGAAGAAAGCGACTGTATAACCATCAACAGGGTCAGCTTCTACCTGTTCGGCTGATACGGGATATTTCCAGTGCAGAGAAACGGCACTCGAAGAAAGTTGTGAAGCTGTCAGTTCAGTAGGTGTCGGTGCTGTCCCGCGTACGATCGGTGTGCATGTCTGACTCGAGAGTGGTGAATACGATGATGCAGCATCGTATGACATGACACTCAGACAATAGGTATTGCCTGGCAACGTGACATACGGATATGTATACGAGGTGGATGTGGTGGTCGCCAACGGAGTACTATTTTTGTACACCACATATCCGACCGCCTGCGAGACTGCATCCCAAGATATATCTATCTTGTTGAACTGGCGGACGTGTGCGTTGACCGCTGTCGGCGGTACCATTTGAGCAAACGTCACTGAGGGGAGGAGCGCACAACTGACCACGAGAACTACACGAATAATACGGTGAGCCCTAGTTGAGGAATTCATGCATATAAGTATACTCGAATGACGCTTCGACACAAGAAACATACTGTGCAGAACTTTGGCGCTTTTTGACAAAATGGCTCAAATAACGTAGACTTACTGTTCATTTATGGATATTCGCAACATCGCTATTATTGCCCACGTGGACCACGGTAAGACCACCCTTACCGACGCTATCATGACCTTCTGTGGTCACGGAGACGAGGGTTCTATGGACTCCAACGCACTCGAACAGGAGCGCGGCATTACGATTTATGCCAAGAATACCTCCATCACGTACAAGGGCACCAAGATCAACATTGTCGACACGCCAGGCCACGCTGACTTCGGTTCTGAGGTAGAACGCGTGCTCCGCTCTATTGATACAGTTCTCTTGGTCGTTGACGCACAAGAAGGTCCGATGCCTCAGACACGCTTCGTCCTCAAGAAGTCTCTCGAACTTGGTATCAAGCCTATCGTCATTTTGAATAAGATCGACAAACCGGCCGCCAACCCTACTCGTGCTCATGATGAGGTCCTCGAACTGTTTATGGAACTCGGTGCCAATGACGCTCAGCTCGACTTCCCTACTATTTATGCCATCGGACGTCAGGGTGTCGCCAAGAAAAAGCTCAGCGATGAATTCAAGGATATCACTCCTCTTTTGGATATGATTCTCGAACATGTTCCGCCAGCAAACAAGGATGCAAAGGCTCCACTCACTGCACAGGTATTCAATCTTGGCTATGACAACTTCCTGGGACGCTTGGCTGTATGCCGTATCTATGATGGAACTATCAAGGATGGTCAGAATGTCTGGGTCAAAGATATCAACGGATCTTCATTCACCGGCAAAGTAACCAAACTTTTCACCTTCGACGGCAAGAAACGTATCGAGGTCAAGGAAGCAAGCTCAGGTGACATTATTACTGTTGCAGGTATGCCAAATATCTATATTGGTGAGACTATCACGGACAACGAGACAACGGCTGCACTTCCTGCCATCAAAGTGGATGAGCCGACTATTTCCCTCCAATTCCTTGTCAACAATTCTCCTTTCGCAGGTCGTGAAGGTACCTTCGTCACCGGCCGTCAGATCCGTGAACGTCTCGAACGTGAACTCGAAACCAACGTCGGTCTCAAGGTTGATTTTACATCAAACGAATTCTTTACTGTCTATGGTCGTGGTGAACTACACATTGCCATCCTGATCGAGAATATGCGCCGCGAAGGATATGAACTCCAGGTATCTCAGCCTAAAGTTATTTTCAAAGAGGAAGGTGGCGAGAAGTTGGAACCATTCGAGGAAGCTATCATCGATGCTCCTACCGAATTTTCAGGTGCCATCATCGAGAAGCTCGGCAAGCGCAAGGGTATCATGAGCAACATGACCACTCACGAAAATCAGACTCGTATGGTCTTCGAGATCCCTACTCGTGGTCTTCTGGGCTATAAAAATGCTTTTACTATCGATACCAAAGGTGAAGGTATCATGTCTTCTCGCGTGCTTGGATTCAAGCCGTATGCTGGCGATATTGAGAAGCGCGAGACTGGCTCTATGACTTCTATGGAGTCCGGCAAGTCACTCGGTTTCTCACTCTGGAACCTCCAGGATCGTGGACGTCTCTTCATCGGTCCTGCTGTCGAAGTCTATGAAGGTATGGTAGTCGGTGATACGTCCAAAGGCGACGATATGGATGTGAATCCATGCAAAGGCAAGGCCATGTCCAACATGCGTTCTTCTGGTAAGGACGAGGCACTCATGCTCGTGCCTCCATACGAGCTCTCTATCGAGCGTGGTCTCGAACTGATGCGTGATGATGAATACTTGGAGATCACTCCCAAGAATGTCCGCTTGCGCAAGAAGTTTTTGACAGAATTGGATAGGGCGAAGTCACGAAGAAGTGATTTGAAATAATTTCCAGGCCCGGCCTGTTGTACCCTTGTGGCAACAGTCGAACCTCCCGTTACTGCTGTACTGTGGAGGTTCGACTGTCGCTGGAAGGAGTGAGTTATATCATATACAACAAAAGCCGAACGTTATGTTCGGCTTTCCGCTTGGATTTTGAGGTTCCAAAACCTTTGATTCAAATGTGCAAAAGTGGTGAGAGAGGGAGGAACACGACCGAAGCCGTGTCCCTCCCCACGATTTCCTTCAAAGAAGGCTCGTAATCTCCATTGCCTGTCGGCGAGCATACATTAAGCCGTATGCGAGGGCTGTGATGGTCTTCAGGCGGATTCGAGTTCCAGTTCGGTAAGAACGGGATTGAGATTCTCCGGCGGGGCCTGAGCGATGAAGACTCGATTATCGAGGTTCACCAACCCTGCTGCGTTTCGAGCCTCGCGGTCCGCGATCTCTTCCACCAACTTACTGGCCTCCTTGTCAGAGAGACCCAGAAAGTGGCGGGCGTTCTTCGCCCATTGGTAACCACCGTAGGAAACCTTCTTGCCCGCGGGGAGAAGGCTACTCTCCACCACTCGGGTTTCCTGGCTCTCGATGAGATTGAACCTGCCGAATGCAAACCGGCCGGAGGTCATTCCTCCCTCCTTGCCGTCCCATTCCCCGTCCAAGTAAACACGGACGCCCTCGGCGGCGGGCTGTGGCCCACCGAACACCGAGGCGATCGCTACCGCCTCAGCACTTTCTTCGGGACCATAGGCCTGGACCACAGTCACAACCCCTTTCAGGGTGCCACTTGGGATGGAGAGGGTGAACTCGTCACCCTCCTTCCATTCCGGAAGGGTGAATTCCTGCTCGGCCCCGCCGTACCATTTTCCTTGGTGCTGAAGTTCAGTATTGCACATGTGGTCACCTTCAAGGGTGACACCGAACTTCGGAAGGCCGACCACAAAACTGCTAATGATTTTCATAACTATGGAGATTGCACTGTTCGACTTGCGTCGTGGGTTTTCAGCCCATCGGTAGTGCATACCGTTACCTTTGGGATCAACCCCTTGTAGTTCAGGTAACTTACTCCACCACCTCACGTGAGATGGCTTTATTTGGATCCTTCAGCCAAAAGACACAAATAGGGCCAGCTCACGACAGTGCTCACTTCTATTTCAATGTTCCTAGTACTATTATAGCACATAATTACACCATGTGTCAATATATGGCAAAATGGCTCAAAATAAGCTTTTTCCAGGCCCGGCCTAGAATTATTTCCACCTCGTCTTTATATACTCCTCCGTCTCACTCATGGAGAACGGCTGTGTCGAATTGCCGACACGGACGAAGAACTCCTCTTTCTTGTCAGCATTCTGAAGATAGGCCGGCTTGTGCGCCTCGCGAACAGAGACGACACATATTTCTTGACCATCAATCTCTTCGAATTTAGTCTTCACATACTTGGTAAATGGCAGACCGATCATCGTCTTGACCAACATGGTCAGATGATTTTCGAAGCCATCTTTGTTCTTTTTTGCTAGGACTTTGTAATCACGTTCAAGCCCGATCGCTTTGCCCTCATCATTCACGCCAATAAATATCATGCCTCCCTCAGAGTTGAGGAATGCCACGATCGTTTTCAAGACCATCTTCTCCAATTCCCTACTGATCTCTCCCTTGCGTGCGTCGTAGCGAAGCGTCTCCTTGAACTCCACATATTGATTCTCACCTCGCTCGAGCAACACCTTGGGATCAGTGGTGAGTGAGCGGCCTGTCGCTTCTTGTACCATCAACTTGATCAGGTGCATATTTTCTTCTATGTCAGCCGCATTACGTATTTTGGTCAGTCTACCACTCTCGTGTTCGAATGTAATAGTGGCATGATGTGGAGTAAATCGACCCAACAGCGAACGATATGTCTCCACGGAAATGATCGTCCGCAAACTCACTGATTTGGTACGACGGAATATCAATCCGGAACGTTTGATGATTTCTTTCTCGGTAATTTCAAAATGAGTGAAATACCAGTCGAGGAAAAGTAGTGTCAGGTATACGAGCTGAAATGCAGAAAATAGGTAGATCTCGAATAGGTCGAAACGTACATAATCAGATAATCCCCAGTGACGGTATACTTCACTATAGTTGCCCACGAAGGACAGGCCGAAGAAGAAGAGGGCTGCGAGTATTTCCATAGACAGCACATTACGGAGGAATACAAGCGGACCTTCTTTGATGATTATTTTACGCATCGTAGTTCTATAGTAGCACAGGAATGTGGTGAGGCGGAATTATTTTCGTCCTCTTGATCGACAATGCGCACGCACCAGTACCGAGCTCTATGCCAATGCGATGTGCAAGCGAGCGCATATAGGTACCACTTGAACACCTGACTCGAACCTTAGCGACAGTATATATACGTTCCTGGGCAAGAATGTGGCGCCAACGATCCACTATTTCTTGCTGTCTGAAATCACCACGAACGTTAGCTAGAGCCGCATCAATACGTTCTCGCAGCACCTTTGAAGAAATAGGTTCAATTCCGAGCATCTCAATATCATATATCTCCACCTCTTTGACAGGCATCTCCTCTGGCAATTCACCGGCGCGTGCCAATTCGTGCAACTGTTTTCCGCCCACAGTTTTCGATGAATAAGGCGGGTATTCTTGACCGAAGCGGCCTCTGTATTTAGTCAGTGTGTTATCAATCGACTCAGAATCAAGAACTCCGCCCTTCCCTTCCACAGCAAGTCCCAACGTATCATATGTATCAGTTTCGATACCAAACAATATCTCAACCTCATATTCTTTGTCCAGTCCAAGATACTTTTCTTTGTTTTTACATTCATCGCCGATAAGAATCAAAAGCTCCCCTTCAGCCATCGGGTCAAGGCGGCCGGCGTAGGTCATGGGAACTGACTTCCAAAAAGTGACTAAATTTTGGTCATCTTTTTTATCTGCATGAATGAGTTGCTCTGCCCGATAACGTTCGAGGGCTTCGAGGGGAGTTTCGCCCAATTTCTTGTAAATAATAGTGTGTTTAAGCATATCATCAGTAATCATAGTGTAACCCACCATATCATATAACCGACCATCAAGAAAACCGCCCTTTCGAGCGGTTTTCTTGTTAACTCAGAGGGGTCCTTCGATGATTTATTCCTCTGGAGCAACCTCCTTCGGAGCAAGTGTCCCTACCATCTCATTCTTCTCTGATCCCTTGAACCCTGTACCAGCCGGTACAAGACGTCCGATGATAACGTTTTCCATAAGACCGGTCAGATTGTCCTCCGCACCACGAACAGCGTTGCCGATGAGCACGCGAGTCGTGTGCTGGAATGAAGCTGCTGACAAGAAGCTCTTGCGTGAGAGAGATGTCTCGGTAATACCCATAACCATCTTCTCTACTTTGGCGGCAGAACCACCAGCATCCTTGGCGAGAGTATTCTCTTCGGAAAGCTGAATATCATCGACGATCATGCCTTCAGTGAGGTTGGTATCGCCCGCATCCTTGACGCGACGACGTGAGAACATCTGCTTCACGATGAGCTCAATGTGCTTGCGTGAGACTGTTTCACCCTGAAGTTCGTAGATCTTACCAACTTCGGTAATGACGTAATCCTTGGCACGCTCTTCACCACCAAACTCGAAGACTTCATCAATATCAGCTGAACCATCAGTGAGGAGATCACCCTTCTTGACCTTGTCGCCTACTTTGACCAGAACGGTACGGCGATACGGGAAGGTGTACTCGACCTGAGCGGCCTTCTTTTTCTTGACGTCTTCAAGCTCAGGAAGGACGGCAATGACTTTCTCCTTGCCGAGATCCTTGACCTCAGTCACTACGCCATCGACACTGGCGACCACAGCCGGATTCTTGGGACGGCGCTTCTCGAAGATCTCCTCGACACGAGGAAGACCCTGAGTAATATCTCCACCCTGTGAGGCAGCACCACCAGCGTGGAAGACACGCATGGTGAGCTGTGTACCTGGTTCACCGATGGCCTGAGCAGCTACGGTACCGACAGCTTCACCGATATCAATCAGGCGATTCTTACCGAGGTCGAGACCGTAACACTGGGCACAGACACCACGAACCGTCTTGCATGAAAGTGGTGAGCGAACACGTACATCTATCGTTCCTGCCTCTTCGATGACTAGTGCATCAGCCTTGGACACGAGGTGACCCTTCTCGAACAATACCTTGCCATCCATTCCTTTGACATCTTCAGCGAGGATACGGCCACGAATGTTCTTTGAGAGTGGGATGGTCAGACCTGAAGCTGTCTGACGACGAATGGTGACTGCCTCTTTGGTGCCACAATCATCTTCAGAGACGATGACGTCTTGAGCGACCACGAAGAGCTTACGTGTGAGGTAACCGGCCTTGGCGGTATTGAGTGCCGTGTCAGTGAGACCTTTGCGTGAACCGTGTGTCGTAATGAAGTATTCAATCGGTGTGAGACCTTCCTTGGCACACGAAAGAATCGGAAACTCAATCGTACCACCAGAGACTGAAGCGATGAGACCCTTCATACCTGCCATGATAGTGATCTGTGAGAGTGAGCCACGAGCGCCTGAGTTGACCATGTCATAGACTGGTCCATTCTTGTCGAGCGATCCTGGGATAGTCTTCTCGACTTCACCCTTGGCATGCTGCCAGATCTCAATATGCTTACGAACACGCTCTTCTTCGGTCAAGAGACCTTCGTTGAACTGACCAGTGACAGTATCTGCCTTATCTTTGGCTCTCTTGATGATCTCATACTTGGCTTCTGGGATGACGATATCATCAATACCCCATGTCGTACCTGAATAGGTAGCATAGAAGAATCCGAATGACTTGATACGGTCAAGAATCGGGGCTACATTCTCGGCACTATGCAAGGTGATCATGTCGTCGATGATAGCAGCGACACGCTTGCGACCAGATTCTTCGTTGATGAACGGATAGTCGATCGGCAATACGTTGTTGAAGAGAATACGACCAACGGTAGTTTCGAAGATCGTCTCTTTGAACTTGGCATATTTGGCTTCCTTGGGAGCCAACACTTTGACCTTGGCACGAAGATCGATATCTCCGAAACTGTGTGCAAGCATGGCGGCCTCCGGCGACTCGAAGATCTTGCCAGTACCCTTGGCACCATCGACAACCTTGGTCACCCAGAAACAACCGAGCACGATATCGAGCAATTTGGCGACAACTGTTGGATCATTGTTACCTGGCTTGAGGATGTTCTTGTCTGAAGCCATGATTTCACGAGCTTCCATCTGTGCTTCATCTGAGAGTGGGACGTGGACAGCCATCTGGTCACCGTCGAAGTCGGCATTGAATGCTGAACATACGAGTGGGTGGACTTGGATAGCGTTACCTTCGATGAGGATTGGCTGGAACGCCTGAATACCGAGACGGTGCAAGGTCGGTGCACGGTTGAGCAATACGTATTTGCCCTTGATCACCTCTTCGAGAATTTCCCAGACTTCCTTGGAACCATCATCGATAAGGCGATTGGCGCCGCGAATGTTGTAGGCCAACTCCCTCTTGAGGAGACCCGAGATGACGAACGGGCGGAACAATTCGAGTGCCATGTGCTTGGGCAAACCACACTGGTTGAGTCTGAGTTCTGGTCCGACGACGATAACTGAACGACCTGAGTAGTCGACACGCTTACCGAGCAAGTTCTGGCGGAAAAGACCACGCTTGGACTTGAGTGAGTCAGAGAGTGACTTGAGAGCACGCTTCTGAGCGGCGGCTGCAGCGGCACCAGCTGACGAACTGTGACGGATAGAGTTGTCGATGAGTGCGTCGACGGCTTCTTGGAGAATACGCTTCTCGTTACGGAGAATGACTTCTGGTGCATTGATCTCTTTGAGTTTCAAGAGACGATTGTTGCGGTTGATCACACGACGATAGAGGTCGTTGACATCCGAAGTGGCATAGCGACCACCATCGAGGGCCACCATCGGACGGATACCCGGCGGAATGACTGGAATACGGATAAGGAACATCCATTCAGGGCGAAGCTTGGCCTTGATCATCTGTTTGACCAATGAGAGACGCTTGGAGAGCTTCTCACGATCAGCAGAACCAGCATCTTCGAGATGCTTCTCGAGCTCGGTCTGGAGCTTGGCAAGGTCGATTTTCTTGAGCAAATCATAGATGACTTCAGCGCCAATTCCTGCCTCGAAAATAGAGCCATACTTCATGGCGTACTTGTGATAGGTAGTTTCATCCATAACGAAGCCAAGTGAGATCATTTCGATTTCACGACGAGCGTTGACGACGAGCTCCTTGAGAGCTTCCTTGGTCTTGTCGTCCTGAGCAGTCTTGAGCTTGCTCTTGTATTCACCGTCGAGTTCCTTCAAGAATGACTCCTTCTCTGATTCGTTGACCTTGGTGACGATGTAGCCAGCGAAGTAGACGACCTTCTCAAGATCAGCCGTAGTCATACCGAGAATGAGACCGATGCGTGACGGGACTGAACGGAGGAACCAAATATGCGACACAGGAGAAGCGAGTTCGATGTGGCCCATGCGTTCACGGCGGACGATCGAACGAGTGATTTCGACGCCACACTTCTCACAGACGATACCCTTGTAGCGGATACCGCGGTATTTGCCACAGTAACACTCATAGTCTCGGTCTGGACCGAAGATACGCTCATCGAAGAGACCACTCTTCTCACTGCGCTGAGTGCGATAGTTGATGGTTTCCGGCTTGGTGACTTCACCGAATGACCATTCCAAGATCTTGTCGGGCGATGCCAGTGACAGCTTGACGATGTCGAACTGTGCGAGATCCATTGATTTTTTGATTGGGGTTGTCATGATAATTAATTGAAATTAGTGATGATGCTGATTCAATGGATTATTCCTCCTCGACTGAAGGTTTGTTGGTAAGCTCGACATTGAGTGCTAGACCACGAAGTGTCTTCAAGAGCACGTTGAATGACGCCGGCAGATTCGGATTACGAGGACGTTCACCCTTGACGATGGCGTCGAATGTCTGTGAACGACCGATGATATCGTCTGACTTGACGGTCAAGATTTCGCGGAGCGTATGAGCGGCACCGTGACCCAAGAGTGCCCAGACCTCCATTTCACCGAAGCGTTGACCACCTCCCTGCGCCTTACCACCGAGTGGCTGCTGGGTGATGAGTGAGTATGGACCGATCGAACGCATGTGGATCTTGTCCTCTACCATGTGGTGCAGCTTGAGGATATACATGTATCCGACAGCGATGGGCTGATTGAAGTATTCACCTGTACGACCGTCACGAAGCTTCATTTTGCCTGAAGCATCATACCCGGCCTTGACGAGTTCGGCTTTGATCTCTTCTTCGGTAGCACCAGCGAACGGCGGGACGATGGCCTGGTAGCCGAGTGTGTGAGCAGCCAAACCGAGGTGCAATTCGAGGATCTGACCGAGGTTCATACGTGACGGCACACCAAGAGGAGTCAATATAACATCGATCGGTGTACCATCTTCCATGTACGGCATATCCTCTTCTGGCAAGATACGTGAGATAACACCCTTGTTACCGTGACGACCGGCCATCTTGTCACCGACAGAAATATTACGGACCTGAGCGACCTCGATATAGATACGCTTGATAATACCTGATTCGAGCTTGTCACCCTTCTCACGTGAGAAGATTTTGACTGAAATGACACGACCACGCTTGCCGTTTTCCATGCGCTTGGACGTATCCTTCACGTCGCGAGCTTTCTCGCCGAAGATTGAGCGGAGGAGGCGCTCTTCTGGCGTCAGCTGAGTCTCACCTTTCGGGGAGATCTTACCGACCAGAATGTCACCGGGACGGACCTCGGCACCGATGCGGACAATACCTTCTTCAGTGAGGTTCTTGAGCTTGGCTTCACCGACGTTCGGAATATCACAGGTCGTGACTTCTGGACCGAGCTTGGTATCACGGACGTTGACCACGAACTCTTCGATGTGGACTGAGCTCCACTTGCTATTCTTGACGACACGCTCTGAGAGAATGATGGCGTCTTCGTAGTTGTTACCCGACCATGACATGAAGGCAACCAAGGCATTGTGACCGAGAGCTGCTTCACCACGATCTGACGTAGAAGTATCGGCAAGCACATCACCTTTCTTGACCTTGTCTCCCGGAGAAATGATGGGACGATGATGGAGAGCAGTGAAACCATTGGTACGAGAGAAGAGCACGAGATCGTATTCATGCTTCTTGCCCTTCTTGGAGACGAAGATGATCTTGCGAGCGTCGACGTGAGTGACCTCACCGTCTTCCGGAGCAACGATCAGACGGCCTGTGTCGAGGACTGCACGCTTCTCGATACCCGTTGCCACGAATGGCGCTTCGGGGACGAGACATGGGGTGGCCTGCTTCAACATGTTCGATCCCATGAGTGCGCGGTTGGCATCATCGTGGTTGACGAATGGAATAAGTGAAGTCGCGATCGAGAATGCCTGGTTGGTAGCAACGTCGATATAGTCGACTTCTTTCTTGGCGGCCAGTGCTGGCTTACCGTTGATACGAACCTCGACTTCATTGACAGTAATAGAACCATCCTTATCGAATGGTGTAGCGGCGTGAGCAATGCGGTAGTTCTCTTCTTCGAGCGCATTCAAGTACACAATCTCCTTGGTGATCTTGCCATCCTTGACCTTGGCATACGGAGTCTCGATCATGCCGAAATCATTGATGCGGGCATACATGGCCAAGCGGAGCACCAGACCGATGTTCGGACCTTCTGGTGTGTGGATCGGACAGAGGCGACCGTAGTGAGACGGGTGCACGTCGCGGACTTCGAAGCCGGCACGTTCACGTGAAAGACCGCCAGGACCGAGGGCAGTAAGCTGGCGCAAGTTCTCGATTTCGCCCAGGGTGTTGGTCTGCTCCATGAACTGGGAGAGCTGGTTGGTGGTGAAGAATTCCTTGATACGAGCCTGGAGCGGGCGCGGATAGATGAATGAGACCGGCAGAGTCACGTCTGGCTCAACCGTCGACATCTTGTCTTGAATGTTGCGCTTCATTTGAGTGAGACCGAGGCGAATACGCTGCTCGAGGAGCTCACCGACATAGCGGACACGGCGTGAACCGAGGTGATCGATATCGTCAGGCTGCATATCAGGAGTGACCGTCAAGGTGACAATGTGACCAATCGTGGTCGCGATATCGTCGAGAGAGAGGGTGCGGCGTTCGAGCTCCTTGTCTTCCATAGACTTACCGAAACGCTTGTTGAAACGGAAACGACCAACGCGAGAGAGGTCATATCGATCTTCTTTGAGGAGAGCTTGCACGAATGAGCGAGCGTTGTCAGCGGTAGCGAGATCACCATCGCGGAGGCGCTTGTGAATCTCCATATAGGCCTCATCTTTGGTCTTGGCGTGGTCCTTGGCCAAGGTCATCTCGATCACTTTGCGAGCGTCTGGATTGCCCTTGAAAATATCGAGAATCTTCTCATTGGTCTCTGCGCCGAGGATGCGCAGGAGTGAGGTGACGGGGAATTTGCGCTTGCGATCGACACGGCAATAGATAGTGCCGTCGGTATCAGTCTCGATCTCCATCCAGACACCACGGGCAGGAATGACCTTGGCGCCAAAATAGTTCTTACCCTTCACCTCATTGCCAGTGAAGAAAATACCGAATGAACGAGCGAGCTGTGGCACGATGACACGCTCGACACCGTTGATGATGAAGGTACCATGGTCAGTCATGAGCGGGATCTCGGAGAGCATCATTTCTTGCTCTTTGGTGATGTTCAGGGACTTGTTCTTGAGGGTCACTTTGACCTTGATCTGACCTTCGAAGTTGAGCTTGTTCTCTTTGGTGTAGTGCTCGTTCCACTTCGGCAGTACGACCTCTGGAGAACCGATCGAGAGCTCGAACTTCTTCTCGGCGTAGTCCTTGATCGGCGAGAATTCCTTGAGCAGTGTAGCGATGCCATTTTCGAGAAGTTGGGTGAATGATACCAACTGTGACTCGACGAGGTGCGGCATCTCAGTGAGCGGATCCTTGTAGCGGGAAAAGTATTTCTTCGGACGGTTTGCGATAGTCATGATGTTTATAAAAATATTAAAACTGACCAGACACCGGACGACACTTCCATACAACACGCAAAAATCCCGTTTCAATGAAAACGGTTATTAAGATCACTTCGTACTAGTAAGTGATATTCACGAGGTAGGACTAATGATGGACCTATCTAATCCTCCGCTATCGGCCCTCCGAAGCCTTGGCGTAGGAGGACGTTGCAGAACACAATCTGCGAAGTTGCCATGAGCTTATCACAAGCTCTTATCTCGGTCAAGTACAACGTACTGATTATCCACAATGGTCAATGTTGACAACTTGTATTTAACATGTAATAATCGCACAAACAGCCTTCTTGTGAATCTACATTATCGGATTCGCGGGAATACAACAAAATAGGGAGTCCGTATGGGTACCGAAAGAACGCTAATCTTTATTAAGCCAATGCCGAATGGCACACTTCTAACAGCCAGTGAAACGAATAAGTGGGCACAAATACTCGCTATGCTTTTGGGATTAGGTCGCGGGTTGTATGTCTTGGAATCATTCCTGAGCAAATTGGATGCCGCTACACTGAGATGCATCTATCCTGATCCGCCGAACACGGTGTGGCAAGCAACCCTTGTTCACTTATGCGATACAGAAGTACCCGTGTTCATTCTCGCCGGCGAAGACGCAATCGCCAAGATGAGCGCGCATATCGGAACCGATCCCGACCCGAATAAGTGCTCCGCTATTTCGGTCCGCCGGCTTATGACTGAGCTCGTCTCAAATCACAGCCCGAACATCGAGGTTCTCAAAAATGGTCTCCCGCTTGGTGACGGACGAAAGTATTATTTTAACTGCGTCCACGTCAGCAGATCTAAGGAGGAATTTGCTAGGCAGTTTGCCGCACTGCAGAAGGCACGTGTCCTGAGAACATGACCCCCTTACAGCACCTTTCGCACGACCGCGACCTTCCGAGGCCGCGGTCATTTTTTATTTCTTCTTTTTCATTCGCCACTCATTCTGCTTAGCATGATGTCCGCTCAAGAGAATCTTCGGCACTCTATATTTCTTGCCTTTATATTCGATCACTTCAGGACGGGTATAGACATCCGGGCTCGCGATACGTTCTTCTTCTATTGAAAGACTATCTCCTAGAACTCCGGGAATGCGACGCGTAATAGTGTCTATCATAATCATCGCTGGTAATTCCCCGCCAGTAACAACGTATGGTCCAACCGAAATATCTATCATAGGAAAAGCTTTCTTTACGCGAGCATCAATGCCCTCATAACGTCCACAGACAAAGATGATGTCTGTATATTTCTTGAACGTATCGGCCATTTCATTTGAAAATTGTTTACCAGCAGGGCTAAAGAAGACGATTTTAATCTTTTTTGTAGCCTCGGCTTTTTTAGGAAATAGAATACGTCGCTTACCTTTGGCGACCTTCATCGCGGCCTCGATTGCTCTGATTACTGGCAATGCCTCGATGACCATTCCTGGTCCACCACCATATGGACGATCATCAACACGACGATCAGCATATGTCTGGGGTGTGCCCTTCTTCTTGGATACGGTAAAGTCACGCGGATTGTAGTATTTGAGTGCAATCAATCCCTTTTCTTGGGCACGCTTCAAAATTGAGGCATTGAGATATGACTCGGTGCTTTCTGGGAAGAGAGTTATGAGGTGATAGGTGGTCATGGTAACAAAAAATCGGGTACAGAGACTGTACCACGATTTCGAAAGTCTGTCACTATTACCAAAAATCATTTCTCTAGACAACAGACCCAACCGAGTTTGCGGGTATTTTTCCAACCATCGGCTCGCAACTCTTTCACCACGCCAGCCAATGATCTACATCGAGCACCGGGCAAGATCTGTGTGTAAGAGCCACACTTACCACATGTCACTGTTGCCGTAATAACTATTTTACTTTTTGTCTTTTCCATAATCAATCCTCATCACCATCTATTTGAAAGATAACACGCCATATTCAAAAAATCGAGCTTCCGCCCGATTTTTTGTTTTTGACTAGACTGAGGTTTTAATCCAACTTGAGATCTGCCATAGCTTCATCGACGGTCTTCGAATTCGGCGTAGAAAGCGGAACTGAACCCATGCGCTCAGGTGACTTGAGACCACCGACCGGCTCGTTGATCTTGAGGTTGACGCGACTATTGTTCTTCATACCGACGACACGGAGGAGTGTACGGACCGCCTTGGCAGTATTGCCCTGACGACCGATAATCTTGCCCATATCTGCGGCGCCCACCTCAAGAGTGAGAAGTACACCCATCTCATCGACAGTGCGAGTCGTCTTGACCTCGTTCGGATTGTCTACTAATGCTTTGATAACGTAATCGAGGAACTCTTGGTCTTTCTGCATAATCGTTAGATTTACTTCGTAATCGTACAGTTCGCTGTACTGTCCATTAGTGTACCAAATTAAGATGGGTTGAGCAAAAGTTGTTCACAGTTTTGGCGATACAAAAAATCCCCTCATCGGGGATCTTTATGCAGCTGGTGCTGGAGCTGGTTGTGCTGCAGGAGCGGCCTCTGCTTTTGCCTCTTCAACCTTCTTGATAGGAGTATGTTTGGGCAACGCGTTGAGTTTCTTGCCAGTAATGACTTTGTTTGAGACGAGGAAATTGTGGAGGGTAACAGAAAGCTGAGCACCTTTGGACATCCAGTGTTTGATAGCATCAACATCGAGCTGATCTACCTTGTTCTTGATGCGTGTATCATACCAACCGAGATTCTTGAGGAACTTACCACTCTTCGGGCCATTCTTGGAATCAGTCAAAACCACACGAAACGTAGGTTCGTGTATGCGTCCGACGCGCTGTAGACGTATCATTAACATGTCGCCGTATACTAACAGAATGCCTGAAAATGCGCAACTCAAATCCTAGGCCGGGCCTAGAAATGATTCTAGGCCCGGCCTAGAAAAAAACGCTTCGAATGGCCTTGGTTGCAGCGCGTATATCCCCTTTGGTGGTCCATCTACCGAAGGAGAAACGGAGTGAAGTGCCGCTATCCACCTTCATGGCCCTCAATACATATGACTCTTCGGCGTCTCGAAGACACGAACTTTTGGTCGAACAAGCAATGCCACGAGCATCGAGCTGGAAGAGGAAAAATTCGTTATCAATTCCAGGAATAGATACGTTCGCAATATGAGGAGACTGCATATCCTCATCACCACCATTGACCTGAATGTCAGGCCGGATCTCTTTGAGCTCATTGATGAACATGTCGCGCAACGTTTTGATACGATCCGTTTCTTCAATCCGCTCTTCGACTGCCAACGTGACCGCTTTGGCGAATCCAGCAATCCCCGGAACATTCTCAGTACCTGACCTGAGCCCCTTCTCTTGTCCCCCACCGTACGTGGTAGCTCGAATGGGTATACCCCGCTTCACATAGAGACAACCCATACCGCGAGGACCGTATACTTTGCCCGCATCGAGCGTCAGGAGATCTACCCCGAGCTTCTCGACCAATACGTCTTGGAATAGAAATGCCTGTGCCGCATCAGTATGAAGCATTGGGTACTTGGATTCTAGGCCGGGCCTAGCATTTCGTTCCTTGCGTACGAGATGTGCGACCTCGGCGATCGGTTGGATTGAACCGACTTCATTGTTGACCATCATGATGGATACCAGCACCGTATGTGGCTTGAATGATTTCTTGAGTTCATTCAAGTCGACGATCCCGTGAATGTCCACAGGAATCTGGGTAACCTCACACCCCCACCCCTCTAGAGCGGCGGTCATCTCTAGAATAGAGGAATGTTCGATAGCGGAAATGATGACATGTGGTCGCTCGATACCAGCTACCCGAGCGGCCTGAATGACACCGCTCAGTGCTAGATTGTTGGCTTCAGTACCACCAGAAGTGAAAATAATCTCATCTGGCTGGGCATGTATAGCAGAAGCAACGGATGCACGCGAAGCCGCCACTACTTTCTTGGCGGCAACACCCTCCTTGTATAAGGAAGATGGGTTTGCGTATGCAGATGCAGCATATACACCAATCTCCTTGGTAACTCGTGGATCGATGGGTGTCAGTGATGCGTAATCGAGATATATGCGTCGGGCCATACCTAGAATGTAACACATATTTTCAGGGAGACAAAAAGGCGCGCCTCCCAAGAACATGGAGGCGCGAGTGGACGGAAGAGATAACTCACACTGTGGGAATGTGTCTGCCGCAACGAGAACGGGCTACCCTGCATCCAGCGAGTCGCCAACGCAGTCCCCTGGAATCGCACTGGACACCACGTATGGTTGCAGATGTACGTCCATTGGTAAGAGTTGCTGTCCTCCATGAAGGAGTATTGTCGGGACGGCGGATCCAGTACATAGAGGATGCACCCAATATGATGAGGCACGAGACAACGCCTTCGAACTGATAGAATGAACTTTTCATAGCTGACCATACAATACGTCATATGCACACTGAATACAAGCATTAGTCATACAGGTGTCTATCCGCGCCACCGACTCTACACAATGTTCATTTGTTATATTTTGAGATACACTATGTGCATGTTGAATCTATCCACGAATCCACTACTGATCGGCTTCGTCATCTTGGCGGTCGCCACCCTCATCCTCCTTGGTCTCGTCATCTGGATGTACATCCGCATGCGTCGATTCCTGATCGTCGTCGATGCACATAGTATCAGTGATTCACTGACACATGTGTCTCATAGTCTCAAGGAGCTCCAGCATTTTCGTGATGACATGGAAGGATATCTCACCGACGTCGAACGTCGTCTACGCAAAAGCATACAGTCGGTCCACACGATCCGTTTCAATCCATTCAAAGGTACCGGCGGCGGGGGCAATCAGAGTTTCGCTACGACATTAGTCAATGAAAATGGCGACGGGGTCATCATTTCGAGTCTCTATTCACGTGACCACGTAAGCGTATTCTCCAAACCTGTCATCAAACATGGTTCTGATTATGAACTCTCCGTAGAGGAACGTGAATCCTTGGAACATGCCAAAAAAGGCCTAGAATAAGGCCTCCCTGATTCGTATGACTTATTCACAAGGGGCAAGCTTGACAAGCTATTTACTTTCCTTGTCATATGTGCTATGATGTTGTCAGGTCGTATGAGGTGTAGATCTCATACATGCTCGTTGACATCGAGTATGAAGCAGTCTGTGGCCATGAGGCAGTGCGGACTATAACGACTCTCAACAAACCCTTTCCTTCCCTGGAAAGACAACACAGAAAGGAGCAAACGATGAAAACTCGTTTCCTCGCGATCTTCGTGATCGCTCTCTGCTTTCGTGCTGTCAACACGGAAGCTGCGGTAGGGTCACCCCTACCCAACAGGCTGTCAATTGGCAGTGACGCCGCCCTCAAAGAAGGGGCGGTAACAAACGGGTCGCGGTCGGCAACTACGTTGCTCTATTACACCAATAATGCTGGGCAGCTAAAAGTTGCACAACTTCCTCAAGGACAACTACAATTTGTGTCATACGAAGCATTTCGGATGTATGCAATAAGCAATGCAAGTAAGGTCTTTAACGCATGGAAAACAAACATGGACGGTGGAACAACACTACGCTGGATAGCCCTTATCGGCTATATCGAACCTGTCGAAGGGAACGCCTTCTACAGTTTGATATCTGATGTAAAAATTGGTCCAATATCGACAATCACCTCGAATTTGTTTGCGACATCCCTGAATCTGACGAATAACAGCGTGATTGTGCCGGTCTCTGGTCTGCAAGGGTTTAGTGTCGAAGTGCGTGGAGTGTACACAAATCATTGGCCAACCACGTCTGGACGTACAGGGATCAACATCGTCCAACCGCCGCCGCCAGAACTCACCACAAACAATGTCGTGGTGATGAATCCTTGGTATTGTCGTGGAACGAACGCCACCGAAGTCCGAATTTCTATTTCAGCTGGAGGCACCACGGCATGGTACACACAATCGGGTGATCGGTTGGGCCCTAGCACCTTGAGCATGACGAACAACCTCAGTTGTTCGTTTGCGCGCGGAGCAATCGTCCAAATCGAATCCTCGACGAACCTGACCTCATGGTCAACGGTCACCAACTTTTCTGATCTCGGAAAAGTCGGCTTCATCTCGATACCAATCAACCGCAACCGACCCAGAGAATTTTTCCGGGTCGGTACACGATAAGCTCCCACGCGACACACTGCGAGGGAGCTTATTTATATATTAGATTTCCTCAAGAGAAGAATTCACTATTTGGAGTTTAACTGAGCTTGTTTTTGCACCAGCAGCACCCTTTGAACATGTCAGATTAAAAATGTACCTATCGGCAGGAACTCCTGTTGTATTAAACAACCCCGAACCACTTTCGTTACCTGCATCAGGCACAATCTGTGAAGGTGCTGTGGTGATAAAATAACACGTATCAAACTCTGACGCCGGATCAATATTCCACTGCAACCTAAATGGCTGTCCTGAAACAACCCTCAGTGATTTGTACAGTGCCGAATAATCACTGGTATCCGAATAATCAACCGTCGTCGGCGCTTCATCATTGCGTGTAATCATGAGCTTGAGACCAGATGAAATTCCAGCGACTCCTTCGACATCAACACTCGGACACATGACATTCGTAGAGGTATGACTCGCACTATCAGTGACTGTCACACTGGGACCGAATCCATCATCCGTAAATGGTATATTAATCGAATTTGATCCCGACGCCCCATTCCAATAATACGTATAGGGTGCAGTACCTCCACTAGCAACAGCAGTGAAAGTCACTTTATTTCCAGACACTATCGGACCAGTCGGACTCTTGGAACAACTCACCGAGACGCCACCAGGATTGACTGGCGGACAATTGGAGGTGCCCGTAACACAGAGTGACACACCGGGCGCGGTTGATGATGCCGCGAAATTGAGCCATCCTAGCGCACTCGACTCCCATGCATATCCAGAAAAATCGCCCGACGATGGATTGTAGGCCACGCCACCCGAACCGCTCACATGATTGCTTCCAGAGAGATGAAGCCATCCTGAAGCAGCATCTTCGGTAACCATCGACAGTATACGAGCCCAACCAGTCACTTTGCCATTGAAGAGGTCCACGCGTGGTGTGCAAATACTCGAGACACCCGTCGGCAGATCCGCACCAACACCTCCCTGCGCAACTGGTTTGTCATAGGTAGACTCAGATGATGGACATCCCGTCACATCAGAAGCATTGAAACTCACCCACCCAACATTGGGTGACCAACCGTATCCACTGAAGAGTCCCACGGTCGGCGATGTAGTCGTAGCCACACGGACACTATAATAACTTCCTGCTTTTTGTTGATATAACTGCTGAATTTCTGGTACTGTCAATGCCCGATTGTATACAACAACATCGTCTACCTGGGCTCCACCGAGTGACGATCCAGCATATGATGAGCCAATGGCCATTTGAGTTGTATTAAGAGCCGCGGTCGATACGGTGTTTGATGTACTTACTGATGCACCATCACCGTATATATAATGCGTGGCGCCACTACGAACAGAACACAGCTGATGCCATGTATTGTCACTCAAAGTAATGAAAATGCCATAAGGTGCAGCTGACTCTCGCACACCACCGCCCCACGAATTAGGTATGTTCGCGTTTCTCCCCAGCCACATGCCAGAACTATAGTTTTTGTCGAGAAGACGTTCGTTGTGTCCGTTGACAACACCGTCATCCTTGAACCAAACACACACTGTAAAATCGGTGAGCGTCGCAGTAAACGTTGTCAGTACATAATCATTGACACCATCCAATATGAGTGCCTGAGGACCGGCAACGCCAGTCGTGAAGACTGGACTACCATTCAATGTACCGTTGTAGCCATTACCGCTCGAATCATTACCCGTCGCATTATCGAACGTATATTTTGCAACCAAACCATAAATAGGTGCCCCTGCATCAGTGTTCGACGCATTGAAACTCACCCAGCCAATATTGGACGACCATGCCCATCCAGTCAGATCATACGCCGCGTGAGCACGTGGAATGCTGAAACTACCCAAACACACACATACGACAACCGAGGCAATGAGAGCTACAACCTTGTTAATTGGCATAAAAATAGGGGTTATGAAAAACACTTATATACCCCATCATTTTAACGCACAATCCATATAGAAACGAATATATGTGGGGATAAATTGGGGCGCGTCCCGATACATTATGCCTGAGGCCACGATTCGACAATAAGTAGATTGCCGCCTTCTGATCCGGTGCCAGCGAAACCGCAATCAGCCCATATTTCTTCGGTCACATAGGGCATGAATGGGTGCATCAACTTGAGTGATGTGTTGAGCGCGTGGAGCAAGAATTGGACGCGTGACACCGCTGCCGCATCATTGGTAGCAATGATTGGCTTGCTCTCCTCGAGAATCTTGTCTGCTAATTCATGCCAGATGTAGTGATAGAGCTTCTCACCGACGAGGTAGAACTTGAATTCATCCATTTCTTTGGTGACTTCTGCAATAAGTGAATTCAAGCGCTTGAGATGTTCAAGGTCAGCAGGAGCCCAGGATGTGAAAGAAGAGTCGTAACTCACCGGAGTAGCCGCTGGCGCATTGTAACGTTCCCCTTCTGCAGTAGAAATAATGAAGCGCGCAATATTCCACATCTTGTTCGAAAAATTTTTGTAACCTTTGACCTTATCCTCCGATAATTTCATGTCATTGCCAGGACCCGTACCAATGATCAGCGACAGGCGTGTAGCGTCAGCGCCGTACTTCTTGATCATGTCGAGCGGATCGATGATATTATCGAGCGACTTCGACATTTTCCTGCCCTTACCGTCACGGACAAGGCCATGGAGATAGACAGTCTTGAATGGTACATCACCAAGAAGGCAGCCCGTCATGAGTATCATGCGCGCTACCCAGAAAAAGAGGATATCATAGCCTGTTTCCAACACGCTGGTAGGATGAAATGCGGCGAGATCCCCTGTCTTTTCAGGCCAGCCGAGCGTTGAAAACGTCCACAAACCAGATGAGAACCACGTGTCGAGCGTATCTTCGTCCTGTATCCACCCTTCACCTTCTGGCGCTTCAATTCCAACGTAAATTTCCTGCTCAGACTTTTGATTTCCCTTATACCACACCGGTATGCGATGCCCATACCAGATCTGCCTCGAAATGCACCAGTCGCGCAAATTGTCGATCCAGTGATAATAGGTCTTTTCGAAACGTTCAGGAATGATCTTGATGGCACCTGACTCTACTGCTTGATGCATAATCTGCTTGAGGGTGACCTCCTGCCCTTGCTTGATGCCCGGAATCGCTGAATGTGGAATCTTGAATGGCTTATTTACTGCAATAAACCACTGCAATTTCGGCAACGGTTCAATAACTCCACCAGTACGCTCTGCGGTCGCAATATTCTGCGTTATATCTTCAGTCTTTTCGATCAAAGAATGCTCCTCAAGCCACTTGATGACGGCCTCACGGGCAGGTGCGACCTTGAGTCCAGCAACAATGCCAGTGTTTGGCATCATTTTTGCAAATTCATCAATGACTTGGATCGATGGTAGGTCGTGACGCTTGGCAATCTCAGCGTCGACGAAACTATGAGCTGGTGTGACACCGACGGCACCGGTGCCGAACTCCTTGTCGACTTCAGCGTCACCGACGATCTTGATAGTCAGCTGTGCACCCGCAAAATCAACCTTGTATTCAGAGCCAATATATTTCTTGTACCGAACATCATCAGGATGGACAGCTACAGCAACATCACCAACCTTGGTCTCAGGACGAGTGGTGGCGATAGAAATAGGAAAATCCTTGGTGTATTTGAATGTATATAATTTCGCTTTGCGCTCTTCGTAAACAATTTCATCATCAGAAATAGTTGTCTGCCCTTTTGGATCCCAATTGATGATGCGATGACCACGATAAATGAGTCCAAGATCGTGCATGGCCTTGAATGCGGTACGTACGGCAAAATTCCTCTTGTCATCCAAGGTAAAAGCTTCACGTGACCAATCGATAGACGCACCCATTTTACGAACCTGATTAACGATAGTATCATGACTCTCCTGGGCAAATGCATTGACGCGTTTAAGAAGCTCCTCACGACCAAGATCGTGACGGCGTTTGCCCTCTTTTTTTTCAATTTCCTTTTCAACTTTAGACTGAGTAGCAATAGCGGCATGGTCGGTCCCTGGAAGCCACAATGTCTTGTAGCCCTGCATGCGCTTGTAACGAATCATAATGTCCTCAATTGCCAACATGGCGGCATGACCCATGTGAAGAGTGCCGGTCACGTTGGGCGGAGGTAATACGATACTGAACGGCTGGCCTTGCTGGTTGCGTGGAGGAAGGGTGTCTGGATTAAAAAAGCCACTCTCTTGCCAGAGCTTATAAATGCGATCTTCAGTTGATGCCGGATCATACGGCTTGAGGAATTTCTGGTGCATAGCAGGACGGCCTGACAGCTATACTCTAGCAAAATTGGGCCAAAAAATCACCTGCAGGCAACAAAAAAAGGGGTGAGAGCCCCCTCGGAGTGAACTATGGGTTACGCAGCCTGCCCAGCATGCGTTGACCTCAAATTCCTCGAGAGCTCTCAACCCAAATGTGGGTGAAGGAGATGATGGTGACCATCTCCTTCATTGTCATGATGACCGATATACCGCGGCTTAGTGAGCCATCTAACGACTACCATTCGGCGACGTACCAAGAGCCAGCCGACGATAATCGTGGGTATCACCCAAAGCCACGTTTCCGGAATAATTGCGACCGAAGCCGCATATTCCGTCCATCCCTCCTGCAACTGCGGTGCTGGATGGTACCGGACGAACGCAACAACCGCCGCGTTCCCATTTGTTCCTCCTGGTGCCTGTGCCGGGTCGAGCACGAATGCTTGGACCGGCATGACCAGTAGGGCCAATAGGACAACCCAGACCGTGTGCACGATCTTCATGGTGAGCCTTTCGCTTTGTAGGAGTTCGGACGATCCCATGACCGTACTCGCTCCGACTATTTAACGTGATGCTAAACTATTTGCGCATCTTTGTCAAGCAGCTTATCCACAGTCCAGATACCCCCTCCGGCGAATACGATACTTAGCGTGGCCAATGCCAGACCGAAATCACGTACACCGATGGCACTGAGGCCGAGTGTGAGCGTAATGCTAAAAAGATGCAATCCGAGGAGGAGTGCAGATGTACGTGAGAAAAAACCTATCAAGAGTGCTAGACCGAAGACGATCTCGAACGCACCATTGAAGTGAACGAGAGCAGCTGCCGAAAGATGCGACATGCTGATCGCGAAATCAGGGACGAAACTCAACCACGCGCCAGTGTTGATGAGCTGCTGAGAGCCGAACCAGAGGAAGACCAAGGCCAGAGCGATGCGTACAATCGTCGGGCCAATTCCAGCCATAGTGATACGTGAAAATGTAGGATTCATGTGATTTATTTGCTGAGTGTACCGATCTTGAATGAGGCGAGCTCATTGGTAGGGCGACGTTCACCGCCATGTTGACCGTCGAACGCTTCTGAACCATCACGGCCACAGAGACCGATGATGGCCTGCTGACCACCGGGATGCCTGCTGATCCACGCAGTCACATCGTAGACACTACCGTCGACAGTCGTCCAGCAGTTCGAGGCAACGGCGTGCTTGGCGATATCAGCCATGGTGTACGTACCGGCTGTGGTGGTAGGAGTAAGTGGCTTACCATCTGGGCCAGTGGTCGGCTGAACCGATGTGTCAGGACCAGTGGTCGGTGCCTGCCAGCCAGATGAAGATCCTCCGCTGACCGCGGCGATAATAATAGCGATCACGATACATACGACGGCGAATATGATGGCTGAAAGGTATTTCTTGGGCATAGATATAATGTACGTAAATAAATTATAGAAGTTCACTGGAAAGGACCTCCGACGTTGCTGAGCTAGAATTAATTATAAAATCTATCAGCGAATAGAAACTGCAATTAGATTTACTACGTTGATCACGATTGAGATAATACCAAGTGTCATACTCGCCATACCTAAAATTCGGGAGCCACCCTTTCTTGCTTGAAATCCAAGCCATGTACCAATAGCAGTAGCCACCAAGCCGATCAAGATAGCTAGCAATGCGGTCAGATGGAGACTGAGCATTCCCATCCAAACCCATGGAAAGAAAAATAATACTATAATTATTAAACCGATAACACCTTTGAATGATGGGCTCATGTTTTTAGCTTATTTATTAGTAAGAACATATTATCACAGAAAACTTAGTAGCCCTACGGGGAATCGAACCCCGCTTCCTGCCTTGAGAAGGCAGTGTCCTAGCCGATAGACGATAGGGCCGTGAAAAACAAAGTAACACGATTTTTACTTTTTCTCAAGCCACTCACGTTCTTGGCGTGCCACGAGACGAGAGGCGTCCGCAGGGTTGTCCATGAGTGACGTCACGATGCGCTCCATACGGATAGATTGCGATCCTTTGACCAGAATGACATCACCAGATGAGATCAGTAGCTTGATATAGTCAGCAGCTTCGACTGAAGTATCGAATGATGTGACCTTCTCAGCAGCCAAACCTGCTTTGATCGCCTCATCAGCAGTCGCACGAGAACGTTGACCAACCGTAATGAGGAGGTCTGCCACACCGATGACTTCCCTACCAATCTTGCGATGTTCCTCAGCGGCATACTGACCGAGCTCGAGCATATCACCGAGTGCGGCGATCTTCCTGCCCGAAGTTTGGATAGATGCGAGTGTACGGAGCGCCGAAATGACCGCATCAGGCGATGAATTATATGTGTCATCAATGATAGTTGCTCCATTCAGACCAGCAATGATCCTCATACGACTCTTGGGTGCTTCGTAGTGATGCAAGCCTTGAATGATATCGGCTGTCGACACATTCTTGGCCAGACCGACTGCTGCAGCAGCGAGAAGTGGGTACAGGTAGGAGTGACCGATGATGCCAGGAATGGAAACGGTGGAACTAGTGCCATTCATATTCAAGGTGAAAGAGAGGCCTGAGGGCGTATTATCTGTATAAGTAACAACTCCTGCCGAACCACGGACCATCGACTGCTCAGATGTACCAAACGAGATTACCTTCACATTCTTGCCCGCGACTCGCTCTGCGAGTGTCATGACTTTGGGATTATCAGCAAACAAGACCAGTGTACCCCCTGGTTTGACCGCAGTCGCCAGTGCAGCTTTCTCTTCGAACACATGTTCTGGTGATTCGAAAAATTCCACGTGGACTGGCGTGCTACTGACTTGCGTTATCACTGAAATGTCAGGATGCAGCCACTGCGCTACACGACGAATATCACCCGGATGATCAGCGCCCATTTCGAGCACCAGACAATCAGGATATTCTTTCTTGACTAGAATGAGTTTGAGGCCTTCGAACATGTTGCGCATCCATGCTCGAGCATCGCGCCAGGCATTGGGTACGCCGATGACGGTCAGAGGCAGGCCGATCTCACTATTGAAACTCTTGTCACTCTTGCGAACGTAGCACAACTCGCCACCATCGATCCCGCAGAGGTTGCCGTGACTCAGTACGTCATAGATAGCATCCTTGGTAGATGTCTTGCCGACACTGCCAGTTACCGCCACGATGAAGGGCTTGTATTTGGCCAGAATGAGGCGTGATTCGAGAATCAGCACGGCGACTACGGCTTTCTTAAGGAAATTCATAGGTGGAGACATTATAGGCCAAATTCGTAGATATATAAAGTAAAAACAGCGGAACCGATTGATTCCGCTGTTGCGAGACTGTTGTGTGTAGTGACTCAATCCCGTGTCAGATCATAGAGCACGTGAAAGTCCTGGATGAGAGGCTGATCGAAGCCAAGTTCCACTGGCGCGCTCCTGATCGTGAATCCGGATGATCCGAAGCGCTTCACCCAATTTTCCTTCGTCTCAAATGTACCAGGGACCGACACATCCGCATCGTACGGAACACGGTTGTAGAACCAATCATTGAGCAGCGTGAGTGCGAAATCAACTTCGGTATCATGAGCGGGTACCGTTTCGATGACCACCAGATGACCACCTGGCTTGATGATACGGTGGAGTTGGGCCAGGATGATTTCGTTATTGACCTCATGGTGCAAGACATTGGTCATCAAGCCACCACTGAAGAAGTGATCCTGATAACAGACGCCTTGATCGTCCGAGATGGCGAACGGGAACCGTGCACCTTCGAACAGATACTGCCGCGCGTCACAGCCGTACATATCGAGACCGAGTCGGGTACAGAGCATCTGGGTCACTTCACCTCGACCACACCCAAAATCAATTCCCCGCCCCTTCATATTCGATAGATAGGAAGAGACTTGATTGAAGATAATTTGCGCGCGACTGGCCAACCCCTCGGTAAAGGCTTCCGGGAATTTCATATTGCCCATCTTTTGCCAGGACAGATAATTCCTTGCCGTCGTCTCAGTCATCTCCACGTTCTTCATCTGCTGAACGCGACGGACCATCTCCGCAGCAAGCGCGAGAGCTTTGCGATGACTCATCCCCAGTGATGTGAATGCGATGACGAGGTCACCCTTGAACCGATTAGCGACTCCAGGCACCTTGATGGCCGCCTTCAACTTCCTCTGCATTTGTTCGATGTGTGGGCGCATAGCCCCTCCATTTCTTTGTTGGTTAAAACCTTTTGTCTCAAGCACACAAACATGCCAAAGAACTCACTACATATGAGTAACACAAAATACTATATTCGTCAATATACTATCTATCCGGCGGCACGTTGTAGTAGTCGATCAGGAACTTGCTGAGCTCACCGAACGGCTCTGCCAACGTCTCAGACGCATACTGAGCTCCTTTGGGATACTTCTGATAGAGGAAGACGATGAAGCGCGGATTATAAGCCGGGAAATAGCCGAAGAATGAGTGCAAATAGCGATCTGGATAGTATGTCTTGGTCGCCGGATCCGCCACCTGAGCAGTACCCGTCTTGGCAGCGATACTATAGTGTTCCATTTTGAGTGCACCTTTACGGAGTGCTTCATCCACAACTTTGACCAACATACGCGTCACCGTGTCAGCTGTCTCCACCTTCATGACTTGAGGACCATCAGTCGGAGTGATGAGCTTCTTGGTACCGTCGACGTAGTCAATTTCTTTGACCAGATGCGGCTGTACCAGTCGACCACTATTGGCAAGAACCGCCAGACCACGTGTCATGGCCACCGGTGAGAGTGCAATACCTTGACCATATGCCATGGTCGCAATTTCGATATCACGCCCTGTCTTCAAGTTGGGCGTCAGACCCGCAGTCTCATTGGGCTGATCGACGCCCGTCTTCGAGCCGAAACCGAAGGCTGTGAAGTATCGTACGAAATCGCTCTTCCCTACTTCTAGGGCCACCGTGGCTGCTCCCACATTCAAGGACTGACTAAGAATTTCCTGCACCGGTGTCACTGGCCCGCGTGCCTTACCATCGAAGTTCGCAATCGTCTTGCCAGAAAGTGTCATCGTGCCCGTGTCGTCATATGTCGATGTCGGCTTGATGGCACCCGTATCGAGACCTGTCGCCACCGTGAGCGGCTTCATGATCGATCCCATTTCATATGCATGCTCGACAAGTGGATTCGACAGGACACTGACATCTTTGAGTTTGGAAATGTCATTGGGGTCGAAGGCGGGTACCGAAGCCATAGCGAAGATTTCACCCGTCTTGGGGTCCATGATGATTCCACCAATCTCATCCGATTTCCACTGTGTATGTATTTTGACTAGAATTTTCTCGAGATATCCCTGCACCGTCGGCTCGATGGTCGTGACAATATCGCCAGCCGTATCTTCTTCATCTCCACCGACGACTGAGTCATGAATGTTGGTGAACAATTGCGCGAACACATTGGCGGAGACACCGACATGAGTACGATTGAGTATGTTCTCATACGAACGTTCGAGTCCGTAACGACCTTGGACAGCACCATCACTTTCACCGACAATACCGAGTGTGTGTGCGGCCAATCCAGCGCCCGGATACGAACGGACCATGTCCTTGCTCACGGACACCCCTTTGAGTGACAACCCCTGGATCGATTGCGCAACGGTCGCATCAATTTTCTTGGCCAATTCCTCATACGGATCAGTTGCATCCGCCGTCTTTTTCAAGAACTGATCATGATCGATAGGTAGATACTGCGTGATTGCTTGATACGTCCCTTCTGGGTCAGTAATACTTTTGGGACTTATAGACAGCGAATAGGTAGCCGTCAATGTTGCCGCTGAAGGATGCGTACCATCCTTGGCCGTGAAGGCAATTGAGCCACGATCGAATGTACTGGCAGATGGCTTCACATACTGTTTCTGGGCTTTGCTGGCATATTCCTGACCGTGAATGATCTGGATGTTATAGAGCACCGCGACAATACCAAGGGCGGCACACACGATGCCGCCGAGAATGATCCGTGCACGTAGTCGTTGATTAGAGTTCATGACCCGAAAGAGCAATACGTCCAAGTGATGTGGTGCGGGAGATGAACGTGCTCACCGGTGCCTGATCGAGACCATGGGTTTTGATGGAATCAGGAGTGATACTGTGTGACAAAGCGATGTATTGAGTATCCAATGTATTGATGGCGGCATCGATAGTGGCAGTTTGCGTACCGACCTGTTGCAGTGCAATAGTGTGTGAAATAACACGATAGAGATTGAATGCGTAGACCAGTACCATCATGGCACAGACGGCCAGAAGAGCCAGATTAATCTGGCGACGATATCCGTGTATGGTTGTGTATGTGTGTACTATTACTTTGGTCATATGCGTTGTTATAAAAAAGGTTTCTCTATAATGCGAAGCTTGGCACTCCGTGAACGAGGATTCTCAGCAATTTCTTGATCGCAGGCCGTAATGGGCTTCTTGGTGATAATCTGTGCCCCATTCACCGCTAATTCTTTGTAAAAATCTTTGACGATACGGTCTTCGAGACTATGGAATGAGATGATGGCCATGCGTCCACCGCGATTGAGGGCTGCGTATCCTTTTGCCAGACCTTCCTTGAGTGCATTCAGTTCATCGTTGACTGCAATACGTAGTGCCTGGAATGTCTTGGTAGCTGGATGAAGTTTGGCTCGACGATAGAACGGCGGAACTGATGATTTGATGATTTCAGCCAGCTCAAGTGTCGTTTCAATATGCTTCTTGGTTCGATAATTCACGATGGCTCGTGCGATCTTGCGCGCAAATCGTTCTTCACCATAGCCGAAAATGATATTGGCAATGACTTCTTCGTCCCATTCATTGACGATGGTAGTCGCCGTGAATGGATAACTTGCCGGATCACCCATAGTCATGAGCAAGGGCTCATCTTTCTGGAACGTGAAGCCACGTCCTGAGGTGTCGAGTTCGTCAGATGAGATACCGAGATCCATGAGTACCATATCGACGCCGGGGATGGCGTGATTGGTGAGGACTGCATCGAGTTTACGGTAGTCGACATTCTCGAGAATGAGCTTGGTGGCGAGACCAGCTAGCATCTTGCCCGCTCGATCGATAGCATGTAGATCGCGATCGAGACCGATGATGGTCAGATTGCCGCCACATGCCTTGGCGATAGCCAGTGCATGACCGGCGCCACCGAGTGTGCAGTCGAGATATATCGACGACTCATTTGTGACTCTTCCCGGGACAAGGTCCCGGACTATTTCATGTAAAAGTACTGGTACGTGTACAGTTTCCATATGCTAGACCGCGCTTTCGCGACCAAGTTTGTCAGCCAAAGCATCAGCTTTGAGCTCGACTTCATGGACATACCTGTCCCACGCTTCTTCGTTCCACAGCTCGACTCGATCTTTGACGCCGACGAAGGCAACCTTCGATACAAGCTGTGCTCGTTCGCGCAAATACTCGGGGATGAGCATGCGACCGACAGCGTCTACCTCGACCTCAACCGCTCGACCCAGAAGATAGCGGTTGAAGCCGCGGTTATCCGATGAGAGCATCGAAGATTCAGACACCGACAAACGTCCAGAAACTTTTTCCCATTCGCTCACCGTGAAGATGAACAAACAAGAATCGAGACCAGGCGTAACTACCACCGTCTTCCCCATTTCCTTGCGGAACTTGGACGGAAGAGACAAGCGGTTTTTGTCGTCGATAGTGTGTCTATATTCCCCGATTAACATTGGATTGTGGAGATGTCGTAGATAGGAGCTGTTACCTATTTACCACTTCTTCCCACTTGATGGATATTATATCCCACTTTACCCAAAAAAGCATGCAAAATAAGGTGTGGATAAGTAGAGGCATATCCCCACACGACATAATTCCTTCCTGACAAGCCGAAAATGTAGCCAGCGATCAGCGCTTTGAGGCTTGGAAGGAAGGAATTATGTCGTGTGGGGATATGCCTCGATAAGTATCCAGGCCCGGCCTAGAAATATTTCTAGGCCGGGCCTGGAATCAGAACTTGGAATCTAGGGCCTGGAACCTACCCCACATACCCCGCTCCACGTTCATACAACGTAAGCTGTGTCTGTTTCAAATTGTTGAGAATAGACATGATGTACTTCCATGAAGCCATGATTTCATCAGTCGAAGCGAACAATGTCTGATCACCAACGAAGGCGTCATGAATGAGTCGCTCGTAGTCATTGGGAATCATGTCGAACGAGGCCGCATCACTGTACTTGAATTTGAGCGTCTTGGACTCCGTGGTGAAATCGTAACCTGGTTTCTTGACGAAGAAGCGAACGCGGATACCCTCATCCGGCTGTATACGGAAGGTCAGAATATTCTGCTGATTGCCGTTGACGCCATCCTTCTGACTTTCTCGTCCGCCATGACCTCGGCGAAGGTGGATACTTTTTGATTTGGGACTTTCTTTGAAATAAATGTCTACTTCGGCCTTCGTGTCGGCGAGCCCCTTGCCACTTTCGAGATAAAAAGGCACCCCCTTCCATCGCGGTGAGGCAATATGTGCCTGAATACGGAAATAGGTCTCTGTTTGTGAACTCGGCGAGATGCCTATCTCTTGCATATAACCCATGTACTGACCTCGAACGACATGCGTGCCGATAGACCGTGCCGTCATCAGCTTCAATTTCGCCAATACCTTGGCACGTTCCTGACGAATATCACTAGCCTTGAATGAACGGGGTGGCTCCATCGCGATGATAGCGAGCATCATCAGCATATGATTCTGACCCACGTCCTTGAGTGCACCGATCGGATCGTAGAATGCACCACGTCCTTCCATACCATTCTTCTCGAACAGCTTGATGTGGACCTTGTCGATGAATTCCCTGTTCCACAATGGCTCGAACATGGAATTGGCGAAACGAAATGCCGTGATGTTCTGTAATACCTCCTTCGCCAAATAATGATCGATGCGGAAGATCTGCTCTTCCTTGAAAAGCGCACCGAGTAATTTGTCCAAATGACGGGCCGTCTCACTATCACTGCCGAAAGGCTTCTCGATCAGAATACGAGTCCACCCCGTACCATCGTCGCATGATTGGGCCAATCCTGAATGCGCAATATTACTCAAAATTTTCTCGTACAGGGTCGGCGGAACTGAGAGATGGTACAGCTTGTTGGAGCATTGACCCCATCGATCATCGATGCCTTTCATCTTGGTCGCCAGACGCGCATAGGCACCCGTGTCATCGAACATGCCTTGTTCGTAGACCATATGATCCAAGAAATGTTTGATGTCCTCCTCTTTGTATTGACCCGGTTTCACATTCATGCGACCACGAATGTACTCACGAAATTCTTCACGACTGAAAACGCGCCGCGAAAAACCGATAATAGCAAATCGTTGTGGTAACAGCTGCTTTGCGTAGAGATTGAGCAGTGCAGGAATGAGTTTGCGCGCAGCCAAATCACCGGTGATACCGAATATCACGAAAATAGTCGGATGAAGTGCCGTTATTGATGAAGTACGAGTCTGTATCATGGCAGCAATGTACCATGAATTGAACTAAAAATCTTCTCCCCACTTCTGCCATTTGGGGTATAGCTCACCGGCAATGAATACACACGGCAAAATAATGATACCTGAGATAGCCCACAGGAAAAAATGAAGAGCGACCGGTATGATTGCCCACGCGGCTGAGGCCATTTCTTTCCAGACCTCCCAGAGTGTTGAAAACACCATTTTGATAGCTTCTCCGAATGATTCCATATGAGCGTCGCCCGTGCCTCTCGACTACGGCGTATGGAAACATATCCTAGCGCGGAGTTATCGCTTCTGCAATAGTCACATTTGTCGGGGCGCCGAGAATCGAACTCGGACCTCACGCACCCGAAGCGTGTATACTACCACTATACTACGCCCCGATGTGGACCATAGCGGACTCGAACCGCTCACCTCACCCATGCCATGGGTGCGCTCTACCAGATGAGCTAATGGCCCTTCGTTGTAACAAGGCCAATCTAACACATATTTGAGTAATTTTCAAAAATAACGTAAACTTCGAAACGTACTCCTTGTAGATTCATGAGATGTGATACTCGGCACCACGTGGGCTTCGCCCGCCGAAGCTCCGAGCTTTGTGAGGAGCGAAGGCGGGCTGTAGTATAGTGGTAGTATACATCCATGGGGTGGATGCGGTCCGGGTTCGATTCCCGGCAGCCCGACAATAATACGCCCGAGGCACCCTTAGCTCAGTTGGCTAGAGCGCACCCTTCACACGGGTGAGGTCATAGGTTCGAGCCCTATAGGGTGCACAGATATTAGACAACCACAAACCAATTCAAGACAGTATTATGGTATACTATCTTCACGGTTCGTTTATCAACTAATCAACTCCCATGAAGACAACACACGTTATCGCCTTCATTCTGACGATCATCGGTGGCCTCAATTGGCTCCTCGTTGCATTCAACTGGAACCTTGTCGATGCCATCTTCGGCGTCGGAAGTACTGGTTCGATGATCGTCTACATTCTTGTTGGTCTGTCAGCCATCTGGCTCATCATCGATCACAAGAAGAGCTGTAGCTGCTGCGTCAAAGACAGCACTCCGTCTCAGATGTAGTCACTGCTACATATGTACAAAAAACCACCTTGCGGTGGTTTTTTGTTTGCTATTTCTGGTCACATCCGCAATCGCAGGTCTTGCCTGAGTGAGGATGATTGCATGACGAGCATACAGGTGCATCTGCCATATGTGTAATAAAACATGAGGGCTGATAAAGCGACCTTTGGCATATTATTATACCGCGCTACACATAGAAGTGGAAGTGGGCCTAACATCAAATAAAATAAGCCCTGATGGGCTTATTTTCATGTGTGGACCCGAGAGGAATCGAACCTCCGACCTTTGCTTTGCAAAAGCACTGCTCTACCAACTGAGCTACGGGCCCATTACAGGGACCGAAAGACTATACCGTATTTCATGCCATTTTTCAATCACCTATATCCTTGGGTGTCTTATCGGCAAACGTCTGTTTCAGTCCGCACCACGGACAGAACCATTCATCACGAGCAGGTGCATCACCAATACTCCACCATTTCGAACACGAAGCACAGCGGAAATGTGAGAGTTTCTCTAGCGAGAATGTGCCTGATTCATTTGTAGCGCTCATGCGACGGATAGGCATAGCATCAACGATAGTTACGAGCCCGGGAAATCAGATGATCGACCAATTCATGCAAATCACTTCCGACCGCACGGAGCGCTTTGGGCACCAACGACTCCCCCGTCAAACCAGGAAGTGTATTGACTTCGAGCACATAAATCCCGCGTCGTGGGTGAATAATGAAATCAGAGCGTGAATACTGCTTGAGGCCGAGTGCACGATGGATGCGTGCCGACACATCCTCGAGTGCTGTTTTGATCGACTGAGGAAAAGTAGCAGGAACAATCTCCTCCGACTTGCCCTGATACTTCGCTTGGTAGTCAAAGAAACCACTATGAGGACGAATCTCGATCGGCGGTAACGCGTATATTTCATGACCTCGAAATCCTTCGATTACCCCACACGTAGCCTCAATGCCAGGAATGAATTCTTCTACAAGAATGGTGTCTCCGTGTTCTGCGGCATTTGATAAACCGGCAATCAGTTCGGGCAACGTACGTACGACAGAAACACCCACCGACGAGCCGCTCGAGGCTGGTTTGACTACGGCTGGGAAAACAAATGTTGTGAATAATTCTTGCGCAACCGCATCTCCTTCATTCCTGATACGGTGAGAAGGAACCTCAGTCCAGTATGGACTCTTGATACCATGGCTCGCCAATGCCTTTTTGGTCAGAATTTTGTTCATACCCACCGCTGATGCCAATGAACCCGAACCAGTGAACGGCATACGATGCGCCTCGAGGAATGCCTGTATCTTGCCATCCTCTCCATATGCTCCATGGAGAGCGTTGAAAGCGACATCAATCTTCGATGCAATATCATGTGCTGGAAATGCCACACCGTCCAGATGCCAAACACCGTTCTTGTCTATGAGAATATCACGAGCTTCGTAGAGATGGTCGAGTCGTTTGCGGAGTGCATCGAGCACTGCTGCACCAGAATTGAGCGATACATCATATTCGTTACTTGGACCGCCACGAAGTACACCAATGCGAGGTTTGTGCATGATGTATATTATAGTCTAAATCATATATACTCACAAAAAAGGTGCTGGGAAGGAAATCCGGTAGGACTTCCCACTCCCAGCACTTGGAAAGGTCTTGGCGTGATGCAAGCGACCTAGGAGTACTCCTTGGTGTACTCCTTCAACGTTGTGATTTTTCCATCGCCCGACACAATCGCCTCCAAGAAAACACTCCCGAAGGATGGTCTGGCAATCCATTTTTCATTACTATACTACCTCACGTGAACTTCCTCCGCAAACGGTGGAACTTAATGGTAAACCGGTGCGCTTCTGCATTGAGTGCGACAATCTCCTTTTCGTATCGTGAAATAAGTTCTGGGTTTCCTATCAATCGGGCCGCTTTGTGCCGTTCATCTTTGGTGACAGCGATGACAGGTATCGAAACACGGCGGGCTTTGAGCACAGCCTCCGCATGTGCACGATGTGTCTCATTACCGTCGACAAGAATGAGATCTGGGTACGTCCATTCCGAGTGATTGAGGCGACGCGAAAGTATTTCTACCAGACCACCAATATCATCGTTACTCTGACGAGACATCTTGAACGTACGGTACTGATTCGGTGCCAATTCCCCATTTTCAGAGACGACGAATGCTCCGACCACATTTGTACCCGAGAGATGCGCGACGTCATATGCCTCGATGCGGAATGGTTCTTTTCGGATTTCGGATTTCGTATTTGTCTCGGATTTCGAATTTCGGATTTCGTTTTTAATTAAAGCAATATCATTGATATGATCCAGTGCGTAGATCAGCTTCTTCACTTGATCCGCCTCCTCGAATCTCATAGCCTTGGCAGCCGCATGCATCTCTTTCTCCAAACGTGCTTTGACCGTATCTTTCTTGCCTTCGAAGAAAAGAATCAAGTTATCAATCGTGTATTTGTATCGACGGCGTGCATTGGTATCATCCTCGCGAGGCGAACGACCAAGAGCGCGGTAGAACGCATCATGTCGAGCGTCAAATGATTTCTTGTCCTTGAATGGGAACAATTTACGGAGAATTTTGAGAGCTTCTTTGATCAAACCTCCGTGTGGGTAGGGACCAAAATAGCGTTTGATACGATAATCAATCGTCCCATCAGTCAGTGCACTATCAAAATCACGTGCACGTGCAAGGAATACACGCGGCCACACTTCGTCGGTAATAACAACATACTGTGAACTTTTATCATCACGCTCATCAACATTGTAATAGGGTTGATAGCGTTTGATTAGGGTGCTTTCAAGAATGATAGCTTCGAGTACCGAGTCAGTTTCCTGCCACCTGACCCCTGTAGCTTTGGTGATCATGTCGACAATACGTGGTCCACGCGTTTCGATAAGATCAGCCGCAAAGTAACTCCGTGTACGATCACGAAGTGACGTGGCGCGCCCAATATACAGTGGTCGACCTTTGGCATTGACGAAGGTGTATACACCCGGCTCGTCGGGCAACTTGACTTTGGCCAATTCTTGACTAGTCATGAAATACAGAGTACAGTATTCCTTGAACTGTGGCAATCACGCCACAAAGAAGCCCCTTGTTACTTATGCCTCATACTATTTCTGACCTCAGAGAAAGTGCGCGCTTTGACCCCGAAGGAGACACCTCCTTCTTTATCTTCTGCACCATCGTCAGGTTGGTGACCCTGGGATTTCTGTCCTGTATCACCGTGGGCGCCTGCTGGAACATTGTTACCCACTTCACGACGACGATGATAGTCATCGTGTCGAGTGTCGCTCTCATCCTACTCATTTATTTTTTGGGACCCGATGATGATGATTGGTCAAATCGGAGTATTGCAAGCGCACTACTCGTCGTACTGACACTCGCGAGCTTACTCGTCGTCTTGACGGTGTCGAGCATCTCGATCATCCTCCATTCCTGGAGTGCATTCGGTACATGGGTAGCGCTCACCGTAGCGTATCCGGCGTATTGCCGAATCATACGTCCAGTGATGCGGTTGTGCATAGATCTCCCCGAGGCACTAGCAGGACGATAATGAGATGTATGAAACTAAGTACCCTTGGATGATTCACTTGAGCCCAGCGGCAGCGCTGGGTTTTTTTATTTATTTCTTGAGAACCTTCTTCAAATATTTACCCGTATAACTCTTGTCGCTTTGCGCCACATCTTCCGGAGTTCCCTTTGCCACAATCTTGCCACCACGTTCTCCACCTTCAGGACCAATATCTATGACATAGTCAGCATTTTTGACCAAATCGAGGTTGTGCTCGATGACCACCACCGTATTTCCTTTGTCTACCAATTTTTGCAAAATATCGATCAATTTCTTCACGTCTTCGTAATGCAATCCGACTGTCGGCTCATCTAGCAAGTAAATAGTCTTCTGGAGATGGGCACGATACAGCTCAGATGAAATTTTGACGCGCTGCGCTTCACCACCTGACAATGTAGTAGCTGATTGTCCCAACTTCACATAGCCGAGTCCCACATCCATCAAGCTTTGCAAACGATCTTCAACCGCAGGAATATCTTTGAAAAATTCGAGAGCCTCTTCGATGGTCAATTCGAGTACTTCATGAATATTTTTCTTGCGATACTTAATCTCAAGTGTCTCTTTGGTGAATCGCTTACCGTTACAGACATCACAGGTCACATAGACTGTCGGCAAGAAGTGCATTTCTACAGCGATCTCACCGTTACCTTCACAGGCTTCACAGCGACCACCAGGACGATTGAATGAGAAACGCCCCGCTCCCCAACCACGCGCACGCGCTTCAGCTTCTGATGCAAACAAATCACGAATATGTGTCCATGATCCGGTGTAGGTTGCTGGATTTGAACGTGGTGTGCGGCCGATCGGACTTTGGTCTATAAGAATGACGCGACCAGCATATTCGGTGCCTTTAAATTCTTTGCAGTTGATCGGCTCATCTGTACGTTTACGCATCTCATAACGTGAAGAAAGATTGCGGTGGAGGATCTCGTACATAAAAGAAGACTTGCCAGAACCAGAAACTCCGGTGATGACATTCAAGCAACCCAGTGGCACGTCCACATTCATGTCCTTGATATTGAATGCATGACCGTTGCGGATCATAATCTTTCCTTTTGGCTCACGGCGTGTAGCAGGCACTTCTATCTTCTCTTCGCCACGCAAGTACGCCAGAGTCAGTGAGCCAGATGCGTTCTTCTTGGCAGTCAGGAGATCATCGAGATAACCAGAAACAACAACTTTGCCACCATGCACACCAGCACCAGGACCGATGTCTACTATATAGTCAGAGGCGAACATGGTATCTTCATCGTGCTCAACGACCAAGATGGTATTACCGAGGTCACGCAAATGAAGGAGTGTCTTGATGAGACGATCGTTGTCACGCTGATGAAGACCGATAGTCGGTTCATCCAATACGTACAGCGCTCCGACAAGACCTGAGCCAAGCTGTGAGGCCAGACGAATACGCTGAGCCTCTCCTCCAGAAAGTGTGTTGGCGCGACGATCGAGCGTCAGATATTCGATACCGACATTGACCATGAATGAAAGGCGGGCCTGAATTTCCTTGAGGACCACCTTGGAGATTTCTTTTTCCGCATCTGTGAGTTTGATGTGCTTGAAATATTCAATAGCATGCTCAATAGACATCGAAGTGGTATCAACGATGTTTTTGTCACCAATTTTGACATGAAGAGCTTCTTCACGCAGTCGAACTCCATTACATGCCTTACAAATCTCTTCTGCAAACAATCCTTCTGTACCCAATCCGTTACATACTGAACATGCGCCATACGGTGAATTGAAGGAGAACAGACGAGGTTCGATTTCTGGATATGAAAAACCATCGTAGGGACACATGAATTTGACTGACATCAAAGTTTCATCTGGTCCAGCAGCCGAGAGATCCTCGTCGGGAACCGGCGTCGGACTCTGCTGAGTCCGCGCCTGCTTCTCGGCCGTCTTCACGGCCTCCGAAGGCTTCCCGCCGACGACTCTCGGCTGCTGTCCCCACGGATACTCTATTCGAATCAGTCCTTCAGCTTCATGGACAGCTCGCTCTATAGCTTCGGAGAGACGTTCACGAGCATTACCAGACTGTTTGGCATCTTTGAACTCACTGACGAATATCTCATCGACCAGCACATCGATGTCATGCTTTTTGTTCTTCTCGAGAATAATCTGGTCACGAAGACGCTGGATCTTGCCGTCAATACGTACGCGATCATATCCTTTGCCGAGCATGTCGTAGAGCATCTGGTAGTACTCACCTTTACGACCAACGACGACTGGAGCATAGATACGAATTTTGGCATCACTAATGCTGACACCATAGACTTTCTTGGCCTGCGTAGCACGAGTGGTGACAGTCTCCATTATGGTATTGAGAATCTCTTCTTGCGAAATGCGATGAATGATACGGCCACAGGTCAAACAATGAGGTTTACCGACACGCGCAAAGAGGATACGAAGGTAATCATAAATCTCCGTGATTGTGGCGACTGTTGAACGTGGATTGTTCGAACGAGACTTTTGATCAATGGAAATAGCCGGAGAAAGTCCTGAAATCTCATCGACGTCAGGCTTCTGCATTTTATGAAGAAACTGTCGCGCATATGCTGAAAGTGACTCGACGTAGCGACGCTGTCCTTCGGCAAAAATAGTATCAAACGCGAGCGATGATTTGCCCGAACCAGAGAGACCTGTCACGGCAATCATGGTGTTGCGTGGCATCTCGACCGTAATATTTTTGAGGTTATGCGTGCGCGCACCTTTAACGACGATTTTTTCTTCGCCAATGACTGGCCTGCCTTCCGAAGCCTTGCGTCGCTCGTCCGAAACGTGTCGCGAAGGAGAGACGGAGGAGGCATGTTTGCGTGCTGCGGTCATAATGGGCGGAGAATATCACGAAAACCGCAAAAAATCAACCGGAGTATCCCTACCCTCGTTCTAGGCCGGGCCTAGAATCCTCCTATCGAGTCAATCCCCTGACCTCTTCGACGATCTGATCGAGTGAAGCGGCCGCTTTGACCAAGAATTTCTGTGCTCCAAGCACCTTGGCACGCTCGATATCGCTCTGTTTGTTGAGGTTGGAAAGTATCATGGCTGGAACAGTCTTGAGACGAGGGTCCATCTTGGCCTTCTGGAGAATATCGAAACCACTCATTCCTGGCATCAAAAGATCCAAGATTATAGCATCGGGTACATGATCGGTGAGATACTGCAGTGCTTCTTGACCATTCTTGGCATGAAAGAGATCGAAGCCGGAAGCGATGAGCTTCTTGGAGAGAATACTACCGATGAGTTTGTCGTCTTCAACCCAGAGGATCTTCTTCTTTGATCCAGCATCATCGACACTATCAGACGAAGTATATCCGAAAAGTGTATTGACTCGTTTGATGATTTCACGGCTATCAGCGTGCATATCCAGAATGAATTCTCGGACTGCACCTTGTGGTACACGAGCCATATTGATAGGTACACCTTGAGTCGAGAGCAGGAATACAGGGATTTTAGCGAGGAGAGCTTCGGATTGTTTCTTGGCGAGAATCTGGTATCCATCCATGCCCGGCAACACAATGTCCACCAGGATGAGGTGCGGCAATGTATCGTAAATACTTTTCATGCCAGCAGTACCGTCAGTGGCAAGTGACGCACTGTAACCTTCTTTCTTGAGAGCTTCGACGACACGACCTCCGAAGACGGCTTCGCCTTCGATAACAAGAATCTTCTCTTTCTTGGGAGTAGTTGCCATGTATATAGTCTATCACATATGCTAGACTCACCTATACACATCCGCCGGGGTGGTGAAATTGGTAGACACGCATGCCTTAGGAGCATGTAGAGCAATCTGTGGAGGTTCGAGTCCTCTCCCCGGCACATGAGCGAAGCGAATGGCAAGAGCAAGACACCTGCGTGTCTTGCGGGAGAAGGACTCGAAAAGGCTGAGTATATTTCTGAGGAGCTTTGCTCCGAAGAAATACGAAGCCTGTACTGCGCCTGTAAGGCGAGAGTCCTCTCCCCGGCACAAACACTACTTCCTCGAATCCCCCTTTATGGTGGCAATCGCCTCCTGCACCGTCGTCATGAATTGTGCAGGGAAAATAATAGTTGAGTTCTTCTCAGTAGCAATCTCCGCCATGGTCTGAAGTGTGCGTAGCTGGAGAGCGACTGGATGTTGAGCGATAAGATCAGCTGCTTCACCGAGCTTCCGTGCAGCCTGGAATTCACCTTCTGCCGCCACGATCTTGGCACGACGTTCACGTTCTGCTTCTGCTTCCTTGGCCATAGCGCGCTGCATGTTGTCAGGAAGAACAATGTCTTTGATTTCGACAGCAGTCACTTGTGCGCCCCACGGTTCGGTATGAGCATCGATGACATCTTTGATCTGTACATTGATATCTGCAGTCTGTGACAAAAGCTGATCAAGTGAAAATCGTCCAACAATGTTACGCACCGTTGTCTGACTGATCTGATTGACCGCATCATAAACATTCTCGATGGCCACCACTGACTTTTGCGGATCTACGATATGGTAATACGCGACGGCAGCAATATCGATAGAGACGTTGTCCTTCGTAATGATTTTCTGCGAAGGAATATTCATAGTGATCGTACGCAAAGTGACCTTGGTCATACGCTCGAATATCGGCACCAGAATAATGAGTCCTGGACCACGCACGCCCGTACACTTGCCGAGGAAGAAGATAACGCCGCGATCATACTCCTTTACTACTTTGAGTGATAATGCAAGGAGAATGATGACGACTACAATGATGGTATATAGCATAAATAGAGTATAGCGCGTTTTTTATTTTCCGCCAGACTCGAAATCTTGTGTCATTTTGAAAGTCACTTTCCCTCTCAATTTGCCACCCAAGCCTTTGGACTCTATGGATGACATAGCTGCATAAAGATCCAGTAATGCCTCGGGCGACTTGTCGAGTTTGTATCTATTAAGTGTATAGCCATTTTTGAGATACTCTCGCAATACACCAGTAGCCCAGATGCGGAACTGGGTAGCCTTCTTTGAATTGACGCGGTAGCCGACGGCGATGATAGCATCGAGGTTGTAGCATTCAATTTGGCGTTTTACGGTTCTACCACCCTCTTTTTGAACTTGTTCCAAAATGGAACAAGTTGAATTTTTTATTAATTCACCTTCTCCATATATATTCTGAAGATGCTTAGTTATAGCTTGTGAGTTTACATCAAATAATTCTGCTATCTGTCCCTGCGTCGCCCAAATCGTATCCTTCTCCACATCAGCTCGTAATTCTATATTCCCATCCTTACCTTCATAGATAATAATGTTATTCTTTGTGATCGTCTTTGTATTCATAGTACTTTAAATTAACTAATAAAAAAACCTGATGACGTATGTATCATCAAGTATTTGTGTGTATTGAGGAGGAATTTCAGGTGGGAGAGCCGTTAAAAAGTTAGTTGATTAATGCATGAATTATATCACGGCTTTCGAAAAATTCCGGCTAGTTCAAATTTACTGTTATTTCTAGTCACTCCCCAAAGCGACATACACCGGCGGAATCACTGATGGGCTTTGGGTGGTCTAAACAAAAATCGGCCCGAGGCCGATTTTTGTAATTTACCTTCTACTCTTCTTTGAAGTTTTTTTCTTTTTAGAAGATCCTTTCTTTTTCGTAGCCTTTTTCTTTTTTGCCATATATGTGGAGAAAATGTTATTAAGGTCGACAGCCTTTAATTGATATGTAAATTATTGTATCACACATCCATTGAAAACAATCTTACTTTTTAAAATAAAATTTAATTTATTATTTTTTTAACGCACTAAATTTATACTCCCACCCCGGCTGCCACTTGAACTTCGTGATCACCAACGTCTCTAGCGGCACCCCATTCACCACATGCTCAATACCATACTGCGTCGCACGATGACCGATCACCATGACACGCTTGCCTTGATAGTTCTTGATCAAATCCTCCAAGAATGACCTCATGCGCGCCGTCGTCTGCGTGTAGCTCTCACCGTTTGGAAATGGTGTCTCGATGCGCTTCGGCTTCTCCACATCCACCTGCTCGCTTGGCGCCTGCGTCAGATCGCCATAGTTACATTCACGAAGCCGGGCGTCCTGAATAATCGGCCATTTGGAACCAAAACCAATCTCGGCACTCTTGTATGCCCGCTGTAGATCCGAGCAGAAAATAGCGTCGAAGTGGTCTTCCTTGTAACGTTCTCCCATTTCCTTGGATTGCTGAATACCGAGAGGCGACAAGGCTACGTCATTGTGGCCAGATGACAAATGGGCTTCGTTATCAAATGTGGTGCCGTGAGCTTCGAAGATGAGGGTGAGTATGGGTGTAGGATAGTGTGATTTGAGGCTTATTTCTAGGCCTGTTTTTTGATATTGACAATATACTATATTATATGTTAACATGTTATTGGCGGTCAAACATTCAAAACTGGAACGAAACTATGAAAAGATTGAAAATCCTTGTGTTCGATGACAACGAAAATCATCGTAAAGCTGCCGGTGCGCAGCTCGGAAAGAAGCACGACTTGGAGGTTGTCGGGACCTACCGTGAAGCGGAGAAAGCCCTCGAGAATTTCGACGGCAAAACCAAGCTCTTCGACGCCGTTCTCACTGACTTACTCGTCCCCCCATCGGACCGGTCACAAACCACTCCAACACATGCTGGACAGGAAATGCCGATCGGGGTCTTCATCGGCCTCGCCGCGGCGGTCAACGCTGGTGCGAAACATGTCGTTGTTTTTACTGACATGAATCACCATAATCACCCGGCCTCGGCGTGCCTCGACCCGTTCGGGCGCACCCCATTCATGGTGAACGGCTGCAAGGTGGTCTTCAGCAATTCGCCAAATTGGATGTGCGAGCACAAAGGCCAGACAGTCAAAAACTGGGCCCACGCGCTTGAGTACATCCTCAAGACCCCGGCAAAAACTGGATCGTGACACAACGTCACACGAGCCGAAAGTGCTCATCACAAAACTTTTCACCCCGCCTGGCGCACTGCCGAGCGGGGTTTTTACTTACTTATTTTTTCAGTAAAGCATCCCTTAGATTAGCAATTAACGTCATCTTTCCTCTGTTATCAGACAAGAGATAACCAGCATATTTCAACTCATTAAAACGACCATGCGCAACATGATTTCTAAGATCTTGGACCTGTCGCATAAGCTTAATAAATGGATCATTTTTCTCGGTATGCAATTCCTCAATAATTTTAATTTTTTCACCGAAATGAAGTTTTGAAATTATTATTTCCATAGCTTCTTTACGTGCACCCACATAAACTTCTGGTTCAATAATCAGTGATTCCGCTTCCCGCTCAACGAAATATGCAATCCAGAATACAAAATCAACCGCATCAAATTGATCATTTGATAATGAGAACCGCTCGCGCACCATTTTTTTAGCAATGTCTTTTTCGAGGCCACTAAAATCAATTCCATACTTGGCAGCGAACTTAATCAAGTCTGCAGGATTTCCATCTACAATTTTCTTTAATTCCTCTTCTGTCATTTTTTAAGCTATTATTTCTCTTCCCCACCCCCTTCTCCTTCTTAGCCTTTTTTACTTCAGCAGCACTCCTCCTCTCCAACTCAATCAACTCATCCCGTATAAGTGCCGCCGTCTCGAAATCCAACATCTTCACCGCCTCCTCCATAGCCTCCTGCTTCTGCTTCATCAGCAACTTGGGATTGGTGCGCGCCAGTTCTTCATCGAGCTTCACGAGCTCATTCACGGCCTTATCATGCTCGGTGCGCAACTGATCGGTAATATCATGAATGGCCTTCTTGATGGTCTGGGGGGTGATGCCATGCTCAGTATTGTAGGCAATTTGGAGAGCTCGTCGACGGTTGGTCTCCTTGATGGCATTGTCCATGGAGCCGGTGAGGTTGTCGGCATAAAGGATGACACGACCAGCAGCGTTACGAGCGGCACGACCGATGGTCTGGATGAGTGAAGTTTCGGAGCGCAGGAATCCTTCCTTGTCAGCATCGAGGATACCGATGAGCGACACCTCGGGCAGGTCGAGTCCTTCACGCAGGAGATTGACGCCGACGAGGATGTCGTACTTCCCTTTGCGGAAATCGGTGAGAATAGTGATGCGCTCGATGGTCTTGACGTCACTGTGGAGATAGGCGGCCTTGATGTTTTTCTCCTTGAGAAACTCAGAAAGATCCTCGGCCATTTTCTTGGTCAAGGTCGTCGCCAAGACACGATCACCTTTGGCGATGGTCTTCTCCGCTTCATCGATGAAGTCGAAGATTTGACCTTTGTAATTGCCAGACTCCCGTATCGGTCGTATCTCGACGATAGGATCAGTGAGCCCCGTCGGACGAATGACTTGCTCTGCCACCTGCTTACTCATTTCCTTCTCATACTTCCCTGGTGTCGCTGAGGTAAAAATCATCGGACCCACACGCTCCAAGAATTCATCGAACTTGAGTGGTCGGTTATCTTTTGCACTCGGCAGACGGAATCCATGTTCCACCAACGTATTCTTGCGCGATGCATCACCGGCATACATACCATTGAGTTGCGGAATGGTCACATGCGATTCATCGACAATGGTGAGGAAGTCCGCCACCATCTTGCCTGTCTTGGGATCTTTCTTTTTAGGGAAATAGGACAGAAGCGTATCTGGTGGTTCGCCCGGCATCATTCCCGAGAAATGACGTGAGTAGTTCTCGATACCGTTGGTGTAGCCAATTTCTTTGATCATCGAGAGATCGTACTTCACGCGGCGCTTGAGGCGCTCGGCTTCGAGCATCTTGCCAGCTTTCTCAAGCTCTTTGAGTCGCGCGACCAATTCTGCCTGAATAGTTTTGTACGCACGCTCACTCTGCTCATCAGTCGAGATGAAGTGCTTGGCCGGAAATATGAAAACGGTTTCGTGAGTGGCGCGTACCGATCGTGAGACTGGATCAAGTTCAGTGATAGTAGAAATGGCACTGCCTTCATATTCCAGACGATAAATAGTCTTCTCATTCACCGGCATAATCTCGATAGTATTACCGATGGCACGGAAATTGCCCGAATTGACATCGGCCGTGGTGCGCTCGAAATGAATGTCGATGAGTTTACGGATAAGTTCGGCACGCGAGAGTTCCATGCCAACTTTGAGTTTGAGATTCACTTTCTCGTATTCTTCAGGACTACCCAAACCATATATGCAAGAAACCGATGCCACGATGATGACATCTTTCCTGGTGAGAAGTGCCTGCGTCGATGCGTGGCGCAATCGCTCGATCTCCTCGTTGATCATGGCCTCCTTTTCTATGTACGTATCGCTGGAAGGAATGTAAGCCTCAGGCTGATAGTAGTCATAGTACGAAACGAAGTAATGCACGGCATTGTTGGGGAAAAATTCGCGGTACTCCTGGGCGAGCTGAGCTGCCAGCGTCTTGTTGTGAGCAATGACGAGTGTTGGTTTGCCATACTGCGCGATGACATTGGCGGCGGTGAATGTTTTGCCGGAGCCGGTCACGCCGAGGAGGGTCTGCGGATCAAGACCCTTTTTGAGCCCCTCCACCAACGCAGAAATAGCCCGAGGCTGATCGCCGGCGGGTGTGAGGGTGGTTGCGAGTTTGAAGGGTGAAGAGCTCATGAACATCAATAAGAATGTCACATTTTGGGAAGTAAGAATACTTGACTTATAACTATATAATATGTTATAATCGTGAAGTAAGCTCATTGAGATCACCGAGTCAAGTTCACTTCAGGAATTGGTCCCTCCATGGTGAAGGGGTCAAAACTGTAGTGAACAAGTTGAAAACAATATGAACACGATAAAAAGTTCCTTCGTATGGATAGCTGGGCTGATCCTCGTCAGCATCACACTCGTCGGTTTTATCAAATTGGTCAACTGGTCCGGTAAAGAGAGCCGGAGACACTTCGATGAAACCCACCTGACCATTAATGATGGTATCGGGTACCACGTTGAACGCAAGGACGGAGGTATCGCCGATCTGAAAGGTTGGCGCGTACATAGTAATTGCCCGAGCGTCCTGGGCGATCTGAATCTGCTCGTGATCACGAACAGTGGTCGAGTAGCTCAGGTATTCACAGGAAAACCTATCGAACCCGGGACGAAAGTGTTAATTAAGGGCATCACGCACAAGGTCGTCTCGACGGCGGTAGGTGAGATCAGCTTCCTAACCGCTGAAGTGGCGAAGTAACCCAATAGCGCATCGTCCCCTCCCGGGCGGTGCGCTGGTTTTTTATATCAAAGTGTTTTACCACATGTTGACAAGAAATAAACCGTATGATTATATTCAACTAAACAACAGCAACACAAACCGAAAACCTATCTCTGCCCTATGAAAAGATCACAGCTCATCCTCACTATGGGTGGCCCTATGCCAGTCGAAAGTCTCAGCAACTTGTGCAGTGCCCTGATGACCATCATGAGTGCAACTGAGGAATGGCTTGAGGGGTGCGCGTCCACCGATTCATCAATGACCATAATCTGGCAGGTGGTCGCCAAAAGACCCGGCGCCGCAAGTTGCCAAGTATTTATCACTGAGCTATCTGGCTCGTGCATCTTGGGCAATTTGAGTCAGTATGGACAACACGCGCTATCCACTTCTGAACGTGTCGTCCTGGCCACTCATGGATTCGAGATCACCAACATGAAAGCGGCACCAGGTAAAACTTCGGCAAGCACTGGAATCGGCGAAAAGCTTACCGCCCAAAAACTTGCTGATATTCTCAATGCACAAGTCCTTAAGAAAAAATATGCTTCCTAGACGCGTCCATCAAGCGCATCGTTCCCTCCCGGGCGGTGCGCTGGTTTTTTATATCCCGCTTCGCTTCCTCCTCCGCTAAAGCTACAGAGGACAAGCAAGTTTCGCAGGACAAACAAAAAACCGCGCGCCATTCCAGAAATTCTGGAGTTGCGGCGCGCGGAATCAAGTCGCCATCGGCGGATCACGGTCCGCCATTAATAGCGACAAAACTACAACCCAGGGTCACCATCAGTGAAGACCTCGACCCATTCCGAACCATTGAATCGGCATTGGAACCGTCCAGTGGCATGAGCGCATGGGCGCCAGCCACTAGAGCCGACGACTCGCTCTGCCAATTCGAAGCCATGTTCGCTCGAATAGGCCTCACCCGGCGGCAATGTTTGGAGTTGGAGTGGTAGCGGCAATTCTTGTGCCGCACGCAATGAGTGTAATGCGTTGACTGCTTGTAATCCTTGAATACGTGATGCCATATATTTTCTTTCAACTTTTGGTTTGACCGGAATATCGTAGACGGGAAGACGCCGATGTACCGTAGGGATCAAGTTGAGGTTCCCTGACACGTACACACGACGCCTCCCGCCAAAAGTGTTATTGAGTGCCACGACCAACAAGGTGTTGGTCTTCCTGCTGAGCGCCGACTGTCGTAGGCGAGATTTCTCCAGGAGATAAAGGATGGAGTTCCCACTGACCGCGCCGACGAATAAATCGACGGCCGTCCAGCGTCCACCCGTGCCTGCCTCGGTTTGAGTTCCTGAGTAGCAGATAGCCACCTTCAGTTGGTTTTTTGGTGGCATACAACTGCGCACCGTCAGGAGTCATCGTACGATGATTGATCATGATGATAGGAGGGGGTTGTAGTTGTGGAAGAACTGTATTTCATCTTCATTCCTCGAGCACACGCTCGAGGATAGACGAAACCGGGCTCCTTTCGTTTGGAGCCCGTCGCTGTAACTAATTGAGAGAATTCGTTACAAAGACTGACTCCAAACACGTGCCCAGGTAATAAGCACGCGTGAAGTTGATGTCATCTTTGTAAAGTGGCAATTCATATGTTGTATACAAAATGGTAGCACTGCCACCAAAAAATGCAAGGAGTTATACACAGTATAAAAAGGGGGGATCTGCTGCCAGACCCCCCGTGTTCGCACCTGACCGATCAATGATGTAGATGGTGCCGATCTTCAACTATCGCATCCCCAACACGTTCTGTAGTACGACGGAAAGGGTGTACCACGGATTGTCGTAACTCCAGTTCGAGTTGTTCCTGACCAGTAACGTTCCCAAAGAAACTCAGGAATGATCCTCTTTGGCCGTAGAACTGACCGTCCATACACTCGCGATTGCGAGGTCTGACTTCATCAATCGTACAGAAGCTATTATATGACTCTTATTATTGATTGTCTACTTCCTCAACATCACCCTCTGAGCCGCCGCATATATATCCTTTTCGCCCATACCATAGTGTTCGATAAGCTCATCCGGCTTCCCTGTCTGACCAAACTGATTTTTAACACCAACAAATTCTATCGGCACAGGAAAATGTGCAGCCAAACATTCTGCTACCGCTGATCCCAGCCCTCCAGCAATCTGATGCTCTTCAACGGTAACAATTCCGCGAGTCTCATGAGCGAGTTTGATAACCGCATGTTCGTCGAGCGGTTTGATCGTATGCACATTGAGCACTATTACTTCCTTCCCTTCTTCTTCCAGCTTCTGTGCGACCTTGAGTGCCTTGAACAAGAGTGCGCCTGTAGCGATGATGCCGACAGATTGTTTACTATTTTGTATGTTGAATTTGGAATTTGTTTCGGATTTTCCTCCGTCGGTACGCCCCGCTGGGCGCGTACTTCGAATTTCGGATTTAAATACTATCTGCACCTTCCCTATCTCAAATGGCGTATCTTCGGTGGTAATTATCGGTGTCTTCTCGCGAGCTAGACGAATATAGGTCGGGTCTGGAGTTTTCGCAGCAGCCAGAGTCGCCTTCTTGGCTTGAATGGCATCACAGGGTGAAATGACTACCATGCGCGGCAAGACACGGGTGATGGCGATATCTTCGAGTGCTTGGTGACTTCCCCCATCGGGACCCACGGAAACACCTGCGTGTGAACCAGCAATCTTGACCGGCTGATTGTTGTAACAAATAGTCGTGCGAATCTGTTCCCAATTCCTGCCTGGACTGAAAACGGCGTATGAACTGACGAATGGGATTTTACCCATAGCGGCCATTCCAGATGCGACACTGACCAGATTTTGTTCAGCCACACCGATCTCCACGAATCGTTCTGGGAATTTCTCTTTGAACTTCAACATCTGCGTCGACTCTGTAAGGTCTGCGCATAGACCGACAATATTCTTGTCCATTTCAGCCGCCTTCAAAAGCCCTTCACCAAATCCTTTACGAATAGGAACTTGCTCGACTGCTGGGTCGAAGAGTTTTTGATTGAGTTTGAGGGAGGGGTTGAGCATTAATTTTTCAAATCAATATTCATAGGAGTTACCTGGTAGGAAGGATTCTGTGGATACTGATATGGTGGCGGAGCACAACAAGTTTGGAACGTTCTGGTCATTTGATACACAAAAAATCCTCCATAGATAATCATAAGCACGAGTATGAACCAGAATAATCCACTTTTATGTTCTGGTTTAAATTGATAACGCCTCTTCAAGATCATATACACAACAAGCAAAATGATATCTACACAAACAACAATCCAGAATAGCCAGAGGAAGCCATCAGGATAGAACGAACTATACGTTATAAGTTTTTCAAGCGAATTGTTTTGTATTATGAGAATGATTATCCATGGCAAAATTACTAGAACAGTATTTATTGTTAAAAGGGTTTTGCGTAATTTATTCATAGTAATTTAATTATGATGTGGGCTCTTAATCCTACCCCCAAGCGTCCTCACACCCTCGAGCGCCTTCCTCGCCGTCTCTATCTCCTCCGGAGTCGTCGGTGGCTTACCATGCCATTCGAACTTACGTTCAAATGCTGGCACACCCTTCGAGGCAATGGTATTGGCAATAATAACTGACGGCTTATCAAACACCGCCTGCGCCTGACCTATAGCCGCATCTATAGCGCGGAAATTGTGACCATCAATCTCCTGCACATGCCAATTCCAGGCACGCCATTTGTCGGCCAATGGATTGAGCGGCATGATATCTTCGGTGAATCCATCTATCTGAATATTGTTGCGATCGATGATAGCAGTGAGATTTTGTAGTTTCTCTTTGCCCGCAAGCATGGCACCTTCCCAGCTGTTGCCTGCATTGAGTTCCCCGTCACTCATCAGACAGTAGAATTGTTTGCCTGAGGTCTTGCCATTGTCGATCCTATCCGCCAGTGCCATACCAACTGTTTGTGACAAACCTGAACCGAGCGGACCCGATGATGTCTCTAGTCCCGGCAACCATTCACGATGAGGGTGTCCCTGTAATTTTGAACCGAACTTCCTTAGTGTCTTCAATTCTGATACAGGAAAATAGCCGGCGTGCGCCATAGTGGCATACAAGACGGGTGCGATGTGGCCATTGGAAAGCACGACACGATCGCGATACGACCAGTCAGGCTTCTTGGGATCATGCTTGAGCGCATGGAAATAGAGATAGGTGAAAATATCAGCCATGTCGAGCGGACCGGCGGTGTGGCCAGAACCAGCTTCGATGAGTGACTCGAGAATAGAGCGACGGATGTCCAGCGCCTTCTTTTCGAGGAGTTTTACCTTGTCATCGGTGAGGGACATTACTACATAAGTATACCACAAGCAGCATCACCACTATCTCGATTTTTACCTAACCGCCTTGAACCTCTGTATCGCTTCCAAATAGTTATCTGCATTGAAAATAGCTGAGCCGACCACAAGACGAGTAGCTCCAGCGTCGACCAACTGCTTTGCATTATCGAGTGACACACCACCATCCACCGATATAATCATACCTGGATAAGCTGCGCGCACTTCTCGGATCTTATCAATCACTTTGGTATCAAACGGCTGATGTTGAAATCCCACAGTATCAATACCCATAAGCTGAATGAATGTCACCGCACCTTCTGGAATATCCTTGACTGGTGTTTCGATATTGAACGCCAGCCCGACTTCGACACGCCCCTTGAGTATCTCGATTGCTTTTCTGACATCTCCTTTTGCCTCAGCATGAATGATGATCCGTGTCGCACCTGCCTGTACCCAATTTTCGACGACTTCTTCTGGCCGATTTGCCATCAGATCTATCTCGAAATTGAGCTTCTGCCAACCAGGTAGACCATCTTCCTCAGTGATGATTCTTTCGAATGAGTCGTCATGCTTACGATACGGCCAACTCGGTTGTGGCGTGAACTGCCCGTCACAGACATCTATCTGCACCGTTTTGACAAAATCCTTAATAAGCTCCACTTTTTCTTGGAGCTCTGCGAAATCTTTGGGAAGTATGGCGGGAATTAGTTCCATGACATTTCTAGGCCGGGCCTAGGAATTATTCAATCGCATCTATCTGTTCAATCCGTCTCTGGTGTCTCTCATCTCCACTGAAAGGTGTACTCAACCAAACTCCCACAGCATCACATGCTCCATCTGCATCGACATATCGCGCACCTATGGAAAGTACATTGGCATCATTGTGCTCGCGTGACTTCTTCAGGATATCCTGATCCCCACCATACCAGACCGCAGCACGGACTCCGGGGAAGCGATTGGCGACCATGGCTTCACCCTGCCCTGATGCACCGAAAATGATGGCTTTGGTATTCCCGGTAATATCTTCGGCGACTTTGAGCGCAGCGGCCGACATGAAAACGGGATAATCATCGCCGTCTACCAGCTCATGCGCCCCCACGTCGAGAACGGTGTACATATCTGCATGTTCACGTGCCAGAAATGCTTTGACGGCTTCTTTGGCGGCGAAACCAGCGTGATCGGAGGCGAGGATGATAGTGGTGTTCATGCCCCTATCTTAGCACACTAGTTTTCTTTTTGTTCACCAACTAATAGAGCCCCCGAGACGATCGTCACAGCAAGCATTCCAGGCGTAGCTACCTATAACCTATTGATTTGGATACCTAACATTTGAAGTAGACGTATCATTCACATAAACTGTCGCTGGTTTTTCTAGTCGATTACAACGTCTGCCGAGAGATAATTGCAGATCGCAATTAGTACCGAAAACATATACGGCTCCAACTGATACCAGAATAATTACTACAAATGTCACGCTTCTAATCGTGAGACTCTGAATAGCGAAAATCAAATGACCGATAAGCCAGGCCAAAAATAAAGCCAGAAACGGTGACAACAAGAATACTGGTATCAAAAACTCTCCACCATCTGTTACTTGGTCCGAGATAAGAATCAAAACAACCGCACTGAGAGCAAAAGCTGGTAACAAACCAATAACTACTCGCTTAAAGATATTTGTCATGTTTTTTAATTATTACACTAACCTCCCCGCTCTGATCACCTGCCCCACCACTGTATACATGTACCCATCTCATTATCACGTTAGAACTTTATCTCGTAATGGTGAAATACTTATCACTCGTATCGACAATGCCTCTTCCTCCTCCATAATTTGTCACCCCAATTTCTATTTTATAGTTACCTGGAGAAAGGCTGAATCTGTCCTCGGGCAAACTCGATGTCTTACCTATACACATAGTAGTCGCAGGAGTAAAAATAAAGACTCCTTGTTTCGCTGAAACTTCTCCATCAACAGGATCACAGAAATCAGAGAAGTCTGTCCCCGATCTAAGTCTGATAGCAACTTTGGCGTCATTAGATAAACCCGATGATGTCCACTTGATCGATTTTGATTCAGACATTTTCCAGATCTCTCCGCCATTAGGAGAAATAATGGTTATGGAAGGGACTGAAACAGGCTGTGTCACGGGACTATTAGTCGTCTCACTTACTTTAGGTTGAGCTGAGATTGTAAACAGCTCGCTCTTATTCCCTACCCCCACAATTTCTCCAGTTGAATAAAGACCTATGCGATATTTACCAGGCTGTACAACTCCTTGAACTTCGTCGCCTTGAATAATCCAGCTAAACGAGCCTGAGTTTGGCGATCCTTGAGAAATTTTTCGAACCGTATTGCCATTCTGGTCAATAAGATTAATGCCAATCCCTGCCGTATTAATGTCCATTCCCAATCCACTGGAATTCCAATTAATCTTCAAATTGTCTCCAATTTTATATGTCTCTCCGTTTTTCGGCGAAGTAATCATAATTGAAGGCGAAGCAGCTGGTTGTGATGTTACTGAGGCATCATCAGTTTGATTAACTTGGGGTTGCTGTTGGTCAATACTTACTGATTTTTTAATAAATGCAAAATAACCGACAGCAACTAAAAGAACAATTATAAGTACAATCAACCAAATATTTACTGATCCCTTTTGTGTATTCTTCATAAATTTAAATTATTAAATTAATCTCCCCGCCTTGATCACATGCTCCACAAGCGTATACGTATACCCCATTTCGTTGTTATACCATGCGGGTAATTTTTCCCTGTTTTTTGTCATATTGCAGAAATTATATCATGAGTTCAATCTTTAAATCTCCGTTCGCCCGTCTTTTGAAACAGCAAAAATTTGTAGTCTCAAAAGGCGAGCGAGAGATAAAATATGCTGTCAATGTTCTTGCTTTACATGATAAACAAACACTTGTTTAATAGCAAGCGCTGAAATATGGCCTGAACACTGCTTAATTCCTAGCAATGAACAGCTCTTGTTCTTGGAATCTTGTATTTCTTGTGTCTCTGGTTTCTTGGTACATTTCTGAAGGAATCGTAACGACGCTGGAGATCGGGACCGGTCATCATCGTATAAATCATCGAACTCTCAAGACTTGAGTGACCGAGAATATTTGAAACGTCTGAATTTGATCCGCCCTTGTTCACAATATCTCGACCCATATAATGTCGCATTGAGTGCGCATTCATTGTTGGTATACCAGCACGGTTAGAATTAGTGCGGAGCATTTCAGCCACGTTGAAGGTGGTCATTCTTTTTCCTCTCACATCATTCTGACCACACTTTGAAACTGTAACAAATAGCGCATCGAGGTCTTCAAAGCTAAATAGTTTATATAAATGTTTTCTCTTGCTTACCCACTTTTTGAGGAGAGCATTTGTGGTTGGTGTCCAAAAAATTTCACGAATCGGTCTACGACCGCGTGATTTTTCTGTGCGTATGAGCGCTTTGCGATTATCCAAATCAAGATCGCCAACATTTAAAGAAACGATCTCGCCGTTTCGAGCGCCCGTATCCCAGAGTAATGATATGACTGCCCTGTTTCTAATGTGATGAGGATTATTACCCTTTGGAATAGAGTTAAGTAATTTTTTGAAACCTTGTTCAGTTGCAATTCGAGGTATGTTGTACTCTTTCTTGGGGGTTGGAATAAGAAATTCATTAATAACTTTAAAGCCTTGAAGGTTATAAAATTCAAAGAATTTCTTGAGGGCCAAGGTGACAATACGAATGCCGTTTCTTTTCCAGCCGAGCTCTGTCATCAAATTCAAATAATCCATCACGTGCTGAATAGTGATGTTTTCTATATGCGGATTTTTGAGATAGAGACAAAAGATGCGAAGCACTTTGTCGTATCGTTTGACCGTATGACCGGTCACTTTGATCTGTCTCCAACCGCTGAATTGGTCGATAGCGTCTTTGAATAGCATACATGGCCAACCAAAAAGCCCACTCGATGCTACTCAAAGTGGACTTCTGGTGGCCGTCTGCTCATAGAGCTTATTGCCATTCCCTAGCTAGGGAGACATAACCTCGCGGTCACATCATCAACATTTTCCCCTATCCTTTAGGAAATAGCAAGGTCATGTTTTGATCAAAAGTCCATCGGTAGCATCAGGTCATTCTGACCCTGATCCCTTACGGGGCGATGGAGCATATTCGGTTGTCACTACATCCTAGTGTAGTGCCTTTCCATTGTCAAGAAGGATATTTCATTGGATAGTAATATGGAGAGCAGAACATCAAAATAGTCAATTAAAATAAGGCTTTTTTGAGATATATAAAGAAAAGTCACATCACCTTTTAAGCAATGCGACTGTGTTTTTCGGAAAATGATCTATTTGTCAGAGCTTTTCCCGAATCTGCTCCAAAAAGGCAGCGATGCTCATATCCAAGGCCGGTAAATGCCCTTGAGCGTCAATTTCGATAGGTAATGATACCCTCGGATTCTTGCTCAAAAGCTCACTTATCGTCATTTTGGACCCCATAAGGCTGAAGATTTCGATGCTGATATCAAGGCAAAGCCTCGACAAGTCTCGTGCTCCTTCAGTCGGCAGACTTGCCCACTCCTCGATCCTGCCGAATGGAAGGATGTATGGATAAGCACAACTGAAACCGTCTGGGGTTCGGACCGGCATCAAACTTTGCGATGTCTGCTCACCGATGACACGTCCACAGTTCGGACTGAATGGGATGAGGTCGTGATCGGGAATCCAATCAATGAGATCTTTGATCGGATGCACCATCACAATCTCGCCGGTAAATACTTCCTGAATAGTTGATCGTGAGCCATTACAACAGAATCCGAGAATGATCGCCGTAACCTTGATACTTCTGCTTTCAAGCTCATGGAGGACAAACTTGAGTGTGCCTCCAGTGAATGCACCGTCTTCAATTAGCACGATTGAACGACCGGCGATCTTCTCGGTTAGCTCATCAAGCTGTGTCCCCAGCGGATCGAATCCTGGACGCGGACCATACCCTATCATCACTCCGTCTGAATTAAACAACCGATTGATGTTGAGGAGTAAACCTTCGCTTTTTGGATTTGAGTCTGCGATCTCGAAGCAGGTGCTGAGAACTGCTTGCTGACTGAGGTCGGTGATACGACCATCGACTTGTTCCCAGATTTTTCGCCGAAGCTCATTCATCTCGATTGTGTCGATCGTGATGCTTGGCAGAGCTCGTTGTATCTTTTTAAACAAACCGATGTGGAAGCGCTCAAACAATAAATCATCCGGCTGTGGGACAGCAAAGCCTTTTGCACGGAATGACTGAAGCCGACTGGCAACATCGTAGGTAACCACATAGGTTCCACGACGATCCGAATGGATTTCTGACATGGAAACCTCCTATGGTTGAATTGTTTATGGAAAAGAACTGATTGAAATCAGTTCTCAGTGTATCTCTATATCAATGAATTAGCTAATTATTCCCCTCATCCTTCATTCGATCGATGAGCATTTTGTATCCGCCACAGCCTTCTTTGAGCCAACGATTAATTTTGGTGATTGTCACGGGAGACTCGCCTGACTCCTCTTGAATCTGAGAAAAAGGAACGCCTGCATCAAGCTTCTTGGCAACCTCCCAGCGCATGGCAAATTCTCGGAGATCACGCTCACTCATCAGGTCACGGAAGAATGCTTTGAGTTCATCCTCGTTTTTGAGCGACAAAAAAGCCTTGATCAAATCGGGAGATTTTTGTTGTATCTCAGCCCATATTCCGTTTTTTTCTTCATCAGGAATCATATTTAATAAATTATAACATTACTTCCCTTTCCAGTGAACCACTCGATTTTCGATAAACATCATTATTTTGTTCAATACAAATCCGATGACACCAGTCATGAGTATAGCTGCGTACATATCAGCTGTTTGGTACACAAGTTGAGCATCAATAATACGTTTTCCAAGACCTGCTTCAGTACCGATAAACATTTCAGTAACGATGACGATTATGAGGGAGAGTGAGATCGCGACACGGAAGCCCGAAAAGATTTGTGGCAATGCTTCAGGAAAAATGACCTTCCGGAAAAGTTCAAATCCTTTCACTTTCATTGTTTTGGCAACACGCACACGTAACTCTTTGCCGAGGTGTACTCCGTACATTGAGTTAATAAGGATCACCAGACCAGCTCCCCATGCAGTGACGGCAAATTTAGCCTGATCGCCAATTCCAAATACAAGAAGAAATAGAGGAAACAATGCTGTTGTCGGAATGCCTCGAAAAAACTCAACAGTGAATTCAAGAGCATTGTAAATCTTACTTGAATAGCCCATGAGAAGTCCGAGTGGTACTCCAATAATTGCCGCAACAGCAAAGCCAACCAGAACACGATATAGTGTGTGCCCTATGTCATTCAACATTGTTCCATTTTGGATTGAATCAATAAGGTGGATAAATACATCATATGGAGATGCTAGGAATAGAGGACTGACAAGTTGTAAATATGAAATTACCCACCAGAGGCAGAGTAGAATTATCGGTATCAGAACGTAATATAATTTCTTATTTTTCATATTCGAAAGTATTTAGAATTGCATTACGAAGCTCGGTAAATTCAGGACTTGAAAGCATATCGAGGGTTCTTGGGCGTGGAAGTTTTACCTCAAAAATCTTTTTTATACTCGCGGGGCGAGGAGAAAGTACTACTACTTTATCGGCCAGAAAAATTGCCTCGTCTATATCATGACTTACAAATAAAGTAGTTATCTTTTTCTCTTGCCAAATATCGAGAAGCTCCAATTCCATCTTTCGCGTGGTTGAATAATCAAGAGCAGAAAATGGCTCATCCATAATCAGAATATCTGGGTCATAGGCAATAGAGCGACATATAGAAACAAGCTGACGTTGACCGCCAGAGAGTTCGTAGACAAACCTATCTTTTGAGTGAAGTAGACCCACCTTGTTCAATAAGTGCTCAGCGATTTTTTGCTGCTTATCCTTATTGACTCTCGCAATCTCGAGTGGAAAAACAATATTTTCCAAAACTGTCCGCCAAGGGAATAGGCTCTCGTTATAATTCTGAAATACAAAACCCACTTGAGCATCTTTAGGATTTTTGCCGCTTACCTTTACTTCACCTGATTCAGGGATTTCAATTCCAGCAACAATATTGAGTAGAGTTGTTTTACCTGATCCATTCGGGCCGAAAACAGTTACGAATTCACCTTTATTCACCTCAAGGTCAATGCCGTCAATAACTCTGGTATCACCAGAATCTTTTTTAAAGGTTTTTGCTATTCCGGCAAGTGAAATCATTACAGTCTATTTGTAATACGCATTGGTCAAATCTGGTTTTGATGTGAACTCTCCAGAGGCGACTAAAATGTCAAGTAATTTAGCAACAAGAGTTTTATCTATCTGCTGCGAATTTCTAAAGTAAGTCATCCCGAGAACATCAACTACTTTCTGATCTAGCTTGAAAAGTGTCCTCGTCATATCCCTTACGTCTTTATCATTTGTATGGAGATAATCGAAAGCCCGATCAAAAGCATTTACAACTTTCTTAGCCTCACGAGGATGATTATTCACAAATTGAGTGCTTACGAGCGCTACCCCTAATGGACTGTGCTCTAATTGTTCAGAATAGACTGAACCATAAATCTTCCTTATTCCACCACTTGTAAGTGCGATAGATATTGTAGGTTCATATGTGAATAAGGCGTCAATTGAACCTGCTGTAAGCGCAGTGAGGTGTTGTGGTGGTGGTAATTGTACAAATTGGATTGTGGAAGAATCTATGCCCTTTTCCTTAAGAAAAAGTTTGAACATATTTGAAGCACTCGTGCCTGGAAATACCCCAATCTTTTTGCCCTTCAAATCCTCGAGAGTCTTAATGGTAGAGTTTTCTTTTACCAAAAGGGAGTCAAACGGCACATCGCTCGTAATATCAGTTAGAGCGATAATTTTCATTTTGCCAGGATCAACCATTTCAGCATTCAGATATGGAAGTATAGATATTTCAGGAGTGAGATCTATGTCTCCCCGAGCAAGCGCATCAACAATTTGATTTGAGGTCTGAAGTTGTGTGGCTTGAACAGTGATACCCTGATCTTCAAAAAACTTTTTCTGTTGAGCTATTTCTAAAGGAAGTTGGCTGGCTGTTATAGGTAGATATCCAATTTTTACCACATAGTCTGAGGGTTTATTTGAGCTTCCGATCCGAACAGCTACTAAAGCCAACACTACTACGATTCCTATTATCCAAAATGATTTTTTCATGCTAATAAAATTAATGTTTTTTGATAAAATCTGAATTCTAAAGGCTTGCAACATTCTACCACAAATGATGCCCCGTGTGTAGTTTTTTTAGGATTTTTGGACTCTAATCAAAAGAAGGACAATTAGAATACTATTGCATAGCACTGTCCTTACCTAGAATCGCCTTATTTAAATACATGAAAGGAATGTTCACCAACCCGACCAACCACTTGATTGCTGTTTGTCCGATTATAAGAGGCATGATTGGTAATGTACCCAGAAATGCTATTGGAATAAATATCAAACTATCCAGAAGTAATGCAGGTATAGAACTGAATACATTTCTAGACCACAAATGCTTACCATTGGTAAATTTCTTGAACCATGAATACACATAGGCATCGAAGTTTTCGGTAATAAGAAATGCTATCCAGCTTGCAATTGTAATTCTTGGAACTAAATTGAAGATCTGCTCCCATGATCCCTGAAGTGTCCAAAATGGTGCCGCAGGAAATTTGACTCCAAGCCAGAAAAAGAACATCATCGCTATCTGAGATACAAAAGCGATCATAATCATCTTAGAGACTTCCCTTCTCCCAAATTTTTCATTCACTATGTCAGTGAAGAGATATGTAATAGAAAAAACAAGAACCCCACTTGGCCCGTAGAATGCACCAAACCCGAGATCGAAAGCGGAAATCTTTGCAGCCAAAACTTGTGCAACCAACACAAATGTCACATACAATCCAATAAGTAAATCAGATCTATTGTATTTTCGGGCATACCAGCTTCCGAGAAGTGTAAAACTGGTAATACCCACAATCCAGATTATTAGTAGATATATGCTCATATGCTGTTTATTTTAACTTAATCCTATAATTTATCCAAACAAAACCATCTTCGCTTCTTTCATGTCTCTCTACCACCTGATATCCATAGTCGTTTATCATTTTTTCTATTATCTCAAAATCGTGACGAGGCTCTAAGGTATGTGCACTTTGAAGATTGGCGTGCGGTAAATGAATGATCCCTTCTCTACTCAAGAAAATTTTTGCCTCAGTAAAAAATCGCTTGTGTAATGTAAAATCATTATCGTATAGAGCCTGGTCAATAAAATCATTGCCCGCAGGAAAATTTACAAAAGGTAAATTTGCAATAATGAGATCATATTTTTTACTTGGATAATTTGAGAAAAGGTTAGATGAAAAAACTGTTATCTTGTCCTGTAAACCATTAAGCAATACATTGTGTTCGGCGCACTCAACCGCTTGAGGATTAATGTCAGAGCAATCTACGTGCACCGCACCAGCAAGTGACGCAACGATTGATTGGACTCCAGTGCCACATCCAATGTCTGCGACATTGAAGCCTCTTAAATCGCCGAATGTTTCAAAAACAGACTTTGAGCTTGGTGCATGATCTGGAGGAAATACAGTTGGAAATACATCTATAAGAACTGACTTATCTTCAAAATTTATTTTGGTACGATAAATACCTTCTATGGATTTATTTTTTAGGAATGAGGAAAATTTCTTAGTGTGCTCTGGATTAATTTTTGTTATAGGGTCTAAGGTCATGATCGTTTAGTCTTCTATCCAAACCTGTGCTGGGCGATGAGCATCAGAATGCTTTATATCTATGAATATTTTTAGATATTTCGGTTTAATCGATTCTTTCACTTGAGAAAATACTTCATGCGCCAGTTCTTCAGCTGTAATTTTATTTCTTGCAATCTCATTAACCGCTCGCTCAGCATCAACATACTCAAGTGCTCTTTTTTTGGGATGATATTCAATGACAACATCTCCTGAAAATTCCTTGTCAGTGACAGAGCAAATAGCCTTAAAGGGTATGAATATCTTTGTGCCGCTAATCTTATAGCCCAATGGTATTGTCCCGATCATTGTTTTTCCAATCTAAGGCTTATAGAAAAAATTTGAGAGATCCGGTTTTGATTTAAGTTCGCCTATCGAGATCAGCCAATTAAGCCACTCGTCATTTTTCTGAATATCGATTGTTCTACCAAATCTAGTAGGTAGAATTGACATCAGGCTTGTGGCATCCTCACTGATGTTTGACTTTTCAGCTATGAGTTTCTTTGTTGCGACCTCATTGTTCAAAGCGTAGTCGTTAGCCTTCTGAAAAACCTCGACAACATCTTTCGCAAGAGACGCATGTCCTTCTATGAATTTCTCTGAGATGATACCGACAGCAAAAGGTGAATCAGGTACATTTTCAGTATAGAGAGATCCTGAAACCTTTCGTGCAATTCCTTTTGAAATCGCTACTGAAGTATTTGGTTCATATGAATACAACGCATCAACAGACCCAACTTCGAGGGCTTGAAGATAATTTTGTGGAGAAAGAGGAATGATTTCTACCTTTGACACGTCAACTGAGTTTTTTACGAGTGAAGCTTTCAAGATGTTTGTTGCGGTACTGCCCGGAAACACTGCAACTTTTTTGCCATCGAGATCCTTAAGTGTTTTTATTGATGAATCAATCTTAGTTATGACAGCATCACCTGGATCTTTAGTAAAATTCATTATCGAAAATCCCTTTACCCCCTTTGGATCAATAAGCTGGGCAACATATACGGGGATACTTGAAATGTTAGGCACTAGATCAACATCGTTTCGGACAACTGCTTCAAGGGCTTGATTGGAACTCTGGAAAGGGATGATCTCAACTTTTATTCCAGCTTTTTGAAAAAGATTTTGCTGCTCAACAATCCATATAGGTAAGGCTGCGATCGTTGCGGTTGGTAAGTACCCGATCTTGACTGTTGTGTCATCTTTCGGCTGCTTAAAAAATGCAAAACCAACTACGATAACGATAACAATCACTATTAATGCCCACAAATATTTTTTAGTCATAAAAGTTAGTAATAAATCTATGGCTCTAGGGCCAATCTATATAATTTGTTATAATGCGACCATATTACCATAAAAATATGGAAACGGGAAGCAATTTCTTAGCTGAACATAAAGGGAAAATAGTTACCGTTTTCGGCGGTTTTTCAGAGGTATCAAGTGATCAATCCGCAGACATATCGAGGCTTGGGCTATTCCTCAGTAGCCAAAACAGTTCGGCTTCTTTTTTGATTGGAGGAGTGGTTGGATATCTCAAATCATTTATAAAAGATATACCGGAAAGAAGTTCGAGAATCTGTCTTATAGGATCAACTCAGGGAAAGGAAAAGGGATTTCATTCTGAATATGAAAATGAGCTACCCTCTTTATTTTTTGATGGATATTTTGGAAAAAAGAAAATGTTATTTGATGCAAGGGTTGCGAGTTTTTTAATCTTGCCTGATGGAGGCACGAGCCTCGGTGCGTTAACAGAGCTAATCGAAGCTATTGATCAGGTAAAATCTTTTGACCTACTTGTTGATCAGACACCTCGACCTATAGTTTTTTATGGAAAACATTGGAAAGCTTTTTTGGAAAGTATAATCTATCCACGAATAAACGGTGTCACCAAAAGCTGCATTCATTTTGTCGACGAGGGTGATTACAAAAGTGCAGCAAAAATGCTAAAATTGATGTGATTTATATGGACTACGATTTCAAAAAACTAGACTACGGGAAAATAGAGACGAAAATTGTATCTTTTATTAAAGATATAGTTGGAGAAAAAAGTGTGGTCATGGGATTAAGTGGTGGCATTGATTCTTCTGTATCCTGTGCCCTTGCTGTGAAAGCTTTAGGAAAAGAGCGGGTGAAAGTAATTATTGTTAAAAATACCCAATTTACCAAGGAAGGCATCGATACCGCTCGAGCTTACGCGAAGAGCCTGGATGTCCATGTCCAGGAGGTGGACTGCGAAGGTATACGCGATACGTTATTAAAAAATCTTGAAATAAGGAACCCTGATCTAATTCTTCAGGCGTCCATCGATGTTCGCATATGCGATTTGATTATACGCACAGTCGCTCAAACAGAGAATCGTCTTTATATGGGCACAATAAACAGCACCGAACGCATTGTTGGCTGGTATCCGAAAGGAACATTAGTTGGAGATTTTTGCCCCATTAGCGGCCTCTTAAAACAACAACTCAAGGGAATCGCCGAATATATGGGTCTTGAACAATTAGCGGAGGGTGTTTCAAATGACGCAAGCATTGTATGTGGAGGTTGTGGTGAATTGCCCGAATTTAGGGGTATTCCCTACACAACTTTGGACACAGCACTTTATATTTACGAGACAACGACACAGGAAAATCTTTTACAAAAACTTGCTGAATGTGGAATTACTGGTGACCAATGGAGTAAGATTTTGAAAAGAATTGAGTCAGTTTCTCACAAAAACGATGTATTTCCAAAATTTTGCAGAGTTAATATAAAGTAAGCTATCTTTTTATCCATCGCAGAAAATGGTCCGGTGCATATCCAATCACATAGTCAACCTCACAGCGTTTAAAGCCCGAGTGCACTTCATCAAATATCTCAGCTTCATCAAGTATGCCTGTTTTAGCACCTTCCTTAAGCATTGAATACTCTCCGCTGACATGATACACAGCTAGGGGTAGTTTTGTCATCTGTCGTGCTTGAAAAACTATATCAAGATAGAACATGGCTGGTTTAACCATAACAATATTTGCCCCTTGTTCTTCATCCGCAACAATTTGAGCAAGTGCTTCTTTTGGATTTGAGTAATCAGTTTGATAATATTTTTTATCCTTGCCCTTGAGAGGTGATTGAATTGTGGCGCGATAAGGACCATACAAGGTGGAGGAAAACTTAGAACTATAGGCCATGATTTTAGTTTTCTGGCATTCATTTTTATCGAGAGCCTCTCTCAGGATTTTTACTTGTTTATGAAGAGATAGGCAAGGTGCAATGTAATCGGCACCTGCTTGGGCAAAGGCAATTGCAAGTCTAGATGCAAGTTCGTAGCTTTTTTCGTAATCTATTTCTCCATCATTCATGACAGTGCTGTGGCCATCTTCTGAATATGGGGAAAGACCTACATCGGCATATATAACCACATCATCACCAAACCTATCCTTAGCACTCTTTATAAAGTTTTTTATCAACCCGGTGGTACAAGCATGATCCACTGATTTATTCTGAGTTGATCCAAATACTAAAAAGTCATTAATCCCCTTCTGTAAATACTCATTTATATATTCCAAACCTGAAAATAAAGTATGATAATCCACTCCATTCATTGGAGATCTTTCTCTCATCTTAGCTTCTTCCTTTAGAAAAATACAAGCAATGTACTTCATATATTACTTATTATTTAGACCTATTTTCAATTAACCACTCCCAGAGGGGAATGAACTGTACAGTGGCTCCGTCTTTTTTGACTTCACGCTTTTCATTCCAAGTAATTACAGTAAGCCTCGTAACGCCCAACTCTTGTCCGGCTTCTATGAGTGCTTTCACTTCTCTTTCTTCCACATCAGGAGTTGTAGATTCATAGGAGACTTGAATCAGCTCTGTGACCTGATAGCCTTTTCTGAGAATGAAATCTATTTCTCTGTCGTTTCGGGTTTTATAATAGAACAATTCGCGATTTGGTTCGTTTCCCTTTTTAACAAGTTCGACAAATACAAGATTCTCCATGAGCTTGCCGTTATTTGGAGAATGCTGAACAGCTTTTGCGGTGACAAGTCCGTTATCGACCACATATGTCTTTCTTGGCGCAAGCATTCTTCCACTTGCTTTTGTGGAATGACGCTCGAGAGAAAATATGAGATACGCTTCATTAAGATAGCCGAGATATTTTTCAAGCGTCACGCCGCTTTTAAAGCCGAGAATGTTTACCAGTTTTCGAACGCTATATTGACTCGATACGTTGTTTATGAGGAATGATCCCAGGCTGTCTATCTGCTTTGAAAAACGAACTTTGTGTCTTTTTATAACATCCTTGAAGAGAACGGCATCAAAAAGCACGTCTAGGTAACCGCGCGGGTCCACGCCTTTCGTCACCACTTCAGGATATCCACCATTAGTCATGTATTGGGTAACATATCCCTGGAGCTTTGCTTTTTCATCCGGCAATGAAAGTCGCTCCGGCTTTATCTCATACTGTTTTGCTTTGAGAATTTCAGTGAAGCTAAACGGTAATATCTCTATGGGTATATGACGACCGGTAAGATGGGTAGCAAGTTCTTTTGAAAGAAGACTCGCATTTGATCCCGTAAGTACGAGGTTATACCCCGCACGATGGAGCCGATTGGCAAAAAGTTCCCAGTTTGGAAGATTTTGTATTTCATCAAAAAGAATATATTTAGTGTCGCCGTATGCCTGCTTAAGTTCCGAAAGAAGTTCGTCGAGGTTTATTTTTTCCTCACCAGGAAGTGCCTCGTCATCAAAATTAAAGTATGCAAAATTCTTGCTTTTAAGAAGCATCAAAGCGAAGACAGATTTTCCTGCTCGTCGGGGACCGAGAATGACTTTTATGAGATCGGAGGCTATCCATTTTTCTGCATCCATCTCTTTTATTCGGGAAACGTAAGGAAGCGAGAGAAGCCTCTCCTTATCCTCTTTTTGCTTTGAAACTAAATCTTTTAGCATAGTATTTATATTGTACTGTGCATTTTAGCTCTTTTTTGCACAGTACACCTATTTTACTGGACAAAATGGTGGCAAGTCAAGGGGATAATAACCAAACTAAAACGCCAGAATTAGCTGGCGTTTTCCAACGGTTTGTTAGTACACGGCTTCCGCCCACTATCCCTGTGGTTGAAACTGCTTGGCCGTGCGAGCCTTCGGATTAAAATAGAGTGATCATTCTCTACCCTCCTCCTTATTTAAGCCAGGTAACAGCTCGATGAAATTGTCTGGCCGAGTACACGGACTTGGGATAAGATCCATGTGCCAAGGCTTTAATAGTAGCACGGGTAGAGTAAATGGCAATCATTAACTGGAATAAGAAGTAGCCTTATTCCAAACATTAGAATAAGCTGTTGGAATTCAAAATTTCGTATATAATATAGGCAACATATTGTGGGTGCAGGTTTCTTGTCTATGATCCACAGCCAATTAGTGCCGCGTTCGACACGCATTAATAAAATGAATCCACAAAAAATATTTATTTATGGAGTTCCTGGTTCTGGAAAAACTACATTTTCTATAAATTTAAAGGAGAAGATGGGTTACCCACTTGTTGAGGGGGATAATCTTCGGGTCTTAGCTCAAAAAGATAAAACCAAAAAAGAAGCTCCATTTGCTTATATGGGGATTAGTGGTGCATTTCGAAAGTTCGGTGGTTTAACAGAAGAAAATGTAATAAAAGGTTTAAGAGCTGTACGGGAGAATATGATTACGTATATAGAGGAAGAAATAAAAAAATATCCTCATGAATTAATATTGGAATGTGCTTTTTTAGACCCAGAACAAGTAATAAACAAAGGTAGAGTTCTTTTATTGACTAAAATGGACGAAGACGGTCACAGAAAACAATTCTTTACTCACAGAGAAGAGAACGAAAAAAGTTTGGAACATTTTAAAGCCTCAAGAATTATTCAAGATTTTTTAATAAAAGAAGCAAAAAATTACCCAATTGAGATTATCGAAAATAATTTTGATTTTAAAGAGGTTGGAAAAGTATAAATTACCATGTCTGCACTATCCTGAACCAATTCAGGTCTGATATACTGATTAACGAGGTTCTAACGTCGTCTAAGACTCGCAAGGATCAGGGTGTCACTGGTCGGCAAAAGGTCCCGAAAGGGACTTTTTGCTATCCGCCATATCTCCTATAGCCGATTGTAGCGGATTATAGCGGATTCGAATTATTTCCCTGCAAAAGGCTGATCTCCTTCTCCTTTATTCGCAAAGTAGAAAGAGAAAGCCATGGAAGCGAGAACCATGAAGTCCTTAGCATCTATCTTTCCATAGAACATTCCTACAATCGTTGCCACTGCCATGAGGATAAATACGATCTTTGATGCTGATGAGTATATGCTTTTCATAAAATTATAATTGATTTAGTAAACTGATAATCTGATTTTTAATTGCTTCCTTACCGGTCGGAAACAGTCTTTTAAGAAGTTCCGTTCGGACGATCTCGGGCTTTTCCTTATAGTCCGTAATATCGCCGTGAATTAAAATATTTTTCTCATCGAGGACAAACGCTGTGTCAGGGTTATTGGCAAATGACTGCACGAGCTTGGTTAGCTGTTCATACTGCCATTCAGTAATATTATTTTCACTTAGCTCCACTACACCATCGTGGTCAACGTCATACCCTGCCGCGAGTTCTATACCGATTGTGTATTGATTGGGATTGACCCAGAGATCCGGGAAGTTTTTCTCCATGATTCGCTGTGCTCGATCATTGGGATTACTTACAACGCCCGCGTGCCAAGCGATATCCGTGAGCTTTACAAGCTGTATGATTTCCCCAGTATTTCTTCCGATAACATAATGAGCTGATGATCGATTGGGTCTGTTTGCGTTGCACAACCATTCCACGGCACCTTTATAGGCTCCTAGGGTAAAATGAAGCACGACGGCTTTCTTCTTTGTGGGACCAGCTGTGAAATTTGGGGATTGTTGAAATGGGACATTCATAAAATTATTTGATTAAAAGGTTGATAATTCCGGTAATAAGCCCGGCAATCGAAGCAGACATGACGATCCAGAAGAACTTCATAATCCACTCTTGATTCGTCTTCACCACGGCCAAATCTTCCTGAATATGGCTCAGGTGATTTTCCTTGATGTCTTTGATTGAAGACTCGATTGTTTCTATTCGTTTTTCCATGTGTGGGAAGGACATTTGATTTAGTTTCTTTAGTATGCGTTCATAGGTGTATGTTTTATATTGTTTTGCTTTGCGTCTTGCTTTTCATATTCGTCTTTGTTGGCGGAGCCTTGCTTGGCTGGATTGGAATAATCATAGGCGGTGTTTTGGCTTTCATGGCGACGGCTGGTCTAGCTGTTCTTTTGGCGTACTTAGGAATTGGTTGATCGCCTTTGTACCTTGGGAGTTTAAAATTTGAATCCAATATTTTGCTCCGTTCAATGTTCCAACTTCCATCAATTTGTCGGCTAATTTCGCTTTTTCAACTGCTCTCAGGGTGTTGAACCATGTGCTGTTGAGCATAGAGGTGAGACCGACTGCTATGCTGCCGCCGGTAAGTGATCCAAGGGCAGTTCCACCTGGACCCATGACAAAGGTTCCGGCTGTGCCTCCCGCTGTTGCTCCACTGCTTCCAACGATGGCGTTGTACCAAGATATGAGAGGACGTGCCTCCTTTCTTTTTGCCGTTTCGTCGAGAATATCGAAGAGTCTTGAATTCAGAGTATAAACTTTGTTGATTTTTTCGTAATCTGGATTTTTTGAATTGAGCAGAGATCGAATAGAGCTATCGATCTTTCTTACTTGCGAAAGCGTATTGTTATCGTCGACTGTCTTGATGCTCTTTCGAGTTTCGTAAATGACATCTCCATAGTCCTGAGCAAGTTCGCGGAGGTCTTGCTGATATGCTTCGGTCGGTTTGTTGTAAAGCTGAAGGGCATCAATATCGGTTTTTAGTTTTTTGAGTTGATTAATCTTGGAAGCGTTAACAGAAATTGGTTTTTGTGGCATCGCTTCGCCTACAACTTGCTTGAGAGTTCTTGAATATTCATCAAGATTGTCCATCTTTGAAATATCCATGTTGTCCACGAGATCGCCGATTTCCGTAAGTCCTTTATCTCGAAGTTGAGTAGCAATATTCTTTTGGGCATCCGCTATGTTTTTAGCTGACTTAAGGCTGTCATCGATGGTACTTTGTACAAGATTTGATTTTTCACTGAATGCTCGGCCACCTTGAGAATAATTTGCAATTTCATCATCAATTGTTTGAAGAATACCGTCAGTCTCGATCGTACCCTGCAATTCCCCGAGTTTCTTGTATTCTTCCGAAGAGAGTTTAATTCCCTTTTCTGCTTTCTTGAGAAGTTGCTTCCTTGTTCCCCACTCTCTTTCATCCAAAAGATCAGGAATAATTTTGTCGGTCTGCTCCTTATACTTTTCTTTAGTTGCACTGAGTCCCTTCTTGTAACTATCAATAGCTTCCTTCTTAAGAGTTTCCGGACTCACATTCCTCATATTTACTAGACCTGACAAAGTACCGCCGATTATTCCTGAAATACTGCCACTTGTAAGAGCCTTTTTGAGAATTGTTGGATAATCTTCGTCTGCTTGAGCCGAAGCGCTGGCTCCGTAGGCTGCGCCAATCGGAACGGCAGTCTTTGCTCCCTCGACAAATCCTTTACCGAAAGCGGCAAGTTTTGATGTTGCCGTCGGAATCGTCTTTTCGAACGCGGTCGCTCCTACCGGCAAAACCTTTGCTACTACCTTACTTGCCTTGCCAGTCACAATAAGTTTGCCAGTCTGCGCTCCTTTGGCAGCATTGCCGTAAGTTCCAAATGAAGCTATGTCAGTAGCCACACCGAGTCCTTCTCCGAATACTTGCTTTGCAGATTTATTTACTGATGCATTTGTCTCATTGATATCAATCGCTGGCTTACTCATATGCTCCTGCAAATCCTTGATTCCCTGATCGATATGAGAAGAATCCTTGCCTTCCGCTTTCATTTTCTTTCTCTGGGCAAGAAGGTTATCCATCATCCTCTGCTGATTATTGAAAATTTCCTCATTTTGCTTGTTTGTCCATGCGGCACTTCCTGGCACAAACGAAGGCATGGCATCGGCTATGCTTTTGCCAAATTTGAGTTCGCTCGAGATGACCGCTTTGCCAAGCGTTTTCAAAATTCCGTCTTTCTTCGGAGGTTCGGACACGGAGACTGCCGATTGCTTCGGAAGCGAATCAAGCCACTCCTGAATTTCCTCATGAGTAGCTCCCTGAGTTTCTAGCGCATCAATATTGTCTTGTATTTGGAGTCGGGTAAGCATGATTAATTTGGCAGGTTATACGTCTTTCCGCTCTTGCTCGTGAACGTCGCTGGTTGCGACTCGGAGGCTGTCCCCACTCCGAGTTCCGATTTCAATTTGGAAGCCTTGTCATTCATGCCCTGATAAATTGATTCGAAACGAGACACATCCCTTCCGCCTGCCGACAAAGAATTAAGCTGGTTGGCAAGGGATCGGGTTGCGATATCAAGCGTCATTGCCATGACAGCCTTGTTCACGTCGTTTGTGTTTTTGAGATTGGCGATTGTGCGAGAATAATTTTCAATATCAGCATCAGTAAGTACTCCGACTTCTCCGTACACACCACGGGCAAGTTTCGGCACGATTGCAGTGATTGCCGCTTTCATCTCTTGAGCCTTCGTGTCATATGGATTTGCGCTTTTTACAATACCGACAATGGGACCTGTATCGACCGAATTGATGAGTTTAGTAATATTTTCAGCCTGACCGATGATTGTCTGGATGTCGGTAATGGGCTTAAGCTCTCCTTGTGTGAGAAATCTGCCACCCTTGGAAGTTCTGATTGCATTTAGCGTGTAATTCGGGTCACTATATGAAAGAGAGACATCAGAGCTAGAATCACTCATACCTTTCGGAGCAAAAGTTTTCGGTCTCGAAGCTATGAGCTTTGCTGTACCAGTCGCAGGGTCATAGACATATCGAGCATCGCCATCATTCAAGCTGAATTGGTTAGCATCATTCTTCGATTTATCGAGGTCGACCTTAGCTTTTTCTGATGTAATATCAGCCTGATCCTTTTGTGCCTTCGCGTCGTTATACAAAGAAACAAGCTGCTCCTTAGTAAAGCCGTATTGATCTTGAAGTTTTTGAAAATCTGTAGAATCAAGACTTGATGGGTCAACACCAAGCGCAAGCATATTTTTTACAAATGCTGTCACCTGCTCTCGCTTTCTTTGACCTTGGTTATCCAAAAATTCAAAATATTTATCGATACCCTGCTGAATTGCATCCCTTCTCGCTTTTATTTCTGTGTCAGCATCTCTGTTTGCTTGACCATATAGGGCGGAGATTTTTGTATTGGCCTCATCGCGATATGTTTGTGCTTCACGATTGTTATAATCCTCGGTTGTCTGGAATTCAGACTCTCCGGTGGCACTACCGATTCGACCACCGGCTGCGGCAAGTGCGTAGGATTGCCCTTGGCGGTTCTTGCCTGTAGTAGCCCTGAAGTTCGCTATTTGATCGGCTACAGCGGCGTTTATGGCGTCAATTTGGGCCTGAATACGTGCTCGGGTGGCTGCTCGTATTGCCTCATCATTTACTTGCTGAGTTGCCTGATACCTCAGATCATTTCCGACTTGAGTCCTACCGGAATCTTCCACAAAGTTTGGTACGGAAACTTTTGCAACCTGAGCAATCGTTTGCTTTTGTGGAGCTGCAGGTGCAGGAGCTGGTGGAGGCGGGACAGGCGCATTGTCACCAATATTAAGAGTGTTACCTGCTTGAATTTTGTTCGGATCAGTTATGGACGGATTAAGACGCATCAATTCCTGGATGCTTTTTCCTGTTCGTGCGGCAATTCCGCTTAATGTGTCGCCAAAAATGATCTTGTATGTGGCCATGAGGATTTAATCGGTTACGAGATACATATGTTCAATCTGAGCAAATCGTGACAAGCTATCATTACTTTTTATTTTTAGGCCAAATTCTTCTTTATTTATTGGTATATCGACAACGATTTTCTGATGGAGACCTAAATCACTTTTGGTAAAGGTTCCGAAGTAGTCGTCGCCATTATAGAGATCAAAATTGAATGGCTTATCACTCATTACCGCAATTGAACCGTTTGCATTGTTGTCAGTGGTGATAAAGAACATGTTGCCATTACAGTACACAGGGTCGGCAATCTGCTGCATATTGTTGTATTGCTGATATTTGTATATAGCCTGAGCCCCGTCATTCTCGTTCCAACCAAAACTCTTGTATGTCATGTTGGGGAAATTAAGCGTTGTTCCCGAGACAGTGACTTTTGCTCCGGTCATACGATTATTTTCAAAGCAGTACACATAGAAATTATTTGCATCAATAGGTTTTGGGTACATCATTCGATCTCCCCACCAACCTTGTGGAACATATGTACTACTTGCCAAAGTAGTGTTTGTGCCAGAGACGGTAATAAGTCCAGCACGATATCTATCACGGGATTGATATTGAACTTGACCCCAATGGCTCCAAAATACGAATGTATCTGTTGCTAAAGGAAAGAGGTAAATATACCTGTATGAATAGTTGCCGTCATAGCTGATTTGAACACCTGCCTGAACTGTGATCGTACTTCCAGAAGTCGTAACTACAGCGGAATACCATCCACCAGAGCCAATATATGCGATCTGGCATTTATCAGTACCATTGGGTGCAAGGATTGGTTTGGATGTTGAAGCAATACTTGCAAGAGTTCCATATGAAGGCACAGTTCCAGAAACCGACACGCAGTAGAGGTTAATGGCTGACCCATTTTCAAAAGCAAGAATAGCTTTATCAGTTCCAACCTTTACTAGCTGTTTATATGCAGGTGCTACGTTAATCACTTGAACTGGAGTATTAAGAGCAATTCCTGTTCCCGAAATAGTAAGGACTGCCGTGTGGATGTAGTTTGATGCTCCATTTGGAAGTGCCATCAATATTTTATCTGTGTTGATGAGCACAGCATCAAAGTTTTCGTTGTACCAGTCCACCGTATACATGAGAAGCGGTGCACCCCATGAAATAGTTCCGTTGGCATTTGTGTTGCCCACTACGGCATATATACCAGTGGTACCCGCTTGCTGGCGATAAAAGACAATGAATCTGGTCGAATCCAACTCAATTGTTTTGAATACTCGATTACTCGTTGTTTTTGCAAAGGGGGAAGATAAAGTCTGAGTCTCCATATCTCGCAATTTTGTATAGAAGGTTAGAGTTTTAACACTTCTTACTCTGCGCTCTAGAAAATTCATTGCATACATCTTTCTTGTCGCTCCGGCACCGATCAAAAACTCGTGATATGGGAATTCACGCAGAAGTTCATTCTGGATACCAAATGCTCTATCTTCGTCACCATCCCAGGACGACTTACCTATGTAGAACATCTCACGATTGTTATACATATAGTTCACATAGTTGTTAAAACAACCACGATAGCCAGGAATGATTAAAGAATCAGCATCAGTGGCAGATGCTCCTGCTCTATATGTCCCAAGAGTTGTTGCATCAAATGCATTAGGAGCTACAAGTGTCGAAGTTGAAGCAATGGAATTGCCTGAGATCCCACCAATTTTGGCGGTGAAGAAAATATCGTTTCCAGAAATGGAGGTTGCCTCTACATCACCATTCAAAGAGGTGGCTGATGCATACTGACTTCCAGGAAGACCTGAAAGATTTACTGCTGCCATTATATTGGCTCGAGTAGCTGCAACATTTCCGCCGATAACAATTTGTCCGTCAGTATTGGTGACGAGACTAGCTACGAAAGAGTAGGTTTTTGTGCCGAGAGTGATGGTTTCCCCTGCTGAAGGTTGATTTTGAAGTGTTAATTTTCCCTGCGCTTTCACGGCTGGCCACTGAACCATACCTGGTCTATCCCATTCCACAAATTTAGGAAAGGGTACGGTCTGCTGACTCTTAACTATTGTTGTCTTATCTAACCTTCGATCTACTTGTAAATTAATCATAATAAAATATTTAATGGATAATACTTGCGATTCTTTCGTCTACGGCTCTCACCGACCACTTCTTCGCACCGTCATAGATGCTTCGAAGCAAGCGATTGTCGTCATACTCGAAGACAAATGTTTTTCCGTTCACATTGTCATGTAGAGACCTCACACTTCCATCAGAATTCAACGCAACATCAACATATTCAAGACCAGCCTGAATGCCCGTAAGAGCTGCGGCTTGGAGTTGTGCGAGAGTCACAGGCTGTGATGCGCTTACCGCATTGGGAACATTTGGAGAATTTATAAAATTGTTATTTCCTGAAAAAGTATTGTTACCATTTGTTGATGCTTTCCCCGCAAGATTGGTATCAACGTATCCTTTTGAAACAGCTTGTTTTGAATCATTAAAATTCGGATCAGCATCATACTTAAGAGGTTTTGTGGAATCGAGCGTATCATCGCCATTCAAGATATCGACAATTATTTTTAAGTTTACGAAGTCAGTAAGATAGCATTTGGCTCCTGCCCTATGACCATTCAGGTTCTGAACGCCAGAAGTCTGTACCCCTTGTCGGGACACGCTGTAAATATTCGTCATAGCCGTGCCAGATAGATCGAACACAAGATGCTCCTCATCACCAGTTCCTCGGTCAATGATCATGCAGTATTTGCCACTTGGAAGTGCAACACTGTTTTTATCAGTGACTGAAGTAAGGGCTCCGGAGGTTGCCCCGCTTCCGAGCTTGGTCGCAAGAGATGTCTCAAAATTTGCTACAACTTTAGTGAGTTTGGACGCCATGAATCCATTATCCGCCTCAAAATATGAAAAAGTGTGTCAATTACTGATCTACGAGCTTTCCATCGAGACTTACATGCTCCTTTTGGCGATATAACTTCGGCAATTTGTCCTCGTAGGTGAGAACATCCCAATCGATTGACTCCATAATGCTCACATATCCGATGCCTTTGGCTATAAAACGGATGCTTCGGCGTCTGAATTTGGGAATTCTCACCGCCTTTATCTGAAGTTCGTATGGATAGACCTTAGCCTCTCCATCGCCACCTACGGCAGATTCACCAATCATCGTAGTGCCCACGCTCGAAGGACTCGTTCGATTGACATATGTCGCATCGCCTCTGATTGTGCCAATGAGGTTGTATCCAGCGCCATCAAAATCAGCATAAACTTCCACATATTGAGCTGGATCAATCTCACCTCGATATCGCAAGCGACGATATTTCTTCAATCGTCTCATGCCATAAGTTTCATACTTGCTATCCCACGTATTTTGAACAACGTATCCATCATCATCAAACCCATTTAATATTTTATAGACAGTCTGAGTATGAGGACTTCCCCCATAAAGCACACCTGAATCCTTGGCGAGTGATTTCATTCCATAGTTCGTAATATCGACTGTATTTTTTGCAATATCAATCACGAGTGTTCGGTCATTGACTATACTTCCTTGCGATCGACAAGAAAGAACAATGAACTGGCCATATGTTTCCATGAAGGTATCGGAATAATCAAACTTTTCCCAGGCAAAATGCGGAATGAGTTCTGTTGCCAGAATGTCATCACCAAGGGGATTCTTTTCAAGGACCGTGAGCTGAGGCCTGTCAGGGTTTGCTGTATTAATGAAGACCACACCTCGGCCGGTAGTGACCGAACTTTTTCGAGTAAGCACTCCGATGTTTCGGCGAACTACCTGGTTGGTAAAACTTTTGTCATCATCCGTGTACTTGTGCTGGTATGCACTCTGTTTTTTCAGAGAATAGTAATTACCATCAATACCGATCACTAATTGTTGGACAGCATCACCTCCTTCATCTTGACGAATAACGTCTCCTTCGCCTGCAAGTCGTGATGCGCTGTAAGTAAAATCTGCAACGCCCTTGCTTGTACTATTTTCCCACACGTAATCAGCCTTGATATTATTTGCGGAGTTCAAGGGAACTGTCACAAATGTCACGCTCCATGCACCAGTAATATAATTTATTGTCCCTACTCCACCCGCACTACCTTTAAGTCCTCCATTTTTATCATCGGTAAATATTTCTCCTCCTCCATCGGTACACTTCACAGTAACGAGTCCGCAATTTCTTTTTGGCTGGCCGCTTTTAAACGATAGAGTTCCTGAGAATGTCACTTGTGATCCATTGCCACTTGCAAGATTTTCGTTTGAAACTTGAGTGAAGCTCACTCCGTCACGCTGAACATCGATGTAACTTCGGTAAAGGCTTGTTGGGTCTTTAGCAATTCCCCACAAGTACATGCGTGCTTTATCTATGAGCGGAAATCCACAGAAAAAATCCGTTAATGAGTAGAGTTGAACGTAGTCATTCGGATTCGCATTGGCAAATTTGAATAGTCCGCCTGGACCACCCGCAAATGTCCATGCTCCGGTAAGCGAACTGTAGTTTGAAAAGACATAGAGATCATTAGCATTGAGTCCCGATACTACATCTATCCATGTCGAGCCATTAAAATATTGAATCTTTGTTGAAATTTTTCTCCATAGCACAGCCGTTCCATTCGCTTTATAGCCAGAATGAATGGCAGGACATGATCCGGCTGCACCTTCAATCCCTACTGTCACTTTTCCTCGGGCAAGTTCAAGACGGCCATCAATCGTGATCCAATTCAAGGCATCTTTAGCACTGTCTTTCGGAGTATCCTCATTGTCCTCTCGGTTATGAACGCCTGAAGCAAATTTTTTAATCTCATGATCTGCCATAGTTAGACGAGTTTAAATCGAGCATCACGCAATTTGAGATTTTTCATGTATCTCTGGTATTGAGCAAAGTTATCCTGCATGTTGCTGCGAGCTTTTTCAGCTTTCTTTATTATTTCCTCGTCAATGAGCATAGAAAAGACAATCATCGGGTGATATTCGTTTGGCAATAAAGGCGAAGTACCGACTGTGATGTCATTAGGACTTATTTTGTAATCAAATTCGTAGGAAGTGCCTGCACCAGGACTCTGTAAAAAATTTATTTTTCCGTCTGACGCGTCAATCCAACAAATACCATAAAAGCTGTTGTTATTTCTCTGACCCATAGGGACAATGAGATATGGCGCTTTTGAGGGACCGATATAAATGACTTTCTGGGTCGCTTCATCACCATACTCATCAAAATTCTCCATAAACTCATCGAAGTCTGTGCTGAGAGTTATTTTTCCATCACTTTCAACCACACCGGTTTTCTTTCGTCTCAAAAACTCCCATGGCTGTTCCATATAAATGAGACGGATTTTGTCATTGGCGAGATTAATAGCCTCGTCGCTTGATAGCTCAGTCGTATCGTCAGTGTATTGCCCGAAGCGTTCGATGATTTGCTGGCCTGTAAGTGGAGTAGTCATAAATTCTCAGTGGTGGAAGCAGGATCGACCGCTCTGCTTCCGCCACCAAGCCCGAATTGCTTCGGGTTGGCGTTTGGTTAGGCGTTAATTTTAACGTCGAGGAATTGTGGCTTGCCATCCGCGAAGGTGAAGATGCCGTAAATTGCATCTGCACGGATGATCTTTGCACGCTGATATGGATCATCGACAGTCTCCATCTCGGCCTGATCTTGGATGACCACATCGATAGCGCCTTTCTTGCCGTAGTAGGCATGAATAAGGTTTTTGGTCACCGTGTACACTGCATTACCTCCGAAAGAAAGACGACCTGAACCGGTACCCGTAATGGTGATGGTGTTGGCCGCATCATCATTCACTGCCGCAAGCTGAAGGTCGATCCAGTTCGACTGTACATAGCCTGGGTCTGTATCAGTCCATGCAATGTACTTTGATCCAGCCGTGCCACTTGTCTGATGAACCGCATCAATCAAGTTGTCACGGGTTGCATCAACTCCTGCTTCAATGAGCACGTTACCTGGAGTTGCCCCGATAGCGCTTACAAACGTAAAGACATATCCATTGATTGAGAATGTCTCGCCGTTTGCGGGATTGGCTGACATGGTAATAACTGCTTCAGCAAGAAGATTCTCCGACAAGTAGAGTTCAGCTCCACCGACGGGACCGGCATATCCGTTCTTGAAGGCAGCAGCCGCAAGGTCGATGTTCTTCGACATGACATACTGCTCAATTACTGAACCTCCATAGCTATCAATCACCAAGGCAAGACTAGTAAGGTCTTGGTTGGCTCTGCGCAACTTGGCACGACCCTGCGCAAGAAGCTGAGGAATATTGGTAGTTGAGAGAACAATTGCGGTACCGTTTGACGTCATGGTCGTAAGGTCTCCGGTATCGAAGGTCTGAAGAGCATTCTTCACTTCTGCAAAAACATCGGCATCAATGTAGCGTGACAATTTCTTAGCCACCTCTGCACCAATTGTTTCTGCAGGATTCAAGGGACCAGCCTGGATCATTTCCTTCTTGGAAATACGGAAGTCAGAACCCTTATTCTTGTTGACAAGGAGAGTCTCACCAGAGTCATTGAGCTGATCAATGGTTCGGTTTACGCCGATTGTGATATTGCGGACACGAATCGGAGCAAGAGAATATTTTACACGCTTGACCGATGCTCCATATTGGAGTTTGGCTTCAAGTCGTGTATTGGCAATCTCCATCGCCACGAGCACTTTGTCGAATACCGCCTGGTACGCGTTATCAAACTGCTCTTTGAATGTTACTAAGGACATAAGTGTATAAAATTAAAGTGGTAAATGTCCTTCAAACATCATTACTTCCTATGTCGAGAACGGTGAGTCAGGCGATCAATGAGGCCTTCTTGATACTTCTCAAATTCCTGACCTCCACGCTCTCGGGATTCGGCAATACGCTTGTGATCTTCATCGCTCGGAGCCTTGTAGTCAGGTTCCTTCGGATGATTGCCGCCCTGAGAGCTATAGCCCTCCATTCCGGCTCCGCCTTTATCGCTGCCATAAAGCTCATCAAGAATATCCTCCATGGTGCGAGAAAGATTTTCCTCGCTCGACATGATGTATTTTTTGACAGCTTCCTTCTTGGCAACCTTGGCAAGCTCAGGATTTTCTCCAATTACTCGGTCAAACTCTTTCGAGATTGCTGCCGAGATTTGAGCTTTGCTGATTTCCTTGGACTGCGTCTCAACTTTTGACTTGAAGTCTTTGATGTCTGAAAGGTACTGATCCTCGAATTGCTTCTTGGATTTACTTAAAAGAATGTCCGAGAGCTTGCGTACAAACTTGGGCTCCAGGTCCCATTCCTTGGCGAGTGCGTCGAGCTCGTCTTGAGCATCGTTAGCGCTGGTACCACCTTTCTTTACCTGCTCCTGCAGGTCACGAATAGTGGGGATGACCTCGTCACGGATCATCTTTTTCATCTCACGATTCTCTTTCTTAAGATCATCAAGGAGCTCGTCTTTCTCGATCTCTGCCCGAGTTCTTCGTACTTTAGAATCGTTCTGCTTGGAGCTATCGCCCCCTGCAACTTGTTCAATCGATTGACCATTTGAAGGGTTGGTATCTTTGGCATCGCCTTTGTTATCAGGTTTCTGCTCCCCTGCAGCTTTTGACTTATCGTCTTCAGGTACTGCTACCTTTTCTTTTGGTTGTGGCATATATCGTTTACGTTTTTATGCAATGGTTTTCGCCCCATTGATGCTCGGTTATATACGCAGAGCACGAGCGCCGTTACCTTATTAAAAGAGGTTGGCCCCTCTATGTGATTAAATTGTAGATGTGGAAAAAGAAATAACTGTGTCAATTACTTTTTGCTTCCTCTGCAGCCGTACTTGGTCGCCTTCTTGAAAGTTCGTCGAGAAGCACGTCAAGGTCTTCATTGGCTCCGATAAATCTCCTAAGCATCTGCACTGATGCTTCAAACCTGGCAATTGCCGATATGAGCCTACCCATTTCAGGGTTCTGGTGAAGCATGGTAAAAAGCTCATTCATGGCCTTTCTTGCTTCGCTCTGCAAACGCTCAATCGTATCTTTTCCAGCCGGAGTCTTTGACCAAGACACAATGTCGTTTGCCACATCTATGGCTTTATTTATTTCCTCAACTTCGGCTTGATCAGCCGGTTTTTCCTGCTCGGCTTCTGCTGCTGCATTATGGGGACCAGTAAGGACTGGTTCTGGTTGTGTTTCGTTTTCGTTCATAGTTTTAATTGATTACGAATTTCTTTATTTTCACGCAATAAAGCATTGAGAACACTCTTTGTGCTCTTTTCCTGGTCTTTGAATTGCTTTGCTTTATTTTCCTGAATCGCAAGAAGAGTGAGAATAAATCGCTTCTTTGCGGTGAGTTTCTTCATGTATCGAACCAGGTCAGGATTTGCCCGACGAATATTTTCAGCGAGGGATTCCTGAAGCCTCGCATTGGCTTCAAGTTCCCGTACTTGTTTCCTCAATTGCTCAATATTTCGATTAAGCTCGCGCAGAGAAAATTCAGCAACCAATCCATGTTTAATTAAGCGATGGTCTCCCTTATCTTTCGCCTTCTTTTTAATTGTGTAGGTATATCCAGGCATTAGATTTCATGTTCAGGATGCGGTTCTTCAGGCATGGTGGCCTGAGTATTTTCCGCACTTTCTGTTGCAGTTCCTTCAACCTGATTTTCAGCAGGTGTTTCTGCTGGAATATTATTCTGCTCAGCTTCACCATTAACATTTGCGTTCTCATTGTTTGTTTCTGACATATATTTTTAAATTAATTTAATAACTCATCGCCGCGGTCTCTTGAACCTCCCGCGCCGGATCGCCCAATGGCACCACTCCGGTTGCGGCCAAGTCGGGATTTTCAAGAAGGCGCGAATCGATCATGAGGTTTTTAGACAGCAAACCTTCATTTGCAAGTTGAGAAACTCCTGCCTGAATAGTGTTCCTTTCTGAGACAGGAGTAATTGCTTTGATATACAGGAGCACATCGACATGTTGTTCAAGGTTTAACTCATGATCATATTTGTCCCAAAGGTCATTAATTCTTTTAACATATGATGTAGTCGCGTCCTTATAGAGAGGCACCTTTTCACCACCAATGAGAAGCTGGAACGCTTCTTCAGCCTTGGCCATGACTTCAGTGGCCGCATCTTCACTCATGTCGAGGAGGCGATTGACTGTATCTTCTTCAATTCCGGCAATTGAAGCCTGGGTTCTGAACAAAACTTTCTGATTGATACCCTGGTCTCCTTTATATACTCCAAGGAAAGTTAATTTGTTTTTGCTATCAGCGAGATTGCTCTGCGCTTCAGCAATAGATGACTCGACGAGAATATCATAGTCGTCTTGAAAAGGTTTCAGGTCTCTGGCACTTACCATTTCTATTCCTAATCCCATTGGTCCCAAGATTTGTACTGCCATTTTCTTTTTCAAATCCTGCATCACTCCTTCCTTGTGCAAAACGGCAAAGCGATAATAGCCTTCGGCATAGCTTTTATTCAGAAGACCAAATCTGTCACCTGCTTGCATGAGATTGCCTTCATAAATACCGAGCGTATCTTCATCACTTGTGCCTCGGACATCAGCCGTAACTCCGCTTTCCGATTCAACAATTTGCTCCAATTTGTCATACACTTTGAATGGTCCTTCAATTGGTGGAGTCTGCCGAGTCTGAATCACACGATTGACGTCGACATTTCCTTCAATTTCTATATATCCGTCCCTTTTGTATCGAACTTGTGCAAGATTCCTGATGTAATCAACGTTCACAGCCGTCTGCGGGCGATTAATCTGCTCCGAGTTATCAAGTGACTGATTGATGCTCTTTTCTTGAGCCATAAATACTCCTCGAGCAAAGTCGCAGTATGACGGAGTCCAAAATTCCCGAGGGTCTGGAAATGCCGCCCAGGACCAGATCGGGTACTTGCCACTCTTTCGAATATATTTCCACGGCTCACAACGAATACAATCACCGGATGGTGAAAGAACGAGATAATAACGATCATCATTTTCATCGGTCGTTATCCAGGTGTAGAAAATAAATTGATTTTCATTTTTCAAATGGTCTCGCGGAGCTCCATTCACCTTCCTATTATCCTTATCAACATCCTGCTTAGTTTTCGTATGCCGATTGCCACCACCATCAAGGATATCTTCAACTACTTTTTTGTAGTAAATTCCATCTTTCACACCCTTGAGGAGTTGAGCCCGACTGAGTTTCGTATTCCACCAACCGAGATACAGTGCTTTCTCAATACCGCTTCCATCTTCTTCCTCCGTGCAGAGGCCACCGACATCTGGGTCGATGAGAAAATCCTTTGGATCAATCAAATTGAGCAGACTTCTATACGTTCCTTTGTCATTTTTGGTGAGATAAAGATAAATCGTCCTGCCATACACAGCCGCATCACGCTTACCCATCAAATCTTTGAAGTTCCATCTGCCAATTTTTGAATCTTTCTCCTTGATAGCATTCATGAGCTTGGACTTAGTAAGGTCAGCAGTCTCACCCTTGACGTATTTAAATGTGAGCGGACTATCGATTTTTGAAAGAATGGTATGAACAAAGCCATGCATCTTGAAAAGGGGGACCATGGTACGAGTATCAACCTGATTGGCTTGGTTGCCTTGAGGAGCAAGGTTAATGGGACTGACCTTGTCAGGATTCATCATGTCCTCATTTTTATTCCACGAGCTCATCCTCGCTTTTTTATAGCGATATGAGTAATCAATTTCCTTCAATGCTTGGCTTGCAAGCGTATCTCGTACTTTGTAGTGCGCAAGAGGCATATATACCTCGAGTATATGCCTAGATTTTCTGATTTTTGTGTCAATTAAATGCCGATATCGGGGTATTGAGGAGGCAAATCAACCATTTCTTCCTCGTATGCAGGCTTTACCCTGCCATATGGAGTATCAATCAGGGTTTCTTGGTAAATATCTCTCGGCCGCTCTTTGCCTGCAGGCCGAGCAATATCGCTTTGGTATGCTGTCGCATCGCTTATATCGTCATGCGGAGAGTCGGGAAAACGCATCAGTTCATTTTCAAGATCATTGCACTCATTCTGCAAATGAAAAACGCTTCTGGTTTCGTACCTATAAAGTAACCCTGTCCTGATACGATCTTCTTTTGAACGTCCTTGATGCTTGAGCCACGTTAGAGGTAAAAATATCTGCCGCATTCTCTGCTCATGCCTAAGCATCGGTTCTAATCCTCTCGTAAAAGCAGTATCTTCCCATCCGAACTTGACCGGAGGTGTACCGGATTGAATGAGAAAACTGTAAATGCCGAACATCTTATTTATGATTTCTGACGGTCCCAGTTTTTCTCTCCATGCTTTGAGATGCCACTTGCCCAGAGTATCAATCCAATTGATGCAAAACCCCACAAAGTCTCCATCACCTTTTATGGGACCATCTTCTTTGGTGCTCGGCGTATCAATCGTCACATATGCCGCGACTTTTTTCTGCGTAAGCGCTTCGAAAGTCATTAGCTGGAACCATTCACGTTTAAATAGCGACTTGGACTCATCAATCGGCTGGCAAAGCATTTCAGCTTGGAAGTCAGCGTCACCTTCTTCAGGTGTCCACATTGAACGCCTCTTGGCTTCAATACTTACCCTGCCAGTCTCCAATGCTTCAACTTCAGTCATGGTCCAGCGTTCAGGCCATGTCGGAGTATGCAATCCTCCCATTAATGTGCCTTGGCAGATGGGTACAATACGAACTCGAAGCTCTGGGTCATTTTTGGCACGTTCAATCACACTTTCGACGTTCCCGTATTCACTTAAAATATTTCCTAGATACAAAACTCTCCGTCTCGATGAGTCGAGACCTCGCTTAAATTCTTGAATGTGAAGTCTTACCTGATTTGTTGCCGCTTCACTTTTTAAAGTCTTCTTGGTTTCAAAGTCATCAAGCAGTACAAAACCTGGACGCATTGCTCCATGAACACGGCCTCGAACGCTTTCCTGCGTGCTATATGCTTCTACACGTATGCCGTTCTTTATGATGTTTTGATTTTCATCAACAATAGGATTTGTAATGAAATCTTTTATTCTTTTTTGGGTTACTTGGTCCTTACTTCGCTTGATGTTATATTTTTCCCCGAAGTCACTCGTAAATCTTTCATTGGTCTGAAGCTCCCAGACCACATCAAAGAGAATGCGCTCCGAGTTTGTGCTATCAAACGCGTCTGCATTGATGTATGGCTCGATGTCATAGGCAATCATGTAGAGCATGAGCCCTTTGGCAAAACTCGTCTTAGCACTCTCACCAAACATGAACCATCCGAGTTCACGGATTTTCAAATCAAGAAGGTCATGAACGTCAGCCATCATGTCGTAATGGAAATCGGCAAATTGACTGCGGACATAATGAGGCAGGTAGTATGCAAGAAAGTAACCGAAGTGCTCTTTAGCGTGGCTCATACGCACTTCCCTTCGTGCCTCCCGCAGAGTCTTGAGCCCCTCGGCCGTCACTCTCGGAAGTATCGTTGTTGGTTCGGGATTTATCATGCCTTTTAAATAGTGTTTCGTGATTAATTGCTTCTTCTTGGGTAAAGAGAACCTTGCCGTTAAGTTTCATCTCACCTTCAACCGGCTGTTTTACCTTGCCGTCCACTCTCTCGAGCACAATCTCTGCGGCCTTGAGGTTGCCCTCGGATGCCATAGTGACTACTTTTTTGACGATAATTTCATCGTAGGTCACCTTTTGTCCGTCTTTGGCCACACCTCCATGCTGTCGTATCACTCGTTTGAACATTGTCGAGAAATGTTGAGCTCCTACCGGCTTACCAGGGTTGCCCGTAACGAATCGGCCAGTCACAGGGTCTCTCACCGTATTTTCACCGTATTTACGGTCATCCGTTGACCCTTCTCCACTATCCGTATTCACCGTATGTTTAGGCGGAGGAAGGAGTAATATTGGTTTGTCATTCTTCTCTTGGTTCATATTTGGTTTTTTGCCATCCTTCGACCCTTCCATTCCGGACCACTTCCTCTACGCCGGTGTAATCGACCCACCTCTGTACTATGACATCGGCAAACTTTGGATCGAGTTCTATTCCTATGCATATTCTGCCTGACTTTTGACAGGCAACGAGCGTACTTCCACTACCAAGAAAGGGATCGATTACGAGGTCACCTTCTTTTGAGCTGTTGTGGAGGGCGTAAATGATGAGTTCTACAGGTTTTTGTGTTGGGTGCTTATATTCGCTTACCTTGTCGCGCTTCATGGTCCATAGAGTAAACTTTCCTTCAGTCTCAAGTTTCTTTTGTTTCTTTGCCCAGTTCAAAATCTTCTGCTCGCTATCATGGAAATCTATGACTGTGTACTTGTCACGGCCGCTATAAAAGATTGATTCAACGCCTTCTTTTGAGGCATAAAAGAATGGTTCATGTTTCCATCGATAATCTCCCCAACCCATTGATGCTGTCGGCTTATTCCAAATCAATTGATTTCTCACAGCCATACCATGTTTTTTGAGTGCTTTCTCAAATTGAGATTGACTTGATGTGGAATGAAAGACATACCATCCCGCTCCTGCTTTAGTATGTGTTGCAATGCATCCAAATGCGTTATCGAGGAGTGTCTCAAATGCTTCGGCATTCATATCGTCATTCAAGATTCCCTCACTGGTATTCTTTCCTCGACCTGAATAGTTCACGTTGTATGGGGGATCGGTAAAAACCATGTCCGCCTGTCGGCCGAGCATTATCTTCTGCCAAATCTCCGGATCGATTGAATCACCGCAAATGAAGATGTGCTGGCCAAGCTGATACACATCCCCTAGTTTTGTCTTTGGTTCAGTGGGAGTTTCAGGAACCACGTCGTCTTTCTCGTCTTCATCGAGAATAATGTCGCGGTCAAAGCCGGTAAGAGTGATGTCGAAGCCCATGGCATGAAGGTCGACGAGGTCTTCCCGTAAAAGTCCCATGATCCAGTCGCTCTCATTTAACTTGTTGTCGGCAATCCGGTAAGCCATCTCTTGAGCCTCGGTTAAGGGAGTGGTTTCTGGCGAACCATGGACCGTATTACCCATGTCATCCATGATCCAGATCGGCTTCAGCTCCTCTCTGTATTTCTGCCAAGTAGCAAAGCGTCCATGACCGATTACGATTATTCCTTTTTGGTTCACCATGACGGGCTGACGCCAGCCGACTTCTTTGACGATAGCAGCAAGTTGCTTCAATTGGCTCTCTGGATGAGCCTTGGCGTTATTTTTATACGGTTGTATGTGTGATATATCCATATGTTTATTTTTCCATCCAGCTTTTCATACTCGATTCGTTGCAGGCACCGACTATGCCGCCATCGCTCATGTACTCATAACTAGGCTTGCCTGATTTTTCAGGATGTATGCCTATTATCATGCGCTCATCACCTTTGCCATTTTTACAAATCGTGCCAAAAGTATATGTGAGCTTTTGGTCGGCATATTTCTTTTCAAAGTGATGCCGGAGAGCTGAGAAAAATTCCACCTCTACCGTTTCAAGGTATATGCTAATAGCCTCCTTCTGTTTCGATTTGAACATGGGAAGAAGACTGTGAGCTCCGATAATCCATGCCCCCACAAGATCAGGCCGAGCCGCAAGAAAACGGGCTGATAGATCAATAGGATTGGTTTGTATTTTATGTGTATTTTTAATCATGATATTTAAATTTAAATAATTTTCTCTATTTCCCTTGCAGGACTGTATTCAACTGCGTCAGAACCGATGATTTCTCCGCAAAGACTGCACCGCTTGACCCATCGTGCGTGAGAGCAATGCTCATTTCTCCGGCAATTCTCAACATTCCTTACGTCCTCGTACATTCCCTTAAATTCCTGGTTATATTTCTGCTTTTTTCTTTGTCGATAAATCGCGGCAACTTCCTCGGGCATGCGGCGTGCCACTTTGATCTTACGGACCCAACCCTTCGATTTCACATGGAAGTGGATATTGCCGTTTTTTACATTGAAGTACACTGATATCCACAATATTTTCCAGCCGTCATCTTCATACCTCCTTCGAGCTTCCTCGATTTGTGAAGTATCCAGTTTGTATCGTGGATTATTTCTCTCCATGGCATGTAAGTAATTTCCTTGCTATAGCCTCTACAACATTCACTGTTACTGCATTGCCTAACGTCTTGTATCTCTGCGTGTCACTTACCCCTTCGGTCCACCCATCGGGAAACCCTTGAAGCCTCTCGCACTCGGTCGGGGTGAGCTTTCTAATATGCATGGTGTGTCGCCACCGACTTTTAAGGTCTGACATATTCCTGACACCTCGAGTGGCTTCCTCGATCGAAACATGCTCCTCACAATTCCATTCGTCATCTTTTTGGAGAGGAAATATTTCCGGTCGGGGTGTTCCTCTAAGATGTCCGACAATGAAGACTCGTTCTCGGTTCTGGGGCACTCCGAAATTCTTGCTGTTAAGCACTTGCCATTCGACGTCATACCCCAGCTTGATAAGCTCGGATATGATGATTCTGAAAGTTCGGCCGTCGTCATGACTCGTGAGTCCCTTAACATTTTCAAGAAGGAATAGTCTTGGCTGTTTATGCCGAAGGATGCGAGAAATTTCAAAGAAGAGAGTACCTCTCGTGTCCTTGAAACCCTTCCGTTTGCCAGCAATGCTGAAACTCTGGCATGGAAAACCTCCGATGAGCAGACCAAAATCGGGGAGGTTACTAGTTTTGATTTCTCTGATGTCGCCGTAGTTTTTGTGATTGAAGTATCTTTCATATATTTGGATTGCATATTTGTCGATTTCGGCATAACCCACACAATGAGGTGCTCTCGGGTCATGGTTCCAGTGAGGCAATTGGAGAGGGTGTCGTTTCGAAGAGTCAATTCTTTTCCCCTTCTTGGACTCCAGTCTTTCCCCTTTTCCATCATTTGCTTTCGAATTCTTTTTGCTACTTCCGATCTTGTTTCCGTGAGTGATATCCACATAGGCTTGTATAAGTCCGAGCTCGAAGCCGCCGATACCGGTAAAGAGACTAAAGTACCTCATCGGCTCCGGTGTTAATGGTAATTTTGACTTCGACCTTTCCTCTGCCATCCGATGCATGGCATGATTCAAAGCTCCCGTCGAGGAACTTGTCATCCTTGAAGAGAGAGTCGGCAATGCCTTTGAAGATATTGTCCGGATCGCCATGGACACCGTTTCTCCAGAATATTTTTATATCCATCCGCGCCCTTTCAGAGGCCTTTGTGGTAAGAGGCTCATCATCAACAATCAAGTGCCGGTCGTTGTAGGAAACGTATTCCGGATATCCTTTGAAGAATGAATTGCGCACATATTCCTTCCATGCGTAGTACCTCTGAGCATTTGGAAGCCAGAGTGCACGGCTTACTACTCGAACATACGGAATTGGATTACCTTCATTGTCTTCCTGATTTCCTTTAATGGTGAATGTGATTATCTTTGTCATTGGTTTATTTGAATCGATTAATGGTCATCTTTCGTGCAAGCTCTCTGGTGAAATCCCCATAGTTATCCACAGGCGGGTCTGAATTTTTGCTAAGACTAGGTTTCAATTTGTTTCCTGAATTTTGTGGGTCCAAACTTTGAACTACTTTTGGTTCATTTTTTGGACTCCTTCTGGTCTGTTTTCTGAACTGGTCTATTTTTTGGACTACTTTTTCCACATCCATGTGGAGATTGATCTGGTAGCAGTTTCCCTTGCTCGTTTTTCTGACCAAAATGACAGCTTCGGCACGGACCAGATTTTTGAGTGCCTGCGTGACCGATGCACGGACCAGTCCGGTACCATAGTCGAGCACCTTTCCGTATCTGTCTCTGATTCCATCAACGAATTGCGAGAAACTAATGCGATCGTAATCCTTGTGGAATCCGAAGGTTCGGCGGCAGATGTATAAAATGCATTTGCCTTCGGCCGAAGGAATACGAGGGAGTAGAATATCCATAACCACATTCGGTATCTGGGTACTGTTTGGAATCAATGTTTTCTTTGGTTCTTCCATATTGGTGAAGAAAGAAAGCGCCTTGAGGCGTAAATCTCTCGGTGCTTAGCCCCTCGTCTCAATCCTCACGCCACTGCGATGAGGACTGAGTCAGTGGCCAAGCCTTTTTGAAGGATTACTTCTTAGGCTTTCCTACTTTCTTGATTGGTTTGTCGACCTTTGGTTCTTGGCTCATCTCTGCGGCTTCTGAGGCAGTATGGTCTTGGACAAATTCCTGGACCTTGGCAAATCCTGCTTCCAGTTCTTCTGGTCGCAGAGATTCAACTACCGTCCAGCTCATGGTGTTGAAGGCGTATTTAATGGCATCAATTTTGAGCTTCTTTTGTTCAGCTGCCTGACCTGGCCAGACGGAGACGAGATAGTTTTCGATCTCCTCAAGCCATCGCTTTTTGAGTTGCTTCCACTCGTACTTTTCTTCTTCAGTCCGGAAGAGCTGTCCTGCGTCCCTTTCTGCGGCAGTTTGAAGTGCCTCCGGTGCTTCAAGCATGATGTCTATGGCTGGTGCGAAGTCCTTATAGCCAGGATTCTCAAAAACTTTTCCATCGATTACTGTTGAGCGGTCTTTGATGACAATTCCTTGGCGAACAACTTTCTTGATTGAGCCGCCCTCCATTTCCTGCATGCGTTCCATGAGGACAAGGAGATCAGGTTCATAGGCCGTTTCGCCTTCGACTTTCATCTTTACTCCTGACTTATAAATTTCTCTTTTGCCGGTCTCTTTGTTGATCTCGTTTTCATACTCGTATCCCGCACGACCGGTCATCACGATGTGATATGGGTCTCTTACGAATGGGTCTGAAAATTCAGATTTCCATGTGGGCTTAATTACGCCCCAATCTTGAAATTCAAGTCTGGTGCGTCGAACTTTCTCGGCATATGCCTTAAGGAAGTCTTCCCAGACGTGGGAGATTGAGTCGATAATGAGGATGTCGCCCGCACCTTGTCGCATGCGGCTCATGGTTTCCTTGAGGTCAGCAAGCGATCGTGATTCACGGACCAAGACCTCGATGCCTTCTTTGGCAAAAATCGGCTTCAAGAACTTTGCGGCCTTTTCTGTGTCAAAGATGACCACTGGTTTCTTTGACCCGATTCTCTTGTAGAGTCCTATCGCTATTTGAGCTGTGGTATATGTCTTACCCGATCCGGCAAAGCCTTCGAAGGCTGCCTTGAAGTAAGGTTTGGTATTGCCGATTGAGGCAAAGAAGTTATCTTTGGCCTGCGGCAATGGTTTTGATAATGTTTGTGTGTTCATAGTTTGTTATTGACTTCCCGAGAGGTTTTTGAGAGAATGGATTTATTGATGAATCTAATCTCTCCTCGGGGAGATTTTATTTTGATAATTTCTTTTTCTTGGGAGGTTCCTGTAACTGTCGGATGGTTTCCTTAACCAATCCTTGATGGATGAGGTCTGCCGCTTCATCTAGCTTTTCCTGACTTGATTCGGCTGTAAGTGTTGAGAGTTTTCCAAGAAGCTCTCCCATCCAGTCTCCGATGTTGTCGAGGAGTTCAGGCAGGATTCGTTCATCCACGATGCTCGATGCTCTCTCCTTGAGGAGCAATCGTATTTCTTGCTTGGTTGTCATAGATGTTTTCACTTAACTGCTTAATTTTTTGCTGTCGAAGTTCTTCTCGCTCTTTGAGGCGTTTCTGCCTTTCCTTGCTGAGCTGAACATTCTTTCTGAGGCGAATTTCACTTGGTTGCTTGTGTTCGATATCGACTATGTCGCCTATACGTAGCCGATATAATGCTGTGAGCCACTTACCTTCGAGGATCAAGGCTGGTATGCCTCTCCTTCGGTATGTGACTACACGTTTGTTCCTGATGATGATTGTCATTGGTAGCATCTGGCCGTGTGCACCGGCCGATCCCTTTTCGGGCAATGATTATGTTCAATCATTCGACAGAATGTCTGTGGCCGAGAGTAATCCGATGTTCCGCAAAGCAATTTCTTCCGAGCTTCTTTTCTAGAAAAGCTCCGATGGCCTTGAGGTTGCCTTTGGCTCCTATGTGCCAGGTTGTAACCTGCTTCACAAGCGAAGAGTCCTTGTAGTCGTATATGGTGAGAACTGTCGGGTTTCTGCCTACTGACTTGAATGCCCACTCAGCTCTGACTTTCTGATCTGCTGAGCGCCAGGGACCTTCAACTGTGCAGTCATGAGGTCTACCGAATGCTTTGTGCAATTTGCCGTATGAGATTGTCATGTTTCCATGACCACTCGTACCCATTACATCCTTCGGATTCGCGGCAATAAACGCATGTTTTGTCTTCATGATTGTTGCAATTGGTTGATAAAATTCGACCTTTGGCAGACGGTGCGGATACAAAAAAGCTCCGCGTTTTACGGAGCTTTAAAGTTCGAATTTTCTCTTTTTTAGATTAACATTCCGGCTTTTATGACATGTTGTACGAGGGTATATGTGTACCCCATCTCATTGTCATACCACGCCAATACTTTGACCAAATTACCATCGACGACACGCGTCATCTCGAGATCTGCAATAGAAGCATGACGATTGCCGACAATGTCATGCGAAACGAGAGGCTCCTCGGTCACGGTGAAGATACCATTCCAGCGAGGCTCCTTGGCGGCCTTCTTGAGAAGAGTGTTGACCTCTTCAGCGGTAGTATTTTTCTTGGAAATGAAGGTGACATCGACGATAGAACCAGCGACTACTGGCACACGGATAGAGATACCATCAAACTTTCCTTGAAGCTGCGTAGCAACTTTGGTCACTGCAATAGCAGCACCAGTCGAAGATGGGACAATATTCTGTGCAGCGGCACGACCTTCACGGAGGTCTTTCTTTGATGGACCATCGACGATAGCTTGTGAGGCAGTATATGCGTGAACGGTGTTGAGCACTGCCTTTTCGATACCGAGAGTCTCGTCGAGAATGGCGATGAGTGGTGAGCCGGCATTGGTGGTACATGAAGCATTCGAGGTGATCTGACATCCTTCGAGCTTGTCTTCATTCATACCCATAAGGACTGTGGCGCTCTGGAATGGAGAGTCGGGTGCATCCTTGGTCGGTGCGGAAACGACTACCCTCTTTGCACCAGCGGTGATATGAGCCTGGGCTTTTTCGGCAGAGGTGAATAGGCCGGTTGATTCAACGACAATGTCAATACCCAGGGCCTTCCACGGGAGTTTGGTTGGATCTTTCTCAGAAATAAACTGAACTTCTTGTCCATCGATGATGAGGGCAGTCTTCTTTTCATTGACCGAAACATCAAAAGGGCTAACACCATACGCGGTGTCATATTTGAGGAGATAGGCGAAATTCTCGATACTACCGAGATCGTTGACAGCGACCAACTCCAATTCTTGTCTATCTTTGGCGACCTTGGCGAATGCGCGACCGATACGACCGAAACCGTTGATTGCTACGCGGATTTTTTTCATGGAATTAAGGTAAAAGCTATGTGGGTAACACTCATATTCTATCATATACACAATCGATTTCGTATGTGCTATGCTCGGAAGTGGCTTAGAGTAGTAAATGGCACGACCTGTGCCACACAACCCAAGGAGTACCTCGTATGTTTCGTGAAGAAGTTACGACAGGATCGGTCCCATCTCAGACGACATCCCCATCCGAATTCGAGAAATTCGTGGAGCAAATTGAAACCGAACTCCAAGTTCTCTGCGGAGGGACAGCCCGTAAATTCGGCCGTATGGTTAACCACTTCAAACCAACGATGAACCGTCGTGGAATTCTTGCCAACCCTGAAGTCCAATACGTCTACGACCTCAGACTCCATTGTGGCAAACCCTGCCCACTGGTGATCATGGAGTCAGACGAAGACTTGAATACCTTCCTTCAACGATGTCGAGACAGTGACACCTTCATTCCAGCAATCGCCCCTCTCCCAAAAGAAGAGACCGAGGACAAGAAAGAACTACCCTACGAGCTACGCAAGCGAATCTTCAATATCCTCAAACGCTGGTTACGGCATCGACGACACGTTCGTCAGCATCAACACAAGGACAAGGCACATCAGCGAATGGTCATGCGTTCGGAACGGCGCTCACAACACAGTGTATTGCGCGGTCAGTATCCCCACACCTACCTGGTACGAACCTGATCCGCTTCATCCTCTCTCACGCGCAGCCACCCCGGTTGCGCGCTTTTTATTTCCCTTTCATTGTCGCATACGCCTTCCCCATCTTCTTGATGAGTCCCGGTCCCTCAAATATCATTCCTGTGATGACTTGAATGAGATCTGCACCGGCATCGAATTTCTCTTTCATAGTCTCGACTGACATCACACCCCCGACGCCGATAATGGTGAATCGCCGACCGAATGTTTCGCGTGTTTTGTAGATAAGATCCGTCGACACATGCGTACATGGCTTGCCCGAAAGTCCTCCCTTGAATGTCTTCGGGGCATCTTCTGCTACGTCGAGTGAATGATAGTCCTTGTTGAGATTGCCGATAACTACACCCTGGAATCCCGCGACATCAATGACCTTGAGCAGTGAATTGAACTGGTCCCATGGGATATTGATGGGCATTTTGACATATACAGGTTTGGTACACGGTACTGTTTTGAGCGCATTCACTAATTTGGTCAGCAATTCTGGGGTCGTGAATGCCTCTCCACCGAATGAATTGGGACATGAAATGTTGATCGTGTAATAGTCGCCGACTCCCGCCTCATTCAAGCGCTTGAATGAATAGAGATAATCAGCGATACCCTCTTCAACAGACACCGAGCACGTATCATTGGTGCGTGCGATCGAAATTCCAACAACGAATCCTGAATCCGTATTCGCTCTTCGTTCGGCCGCCTTCAATCTCCCGATAACAACATCCACCCCATCATTTTTGAGACCTTTGTTGACCAGAATGCTCTGCGAACGCGGCAACCGAGTCAGCCGTGGAGCTGGATTGCCTGCACACGGACGTGCCGTGACTGATCCGACTTCTTCTCCCCCGAGGCCAATGTGCCCGAGTGTACGAGTGAGATGCCCATTGTAGTCGAAACCAGCCGAAAGCAAGAATGGTGTGCGATAGGTGATACCATCTACCGTTTTGGAAATGCGAGGACCATGGTAGCCATACACCAGATCAATAAGCCATGCGAGGGGTCGACATGAAGCGATCATGCGACCAATAGCAACGAACCATTCATGCACCTTCTCAGGGTCGAAATGGAAGAGAATGGGCTTGAGAATATGCTTGTAGAGCATAGTACGACTCACTATACCATATCAGACAAAAAAGGTTGTGCTATAATTCAAGACAACAAACTCATATGCCTTTCATCAAAAAACACCCCCTCATTTCGGGCGCCCTTATTCTTGTCATTGCAATCATCCTCATCACCCTCCTTTTCGGCAGCAAAGGAGTCGAAGAACAAACCATGATCGTGCAACGTGCCTCCTATGTGAACAAAGTCGCTGTTTCTGGCAAGGTCGTAGCTGCCCAAGGATCTGACCTCGGTTTCGACCAGAGTGGACGAGTATCCTCAGTCACGGTACACGTCGGCGACAAGGTCAAAGCAGGTACGATCATCGCCTCCATCGACAACGGTGCCATCCGTGCCGATATCGTGCAAAAACAAGCCACCCTCGAAAAAGAGCGTGCCAAACTAGCAGCACTCGAACGTGGTACTCGCACCGAAGAACTCGCCGAAGCAGAACAAACATATACCGATGCCTCATCGGCACTACTCATTGCCCTCCGGAATGCACACGTAGAGATCGAGGGTGCCCTCATAACAAAAATAGACTCACTATTCATCAATGGCAACACATCCAATCCAGAAATAACTATCCGCACCCAGAGTTTCAATGAGAAACGAAGTATCGAAAACGAACGCCTCGTCGTGGGAGAAAAGGTGGGTCATTGGAAAACAGCACTCTCCACCCTATCGCCCACGCCTGATGCTGCAGCCATAGCATCCGCACGGACAATCAGTACCGATACAATCAGAGCCGTCAAATCATTCGTGGATCGCCTCGCGACGATCGCAGGTGCCATGACACCAGCAAATTCTGGCGTACAACAAGCAGACATCGATACTGATCTCCAGGCCGTCAATGCCGCCGCCGTCCAAGTAGGTGACGCCGCAACCGCCGAACAGACGGCTTACGCAGCATGGACATCAGCCACACGTACCCTCACACTCAAGCAGGCCGGCTCCGCATCAGAAGATATCACTGCTCAGGCGGCCCAAGTCCGTTCGGCCGAAGCAGATGTGGCCAGTGCCGATGCACAACTCCGCAAAGCGTTGATCATAGCTCCCTACGATGGCACCATCACCAAGATGGACCTCAAAGTCGGAGAAATTGTTTCTCCGAGCGCATCCGAAGTCTCCATCATGGGCACCAACACCTTCGAAGTTGATAGCTATATTCCTGAGGTGTACATCGCTCAGATTTCTACCGACAACAAGGCAACCCTGACCCTCGATGCATTCGGTAATGATGTCGTATTCAATGCAGCTGTCACCTCCATCGATCCGGGCGAGACCATCAGAGATGGCGTCTCAACCTACAAGACCAAGCTCCAGCTCGTCGACGGTGATCCACGTATCCGTTCAGGTATGACCGCCAATATCCAGATCATCACCGAGACCGAAGAAGGTGCCATCGCTGTACCCCAGGGTGTCATCATCACCAAGGATGGGGCCAAGTATGTCCAGGTCCGTTCTGGCACAGAGGTCCACGAAGTCCCCGTGACTGTCGGCGGCACTGCTGGTTTCGGTCAGGTCGAGATTCTTTCGGGCTTGAATGAAGGCGACGTCGTCATCCTTCCCCCTGTCACCACCAACTAAGCATGTCTTCACTGCTCAACGTCCGTATTGGCTCATTCCTGGCACTCCGCCAGATCAAACGTTCCAGCAAATGGACCACCGTTTTGATCATTTTCGTCATGGTTCTGACGTTCCTCAACTTGGTGGTCGTCTCTGGCGTACTCGTCGGACTCATCCAGGGTTCTGTCGATGCACAACGTCGCCAATACACAAGTGACGTCATCTTGTCGACTCTGAGCACCAAGACGTACATCGAGCACAGCGCCGACATCATCGCTCTCCTGCGCTCATTGCCCGAAGTAGATGCCGTCAGTCCACGTTATACCAGTGGCGTATCACTCGAAGCCAACTACAAGACGCGCATCAATCAGACCGACAAAGCAAATACTGCTGGCGGCGAGCTCGTCGGCATCGATCCCGTGAGCGAGAATGAGATCACTAATCTGTCCAAATACGTCATTGAGGGCTCCTACCTCTCCCCGACCGATTATGACCAGATCTTGCTCGGTTCATTCCTGGTCAAGAAATATGTGCCCGTCAACAACCCTGGTTTCAGCGCTCTCGAAAACATCGAGCCGGGCACCAAGATCCGCATCAAGGTCAACGGCATCACTCGCGAAGTCACCGTCAAAGGAATCTTGAAGAGTAAAGTCAACGAAACAGGCTTGCGCTCATTCATGGTGGATAGTCAGCTGCGCAGCTTGATCGGCAGGAATGACTTCAACGTCGGCGAGATCGCGATACGCCTCAAGCCAGGTGCTGATCCTGTACGTGTCCGCGACATGCTGGTACGAAGTGGTGTCGACAAAGTCGCCAAAGTGCAGACCTACGTCGATGCGCAGCCCAAATTCCTCAAAGATATCAAGGATACCTTCGCCCTCCTCGGCAACATGATCAGCTCCATCGGTCTCGTCGTGGCTTCTATCACTATATTCATCGTCATTTTCATCAACGCTATTACGCGCAGGAAATTCATCGGTATCTTGAAAGGTATCGGCATCAACGGCAAAGCCATCGAGATCTCGTATGTCATCCAATCAGTCTTCTACGCAGCGTGTGGATCAGCTATCGGTCTCCTCATCGTGTACGGTCTACTCCAACCCATGATCGCCGCACATCCGATCGACTTCCCCTTCAGTGATGGCATCTTGGTGGCACCATTCGGTGAGACACTGCTCCGTGTCGCCCTACTCATCTTCGCCACCATTATTGCCGGATACATTCCTGCCCGCATGATCGTCAGGAAGAATACGCTGGATTCGATATTAGGTAGGAAATAACTTACTTCCATGATTGAAACACGCAATCTTCGCAAATCATTCAAGAACGGCATCGTCGAGACTGAGATTCTCAAGGGGATCGATTTCCACGTAGAACGCGGCGAGTTCGTAGCCATCATGGGACGTTCTGGCGCTGGTAAGAGTACCTTCATGTACCAGATCAGTCTCCTCGACGAACCGACCTCAGGTGAGATTATCATCAATGGCGGCCACTATGCAGCCAAAATGAGTAACGAAGAAAAAACCGAGTTTCGTCTGACACGACTCGGCTATGTCTTCCAAGACTACGCCCTCATCCCCGAGCTCACCGCTCTCGAAAACGTCGCCCTACCGCTCCTCATGCAAGATATTTCAGAGAAGGACGCCTACGTCAAAGCTGGCGAAGCACTCAAGCGCGTCGGTCTAGCTGGTCATATGTATCAGTTGCCGAGTCAGCTCTCTGGTGGTGAACAGCAACGCGTCAGTATTTCTCGCGCGATCGCCCATACACCAGATATCCTATTCGCTGATGAGCCGACGGCGAACCTCGATAACGAATCATCCAAAGTGGTGATGAATATATTCCTCGATCTGCACCGTGCAGGTCAGACTATCATCATGGTTACTCATGAACCTGAGTACGGCAAAATGGCACAGAAGATCGTCAGGTTGGATGATGGGAGGATTGTGGATATTGTGAAGAATTAGCTTCATTTTACTGTTTCTCTGTCTTCTTTTTATTATTTATAAACTCAAACATATTTAAAATTCTTATAAGCCGTCGCTTTTTAAGATCTTCTGCAGAATTCTCTGTATAATTCAAGTCATTTAATTCTTGAATGTAAGTCTTTAGTTTTTCTTTGGTGAATTCATAAGGAAACAGAATGAGCGCCAATTCTACCGTAGCTTTTGTATCTACTTCTATTTGTTCTTGGAGGTATCTTGAAAAATTTTTAATAGAATCATTATCTCCAATAAGCATTCTACTCGTAAATCCAAAGTTAGTACCTCTCTCTACCAGAGACTTCATTCGGCCTCTTTCGGCCCATGGCCGTATAAGTAGGGTTAGAAGTTGTGCCCATGTCATTGGATCAACTGTCGGGAAAAGATTTGAAGCAACCTCATCAAGCTGTTTATCAAAATCTTGATCTTGTTGTTGCTGAATACGAGACTGCGCCCAATGAAGGAACTGCTCAAGCCAGATTTTTGATATAAAATTATCTTTATTTTGAAAAGTTTCTTTTGTAGTCTTCCATTCTGGAGGGAAATATCCTCTTCCTTGCTGATCACCCCATGCGTCATATGCTTCATTTGAATCTGCAACATTATCAAAAAATGTTTTCGAAATAGAGCTTAAGAAAAGTTGCTTCAAGTAGTCTGGTTCTTTTTCTTGTACATGCTTTTTTAAGTTCTCAAACAAGAGAAATAATGTTCCTTTTTGAAGTGCTGACCGTACGAGTTTTTCAATAAGTTGCCGAAGAACACTTCGAATAATATATGCCCCATTTACATATTTATCTTTACTATCAAGACGGTTTTTATGTCTAAGGAACGAGACATGATTCCACTCCAGAATTTTTTCAAATAAATCACCGAAAATAACCCAGTCATATAAAGACCGCTTATCAAGATGTGCCGCAAAGGTACTCATGTACCTTGAAGACCTGTTAGATTCATCATTGGATACTAAGAAATCGAAATGCTGAATAAATACTTTTATCAGATTACGTTCTTCAATGATACTCTCAATCTTTTTAGACCATGTCATTCCCCAAATTTTGTTTTTTTCATCCCAGTCGCCTTTTTCAGTAAGATATTCATTGCGCAGTTTATTTCTAAAATTATCTAGATCAGTGACGTTGTCACTATCTAGAGTTCTCATCCAACGATATGAATTTAATAGAGTTTGAATTATTAGTGTAATACCACCAGCAAATGCAACAAAAAGAATAGATCGAAAACCCTCCAAGTACCACAAAAATATGGGAATAAAAACCAGACAAATAGCCACGAGAAACTTCTTAGCTTTGATAACCTTTTCTATTATCACGATCCGATCCCACCCAACACCCCCACGAGCTTCTTCTAAAAGGAAGATTACTAATGGGATAAATATGGTGAGCAGTGCAATACCAAAACCTTGCATTGCATCAGGTAACAATTTGGCATCTAGGAATTTATTAAAAACGCACACGATAATCATATTGGCCTTTTAATATTTAATACTTCCTCACCACTCCCGTCACCTTGGCAGCAATCTTGAGATCATACTCAGGATAGATAGGATTGTACTTCTTGTTGGCGGGCTCGAGATAGACGCGGCCATTCTTGGTACGGTAATACTTCATGGTCCAGCCGCCATCCACCTCGGCGATCACAATATCTCCCTCCTTGGGGACCGTGATACGCTCAGCGACCACTAGATCACCCTCCTGGATACCCGCATCGATCATAGAGTCACCTTTGACTTCGAGGAGATACGTCTTGTCTTTGTCACTGATCAGATACTCATCAATACTGAGTGTGTCCAACACCGTCTCCTCTGCCACCGTCGGAAACCCAGCCTCTACCAGCCCAAGCATCGGTACTTCACCGACCAATTTGTTGGGGATCAAGCGACCGCTCGAATCTTTGTCGAGCACACCTTCACCGATCAGTTTGTTGACCAGCTTGTAGACGGCGTTCTTGGACTTGAAACCGACCAGCTCCATGATCTCTGAATACGACGGCATGCGCTTGGTCCGTTTGTAGAAATTGATGATTTTGTGTCTGTAGGAATCACTCATAGTATTGGTTCATTGTACCTCTCTTTGTGTCCTCGTTACAGTCCACGAAGCTTACGGACTCGGGGAAAATACGCACGCTTCATGAACTTGAATGAGGACACGAAGGGCATCTAATTGAACGCGAAATTGAACAACTGAAGGATAGATCGACGTGGTGATAATCGTGCGAGCTGTGACATCAAGAACTTGTGACGCATCGATAGACGGCGGTATGGCAGGCCCTGGATGATGCGTAGATCAATGTCCTGATTGATACGATCCAACTCCATACGAATGGTACGAATTGCTTGATATTTACTCATGGTAGCTAATTGATTAGTGGTAAGGTCGCGGAGCCTGCGAAGTCACATATCGGCAGAATAACGCCTGTTCTATATCCTACTGATGATATGACTCCGGCGACTTCTCGACTGAATATAAGTATAGGTGAACTATCGTTCACCTGCAAGTCAAATCTGTGGATAACTAGATTTCTACTGCCCCACGTTGGTACCCTCAATAAGTTTGGGCTTATTGGGATCGACGGCCGGCAATGGTGGCACATAGCGTGTACCTGGTATAGGAGCCGACGGCTCACTCGGCGCCGGTTGATTCGGACTCGAATTACCTCCTGACGTATCTGTAGTTTGCGGCTGCGGTGTACTAGAAGTATCTGGCGTCGTCCCACTTCCCGTGTCAGACGGTGTCGACGGATTATTGATCGTCGTCAGTGTTTGCTGAAGATCATCCACCTTGGACTGAGTATCTTTGACCTCTTGTTGTTGCTGCTGCACGATCGATGGCGGCACCGACGGCTGATTGATATCAGATATAGCTTGGTTGACATCCTCGATAATAATATTGACCTGATTCTGGTCAGCAGCAATTTCCGCAGGTGTCAGACCAGAATTGTCTGGCGTCAATTGATCGACTAATTTCTTGAGCTCATCAATGTATGTTTTGACTTCCTGGGCATATCCAGCTGATGTAGCAGCGGCTCCTGGAGCAACACTGGCAACAGGATCGTTGACCAATTTTTTCCATTCCTGCAAAACATCAGCAATCTTCTGACGGTCCTCATTGATCTTCTGCTGGAGCTGTTGGAGTGCTGGAGTCGCTGTACCCTCGAGCTTGGCCTGTGCCGCAATGTCGTCAGCAACATCCATGACATGATTGAGAACATTGTCATAGACTTCTTCGCGCGCGACGGCGAGCGCCTGTGGCGAACTGGCATAATTGATGAATAGGTTGAGACGTTCGAGCTCAGCCGAAGCGACAGAGCGCGCCTTGGCTAGTTCTGCAGCCACCTGCTCGACACTAGCATGAGTCGTAGCCAATTGTTGACCGCGAGCGACCTGGGCATCCTTCTCCTGATTCTGATTGTGTACACGTACACCGACGTAGACGCCACCACCGACGAGTACCACCACGAAAAGTGATGAGATGATCACGCCTGGCTGTAACAGAAGTCCTTTCATTTATGCTTTGCCTAGAAAGACCTTTTCTAATACACCAGTCGAAATAATGTCGCGCGGATGGCCCTCAGCATAGACTCGACCCTTGTCGAGCACATAGGCGCGCGTGGTGATTTCAAGTAATGATTTGAGATTGTGTTCGACAACGACGATGGCCATCTTACGACGTTCATTGATCTCCTTCACTTTCGCAAAAACTTCTTTGACTATCTTGGGCGCAAGGCCGAGCGACGGTTCGTCGAGGAGGAGAATTTTGGGATCAGTCATGAGGCCGCGTGCAATAGCAAGCATCTGTTGTTGACCTCCTGAGAGCGTACCCGACTTTGCTTTGAGTTTGCCACGGAGTGCAGGAAAAAGATCGAGGACATTCTCCATGCGCTCTTTGCGCTCTGCAGCACTTGCGATAGACCAGCCGCCAATCTCGATATTTTCGTAGACCGTGAGATGCTTGAACACCCGTCGCCCTTGTGGCACGAATGAAATGCCGCGATGGACGACTTCATGTGAGACTGGCTTGAATTCATGACCTTCCCAGAGGACCTTGCCCGTCTCGATGGGCGCTAGACCAAAAATAGCTTTGAGAATAGTAGATTTGCCGGCACCATTGGGTCCCATAAGTGCTACAACTTCACCTTCATCAATAGAAACAGAGGTGCCGGCCAATGCTTTGACTCCACCATAGTGGACATGAATGTCGTGAAGTGACAGGAGAGTTTCCGCTGATTTCGTGGCCTGAGTCATGGGTATATTATGACATTCTTGCGTATGTGTTGCAAAAAGATGGAAGGCTGATAGGATAACGTAAACGGAAGAAAGGACCGTTCGTCCATGAAAAATCCATTGCTCGCAGAAGCTATTCTCGCGGGACAGGATGTTGTGGTAACGGTTATTGGAAACGAGTTGGCTGTTGGGGCACTCAAAATGAATCTCAAACGGACAGACCCTCGTGTCTCGTTTGGTGGTTCACGAGTGCTCCAGGATGGTCTGGAGCAGACTGTCCGGATACCGGCATCAGACGTCGAAGGGATACGTCATAGTATCATCAGCGCTCTGAATCAAAGTCCTCTCGACATTCAATTCCAACCTCAACCGCACCATGAAAATCCTTCCCCGTCGTAACCCTCCCGATCGCGTCTTTCGCAGGACTTCTTCCTCGACTGGCGCGATTATTTTTTACATCATTTGACAGATTGGAAATGGCAACAAACACTTTTTTAGTGTTATGTCGTAGGAAAATAACTCCATAAGCGCACAGACCCCATGAAGGGGTCTGTCATAGTCCTGTCGTCAGCAACAGTGCCGAACAATACCATCTTGGGCGCAACTCCAATGGCCACAGGTTATTATTAGCTCAAATTATATACCTAGAAATTGAACTGTCAATACTTCGTAATGGTTCAATAGCTTGGAATCACCTAAGTGATTTAAGCTATTGAACCATTACGATATATTGACAAATAATAAATGTGTGCTATTATCAGTACAAATGAATGGTCCGAGTTTATTCGGACAACTGTTCAGCTTAGCGTTGGTGCTGTACATCATGATTGTGGGACTTCTCTACATCACGCAACAGCAGCGACTCATCCAGCCACTGAACAGGTGGATCCTCACACAAATCGGTCAGTTTCTCCGAGCGTTGGCTAGAGGTCTGTGCAGGGCGCTCGAGGGATTCTTCAGATGGCTGGGCTCGCTTTTTTAGGAGCCCGGCTGTTTTTTTATTTCACCTGCACCGGCTTGCCATCCTTGATCTCCCAGACACCGATCGGTGAGCGGAATGACGAGGTTCCCTTTTCTTTGGTGAGTGTACCTGCCTTGCCTGGATAACTGGTGGTATTCAAGAGATAATCGAGCACCGAGCCAGATTCGAAACCGTTGACGAGCAGCTTGAGTGAGTCATATGCATACGGAGCCACACGAACATTGAAGCGAATGTCGGGATAAGTCTTGGTAAATTCATCAGCGAACGCAGCGTCTGATAATGACGCGTCAGTATACCAACGATCATTGAAGAGTGATGGGTTTGCAGCAATAGAGAAAGTTGCAATACCCGCAACATTTGTCACACCGAGAGACTTGAGCTGCTGACCGATAATGTCGACCTGTGGTGGAAAGAACCCGACCAGAATCAGGTCTGGCTTGGTGGCACGTGCCTTGGCAATAGAAGTATTGAAGTCTTTGATTGTCGGCTCATGCTTCTCATCGTATACGATCTTGATGCCACTGGTTGAAGCTGAAGCGAGCACACCATCGACAAGAAGGTTGAATCCTGGTTGATTCTGACGAATGATGGCGACATTCTTGGCACCACGCGCGATGGCCTCATTGACCCAGGTACGTCCTTCATCATCAGCCATGAGAATGTTGGTGAAATTATATTGCCCATCTGCTACGCGCGTATCACTACAAAGACAAATCTGTGGGATTTTTGCGCCAGCGGCGATCGGTTTGACGGCATTACCTGTACCCGAAGTAACCGTGAGGACGGCCTGGACTTTCTCGACATTGATAAGTTTTTGCGCAGCACTGGCAGCTTGAGCAGGATTGGTACCGTCGTCTTCGACGAGAAGCTGGTAGGTGTTCTTGGTGGTACCGAGCTGTTTCAGAGCAAGATCAACACCCTTGGCGAGGTTGGTACCGTAGACAGATGCTCCACCGGTCATAGGGCCGATAATACCGATCTTAATGACCTGACCTTGAGTAGTTGCTGGTGACGAGGAACGATTGCTAGACCAGATAGCTAGAATAATAAAGATAACGACAATGATTCCAATGATTATTTTTTTCATAACAGAATGATATCACGCAACCCTTTTTCGTCAATAAAAATACCGCGATCAAAGTCGCGGCTGAGGAGGTGCCATGTCAAGGTGTCGTTCAGGTCAGTGAAAAATCAGTGTAAACACCGCGCTCATAGTCGCGCTTGATCCTGATAAGATCTGGCCAAGTAATAATCTGGAACAAGCCGAACAACGCAACGACGAGAAGCATGAACACACTCTCAACACCGAAGTACGACCATGGGTCCGTGCGTGGTTCGACAATCTTACTGTCTCGGTACTGACACCGTACGAATCCGAGGAGTGCGATGCTGCCGATGCTAAGCCAGATAACAATGGCCAAAAAGATGGACTTGATTATCCATTCGGAAGTTGTGTAGCTCATAACGTGCTGTCCCTTTCGTAAGTCACTATAACACCTTTAGTTTTGACTGCAAGGTTACTCCCCCAAATACGCCTCAACAACATCCTTCCTAGCCAACACCTCATCCGGCTTACCTTGTGCCAAAAGCTGCCCCGCATCGAGTACATAGAGATGGTCAGAGAGCTCACGGATAAGATCCATATTGTGTTCCACCAAAATCACCGTCTTGCCATGTTCGCGTAACTCCTTCATCACCGCCACGACTGTCTTGATCATTTCAGGAAAGAGTCCAGCGAACGGCTCATCAAAGAAAACGATCCCAATGTCCCCTACACCACTATGTACAATTGCGAGGACACGAGCAATCTCAAGCAACTTGCGCTGGCCGTATGACAGATTCTTGGCAAGCTCATCGCGCTTATCCCACAGCCCCACCTTCTTGAGGACTTCCTCGGCTTTCTCGAGATGGAGTGCGGTGTGTTTCTCGAACAATGCCCGCCAGATGCTGCGCTCAGTCAGTACCACCAAGATATTATCAAGAACAGGCATTTGCTCGAACAATTTGACGTCCTGGAAGGTGCGCGTCATGCCGAGAAATGGAACCTCGTACGCTTTGATACGGGTCAATTTTTCTACACCTGCAATGATAACTTCACCTCCATCTATCTCATGCATGCCGGTCAGTGTATTGATGAGGGTTGATTTACCCGAGCCATTTGGACCAACAATCGAAGTGATCTTCCCTGCCTCAAATGAAATAGAAAGTTTGTTGACCGCATAGACGCCGTCAAAGTGTTTTTCTAGGTTGTGAGTGGAGAGGAGGGGCATGAATTATTATTGATTAAAAATTCCCTTAGGCAATTCGCCCTTGATAATAGGACCAATGATAACTTTTGCCGTACGCAAACCAACATCATTGAACGTGATTGATCCGCTGGCTCCGAGAATGTTCGTATCCTGAATGCTTTCCAGCCATTTCTTTGTGTCAGGATTATAAGCTTTCATAAGAGTATTGAATGAATCATACCCGGTCGACGCACCGATACCAGGATCCGCTCCGTACTTATTTTTATATGCATCAACAAATTCCTGAGCATCCTTATCACCACCAGTCACCATAGCAATAGATCCGTTAAGCGCGCCGAAACCTCCGAGCACCTCTTTTATCTCTTTTTCACCTGTCTGAATATCCTGATCAAACACGAAAACTAATGGTGACTTTGATTGTTTTTGAGCCTCTTTAACAATGAGAGCAGCCTGCTGCGGAACCGTATAAAGCACCATAGCATCTGGCTTGAGGGCAAGAAGCTTCACCACATCCGTCCGCACATCTTTGCTATTGGAATCAACCAGTATGCGTGTAGTACCTTCACCATAACCAGCCACAAATGCGTTCGCAAAATTACTCCACGTTTCCAGATTTTGGGACACGACAATCACGACGTTTTTGTAACCTTTTTCTTTGACGTGTGCACCGAGCAGTGTCTCAGTTGGAATTCCACTCGGCCATAACTGGAATATATTATCCTTTTCGGCTGGTTTACTTTGCTCGAAACCTTGAATAAACGGCTTGCCAGATTGATGTATCAAATCATATGCCGCGTCGACAGTAATAGTGGTCATACTTATAAACGCATCGACATTGTCGACAGAGGCAAGCTTTTGATATGCAGAGAGACCTCTCTTGGCATTAAATTCATCATTCTCTGTTATCAAAGAAATTGCCTGATTTGGATACCGTGTTGACCATTGTTCTTTGGCCAGCTCGACACCTTTGTTGTAATTTTCACCCACTACCGCATAGTCACCTGTAGTTCCCGAAATAAGGCCGATTTTGATTGCCGAAGATGAATCGCCACGTAAAAAATATACTCCGAGAATTATTACCGACACCACCAAAACTGAAATACTTTTTTTCATGGTCGTTATTTAAACTCAATAGACTTCCCGTCCTTTACGTGTCTAAACACTGTATTTCTCTGGACCTCGCAATCAGAATCAAATGAGTACTTCCCCGTAATACCCTGATATTCTTTGAGGCCGCTAATATAATCTGCAATCTTCTGTGGATCTTCACCAACGACACTGATAGCTTTGGCAAGAAGCAAAGTCACATCATAATGTCCAGCCGAGAAATAGATGGGGCTAGAGTTATATTTCTCGCGATAGGCCATTTTGAAGGCCCTAGTATCGGAAGAATCTGTCGCCACATCATCCTTGGTGTATTCATACTCGACATAATCGACACCTTCGACGAGAGACATGTCTTTCAATGCTGGGTTCGTCAACGTAGCAAAATCACTAATAATCGGCTTAGTCAGCCCAATCTCCTTCATTTGTTTCAACATCGACTCGACCGTATTGAGCACATTCGACATAACAATACCGTCAATATCGTCCTGCTTGGCCTTTATTTTGGTAATACTTGTCCGATAATCATTCATGCCCGGAGCGGCACTATAAAACTCCGTCACCACGATAGTGCCTCCTTGCGTAGGATATGATTTGGTAAACTCCTCCGCCCATCCACGTCCATATTCATTATCTGGCAGAAGTACAGCAACTTTCTTATACCCTTTCTTAAGCACCAGTTCACTCAATCGAGGACCTATTGTTCTAGCTGTAATGGAAATGCGACACGTTCGATTATTTCCATCATAATAGTTCAGTGCGGTGGCGACTGGCGCAATCGTGAAATTACCATCGTCAACAACCAACTTTCTAGTAGCGGCAACAACTGAACTACCGTCAATAATGAAGTTCCTCAATCCTTTGAGCTTGAGCGCCTGGTAAGCACTAACAGCCGTCTTGGGATCATAAGCTGAATCTTCAACTACAACTTCTAGCTGTCGCCCGTTGATGCCTCCATCTTTGTTTATCTTTTCAATCGCCATACCGATAGCGCGCTGTTGTAATTCACCAAGAAGCGCAGTCGGACCAGTCAACATGAGCGCGGCACCAATTTTTATGGGACCTAATTCTTTACCTTTCTCCGACGATGATGTAGAACTCTTACTAGAGAATGACACACCAACAATGATGAGAATGATTATAATGATCAGAATCCAAATACCTTTTTTCATGTGAATGAAATAGACCGCTTATTTAATAACCACAAACTTCTCGCCATCCCATTTCTTGACCACCTGCACGACATCGAATGAACCGTCATTATTATACACGTACTGACCAGCGACTCCTGAGAAATTCTGACGAAGAGATTTCATCAAATCCGCAGATGAAGCCGAGGTAGCCGCGTGTGCAAGTTGAGTAACCGCATCATATATATAGTCACCGGCAATCGTCGGATATGAACCGTATTGATTGTGGTATGCATCGATGAATGCGACGTTGTCATTGCTGACAAACAACTGATTATCCATTGCTCCTTGGGCAGCCTTGATTTGATCGACAATCTCGAACACTGGCCCACTCACCAGTGGAGTAGTCAGACCGACATCCTTGGCTTGCTTGGCAAACACACCCACCTGCGGAGAAATATAGGCCACGATGACATCAGGCTTTGCGGCACGAATTTTGGTGATAGGTGTCTTGAAATCATTCTCAGACTTGGCCACTGATTCGTCGGCAACGATGGTGTATTCAGATGCTGGTAGCAATGTAACCAGCGCATCATGCACAGATTTGGGTCCATCACTCTGATTCCAAACCAGTGCAATCTTCTTGTATTTACCCTGCAACAACAAGTCACGTATAGCACGTGCCTGCGGTTCAGGACTCAACATATATTTGATAGCCCACTGTTTGCCTGTGTTGATCTCAGTCGAATTACCAAGACCGATGAATGGTACACTTGCCTTCTCAGCAACATATGATGCGGCGACAGACGACGGAGAACCATAAGCGATCAGTGCGCCGACCTTGTCGATATCAATGAGTTTCTGCGCGACCGAAACGGTCTGCTTGGGATCGAACTGATCATCGGCGTACATGACCTCGATACGTGATTTGTCTTCAGCCGAGAGTTTGGAGAGAGCCAATTCGACTGACTTCTTGGACGCTTCACCGAGCGTAGCTGCTGGGCCAGAAAGTGGCAGGATGATGCCAACCTTGAGTGTTTGGGTTTGATTTGAAGGTGTCGGCGACTGGCTCGTACCCCGAGCAAGAATGATGATCACGATCACAATGACGATGACGAGAATTCCGATTATTTTCTTGGCCATGTATATGAAATATTAAGGGTAATCTGACAGGCAAAGTATAGCAAGCTATATATAAAAAACCACCGGAACGAATGGATCGTTCCGGGGTGTGAGAATGTGGGGATCAGATTACTGCACCAATGGATCTTCGGGCTGTGCGTAATTGATCTTGAGATCACCAGCAAGACGCCGGAGGCGGGTAATCACGAGCGTGTAGTCAGATCGAATCTCCTCATCAACCGCTTCGAACATGCTCTGCCCAATCATCGCCTGGTAAAACTCCAGCGAGACCACGTGGAGTCGGTGGAAAAGTTCAGGTGTCGGTTCATCTCCGAAATCAGCCGTGCTTTCCGCCAATTGCTCGGCGAACATTTGAGCGGCCAGGACCTTGAGAGCATTCGTATTCTGTCCAGTAATGTGAGCCACAGTGAGACCTCCACCAATATTGTGTTGGGCTAACTGACTACCGTCCGGCACGCTCGCATGGGCGACTACGGTGATAATATCTTGTTTTTTCATGGGTGTACTTTCGATCTATTGGTTTGTGTTTACTGGTATAGTTTATACCACATTTTCCATAATTATGCAAGGTTTTGTCGCGTATACCCCACCACACTCTTCAATCTTCAGCGAATCTTCATTGTTTCTTCAGCGTTTCTTCATTTCAACCTGATACAGTCCTCATATGGAAGGCGTGATGTCTTTCCATGTGGGCCCAGAGGCGGTCCTCCACTCCTTTTAGTCAAATTGGGTGTACGGGTTCGACTCCCGTTGGGTCCACAAAACGACCTTGACTTTGTATTCGAATAAGAATATCATAGTGACAATTGACTAGAAGGGGTGGAGCAGTCGAAGACTGTCTCGCAAACAAAAAACCGTATGCCTAGGGCGTACGGATTTTTGTTTGATCTCACAATCCCTAAAAATGATGCAAAAAATAACTTGGTTTCAGTTCGTTACCTACCCAAGGGCGTCGATTGCAAGATGAGTTTCTGGCTCTATGGCAACAAGTGTCTCTTTGCCTCTGGTGGCAGTGAGAAGATCGCCTTCGTCGTCCACAGCAAAGAGTTCTGTACCATGATGAAAATCTTGTGGCAAAGTTTGTGGGAGACGGCGAAGAGGTAAATCCCGCAAAACGAAACCCACATCTCCCCTACAACCTATATTCCCCCACCAACCCCTGTGGCCTATACAACATCAGCACAATAAGAATCACTCCATACACCACTTGCCTCATCTGAGCAGCAATGTCCGACGGGAATCCGACGAAGCGCAAAATTTCTGGCAACAAGATCAAGCAGACTGCACCGAGAACTGCTCCTTTGTTATTTGCCAATCCACCCAGAATAACAATAGCCAAAAGGAAGATCGACTCATTCAAGGTGAATGTCGACGGATCAATGAACGTAATGTAACTCGCAAACAAAGCCCCTGCCACCGACGCCAGTACGGCGCCAATAACGAAAACCGTCAGCTTGTACCAGAGTGTGTGATAGCCAAAAACACGGATGGCTTCCTCATCTTCGCGGATGGCTTTGAGGACGCGGCCAAACGATGATCGTGTTACGAAGACGCAGACGCCATAGACGATGAGGCCGAGCACAATGGCAAGAATAAGGAATGACAGATTATCTGAAAATACATAACCGAACAACGATGGGCGTGGAATGCCTGGGATACCGAGAGGTCCACGTGTCAGACCTTGCCAGTTGAGGAAGATGCTGTAAATGATGACGTTGAAACCAAATGAGCCAAGCGCATAATAGTCATCTTTGAATTTCGACAACACAAATCCAATCGCTAGTGACAAGACAGCAGTGATGACCATGCCGAGAACGAGTGCCACGAAGAAATTCATCCCCGTCGTCGTCAACAATATGGCTGTCACATATGCGCCGATGCCATAAAACGCTGCCTGTGTGATAGAGAGGAGACCTGCATATCCGACAATGAGGTTGAGCGACAACCCGAGGATGCCGTAGATGCAGATAAGAATGGCGAGGTGGATGAGGTATTCCATATTACTTTTTCAATATCCCCTGCGGTCTCCACAGAAGGAAAATAATAAGCACACCGAATGCGATTGCGTCTTTCCATTCACCACTGATCTTCCAAATACCAAAGTTCTCGATGAAACCGAGGAAGAATGCACCGATGACGCCTCCATATATATTGCCGATACCACCAATGATAGAAGCGATCACCCCTTTGAGGAGCAACGACATGCCCATGGTGGGCTCAATACCTGTATCAAATCCTATCAATATTCCTGCCAGACCAGCAATACCCGAACCGATACCGAAAATCCAACCAATGATGCGTGGCGTGTTGATACCGACAATTTTGGAAACTTCCTCGTCATCAGAGACCGCCTTGACCGCTTTGCCGAAAATAGTGAACTTCAAAACCAACGCCATGATGGTCATGATGACCAGACCGCAGATGAGGATGATCAGCTGAACTTCAGTGATAACGCCGCCAAAGATATCGTAGACCTTCCCCGCTCCAGCACTTTGGGATAGTGTCTGGAATTGACTGGTGAAGAGGATGGCGATGATGGCTTGAATAGCTGTGAATGCACCCAGTGCGCCGACGAGGAGCACCATGCCCGACGACTTACGTTTGCGCAACGGCGAATAAATACTGCGATAGAGCAAATAGCCGATCAGTCCTGAAATGAGGACGCCGAGAACGACGGAGAGATAGAGATTGAGGCCGAGTGTCTTGTAGAAATAGAAAACTGCGTAACCACCGACGGCAGTGAGTGCACCGTAGCCGAGGTCGAAGAACTTCACGGTGCCATAAATCAAATTAAAACCGAGGGCAACCATAGTGTAGATTGCTCCGGCGATGATACTGTTCACAATCAATTGGGGAATGATGTCCATAAATGGTTGTGGTTGTAGCGCTATAAATATATACCAAAACCCGCTCTGTGGCGAGCGGGATTAGTGATTGTAAATCTTACTTCACCTCAACAGTCTTCCCGTCTTGTATACGCTTCACGCTGTACACAGCTGAGGTCATATCACCATTCTGATCGAACTGTATAGGTCCAGAAATACCAGTAAAATGTATGGAGCGAATTGTACCTGCCAAATCTGCACCAATACCCTTATTCTCCTTGAGAGCCATCAAAACGGTTCGAGCAGCATCATATGCCTGCGGAGCACATGTGGGGACCTGCGTACCTCCAATCTTAGTCAAAACTTTAGTATTAAACTCCGCATTTTCTGGCACTGAAGCACCGACAAAAAGAATATCTGCTTTCTTGTTCACTTCTTGGACAAATTTGGTATCCCCCCAAGCGTCAGCACCAAGAATTTTTGCCTTGATACCAAGATCAAACATTTGCTGAACAGCAACTAGCGCCCCCTCTGTATACATTGGCGTATACAAATAATCAGGAGCTAGTGCTTTTATTTTTGAAAGTTGTGTCTTGTAATCACGGACTTCTTGAGCCGTTCCCTCTTCGGCCACAACCGTACCTCCAAGTTCGCTAAATCGTTTACTGAAAACCTCTTTAATGCCCGTTCCCCAATCAGAAATGTGATAGAGCACAGCAACTTTCCTGGCACCAAGAGTATTATATGCATATTCAGCAGCATATTTGCCCTGATATGCATCAGATGGATATGTTCGGAAGAAATATGCACCCGCTGAACTCAACGATGGCGCAGACGAACAATAAGCAACGACAGGAACCTGAGCCGGAGTCGCAACACTCATTATTGCGGTAGTTTCACCTGAACACAGTCCACCGACAACCGCAGCGACTTTATCTACATTGATTAGCTTTTGCGCGGCACTTGTAGCTGGGGCTGGTGAACACTTACCATCTTCAGCAATAAGTTGGACGTTCCTACCATCAAGGCCACCCGCCTTATTGAATTCATCGACTGCAATTTCAGCTGCCGCCCGTGAAGCTGCTCCAAGCGCCGTAAGATCACCCGTCAGTGGCCCTACGAATCCAATCCTAATCGGCCCCGCCTCCCCCTTCTTGCCACCACTCAAGGCGATAATGAGGATGACGATGATTACTACAATAACGACCCCGAGTATTTTTTTCATAAATAATTATTATTTAATAACCGGGATTTCCTTGCCGTCCTTTATGACAAAGTTAGCAAACCCCACACCTACTACATCACCATTTTCATCAAAGTGGTAGGTACCAACGGCTCCTGTATACTCTTTCATTGAGTACAAATAATCCTTTATCTTAGTAGCATCTGTCCCGACTGCCTTAATTGCTTGAGCAATGATATATGCGCGATCATATGAAGCAGCCATCTCAAACTGATTTATTGGGTCAGAATTATATGTGTCTTTATATTTCTTCAAGAGAGATTGGCCCTTATCTGAAAGCTTTGTCGAATCACTGATGACTATGCCATCGGTATATGATCCTGCAATAGCAATAGCATCCGCCCCACCGAGATTGAGGTTGCTTGTAACGGGGATTCGGATACCTAGATCCCGCATCTGTTTGAGTATACGAGCACCTGTCTTACCGGTCTGCGCATTGATATAGATAACCTCAGGATTCTTCGCCTTCACACCTTGTAACACCGTACGAAAATCATCAACCGCAATTCCTGGACCACCAAATAGTTCGTCAGCCACAACAGGGACATTGGCTTTAGCCAACACCTCCTTCATGACCGATCTAACGCCTTGCGTATAATCTGTATTTTCTGATATTAGCCCTGCATTCTTGAAGTGTGAAGCAATGTAAGTGGCGTCTGTTTTTGCAACATCAGCATCTGAAGGTGCATTGCGGAATATATAATCACCAGCCGTAGAAATTTGAGGGTTACTTGAGAAAGACGACAATACAATCACGTGAGCATCTTCAGCAATTGGAGCAATCGCCAGCGTCTCACTACTACAAGCTCCGCCCAATATAATACTCACCTTGTCTATATTTATAAGTTTTTGTGCGGCACTTGCAGCGTCCTTGCCAGTACACTTGCCATCCTCATAGATGACTTCGATTGATCTACCATCAATACCTTGTGAGCTATTTATCTCATCAACAGCGAGCTTAAGCGCATTCTTTTCTGTTTCTCCATAGACCGAGGCATCCCCTGTCAACGGTCCGATAAACCCAATCTTGACTGGCTCTTTTGAGGTCACAGATGTATCCTTGGTTCCTCGTGACGACGAAACACCCCAAATAATGAGGAGGAGTACAATCAAACCAATGATTATTTTTGCTGTTTTTGACATAATAAATACAGGTAATTAATAACGAGAAATATCTTTGCCCTAAGGATAGCATGGCCCGAAAATGATGCAACAAAAAGGGGCGCTACTGCCATACAAGGTTTAACCTTGTATCCTACTTCCCCTTCCTCTGATGTATCGCCACACAATTTCTGTCAGGATCATAGACCACTGCCATCTTGCAGCTCGGGAAATCTTGGGGTTCTATCTTGAATGAAACCTTGGCATCCTTGAGCTTCTTCACAACAGCGTCGAAATCGACAGCTTCCAAGGCAACAACAGCTCCATCCGATGAAGGTTTCCAATCAGGAGAACACCCGATAGACAAAGTGCCTGAGCCAATATTGTACTCGATCCACATCGAGTCTTCCTTGGCCGGATAATCATCATTTGGCACCAAGCCAAGAATACCTTCATAAAAGGCACGAGCTTTTTTGATATCGGTTACCGCATAGATCGAGAACGCAATTTCTTTGAAAAGTGGTGATGAAATAGTGTGTGCATTATACCCATATACCTACCGTGAATTCAAGATGCGTTGGAAGAACGTCCCTTTGGCGTTTATGATCTTCTCACGCTCCGTGAAGTTGCCCGCCTTGTCATAGACCCGCAGACGGATTGGGATCTGACCAATATCCACCAGCGGCACATAGGTCTGACGTCCGACAGGCAAGAATGTATTGTTATTTATGTTCACATACATCATGTCTTGGAGTCCGCTCATCGAATCACGACCACTGAACTCCAGACGCACCACATCTCCGACGCTGACCGACTCTTCGCTCACCCGAATAGAGACATCCGTCGGCGGTGTCGTATCCACCATGACCTTGTAGTGACGAACCGTACCGTAGGTCGAGCCGAACAGTGGTACGACATGGAAATAAAATACCCCATCGAATGGTGCCGTCACCACTGCAGATATTCCTGTTGTTTTCGTGCCCGCATAGGGCACCGTATCAGTGGCTTGATCCAATGTATACAGATACGCATCCGCACCGACTGACGTCCAGAACATCTTCATGGTCGCCGCATTGTACCATCGTGATGGATTGGCATGTGTCGGCGAGAATATGATGGGCATGTGCGGATCAGTAGTCGACGCGTGCGGATTCTGGGTCACAATACTATCAGACACAATGCGGAACCCCCCACCCGTCGCCCGGCGTAGCACATTGGTACCCAGACCGTCATTGGCGAGCACCTGTGTGTCAGCGTCGAATTCAAGACGAGCAGTACCGACCTTCTTGGGCTTGAAAATAATATCAGCCACCAACCCTTGCGAACCAGAGAACCCTGGAGGAAGCACGATACAGGAAATACGTATCTCCTTGGCGGCCACATCTGCCTCTTTCTCCAGATACTGATCACATATAGAATGCGATACATCAATATCCTCGATGTCGACAGCTGTCGGGTCATATGACGCATCGATGCGAAGTGCGTTGATAGATTCATCGCCTGTATCGACTAGAATCGAAATTGGTCTCTCGAACGCAAGATCGAACACACCTGCTTCAGGCTGCAGTCGGAGCGTCGAATTATACAGAATGTAAGGTACTTTCTTGAGTGCGATATATCTGACGAATGATGCACCGTTGACACTGTATATGATCACAATGAGTACGGCTGCCAAGGTGATGAGTGACCATATATAGTATCGATTGCGATATTCTTTCTTGGTCGACCGATAGGCACGGTACACAATGCCGCTAAAGACTCCCAACGTCAGGATGACTACAAAGAGTCTAATGGAGAAGGCATAGCCATAATACGGCACGAACACAATAGCTCCTGTCAGCCGATCACCTTCCAGGCCAGGAAATACGATTGTGTGAACACGATAATAGGTATCCGTCCCGATTTTGACCACATCACCAGTACGCTCTCGTTGGATCCAATCAGAATCGACGTTGAAGTGTGAACGTATGATACGACTCGTCTCATCGTCAAATGATGAGCCATATATGCCATATCCTTTCGTATAGAACACAACCTGGAGACCATCAAATAGATATTTCTCTTTGAACGATCGGGCATATGTATTATCCAGTAGGTTATTGGCGAACAGGGCCCCAATAGTGCTCGTCCCAGACGCAATCTGACGACCAGTCGTCATGAGGACTTGTGTCGGATCGAAACTACTAACTTCAATCGATGCAGGACGCCCACCTGCAGCGACAGCGCGCCCCTGAGGACTGATAAGGAATGTGTTCTCTCCACGACTCGATGAGCTACGTGTGCGAGAAATGATAATTCCTCGATTGTCAGCGACGCCCATAAGTCCGATTGATCGGCGCTCACGTTCGGCATTCAATACCGTAAGTATCTTGTAGGGATCGTCATCCCGCATATATCTCTGTAGAAGCTCATTCTGGGCGATCAGATCACCTTGTGTGGTGAGATGATGAAGCTCGGATGCCAACCCTCGATCGAACGCCTTGAGTCCACGTGTATCCAGATGTTTGCTATACAGCCACGCCATCGACAGTGCGATAGCGAGAAGTACCACGAATACTATGATGCTCACCAAGAATGCACCCCGTAGTGACGACAAACAACGGCACGATGTATATCGAGAAGCCATGTGACCTCTCTAGTGTACCACTTCAGGCGCAATACATCTTGACGGTGTTGTGAATATCCTTTATAGGGTACAGATCACGTGCTGGGAGGCTTGGACGATGTTCGGGCCTACGGTCACAAAGCAGAGCGCGTGGCCGCATTAATATACGCTCACTTTAAAAAGGAGTTTGGGGATTCGTTCGGGGGTTCAGGTACGAAATAATTAAGTCACACATATAGGTTAGATTATACACTAATTCTTACAAGGAGGCGGAAGTTGCCGAAAGTGGCAAGCAATTGAGCTAGATTTGAACGACCCCTTGTCTTTTTTCCACCTCAGAGATATACTCTTAATTGTCTATCGGTTTACCCATAACTGATAGGGTATAACATCCAAGGGCCACCTTCCTCGCGGAGGGTGGCTTTGCGTTAGGGGGTCTTTCCAATCTCGATACGACGTTTGAGTTCTCTACCCCAAATATCATCGGCGATCTCCAAAATGTCAGTATACCCGTCTCCACCCGTCTTCAATTCTTGAGAGATATTGTTCTTTGATGAGAAAACATGCACCTTCTTTCCACCCCGTTTGAGGTACGTCACTAGAGCCAAGAAATCCGAATCGCCAGTGAATAGGACTGCCGTGTCGTATTTGTCACGATGGTGAACCGCATCAATGGTCATCTCTACATCCATATTCCCCTTCTCTTGGATTGCTTCACCATGCTCATCCACAACCGTGATTCGTTTCAGTGCCTTTTTCCGCACTTCAAATCCGAGCCCCTTCTTGAGAAATGTGAAAAACTTGTGTTTGCCGTCGAGACTAAACTGACGTGTGCCTTCTGCGGGGTATGCGGTGTAATAGTAAACAGAGATTGAGGTGCCCTCGTACTGCTTCTTTATATAAGCGATCAGTTTCTCATAGTCAAGAAATCGCCCCTTCGCCTTTTGAGCCTGCCACAGATTGGACGCATCAATGAATACGAAGATCGTGTTTAGTTTTGGGACTGATTTGTGTGCAGCATCTTTTTTGGACAAGGAGGTTTTCTAAACAGAATAATAGTCGCATTGTATCATAGCCGATAAATAAAATGTGACGGCGTGGGCCATCACATTTAGTAAGCAGACATCGCTGTTATCCACGAACACAAGATAACTCTTCGGCACGTGCGGCAGCTTCCTCCACCAAAGTCGTGCCGACAAGAAACGTGGGTGAGCTCCAAACTGTTCCGGCCAAGACAATTTTTTCTCGGGGAATCTGAGGGAACTCAGTTTCAATCGCTTTAAGGACATCCTCAAGTTTCACTGGCTCACCAGTAAAAGCCAATTGTTTTCCCAAACCATTGTGGCCCGTTGTTTCTCCAATAATCTGATATTTCATTCTTAATTCCTTTCCTTGAACGTTCATGTTCTTTTTATCATAAAGTGACAGTTCTGTATATGGGAGAGAACGTGTAGAGAGCGGAACCTATACGTGGGCGGATGTTGCTGAAGCGGCCGATCGAATCGAATAATAATCCTCATTGACTTGCCACTTCCGGCAAAGATTGCCGTCTTTCCCCATTTTGCGTGCAAGAATACGCTTACCTAGCAACGTCCCTATCAACCACACGACGTTGCTCACAAATATAGTCGAATTGTGAGTGGGTAATATGGACACCTATGTTCTACCGGCACGGAGAAAACACCTCCCAGCGCATACTGAAGAACGTGATCGCCATACGAGATACACTCTGGACGATTGAAGACGTTCTTACGGACTGGGACGATACTCTCACTGAGAGATCGGAACGCATGATGTAGCACTGGGTTCGAATCCAAGTGCCCCGTAGCTTGAGGAAGCCTTACAAATACAGGTTGTTTTCGAGCTGGGAGGCTTGGACGATGTTCGGGCCTACGGTCACAAAGCAGAGCGAGCAGCCGCACTCATATATGCTCACTTCAAAAAGGAGTTTGGATTTCCAGACGAACGGTAATGTGAAAGGTGCCGTTAGTTTTTGTATCACTCACCTTGCTTGGCTTGGCGAGCGATTTCCCGCGCGATGATGTCGAGTGATGCCTCAATCTCCCGAAGCATCTCGATAATCTTCGCAAGCTCCTCGTGGCAATCGAGGCTTTGGCGTTTAATAAAACTGTCGAACAATTGTTTGATAAATCGACGGACCGAACGCTTGCGCGGTGTGTTGTATATTTTTTTCATACACGCCCAGAATAAACGGCGGGAACAAACCGACCAAGAGGGCAACCTTTGCCGGAAGCGGCAAGGTTTTGCGTACTTTGACAGAAAATAATGGTACGTTAGGATCCGAACGTCGTCGCATTTATTAGTCGTTAATCCCCAAACGCCCAAGCGCAAGGCCATTCTTTTAGCCGAACCGCTGGGGAAAATACATGGGTGCTGACCTCTACATCAAAACCATCCGCCGCTCTCATAAGACTCAACCTGACAACGAACAATCCACCAAACATGATCCAGCGGCTTCCGTGCTGTATTTCCGAGACCCCTACAATTTTACCAGTGTGCTTTGGACCCTTGGCTTATCCTGGTGGCGGGATGTGCTCCCCCTGCTCGACGCGAACCAGGAATTGAAAGGGCAAACGCTCCAACGCTTCAGAGATCAGGTAATGTGCGCCTATCAGCGGTTACCCACTGTGGAAGATTTGCAACGCGAGAAAGTCCGCGTAGATGCCACCGGCGAGCGCAGCGTCGCAGAATTGCACCGATATTACATCCAACGGCGAAAGCAACTCCTACGCTTTCTCAACTTCGCCATTTCAAATCGCGCGGCAATCACCTGCTCATTGTGACGGTTTGCGCGCACGGGCAAGAGCTGCTCCTGTCCGTGTCAACTTGAATGATAGGCAGTCGCCGGTATGCTCAATTTCAAGTGCTCCCATCCGAGCAAGCGTCTTGAGATCATCTTCGACGAACCTCGGCTCGATGGGTTTCAACAGTTCTCCAAAATCGTTAAAACCATTCGCCAGTTTAAGTGTCCCCAGTTGAGGCCAAAAATTCATAAAGCGAAAATCGCTGTCGGCAAACTTGGTCAGGAACCCTTTGGCTTGCTCCGATAATCCAACACCGGGAACGAGCACATCGGCGAGACCGGAAAAATCAACCACACGCGTCAGCACAGTTGCCAAAGCTTGATTGAGCTCTTTTATCTGTTGAAGAATTGCTTCTTGGTTCTTCTGCAAGAGGGCGTCCACTTCGCGGGCCACATGGCTATCATTAACGATCAGGTTTTTTAGTTCTTCATGTTTGTGGTACGCAAGCCACTCGATGAATTCCTGATGGCTGGAAGTTTTTTCCGAGCCACGTTCCTGACGAAAATTACAGAGCAGGCCGACGAGGGTCGCAAAATTTTGCGCAAGGAAGGCGGAATCCATAATCATCAAATCCAGTGTCTGGCTTTATTGTCTCGTCTGGCAGGTTTCTGCTCAATCACGAAAAGATGAGTGATAATTCCGCAGATGATTGATCGTCAAGAGCAAGCCCACCACGCACGCCAAGGCCGGAATGATTCGCAGGCAATTCGCAACCTCAACTGCCTTGGCCGCAGACTCTCCAAAAACTTGCTCAAAAAGCGAGGCGATCCGACCAATGATGAAAAAGCCAAATAGACCGCTGGCGCAGAGCAATATCGAATCTCGCAGCTTTCGTTTCATCCTTTGTTCAACAACAACAATTCAAAAAAGTTGCGCGGTGCTAGAATGTTCCCCTGACACAATTCTAATCGTTGCTAAGATTGCTTGCCTTCATTAAGGCTAGAATCAAATTGCCACTGACGGCGACTGCATTTTCCACATTTATCGTCCGCTCGCCGTTGGTGCTCGATCTTTGAGAAGTTGAAGCCTGCATTCCAAAGACTCTCCCATCAGTATCGAAAACCGGCCCGCCACTCATACCAAATAGACCCACGTCGCGAATCAGTTGCCCCGTATGAACTCGGACAACGCCTTGTTTGTCCACGATTTGAGATTCTGCAAAATCCAACAGAAACGAGGGCTGAAAATACCGGCGCACTTTGATGACATTGATGCCGCCTTTCCCATCGGCCTCCAATGCGCTCAGTGGGTATCCTCCGATGCAGAGGCTCTTCCCAACATCACCTACCTCCGGTGACAGTTTCGCAAAGTCAGGGGTTTCAATATTTACTTTTCCCAAAAAAATATCTTTGCCCTGATCCCGTGCGACCTCTTCTATGGCTAACGACGGATTTACTACATTATCCGGAAGCCACCCCGGGAAAATGAACTGCGTATGGTCATTTTTGTTGCTGAAGACGTGTTCCACAGAGGCAAAAACACCGTGAGAATTGACAAAGAACCCCGTCCCAACTACGCCTATCGAGAGCTGGCCTGGCTGCAATTGGTCACACCTAAACACGGGGAACATTGCCCTTTGGATCTTCTTGATTCCCGCTACGAACATGTCGTGATTTATCCTCTAAATGTGACAAGTTGTAAACTTGTTGTTCTCTCCACACCGCCGACAATGCGATCAAAGCCGATAATTCTCAATCAAGTCGCCCGGTCGGGGGCGGCGTAGAAGCGTCAAGGTAATATCGACCGTGACCGTTGCGCTTTCCTCGGGCTCGCCAAATTCTATCGTGTATTTACCCTCCGGCTCGTCCTCCGCTGGCAATTCCCTGACGATTCCAGCCATGCCAGCCAGCAAATCATGTGACGGGATGTCTGCAAGAAGTATAACGACCTGATTTTCCTCCAAAGGAAACTCATCGCCGAATCGTGCACACCGCATCAAACCACGCTCTTGCTCCGGAAGGAGATTTTGCGCCGTGACCCAAACAGGTGTCTCGAACGATCCTTTGCCAGGCGGAAAACCGTATGCTGAATCAACAAAAATGGCAGCCGCCCGAAGCAAATTCGATGGAAGGTTCCTTGCTGGTAACGTCCCAGCGCGTTGTATTAACGCAGTCGCTAGATCATTTTGGTACTGAACATCACGCAGTCGTGCAAGGGCTTCAACCAACTGGACAAAACGTTGTTTTCGGGGTTTTGCGTCCTCCTCAGCCAACGCATCCGCAACCTCATTTACGGCAACTCGTTTCATATCTATTAAAAGCTAAAGGACTATGCACCAATCAGTCAATGCAACGTAGATCAAGACACAGGGCAGACGCATCTAAATGTTTTTTGAAAATGTGTTTGCAAGTGGTTCAATGGAGCCAGCTTGCGCGGCCCGATTTTAAGGTTCCCAAGCGCGCCGTTTTATGATTCAAACTGGGGATGCCAATTCATCCCAAACTCAGTTTGATCGAACATTTCCAAAACCTCCCCGATCCGCGCATCAACCGCACCAAGGATCACGACTTGATTGACCTGCTGGTCATCGCCGTCTGCACGCTGCTCTGCGCCGGTGAGTCCTTCAACGACATGGAGGATTTCGGCCACGCCAAGCACGACTGGTTCAAAACCTTTTTGCACTTGCGCAACGGAATTCCCAGTCACGACACCTTCAATCGCCTCTTCGCGGCATTGGCCCCGGCGGCATTTCTGGAGTGTTTCGTACGCTGGACGCAGAGCCTGCGGCAGGCGGTGACACAGGAGATCGTGGCGTTGGACGGCAAGGCGCTGCGCCGGGCCCTGTCCGGCGCGCAAAGTCTCAAGATCGTGGTGAGCGCGTGGGCGCAGAGCAACCGGCTGGTCTTGGGCCAACTCAAAGTGGACGCCAAAAGCAACGAGATCACCGCCGTGCCCGAGTTGTTGCGCGCGCTGGAACTGGCCGGCTGCATCGTCACCGTGGATGCCATGGGCTGCCAGAAGCAGATCGCCAAGGAAATCATGGAAGCGGATGCCGACTACGTGCTGGCACTCAAAGGCAATCACGAAACGGTGCATCAAGAGGTCAAAAGTTTTCTGGACGCAACACGCGCGGAAGTCCAGCCGCCGCGACCGGTCGGGGCCAAACGGTCCGCGGCGGCGACGACGTTGGCGCAGTGTCAGACGGTGGAGAAAGACCACGGGCGGATCGAAACGCGGCGCTACTATCAGAGCGCAGCCTTGGAGTGGTTTGCCGATCGGGCCGAGTGGCCGGGGCTGCAAACGGTGGGGATGGTGGAAGCGATCCGGGAAGTGGGCGCTCAACGGACGGTGGAGCGACGGTATTATTTGTCGAGCCTGCCGCTGGGGGTGGAAACGTTTGCGCGGGCAGTGCGGGGGCATTGGAGCGTGGAAAACAGCCTGCACTGGGTGCTGGACGTGCAAATGCACGAAGACCAGAGCCGCGCGCGGGCGGGCTACGCGGCGGAAAATCTGGCGACGTTACGGCGGCTGGCGTTAAACCTATTGAAACGCGAGACGACCAAACGGCGCGGCATCCGGGGCAAGCAACTCAATGCCAGCTGGGACCATGCCTATCTGCTCCGCCTCCTCGACGGCGAAATTTAGATGCGTTTGCCCTGGATCAAGACATGGCATGGCGTAAGAGATTGCCTCCTATTGCCAGTGAGGTGAGATTTAGTCAGGCCACAAGAAGGCGCAGCTCGTGCGGAACTGCGCTTCAATGTCAAATGACCAGTGGATTATCCCTTCTTTGCGGCTTTGATCTTGGCCCGGCGTGCCTGTTGAGCCGCCCGCATCTTTTTCTTGGTAGCCGCACTCATAGTGCGTTTCTTAACGGGCGCAGCATCAGGTGAACCGGAGCCAAGAATCGAGGCGAGTTCCTTTTCCAAACGGGCAATCTTCTCTTTGAGATTGGCAGCACGTCTCAACTGTGCAGATGTTAACAATAATAGATTACTCATATTGACGGGAATGTATGCGGCGATTTCAAAAATGCAACATAGTCAAATTGCGAGAACAGGGCTCGAAATTCCATCCCGTTGGCCACTCACTAGTGGCGTGGTCTGTTAAATACAAAGAACAGAACCCCAATGATTGCCGAGAGGACCAGACCGACGATCACCGCTGCCCAAAAGGCTCGCCTTTGTTTGCGCCGGAGACTGCGTGAGGAGCTACCAGACCCGTCAGACGTTCGCCGCTCTTTCATGGCGGCGAACCTTAGTTGTCCGGGTAACCATTGCAAAGGGTATTTGAATCACCGGGGCGCCGAGGTGTGCGCCGGTTGATCAATATAAAGGGACACCGTTTCCGATGTCCCTATTACCTCAGATGATTTCGATCCGATGAGTTGTCCCGTCAATCGTCAGGTTGATGATGACTGGAGTCCCCACCTTCAAAACCACCATCAGGATTACGACTCTGAGTAGTGTTGTGTTATCCACAAAAACCACCTCCTTTCCGAGAATACATATCTGGCCTAAATCCCAAAACGACGGGTATTTTGCCCCTGTGTCACAGCCGGGTACTAATGTGTCTCACATTCACTGAACACACGACTCACGCCGATACCGCATACGATCCTGAAAACTTTTGTTTGACCTTAAATCCAGCGGGCGATTAAAAATTCAAGCCGTATGGAAAACGCGCGACCGCTTCCGAACGCAGAAGATTTGCAACGTCTGGTGGAACGCTTTCATCGGGCACGATGGGTTGGCGGCGTCAGTTTTGTTTCTCCCGAGCCATTCAAAATGGAATTCACCCTTCTTGGGCAACGGCGAATGCGACAGCTATTCGAGGCGCTCAAAGGTGCCACTGCGGAGAATTTTCCAGACGGATCGGATCTTTGCGCAACCGACGCAGGCACAGCCATTATCAATCGATTTGCAGATGCCATGTCGGAGTTGTATCCGCCAGCGCTCTCGCCAGGGGAAAAGGAAACGCTTGTCGGTTTGACTATTGCATTTGGTAAGGAACGGCGCTGGTAGCTGCACCCAAGGCCCTATGACAATTCAAGAATATGCGGAACCAGATTTACACGCTGTGGGTGAACGTATGCCGGCGATCAGCCCATCGTTTCACCTATGGGGTCACACATTTTCGCCGAAACGGGTGACCGAGGAAACCGGCGTGATCTTTGCAAAAGCCAATGAGCCAGGCGAAATCAATGTGGCCGGACCTTTCCAGGGACGATCTCTTGATTATGGGCCGGGCTACGGCGCCGGAATTATCCGGGCACCCCAAACCATCTCCCGTAACGAACGGCTCAACTGGCTGCTTGAGAACGTCCTTGCAGGTTACACTCGCAAATTTCGAAAGGAGTATGGAATTGTTGAGGAGGTTCTATATTTCACAGCTCATTTTGCATTCAAGCAGCCCTGCTGTCTGATATTGCCGAATTGGCTGATACGATCAATCCCCACTGACGTTCCCGTCGTCATCACGTGCATTCAAGAAAACGATCCGCCAGACTCGTTCGCTGCCTAGCCAATGAATGATTATCGCGATTTCCTTCCATTCCTGAAAAAGGAGCTTTCTTCTCTTGAGCGGGAGCCGTTAGCCCTGTCGGCCGACGCCATTCTTGACGCGCTGAGCAGCAATGGTTCGGAGGCAGCTGATACCGCAGTCCGACAGTATGCTGCGACTCTTATCTGGCCCGCCATGTCGGATCGCGTTCGATTCGAGCTTTGCCTTCGCTTGCGAGTGGCCATCTGGTGGATTGAAAGCCTCAGCGACACATCAAGTGATGGCGAAGAATTGGGCGTCTTCTTGACGGACACGATGATCGACTATTGGCGAGATGTGGGGCGGACTGACTGGATTTGGAACCATTTTGTAAACCAAGACGTTTCGATCTAGCGAGCGAAAGTGAGATGAACAAAAGAGCACAAGGGGTGTTGCCGACAGACGAGCAGATGCTCAAACTGAAAACTGAACTCAATTTTCTTTTCTGGACGACAGATGTCCCCGAGGTCCCGAGAGATTTTCCAGTCGCAGTCCAATTTCAGACGACACCGGAGCCAGCTAAAATCAATATGCAGTGCACGAGCCATGCGATCGTAACCGCGGCAATTTTCATGGCCCTGAGTTTTGGCGTGACGACACGCGCAGGCATGGCCTTCGTATTGGACACAAGCGCGGATGGCAATCCAGATAATGATTTCCTCAATCAGATCGGAAAACACTGGTGGATAACATTGGATGACCACGGCCTCGTGGATTTGAGTTTGAGTGCGGAAACCGAAAATCCACTGGTTTACTGCAATCGAAGTGTTAGCGGGAATTGGCGTGTTGCCTTCGGTAAAAACCAACAAGAGCTAAACGTCTTTCTAAAAGCACGACAGCGCGGCTGCTTTTATTTAACGGCTAACAAACAGAAAGCTACAGCGAGCGCGCTCACACAATCATTGGCACAGCCGGTTGCGCCCGCAAAGAAACACGGGATTCACATTCCCTATGCAAACATCGTTCGCCACTGTGAGGAACTACTTTCGGGCGCTGGGCAATCCCTGACCAGCACAGCCCAGGTCGAGGCGTGGCGTAAGCTCGCTTCCTAGTACCCCTACATCACGGGCTACATACATGGTCCGTAGGGGCGAGTGCCCGTCACGATTGACTGGCACGGCTTAACCGCCGCACCACTAGCTCCCCAACGTGTCGTCGGCTACCGCCCGACTTAACGCTTTTTCCCTTCGGGCTAACCGGGTGCAGTCCACTAGCCGATGTCCTTTACCCAAAAGCGTTAAGTCGGCCATTATCCGCCGACACGTTGGGGGACTGGTTTTAAGAGAAGGTGCTACCGCACCGACCACCATTTCGCTAACGCGACCGCTTCGCCTCGAAGGGCGGAGGTGACGACGGTCCCCACGACCGCACGAGTCTGGAAAAAGCGTTGCCGCGACTGCGGCACCTGAAAGGCAGTCGCGCCGACTGGCGCGTCAATTTGCTGCCCACCTTGGCAAGTTTTGGTGTCTATGCCTCTTTTCCCAATTGGTATATCGTGGGTTTCCCTATTCGGATTTCACAACCAGTCGCCATTACCTCGCCGGCTTGCCCCAAACCGCAGTTGCCGACGTTTGCAGACAAGAGGGCTTGCGGCAGGGCCACATGAGAAGTCTAAACGACACGGGGACTTTTGGTGTGGCAGGGGTGGCGACTGGTTTTGGCACCATGAATGACCACACCATCATAATCGGCGAGCGGCACGGCTGGGGTGATCCTCAGCGCTTTGGCATATCTGCGGAGGATCAGCGCCAGCATATTTATATCATTGGAAAGACTGGCTCCGGCAAAACCACCTTGCTGCGCAATCTGATTTTGCAGCACATCGCACTTGGGCACGGTGTTGGCCTGATTGATCCTCACGGTGATCTGGCCGAGGAACTGTTAACCCACATTCCACCGCATCGAGCGGATCATCTTGTGTATTTCAATCCGGGTGATCTTGAGTTTCCGATTGGCCTCAACCTGCTTGCCGATGTTCTAGCCGATGACCGGCACCTTGTTGCTTCCGGCATCGTGGGTGCATTCAAAGGCATCTGGCGCGACTCATGGGGACCAAGACTGGAATATATCCTCTACAATACTGTGTCAGCATTGCTTGATTGTCGGAATGAGACGTTGCTGGGCGTCAATCGGATGCTCACGGACGACACCTTTCGGGCCAAGGTCGTTCGCCAGATCAAAGACCCCTTCATCCGGGCGTTTTGGGCGGAGGAGTACGGCGGCTACGACGAGCGTTTCAAGCGTGAGGCTATTGCGCCGATTCAAAACAAGGTCGGGCAGTTCCTGTTGAATCCAGTCGTGCGGAATATTCTCGGGCAGGTCAAAACTAAGGTGAAGATTCCCTTCATCATGGACAACCAGCGATTGTTCATCGCGAACCTTTCCAAAGGACGCCTTGGTCACGACAAAGCCAATCTACTCGGTTCCTTGCTGACGACCCAATTCGAGCTTGGCGCCATGGCGCGGTCGAATCGTCCTGAATCAGAGCGCCGTGACTTTTACCTGTTCATTGATGAGTTCCAGAATTTCTCAACCGACGCGTTTGCTTCCATCTTGGCGGAAGCTCGCAAGTATCGTTTATGCCTCACGCTCTCACATCAATACATTGACCAGCTACCACTGCCGATCCGGCAGGCCGTGTTTGGTAACGTGGGAACCCTTATCGCCTTTCGCATTGGGAACACCGATGCCGAGGTGATGGAAAAGGAGTTCGGCAAAACGTTTCCAGCGAGCGCCATCGCCGATCTTGACCGATATGACGCAATGGTGAAGTTGCTTCAAGACGGATCGAACTGGGAACCGTTCCGGGCGAAGATGCTGCCACCATTGGAGAATCGCATTGGCCGCAAGGACAAACTCATCGCCCTGTCACGAGAACGATTTGCCACGCCACGCGCCATCGTTGATGACAAACTGAATCGGTGGATACAGGTATGAACATTCCGTTGTCACTTGAAACAGATCCCTTAAATAGAGCCGGAGGTCCGACGATGCTTGCAACAGTCCCGGAATCTGAAGCTGAAGTGAAGACCTTGTACGTCTGGCGTTGGAGCATCGTTTTTAACTATCAGTTGACTTTAACGACGCATTTTATAATGTGCCGAAGCGATGTCTGAAGCATTTTGGCGCGGGGCGGTAAATCGGAGGGCGAAGAATCTCGCCTTGATGAAGCCCTTTTTCGAACTGGAGGATAACAAGGGTCTCCACTTGCAGTTTGACCTGAAGCCATACGACATGCATTTGCTCTGCTCTGTGCTGATGGAGTCCATCATCGCTGAGATGGGGGGACTGATAGCCGGCGCACAATACAATGCCGTTTTACGCGAACTCTCGAAAGTGGTTCTCAAAGTCAATCCCTCAGCTTCCGCCAGCGAAATAGACCGGATCGCAAGTCATATTATTGGCCATCTCACAAACGAGCGCGGTCGCAGCCATTTTGAAGCATCATATCAGACGATTCGTGACGATGGCAGTGTCGAGACACTGACCCATCCATTTCGACTCCTTGAGCAGCGGCTTTCACCTGATGACGATTTAGTTTATATCGCCACCTCTGAGGCCATCCACATTTATTTGAGTGGTCTGGGTCAAGACCTGGAGGCAGAACAAGCAGCGAATGACGCCGTCTTAGACCATTATCTTCGGCGTGGCAAGCACCGCGAAGCCGGAGAAGCGGCCGACATGGCACGTAAACGCAGCATTGAGCTGCGTACCCGTCTGCGCGGCTGGCTCATTGCAGCAGAACGTAGTTTCGACGAAATCCACTATGCGCAAAGCGTCCTTCAGGAGCTTGCGCGGATGCTCCAGCATGTGGAAGATCGGGGTCACGTCGAACAACGTCAAATCGAAGAGATTCAAGCCCGCGCACTTCAGTTGCCCCCAGGTGACGAGGGACGTAACACACTGGTTGGGGCCCGTAAAGCAATTGAGGTGTCTGCCGATGAGCACGTCCGCTTGCTGGCTGACTTGCAATGTTGCAGCCGCACGCTTCTGGATTGGCAATCGCACCACCGGTTTCGACGCGGTGAAAGTCCGGCGTTACCGGATCCGATAAACGAATTTCTTGAGCCGGTACTGCGACTTACCAGCGGGGAGTTCCTAAATTTCCTTCCGATGCTTTGGCCATTTGCGGTACCTCCTGCACTTCCAGTGCTGCCGGATTTGCCAGCATTGCTGGATTCCCTGTTGGCCGATACACGTGAGCGGCCAGAGATATCTGAACTCGATCCAATTGCGGAATCCTATGAGGAGATGGCGGCTCCAAAGCGATTTACTCCCGAGACATGTAAGGCGGTGGAGGAGTTGCTCGCCGGACTGGGCGGAAAGTTTTCCCTTTCTCAAGCACTGGGGGCCGTTGCAGAAAGATTTTCTTTGGACAGCCCTGAACTCGCCTATGTTGCTGTTCTTGTGCCGCAATGGTTCGAGCACGAGCCAGGTGACGGCAAAGTGGCCCATCCCAAAGGATGCGAATTTGAAGCGGCTGGATTTTTTGGAGACGACCTCGCAGTGACAGCAGAAGGTGCCATAGTATGACATCGGACCAGGTCAACGCTATTTACGAAGCCTCACGCCTTCTTCGGATCGCGCTTAACCCACGCGAAACGGCCGCTCGCAGCGCTGAATATCAGCAACTTCTCCAACGATTCCATACGGATCCGGTTTTCCGCGACACCACTCGCCAGATTGCTCGCGGTCTTGAACTCCAGATATTCGAACTCGCCCGTGACCTTGGTCTGGCGATAGTTAATACCGCGGGTGGCCCCTACGCACCTACATTGAATGATTTCCGCACTTCGATGCGTCCCCGCGACCGCATTATTTACGGTCTGCTTCTAGCCATGTTGACTGCTTACGTATATCCCAATCGGCGAGCGCTAGGTGAACTTGATGACAGTTCGGTCGTTTCCATCGAGTTGCGCGGCTTAGTGGAATGGGCATCGAGCACAAGTCGGCAGATGAAGTCTGCTGCCAATATTGAGGATGTAGCCAATGAAGACATGCGTGCTGGGTTTGAAGCCATCGCCATACTTGAGCCATTCGGGGATGGGCAAAACACCTTACAGCATCGTTTCCGCTTTACGTTGCAGTGGCTTGCCGATCGCGGACTGTTCCTCTATCGAGAGGAGGGAGGAAAGGAGCTGTGGGTAGCCCGCCCTCACTTCCGTGTCCAAGCCCGCCACCTCATGCAAAGCACGCATGACCGCTTGATTGAATATTTGGGTGCCCGCGCGGAAGATCCCCGGAACACCTCAACCTAATCTGTCATGGCCAAACTTCTTCGAGTTCATCTTGCCGGCGTTGGACATCCAGATGCCCGCTTCCACCCTTTGTCGTTACGTCTTGATCAGAAAGGGTTGCCGATGAATTCCGTGGTAAACCTTCGCAATGCTGGCGGCAAGACATCGCTCCTGTCCTTGATCTACGCTGTTCTCCTGCCAGGCAAGCATGATTTTCTGGGGAAGGTGAACAACAGCAACCGTACACTTGATGAAAACTTCAACCCAGGAAAACTGGGTGTCGTCGCGCTGGAAATGGAAAGCCAAGCGGGCCGATTCAGTCTGATCTTGGCGTGGGTGCGCCGGGAACGGGAGGACCCGCCCACACTCCTTTCGTTTCGTTCCGGTCGCGATGGAATCGAGTTTGATACGCTGCCGATTCAAGGTTTGAGTTCGGCACCTGTGGCAACGCTGTCAGAACTTTTGAGCTGGCTCAATGATCGGCATAGCCGATCACCAGGCAACGTAGATCTGTATGTCGCCTCCAACTTTCGCGAATGGCAACTTCATCTCAAAACGCAGCGGGGAGTTGATTCGTACCTTTACCGAAGTCATTTGCAAATGAACAAGGCGGAAGGCGCAGTGGACGAGGAATTTAAGTTCACAAAAACCAACGACTTCATTCGGCGTTATCTTGAATTCGCCGTCGAACCGCCCACGATGGGTCGTGAAGCTGAAGATCCGGTAACGGCCAACCTCAATGAGCACCGCCACGCGCTCATGAAGCAGCCGCACTACCGGAAAGAGCAGGAATTCATCCAGGAAATGGTGCCTCACCTACAGGAGTTGGATGGCCATGCGCAACGGAAACGAAACGCGGATTCGGAGCGAAATGCAGCCGTTTCTGAACTTCAACAGCATGCGGATGGGGTTTTGTTTCTGGAGTCAAAGTTTCGCGCGGACGAGAAAACATACGCGACCGACTATGTCACCAAAAAGGGAGAACGGGACGAATTGGTGCGAAAACGCGATAATGCGAAGCGTCACGCTGCTGGATATGATCGCCGGGGCAAGGAACTAAAAATCGACGAAGCTGAAAAGGCCCGGGCAGATGCCCAGAATAAAGCCCAACAATGCCTTGAGCGGTTTCACTTGGTTTCCGCAGCAATGCTGTGGCGTGACGTTCGGGGCGCCAAGGTTATGCTTGCGGCATTGGTGGAACAACGCGAGCAATTGGACCAGGAGCTTCGTCCGGAGTTGGAGGAGGTTCAGCGGCGCGCTCTCCGTCTAAGTGCCGCGTTTGAAGAAGCAATTGAAAATGCTCAATTCGCCTTGGAGGAAGTTAACGAGCAGAATTTGCAGTTGGGAACAACTTTAAGCCAGCAGCGTAAGGAATTAAAAGAATTGGAAGCCAAATGGTCCACGCTCACCAATGAACTTAGCAAGATCAACGGGCAGATCGATTTGACGAACAAGGCACGTGCACGCCTTGTATCTGACAGAATCGTACAACCGCGCGAGGAAGTATCCGATGCAGAGGCTCGGCTAGGCACTGAAATTCAAAAGTTTGACGAAACGGCCAAATCCCTCCGCAATGATGCCATTAACGCCCGTGGCCGGGCCGGGATTCATCGTGCGGAAGCCGAACGACTTTCGAAACTGGCTGAGCAGTCCAAGAATATTGCGGCACAAGCCCGCTCCGATATCGGTCGGTTCGAGAAAAACCGGGACGCTTGTGCCGACCTTGAAGCGGTGCAGGAAATTCTTGAAGGTGGCCCATTCGACCCGTTCAACCCGGGCGTTGTCGATGCGTTGCAAGGGAGGGAAAAAGGATACCGTCACCAGCTCCTTGCTTTGGGAATTGAAAGGGCCGAAGACAAACGTCTGATTGATCATTATGATGCCGATAAGCATCCGCTTTTCCCAGTCCCGCGCGAGGTTGAAAACCTCCTCGTGCGATTACGCGACGAGCAAAAAATACGTGGGATTCTCACGGCTTACGAATGGTTAAGCGCCAACTTGCCAGTGGATCAGGCGCAAGTCCGTCTGCAATCGGATCCAGCCACCTATAGCGGTTTGGTCGCGAATACCCTGGCGGACCTGGAAGCCGCCACACTGGCCTTTTCAAAGTTCCCACTTTCTCGCCCCGTCAAAATTACATTGTCCAGCACGCTGGCGGCTTTCACGAGCAATTCAACCGCCACCGTAATCCCGGAACGGGCCGGTCTTTTCAACTCTCAAGCAGCAACAGTCGAACGCGGACAAATTCTCGAACACCAAAGTCAACTGGATCGTCAAGAAATCGAACTCGCTCAAATGGCCGAGGCTTTTGGAACCGCGGCCAATCAGGTCGGGGGTTTCCAGAAAGAGTTCGTCGTTGACTGGATCGAAGAAAGACGACGTTCGTTGGCTGAGAATGAAGCACTGACGTTTCAACACAACGCTTCTGCTGCGGCAGAACAGTCATCGGTCAACAGTGCTGATCAGGAAGCGCAGCGAGCAGACGCAGAGGCTTCTAGTTGCGAGACAAAAGCGGGCAGCGCCAGAACACAACTTGCTCAAGTCATAGACTTCCGGAATAACTTTGGTAATCAACTGGGCGAATGGCTCAAGCGACAAAAAGAACTGGCCGATCAAATTGCTGCAAACCAAGCTGAGCGAGGCTTGGTGGACGCACGCATTCGCGATCTGGAATCTCACGTTCCTCAAATGGCGGAAAGAGCGCAGAAAGCCGGAGTCCGGGTGATTGAACTGCGCTTGGCAAAGAGCAACGCAAAGTTAAGCACTTATCTTCCGCCGGATCCTCCTCCGGTGGCTCACGGCGATATCACCACGGAAGAACTCCCTTTTACCACCGCCCGCGATACTTACGAAAACAAAGCCCGGAAGGGGCCTTTGGAAACCGCGATCAGTTCGGCCCAACAGAGGCTTACAAACTGTGAAGGAGCTTTTGCTCGCGATGGCCACGGGAAAACATCTGAGCACGTCGCTGCTCTCTCCGCGGCTCCAGACCTGGACATACAGGTGGAAACGGCGAAAAGGGATGACATCAATGCCAAAACCACACTCGCCGTTGCGCAAAAAGAATTGTCTCTGGCCGAGAGGGAACGTCCCAAGCCGTTGGGTGTCAATGAGCGTGCTGACCTTGATCCAGACCTGCCTGAACCCGTGACTGCGGCGGAGGCAATACAGATTAAGGACGAGAAGCTGCAGATCATGAGTGATTTTCATGATCAAGCAGAGGCCTTGCGAGATATCGTGAGCGAGCTGGAAAACAAGCAGCGGGAGGCCAAGTCGGTTGCCGATCAGTATCGGAACATGGCGGACTTAACTTCCCCTGCGCGAGCTGCCGAGCCAAAGGAATATCAGGGATTAGTTGGCAATCCTGACAGAGATCGTGACCACATCAGGTCTGTGAAGCGGCGCTATGAAGATGCCAAAAAACTTCACGAGGAGCTTGCCGCAAAGATGGAACGCATCCACGACAATCACATCGAGATACTGGTGAAGCACGAAAAATGGGATCGCTTTACGGTTGATATTCGTGACCGTTTGCGTCGGTTCACCCGTGCTGATTATGAGGCAAATACGATTCAGCTGATTCAGGATTGCAATGAACGCAAGGCTGGGTTGGAGGCGAAGCTGCAGGAGATCGAAAAAGTCAGGGGTGTGCTAATTGACCAGCTCTACAATCGTGCGAATGAGGCACTGCGTTCACTTGAGCACGCAGCCCGCCTAAGTCGGATGCCGGAAGGAGTTGGTGCGTGGTCTGGCCAGCCATTTCTGAAAGTACATGTTCCGGCCCGAGCTCCCCAGGCCGAGCGCCGCGTTCTATTAAGTCGCTTGATGGATTCGTGGATGTCGCCCCAAAAGAAGGACATGACCATCCCCCGCGGAGCCGAGCTCGCTTATGAGTGTCTGATCGCCGTCATGAATCAACGGGAAATCGATATCGAAATCCTCAAGCCTGAAGCTTTTGATCCATTGGTTTGCAATTACCAGCCGGTGACAAAGCTTGCATCCTTTTCCGGTGGCCAGCGCGTGACGGCAGCCATCCTCCTATATTGCGTCATTGTTCGGGTTCGATCTGACCAGGGCGATATTTTGACCGACTGTGGTTTCTTGATGCTCGACAATCCTTTTGGCAAGGCCAGTCATTTCCCCTTGGTGGAACTGCAATTGAAGATGGCTAACGTAATGGGAGTGCAGTTGATTTACATGACCGGGATCAATGATCTGGAAGCCCTAGCGTCGTTCCCATTACGTTTGCGTCTCCGTAACAGCGCGCGTAATACGGCAAATGGCGAGCGCGTGGTCCAGCACGAATTACATACGGTCGAAGCAGTCCGCCTTGGTGAATCCGCCCCAAATGGAAACGCAACTCGTTCTTGAAGCGGTTCAAGCCGCTATGCCGTCGGGGCGCACGCAGACCGATGTATTGTCTGTTTTTAATGCTCTTGCTGAACGCATGCCTCGATTGAAAACCGATCAGAACCGATGGGAGACTTTCGTCGATCTCCTAGGCGCCGCCGAAACGGAGGGACTCATTGTCCTGCCTTCACGCCTCGGGGCTGGATGGAACCAGGAGGTTATGCCAGCTCGACCCCAGTGGATAAGACTTGCATTAACCAGAGAGCCTAGGGAAGTGTTTAACCATCGCGGGTTTCCGTGGAACTCCGCTCTCTCATTCCTGGCCGGAGAGAGAAGTCTGCCAACAGGAATTCGTGATGCCGCCGTCTCGATCCAGCAGTTCTTCGCCACGAATGGTCTGTCCCGACCGTTCGTTCCCGTCAAAGAACGGTCATTCGCAATTTTTGGTGAGGAGAAACGGCTTGGCGCGCTCCAACACTCCGAGATTCTGTTCGGTCCTGGAAAATTGTCGCTCGAACAATTGCGCTGCTATGTGGTCGAGCCGACGCCCGTGACGGAACGATTTGATCAGGGTCACGGGATCATAGTTTTGGAAAACGAAGCCACCTTCGACTCATTTTGCCGGCTTTGTCGGCACACACCCGCCTACCAACTCGTGGTCTATGGCCGCGGCCATGAAATCCAGAAATGCGCCGCTTATCTCAACCGCGAAGCCAGCCGATTGGGTGTTACAGAAATGTTTTACTTCGGCGACATTGACCGACGCGGCCTGGAAATCCCCTATCAACTGGCACATGACCCAGCCACCAAGGTGAAAGTCATACCCTTGCTTTTGGCTTATAAGTTCCTCCTACGCCGTACCGCCTCTGCACCCTGTCATGTTTCTGAGGCTTGCCTGTGGTTACCCGAGCCATTAGCCACTTTGGCTGCAACCGTAATAGCTGAAGCAGGTCGCATCCCGCAAGAAGCATTCGGTTGGGAAGACATTTCGACAACTTATGGCATCGATCCTTTTATTACATAATGGGCAATCGAACAAACACTGACAATTGGACCGCTCGTGAGCGTTTGGTGCATATTGAACGCCTTGCTTATTGGCGCGGTTGGCTACGGCGAGGGGATCTTTGTGCTCGGTTTGAAATATCCATATCTCAAGCCTCGGCGGATCTTGCGGCCTACATGCGATTGAATCCTGGGGCCCTCCATTATGACAGCAGCGCCAAACAATACGTTGGGGCCCCTAACATGTCTTGCCGACTGGTGACGCCGACTCTCGAAGATGCATTGCCCTTCATCGCTGTATCCAAACTCGTCGCATTTTCTGAGCATGACCAAATTGTCCGCATTGATCTGCCCCATCGGTGTGTTCCGCCACGCGCGGCACGCGACATTATACGGGCTATTGCCAATAAGTTGTCTTTGGAAATTTATTATTTCTCGATTCACTCCGCGACCGAACAGTGGCGCCGGATTTCCCCCCATGCGCTCGCCCACGATGGCTATCGCTGGCATGTAAGAGCGTGGTGTCACCAAGGTAATGAATATAAGGATTTTGTCCTTGGCCGAATCGGTAAAACTCGTTCCCTTGCAAGTGAAGGTGTGTCGCCCAAGCCTGATGAGGACTGGATAACATGGGTCACATTGCATTTGCGGCCATACCGACGATTGTCATCAGTACAACGAAAAGCGATTGAACACGACTATGCGATGAGCGGTGGAATTACCGCTCTTAAAGTTCGGAAGGCAATGCTGATTTACACACTTTCCTATCTCCGGCTCACTCCAGAGATGGCAGAATTGGCGCGCCATTTGGAGGTTGTTAAATTTGACTGACAAGCCTGTGTTCACTCATGACTCACCCGCCCGGCCAAGCTGGGTGTTGGTCAATCGTTTCCAGTACGTCGGGCTATCTCTCCCATCGTCCGCAATACGCCTCGTTGAAATGCTTCACCAGTTTCCAATATTTTTCAGGGTCAGTTTCCTTCATGGTCAAAAGCTCCGCCAGTTTGGCTGAAGCTCCAATCATGAGTTTCTTCATCTCGTCATCCGTGATGCGCGAAAGCTCCGGCTTTTCCAGAAGTTCTGAGTATTTGCCGGCGTGCAGTTCTTCAATGTAACCATTTCGAAATGCACAGCACGTCAGAGCATTGGCTTCTTCCCTTTTTGTCCACGAGCGTTCCATATCCATGATGGACGAAATTTTAGCAGAAATAATCAACGCCGGCAATGTGTGCTGCCAGCAAAACGACACCGCTAACGAATCAGTGAGTCCACTGTTTTCTTGAGCGAATATGAAATCAGTTCGAGGAAGCTTGGGAACTTGCCTCAAGCGGCAAACCCTGACGCCTACTGTCTCCGCTTTGCATCCGCCATGATGGTGCGATGCAATCACGCCTTCCCCGCTTCAATCGCGCTTCCACGGTTGCTCCCATGCAACTCACGGAGCGCGACCGCGAAATCATCCGGCTCGTCCACCGGCATCGTTTTCTCCGTTCCCCACATATCGTGGCGCTCATTGGCGGCAGTCAACAGCAGGTCTTGCGAAGATTGCATTTGCTCTACCATCACGGTTTTTTGGAGCGGCCCCGCACACAGATCGACTCATATTACAAAATCGGCTCCCGCCCCATTGCCTACGGGTTAGGAAACAAAGGTGGGATGCTTTTGCGGCAGGAGTTTGGTGTTAATCCCCGTGAAATATCTTGGAGTGAAAAGAACAGTTCCGTTGGCCGGACATTCCTTGAGCACGCGCTTTTTGTTTCGGATGTGATGGTCGCGATTGAACTCGCCTGCCGGGCGCGCGGGATTCGCCTTGTGGCCGAGCATGAGCTTGCCATTCCGGCCCAGCGGCAGCCGCTCCGGTGGCGGGTGACGATTCAGGGCGGCACTAAACTCGGCGTCATCCCCGATCGCGTGTTCGCCTTGGAACTTCCTGATGCAAGTGGTGTAACTCAGCGGGTGCATTTCTTTCTTGAAGCCGACCGGGGTACGATGCCGGTCACTCGTAAAACGCTTTCACAGACTTCGTTTGCCCGCAAGCTCCGCGCATACGAAGCAACCTGGGCGCAGAAGATTCACCAGCGCAATCTTTGCATCCAGCGTTTCCGCGTGCTCACCGTCACGACCAGCGCCGCACGGGTGAAGTCACTCGTTGATGCCTGCACCCAACTGAAGCGCGGCCATGGACTGTTCCTCTTTGCCGACCGAACAATTTTGTCCGGCGACATGCTTTCCGCCGTCTGGCAGAGCGGCAAGCCAGGTCAAATCGGTAGTTTTTTGGATTAACAGAATCTTGCCGGAAACGGCAAAGGTTGCCGTCTAGTGGGATTTTTTGCGGTCAGTAAGATCGAAGATGGAGGTGCCCACCCCGGCATTTGCTCTTTAACACCAAGTGCCGTGGCGCCGCAGCTTCATTTAGTCGTTTAACCAATAAACACATCATGAAAAAACCAACGAAAGCCAGTTCGCAACCCGTCCATAAAATCCGCCACGGCGCCGTGAGCGCTAGCATCTGGCATCACGAAACGGAAAAGGGTCCGATGTTCAACGTCACGTTTCAACGCGCATATCGAGACGGAGATGAGTGGAAGAATTCGGAGAGCTTCGGACGGAAGGACCTTTTGGTCGTGAGCCTCATAGCCGCGCGTGCGTTCGAGTGGATTGCCACCCAGCCCACTAAAGCACAACCGCCGGCAGCGGCGCCTGTCCCGGAGGATGACGTTCCCGCTTAACATCGGCACTCGTACCCTCTCTTAACCGGGAGGGTATTATGTTGGGTTTGGCGTGGTTGTAGCGCTCACAGAATCTTGCCGGAAATGGCAAAGGTTGCCGTCTAGTGGGTTTTCTTCAGAGCGGTAGGATTCACTTTGGACGCGGTTCATTCCTTGAGCCGCAGTAGTTCCTTCACAATTAACCCAAGAGGAGAATTCCCATGCCCAAATCCAAGTTCGTTGACTTTAAGGCCGTCAAATCGGCCATCACCATGGAGCAGATTCTTGAGCACTATGGCCTCATAGAGCGATTCAAGCGCAGCGGTGACAGCCTTAACGGGCCCTGCCCGATCCACAAAGGCAGCAACCCGACGCAGTTCCGGGTGAGCATCAGCAAAAACATCTGGAACTGTTTCAGTGAGTGCAAACATGGAGGCAACACCCTCGACTTCATCGCCAGGATGGAGAACGTCAGCATCCACGCCGCCACCCTCAAAGCAATCGAGTGGTTCACCCTCGATCCCGAGGCCATGTCGGCAGGTGCCGACAAAGAGGATTCGGGCGAAGCCGCGGAAAGCGAGACGACTACTGCGCCGAAACCAGCAGCCAAAAAGTCTGTGGCGGCCCTGGAGAAAAACACTCCGAACACGCCGCTCAAATTCCGCTTGGACAAGCTGGAGCGCCATCATCCCTACCTTGCCGAGCGGGGCCTGTCGCTCGAAACCATTGTTGATTTCGGGATCGGCTTCTGCGGCAAAGGTATGATGGCGGATCGCATTGCGATTCCAATTCACAATTCCGAAGGCGGCATTGTTGCGTATGCGGGCCGCTTTCCCGGCGAACCAGCCGAGGACACGCCCAAATACAAGCTGCCTCCAGGATTCCGCAAATCGCAGGAGCTATTCAACCTCGACCGGGCCTTGAAGCAACCGGCGGAAGTGCCACTCGTCATCGTTGAAGGCTTCTTCGATGCCATGAAGCTCCATCAGCATGGCTGCCGCAAGGTGGTTGCCATTATGGGCAGCACCCTGTCAGCCGCGCAAGAGGAGTTGATCAAGAGGCACACCAACCGTCACAGCCAGGTCATCGTCATGCTTGATGAGGACGAGGCTGGTCAAGTGGGCCGCGAGGACATTGCCGTCCGGCTAACGAAATTCTGTTTCGTCACCGTGCACGTCTTTGACACACCAGGCATGCAACCCGACCAACTGTCCCCCGAGGACGTGGCTTCCCTGCTTAACCACTGAGGTGCGTCATGCAACACATCGCCGAACAAGCCGAACTTTTCGGCTTGGTGTGGCAGCCATCGGAATATCCATTCCGGCTCCGCACCAACGATGTCATCCGGATCGAGGGCCGGCTGTGTCTGGTGATCCGGGTGAGTGAAAGCGCGGCGGTTGTTCTCATGAACCGCCGCGTCCGTGACTTCACCACCCGGTTTGACCGGCATGTCCGGTTTCAGCCGCGACCGGTGACCTTCTACATCTCGCCCAATTCCGAGGTGGAAATCCTTAACCAGAAGAAATCCAAACCCCGCTGATCCGCCCGTGTGGCGGTGATGCAAACCGAAAGGAGAAAGCATGAAATATGTCGTGAAGCGGTATTGGGAACTGTGCGATTCGGTTGAAGTGAACGCCAATTCCGTGAGCGAGGCCATTGCCACCGCTCACGAGATGCCGGTGGACAACGCCAGGGCCAGCTTCGTTCCCGATTCGATGAATACCGATCCGGATTCAGAGGTATGGCCCCTAGCAGAGGGAGGCGCTTCATGAACCGGATTCAAACAAAAAGGAGGTTATATGGACGTGCATTGCACTACTTGTAACGAACCGTGGGACACGTATCACCTGTGGCATGATGCCATCTTCGAGACGGCCCTCAGCCACGAGGAAGCCAAGGCGTGGCAGTCATTGCCACGGGCCGAAAAGCTCAATGCCCGCTACCGGGAGAAATTCCGGGCGGTGGGTTGGGAGTTCGGAAGCAGCGTCATCAACGTCATTCGGTGTCCCGGTTGTTCCAAGGACGCCAAGCCTGATTCCGACCGACTGCAAACCAAGGCCGCGTTGGAAGAATTGCTGGGCGACGACGAGGATGGCCTAGCCGCGACCTTTGAGGACTATCGGCTATGAGCATGACGCCACAGAGCATCGCCAAGTTCAAGCTTGGCCAGATCGTCGCTACGCCGAACGCCCTGTCGCAACTGATCCATGAGGACATCCTCAGAGGAATCCAACGGCATCAGGCCGGCGATTGGGGCGATGTCGGCGACGAAGATCGACAGGAGAATGAACTGTCCTTGAAAGAGGGCTTTCGCCTGTTCTCGGTGTATCACGCCGTAAGTGGCGTGAAGTTCTGGATCATCACGGAGGCTGACAGGTCTGCAACGACAGTTTTGCTTCCCGAAGATTATTGATTCAACAACCTCTCTCCCACCCGAGGGAGGTTGCTTTCTTCCCGAGCGGCGCCTTCCGTGTCGCACTCTTCCATTTCCCTCTCGCTGCCAAAACCAAAGCGCCGTCCGCGCTTCCAGCGAGAGGAGAGTTTCCAACCAGAAGCAACCCGATTCCGCGGGTGGACGGCAGAAGGAGAGTTACATGAAAAATGATGTGTATCAAATCGTAACGGATCGAATTGTCAGCCTGCTCGAATCCGGCACCGTTCCTTGGCACAAGCCATGGAAAGGTGGAAATCAGTGGCCACAAAACTTCGTGAGCCGGAAGGTGTATCGGGGAATCAACCTGTTTCTCCTGAATGCCGCCAGCTACGCATCGCCGTTTTGGTTGACCTTCAAGCAAGTGCAATCGCTGGGAGGTCGGGTCAAGAAGGGTGAGCATTCGTTCCCGGTGGTGTTCTGGAAAATGTTCCGGGAGGAAGGTGATGCTGAAGCCAGGCGCATTCCGTTTCTGCGCTATTACAGCGTCTTTAACGTCGCTCAATGCGAGGGCATCGCTGTTCCAACGATTCCCACCAGCGAAACCAGTCAGGCGTTTCAATCGATCGAGAAATGCGAACAGGTGGTTACGGCCATGCCGAAACGACCGGCCATCAATCATCAGGGCGCTCATGCCTGCTATTCCCCATCGCTTGATGCGGTCAGTATGCCGGAGGCACGGTTGTTTGAGTCCAGCGAGGATTACTACAGCACCTTGTTCCATGAACTGACCCATGCCACCGGCCACGTGTCCCGATTGAATCGTAAGGAGATCACCGACCCGATTCGGTTCGGGAGCGACCCCTATAGCCGGGAGGAATTGGTTGCAGAAATGGGCGCGGCGTTTCTCTGTGGGCATTGCGAAATCGAAAACAAAACCATCGATCAATCCGCGAGCTACATTCAGTCCTGGCTGGCGAAACTCAAAGAGGACCGGAAGTTGGTGGTTCACGCGGCAGCACAGGCTCAAAAGGCGTGCGACTTCATCCTCGACGTGGAACGCACGGAGGAAGAAGCGCCGACGGAAACCCAGCCCAAGGAATACAAGGTGGTTGCGCTACGGGATTGTCCGTCACCCGAATCAATGCAACTATGCGACGAACCAGACAAAGTTGCAGATTATTGGCGGCTGCATATTGCCAACCACCCTTATTTCAACCCCGATTGCGAGTGTCTGGTCGTCTTGCTCTTGAACACGCGGAAGCGGGTGAAAGGGCATCATCTGGTGACCATCGGCACGATGGATACCTTGCTCATTCATCCTCGGGAAATATTCTCCGTGGCGGTGGCGATGAAGGCGGCGTCCATTGTGCTGGCGCACAATCACCCCTCGGGCGACCCAACACCGAGCGAGGCCGACATCAAGGTGACGCGTGATTTGATCCGAGCTGGCCAGTTGATGAAGATCGAAGTCACGGACCATGTCGTCATGGGCTACCCGCATTTTTGTTCTTTACGCACGTTAGGGTATTTTACTTCGTGACCAGCATACTCCAATATCGAGGCGATTCCAAAACGCATAGGAGTCGCCTTTTTGGATTAAGCTTTACGTTTCAACCCAAACTGGATAAAAATCTGAAATGAGAGCCTTAAAACTCCTTTTTGTTATTGAGCACTTTCTCCCAGTAATTGGTGGTCTTGAGAACAGCACCCATCGTCTCGCAACACACCTCACACAGTTAGGACATCAAGTAACTTTACTGACGACAACACAAACAACCTCAGAGGAGGATTCAAGTATTTCATACAGAGTTATCCGTCAGCCTCCGCTATCAACGTGCTTCGTTCACGCAGCTTTGGCGTCCATAAGCTCCTCTTTTGATGCGTCTCTCATTTTTGGAGTTGGGCATGATCCGCTTTTATGTCACTGGCGTACTCTTTTATCTGCAAAAATGCCTCCGGCCTATCTCAAAGTGGGTTCTGATGGAGATTTGCAACGTGATTATATCAATGAATCACTACTGAGGCGCTTCGCTGGGATCTTTTGCCAAACCAGTACAATAGAATCAGAAGCCAAGGCATTGGGCGTTATGCCAGACCGTATCTTCGCCATATCTAATGGTATGGACATAAACCGGTGGAAATCCTCACTTCCAGACAAATCCGCAGCGCGAGCGAAGCTTGGCATCCCATTGAACGCATTTGTCGTAATTGTAGTGGCACGTCTAGTTAGGCGCAAAAGAGTTGATTTAGCCATAAAGTCTTGGGAAAGACTCGCCTCAAGTTGTGACTTCGCTTGGTTGCTTATACACGGTTCAGATTTCAAACAAGATGACGGATGCGAGGATGAGATAATCAAGCAATCAAATGCATCCCCCCACGCCCGACGTATTTTACGTCTGCTACCAAACCTATCCAATGCGATGAGTTTTGCCGCCGCCGATGTCCTTTTATCAATGTCCGAGCGGGATGGCGCTCCCAATATTTTTGTTGAAGCCTTAGCCACAGGATTACCCTTGGTCGCAACGGATCTGCCCGGTCACCGTCGATACATTGTGGACACCAACAACGGTTTTATTGTTCCCCATTGTGATGAAATCACCGCTGGCCTAAGATTAACAGAATTGGCTAAGTCGCCGAATATACAAAAAGACTTTGCTGCGGCATCTGCTGCGCGTGCGAACCTTTTTGACATCCGGACAACGGCGACCGGATACCTAAAGGTGCTTACGCGGCATCGCTCACAAACAACCACCACTTAAGCATGACAATCGGTGAACAACAATCATTCAAGTTAGATGGTAAAAGTCTTCGGATATCTGTCGCGGATGTGTGTAACATGACTTGCCACTATTGTCCGCGACATACCTCAATGGAGAATTTTACCCCGCCAGAATACCTGGCGCGGAGACTCTCTAATCCTGCGTTTTATGAATTGATTACTAATTTGGGAAATATTGCCTCTTTTGCCACAGTTTCGTTGACAGGAGGAGAACCGCTTACCCGCCCTGATCTAGACCAGATAGCAGCGACAACAGTTAAAGCATTCGGGCACTGTGAACTCACGACAAACGGCCTACTATTGAACAGTACAAAATGGCGTTCATTAAGCCATCATATCAGCCGAGTAAAAATCTCACTGGACACGCTAGATCCCGAGCTGTTTTGCACAATTACCGGAGTGAGCGATCAACGTGCACTCCAAAAAGTGATCGCAGCCATTACGATGATCAAGAATGAAGGGAAAGAACTGGCAATAAATGCCGTCGTCACGCGCAGAACATTGCCCGGCATATGGGCGCTTTTGGATTGGGCGCTAGATACTGGATTGCGAGTCCATCTATTAGATTACTACTATTCAGACGAACGTCGCGATGATTGGATTAACAACTTTGTCGTCGTGGATAACTTGCTCGAGGCTTTATCTAAGAGGTATGGCCCTCCTAATCGAGAGGATCGCTTTGGTTGTGAATTTTTCATGTTTTCAAACAGTCCGGGGAGCATCGTCCGGGTAAAGCGCAGCACATCGGCAACCATGCGAGCTGCTAAATGTGCAAATTGTAAAATATATTGCCAAGAAGGCCTTTATGGTTTGAAGCTCTCGATTCAAGGATGGTTAACAACCTGCCCGTCACTTATGACTGAACATGGTGTTTTATGCGATCCAGAGTGGAGTCCAAAGGAATTGGCCATGAATGTCAGTCATTTGTTTCATGACCTCAAGGAATCGAGACCGAATCCGGTTGGCTTTGACAATTTCTTGGTAAAGCGAGGCCTCACACCATTGAACTACGGAAAACTCCCAGCTTCTTGAATTGTATGTTGCTGGCCGCAACACGAATCGCTTCAGCACCACCGCATTTAGGTACTCTATATGGCTGGCTAAAACATATCCGGCTTTGTTCAAAAACACATCAAGTCGTTGTCTTGATTGCTGATTTGCAGAGCTTGCAACATGATGCGAGCTTCCTGAAGTCAATGCTTTCAACCCACGAAGCGATAATTCGACGCTTTGTTCCTAGTACTGTTCCAGTGGTATTCGAGAGTCACGTCCGACATCTTCTTCCACTCGCGGAGGTTCTGGCGCTAATGCTCCCTTTGCGTCCCTTGCTTCGATTTCCCGCCATTAAGGCTGCCCAAGCTAATGGAACATTGTCGTTTGGCATGTTGGCATATCCGCTCTTGATGGCGGCAGACGCTATCGCATTTGGAGCTTTATTCGCATTTGGCACCGAGCAGCAATTTAACCAATTGGAATTTGTCAATGCTGCATCCAAGAAGCTTATACACATGGGGGTTCCCGCTCAACCTGTTCAGTCAATTCGAACCCCAGCCGTAAAGATCATTGACAACACTGGAGAGCGCATTCGCCGATCGACCACAGCCCCCTATTTCGATCCAATAAGCACTCCCGCTGAAGCACAACGCATATCGAGATGGATCATGTCATTAGAAGCTCCTTCGACCCAAGAAGACTCGCGCTTTGAAACCTGCAAGCCCATCCGCTCATTGTGGGCTGCATCTGGTCGAGAAGAAATCGCGAGGCAACTATGCATAAATGACAAGATTGAATGCCAAGCCTGCAAGACCAGACTACAGGAACGTGTATTGGCTGATGTTGCCATCTCTTTTGGAAGTCGAGAGCTGTCTATAAGCCATTCCACCATCATCCAGACTGCTACCAGAAATGCTAGAAGCATATTGAGCCAACTACATAAATGGTCTGTTCCATGGAATGGTCATCCCATTGCGCCAAATCATAAAACAATATTAGGAATTGTCTCAGGTGATATTGCCGTCACACCACTTTTCCATTCAGTACTCTTAAGCGTGGCGCGACGATATGTAAACAACGCGAAAGTGACTATCATCGTCACTCCTCAACGTTTTGATAGTTCATCTTTGGATTTCAATTTCGACGAGATTTCCGCTCGATGTAACGCATTTCTCAAAATGTGTGGCGCTCGCCACATGCCGTTGGAAATTATTCCGTATTTTGATTTCCATGCAAGTGACCGCAGGTTGATGGAGCATTTGTTCAAAGTTGCTGTTGCAGCTTTACCAATGCACGAGCTCCCATTTCATTTGCCCCGGTTAATGCGGGCCGCAAGAATCTCCGCAATAATTGAATCCGTAGAAGCGATTTGTGTTGTGTCCGATCAGAAACCGCTGACGGATTCTGATCCTTCGGAAGCGACGCGGGAAATCATTCATTGCGACTATGCCGGTTACCCAAAACGGATAGATTTGTCAGATGTCATCACACTATTTCTCGATACTGACCGACATGGTATTGCTGGCGCTGTCTCCCGGTTTAAAACGGGTCCCAATGCTACCTGGAACGAACCTGCTTTTCACAAACTTGCAGATTTGGTAAATTTGCTTGAAGCAGAAACTCAGATAGGCGACCGAACATCGGTCAATGAATGCTTAGGATCATATTCCAAATTAAAGCACCGGCTTACTTGTGCCGCTAGCGCGTCATTGGTATAATCCCTGCATTATGCAACGCATTTTGTCTGGCATTCAAGCGACCGGGATCCCTCATATTGGGAACTATATCGGGGCAATCAAGCACTGGCTTCAAGCACAAGACGCTGGAACCGACTCCTTTTACATGATCGCAGACTTGCATGCGATTACCACTGATTTCAATCCGCTTACTCTGCAACAGAATCGTTTGGGTGCCCTCGCAGGACTTCTTGCTTGTGGTCTTGACCCCAATAAAGTCACCCTCTTTCTGCAGAGTGATATTTCCGCCCACACGGAGTTGTGTTGGCTGTTGTCAAGTATCACCCGTATGGGTGAACTTAATAGAATGACCCAATTCAAAGAAAAGAGTGACTCTTACAAGGGCGAGGCTGCTCTAGCACTATTTTCTTACCCTACATTGCAAGCAGCTGATATTCTTTTGTACAAGGCCACGCATGTACCTGTCGGCCATGACCAAAAGCAGCACATTGAACTGACTAGGGACATTGCACAACGATTCAATAGCCAGTTCGGACAATTATTTCCTTTGCCAGAGCCTGTTATTCCAAACGTTGGTGCCCGCGTAATGGATCTTCAAAACCCAGAGAGAAAAATGTCCAAATCCGGAAATGTCACCGGCCTGGGAGTAATATTTCTTAACGACAGTAACGATGATATAGTCCGGAAGGTTAAACGCTCAGTGACGGATACGCAGGCAGTTGTCCGATATTCAGAGGATAAGCCCGGCATCTCAAACCTGATGACGCTTTTAGCCGCTTGTTTAGGTAAAGATATTGAGATGATAGAAAAAGAATATGAAGGAAAGAATTATGGAGCTTTCAAAAACGATGTAGCCGAAGCGCTCATCGAGCTTGTTAGTCCAATCAGAAGCCGATTTGAAGAATTAGTGCAGAATAAGCAATATCTCAATCAAAGCCTTCGATCTAGTATTGAACGCGCGCGCGCGCTGTCACGAGATACATTGCTGGAAGCACGCGACAAAATGGGACTGCGATCCTTCTTAGAGTAGGAGCCCGACTTTGCATAATCTTCTACGTGGCGTTACTAGGCAGCTTGAGTGTGAGCAAATCGCTGCGTCGAGCTTCCAACAATTACCGGATTTGGCTCATCCTGAAGAAACCGCGAGTCTATTAAATCGTTCTCTGGAAGAAATGACAATTTCGTCGTCGGAAGTGAATAACGACATGCATGGAAGAATGCTGGCGATCCATCGAGATGCTTCATATTGTTTGACGTTGGCGAACCATCACAAGTGGGATTGCAAGCAGGAGTTCGAAGAGTTGACCGCTAAAGTTGCAATGTTGCTTGCAGAACCTCCACGAGACACTCTGTATTCTTACACAATTCGAAACCCGCCCACAATGTTGAGAACTTTTACTGCCACTCCAGACGAAAAGGTGTTTATATCGTCGGTGAGTGAGAGTGTTCATAGTTTGTATCTTGCAGTTATCTCGGCGCTTTCGAGCTTATGCCACGTTATTTCAATTGAATCGGCTCTGAGAAGCGTAAAGGAAGCATTGAGCCGCGTTAGTTCTGCGATTGTTGTCGCACTTAATAAAGTCGGTGCTGAAATCTTTGTTTTTGCCATGCAGCCATGGTTTGAAAGGTACAAAATTGGTTCGGAGATCTGGCACGGTCCAAGCGCTTCACAGATGCCGTTGGTTGCATTGGAATCATTGATATATGGTCAAGACATGCCAAGCCGACTTCGGGAACATGTGCAATTTCAACAGAAATATTTACCCAAACCATTAAGGTCTATTTGTTCGGCCATGCATGAATGTCAAATCTTGGATTTCTGGCGTGGGGACAAAACTGGCTTGCGAGAAGTTGCGAAGGGCCTGCTTCGTGTTCGTTTAAGTCACCTAGTATTAGCAGAACGGGCGTTTGCCCTTCAGCCAGAAGCCAGCGAGTTTGCCCGCTCGCTGCTAAATGAATTGATCCAGGAAACCCGAGTTTTCTTCCGAAACACAGGCAAATAGCTAAGGGTTAGAATTGTCTTTGGTTAGTTTCTCTGTGCGATGATTTTTTGGTAAATTGGGATCGCGAAACCAAACTTGTTATCATCGGAACTCTGCCTTGAAGCCTGATGAGGTGTGAGCCGCTGTGTGAATAATTTGTGTTTGCGCCCTCACAACTGGGCGCTAAACTCCCACCACTCCGTAAGCTTCACCGGGCGGGGCATGGCCTCTGGCGGATGCCAGGGCTCGACGTTCAATGACTGGCTGTAACCACATCCACCACGAACACGTATGTCCGAAGAAATCACCGTCAAACCACGAGCGGAATCCACACCGACCGTGTCATCCACCGAAACACCCAACCCTTCCGCAACACCAGCGAAACCAAGCATTGATCTCTCGCCATACCTCATCCTCTGCGCCGCTGGCTTGGCCGCCAGCTTCTTTATGCCGTGGGTCAAAATGCTGTTCGGTCATCCCTCGGGGTTTGATTTGCAAAAGCTCGGTGATTTGCACGTATTGTATTGGAGCGTGCCTGTGTTTGCCGCCGTGGCCATTGTTGCGACCTTGACGAAAAAAAGTCAGCGCACGGCGGCACAATTCGCCGGTGCAGTGCCCTACGTCATTCTCATCTACTGGATGGCAAAATTCGAGTCGCGTTACACCGACCTCTTACAAAACCTGGACTACGGCGCATACGTGGCGCTCACTTGCGGCGGCCTGCTTGAATTCCTCGGTCGCCGGGTAAAATAACCTCCAACGCCACACAGCCATGTTTGGGTTTTCCAAGAAGAAGGGCGAAGTCATCTCGCACTGGTATTCGCTCATCCCAGGTTTCAACACGAGCACGAAAGAGTTTTACGATGCCGTTGCACAGGAATTGAAAGCCCGACAAGTTCCCGGCCTCGAAATGTTCCACGTCGAGTTTGCAGAGGGCGGGGCGCTCTCCGCCAAGCGAGAATATCTGCGCATGACCCGTGAGCGGTTGATCTTCGATGTGTGTGCCGCACCGTTCGGCACGGCATATTTCTTCAGTTGCCGGTTCGCCGAAATTCCCGCCGTGATCGAGCTTTGGCAACTCATCGTCCTCGCGCTTGCGTTCATCATCTGCGTTCCAACCTCCTTCGTCGTCTG
>CAZBVQ010000003.1:0-73530 GCA_964495685.1 uncultured Candidatus Saccharibacteria bacterium
AGAAAAACAAAGGGAATTTGATACTTTGTGCGAGAAAAATCTCGTAATGCGGAGGAGGTGAGATTCGAACTCACGATCCGGTTGCCCGGATTCCGCTTTTCAAGAGCGGTGCCTTAAACCACTCGAGCCACTCCTCCATTTGTGACTCAAAGACTCTACACTACTTTCTATTTTTTGTGAATATCACGTAACCAACTTTTTTCTAGGAAATGTTCTTCGTAATGACAGTTTGGACATATAAGTTCCAAATTACTCATGTCGTTGTTAGATCTATTTCTATCTTTATGGTGGATTTGTAATATCTCATACTTACCATAATCACAACGCTCACAATGTTTTCCTCGCTCATCCATTAGTCGTATTTTTAGGGCCCTTTGTGATTTTACTTTATCTTTGGGACTTCCAATTTTGTACTTGATCCCTGCACGGTGCTTGTTCGCACACTCTCTGCTGCAGGTCTTCTTATGTAAAGTTGCGAGAATGGATTTTCCACAAATTACACATGGGGTTTCATTTCGGCAGGCTAGTCCATAGCAAGACGTACTGCAAAATACCCGACCACCACCTTTTTCGATTTCACTAGGTCTTCGGTAGATCACGTTGTCGCAGATTAAGCACTGGATATTTGGTTTTCTGGTATATTGCTCAGTCACTAATCCAGTATACCAAACGACTCTTTGCTTCGATAGATTAATTGGAGTAGACTTTAAGCTATGAGAATTCTCGGTATAGACTATGGCTCCAAGCGCATCGGTGTGGCCGTATCAGATGAAAGTCGCACCTTCGCGACACCGCTTACTGTTATTCGTACAGGCGATCTTGCGGTGAAAGAGGTGGTGGAGATAGCTCGTCAGCATGAGGTCCAGGAAATCGTCATCGGTGAGTCCCGCGACTACAAGCAGCAGCCCAATGCTATATTCGAAGAGGCTGATGCATTCAAAAAAGCGCTTGAACAAGAGGGATTCACGGTGTATCTCGAGCTCGAATTCATGACCAGTGTCCAGGCGGAGCGATTCCAGGGCAAACACGACAAACTTGATGCAAGTGCTGCCGCGCTTATCTTGCAAAGCTACTTGGATCGAATGAAATCATAAGTACGTGGTGGAACAAGCACTAAATCACAAATTACAATTTCCAAATAAATCTCACATTCAAAATTTCAAACAGCACCAAGAGTTTGTAATTTATTTTTCCCTCACTGTCCATTATCTGCTATGATACCCCCCATGATTACCTACGATGATTTCAAGAAAGTAGAAATACGTGCCGGCAAGATCTTGTCAGCCGAGAAAATTCCTGACACTGACAAATTACTCAAGTTGTCAGTCGATTTCGCTGAGAGCAAAGAAATCGTCCTCGAAGATGGTACCAAGCAGGTCACACCTGCACCGCGCCAGATCGTCTCAGGTATCTCGCTCTACTTCCCAGACCCCGCTGTCCTCGTGGGCAAGACGTGCATGTTCGTGACCAATCTCGAGCCTCGTATGATCAAAGGGTTCGAGAGTAATGGTATGTTGTTTGCTGTGTCGACGGGGGAGGGCGCTTTCTCGTTACTTGAGCCCAGTAGCTCAATCCCTGCGGGGACCAAGGCCGCATAGATTACATGGAATTCCTTCACTCACTCATTGAGCCGAAAATGTTGATCATGACGCTGGGCACACTCGGCGTCATTGCGATTATATTCATCGAAACAGGTTTATTTTTCGGTTTTTTCTTTCCTGGTGATTCTCTGTTATTCACTGCTGGATTCTTGGCTTCACAAGGATATGTCTCCTTCGCGTGGCTGCTCATCGGCGCATTCCTGGCTGCGGTGATCGGTGATAGTGTCGGATATGCATTCGGCAAGAAAGTCGGGCCGGCACTCTTTTCTCGTGAGGATTCGGTTATTTTCAACAAAAAACATATTGCCAAGGCGCAGCATTTTTATGAAAAACACGGCAGGAAAACTATTATCTTGGCCAGATTCTTGCCTATCATTAGAACTTTCGCCCCGATCGTTGCTGGTATAGGGGGCATGAACTACCGCACATTCATTACGTTCAATATTGTCGGTGCATTCGTGTGGACATGGAGCATGTTGTGGCTTGGATATGGACTAGGTGCCATTATTCCCAATCCAGACAAATACGTACTGCCCATCATTATCATCATTGTGATGTTGTCAGCCGCTCCGACACTGTGGCATCTCTTTAAAGGTGGTCGCTTCTCCGGTCTCTAGTCTCTAGTCTCTAGTCTCTCTGCTCTGGTATAATGTGTACATGTCGAGCTCACTGTTCTTCAAGTTGTTTCCACCACCAGCATTCTTGGTGATGCCGCATGCGGGGTTGGATATTTCTGATGATGCCTTGCGGTGTGTCGAATATCACCGTACCGCTCAGGGACTGATCATTTCCAAGTATGCAGTGCAAGAGTTACCGCCTGGCCTTCTCGATGGAGGTGATGTCAAAGATGAACAAGTGTTCGTCGATACACTCAAGGCGTTCGCTCTGAAGCAGGGGCTCGGGTACGTCAAAGTCTCATTGCCCGAGGAGAAGGCATATTTGTTCCAGACTGATGTGCCGACGACGAACTTTGGTTCTATTGCACAAAATATCGAATTCAAACTCGATCAAAATGTGCCACTGTCGGCACCAGATGCTCTGTTCCAATTTGATCTTATGCCCACCGCAGTCACTGGTGGCACATTGCGCGCGAGTGTGTCAGTCGTGCCAAAAACATTCGTGGAGCATTCTATAGCCATGTTACGTCGGGCTGGACTCATACCAGTAGCATTCGAGGTCGCCCCGAAATCTATCGTCGCTGCGTGTGTCCCTCTCCATGAACCGGGCACACGTCTCATGGTGCATGTTATGAAGAAGAAAACCGGTTTGTATATTGTGTCTGAGGGAGTCGTGTGTTTCACTTCGACTATCGGGTGGGGAAGTGACGATCTGGCTGCCGCAGAGGCGGTAGTCGGACAGAACATGTTGACGACCGAAATCAACCGTGTCTATTCGTATTGGCTCACTCGCCCCGAGGTCGAAGGTGGCATATCAGAGATTATGGTTGTCGGTTCGGCTGCCGAAGCCTGCGAACTCATGTTGCGTAATCGTGGTGGGGAAGTGTTGTCGCGCACTGTCCTGCCAGATGTGTGGCACAATGCCTTCGATGTCAATACGTACGTGCCACCTATTACACGTACGGAATCTCTAGAATACGCGATTGCGGCTGGACTCGCCTTATCATATCCATGAGACATAGCTTCCTCCCATCACCAGAACAGAACGTACTCAGGCGGACGTATCATACGCACGTAGCTATTGTGGCGTTGTTCCTTCTGTCAGTTGTTATCATGATCGGCATTGGATCACTATTTCCTGCTTTTATGAACGCGTATCGCGAAGAGCACAATCAACTCGAAGCGGTCCAGACTCTCAAGGACAACAAAGATGCGGCAGAGTTTTCGCATATCCAGAAAGAATTACAGGCTGACAATGCGAAACTCACGGTACTCAGTACGGTGGCCACGACCATTCGCCCCTCGGTCATTGTTGCTCGAGTCCTGGACGTGAGAGGTCCTGTATTGGTGTCATCAGTCGCTATCACTGATCTTTCGACGAGCACTGCCGTTATTGTGATGCAGGGCGTCGCTCCTACTCGCGAGTCTCTCGTTGCATTCAAGACACGTCTCGAAGGTCTCAGCCCAGGCAACCAGATCGATTTGCCTATCTCTGGCTTTGCCCGCAGCAAGGATTTGCCATTCTCACTCAAAGTGCTTCATCATCTACCATGATACATCACCGCAATCACGTCGCATTACTAATTATTGCCGTCGCCATCACAGGTCTTGTTGGTGCCTTGTACGCGTATATGCATTACGCCATCAATGCGTCATCGGCGAGAGCTATCGACGCACGTATGGCCGCCCAAAGTGAGCGAGCGTATCAGGATCAGCGTCAGAGTCTTACTGATTTGTATACGGACACTGCTAGTGACCGCGCTCGCCTCGCAACACTTTTTGTTGCCGACGACCAGAAGGTGCCATTCATAGAGAAGATTGAGTCATTCGGTACTATTACTCAGGCCAAAGTTACTCTATCAAGCATTGTCGCAGATGATCTGGCCACGAGTCCGGTCGGCACTCTCGGGCGCGTCAGTATGCATGTCGATGCGACGGGTAGTTGGTCTGCCGTTATGCGGGTGCTCAAGATGGCGGAGACCTTGCCCTACAAGTCATCGGTGACAGCTGTCAGACTCGATTTGACGAGTGGCGACAAAGGAGCCAAACGGGAATGGAGATTGTCCTTCGCGCTCGATGCTGTATCGATACGCCGTGCGATATAATATAGTTCATGCCCACACATCCTCATCACAATCTATTGCATCAACCTCACGATTCTATTCGGCATCGAATTGCAAATGACCCGTATCTTGATTGGTTGATCATGGTCGTCGTGGCGAGTGTCATGTCATTGGTGTGTATAGGTGTCGGTCTCATCTCGTACCAGAGTGTGCGACGTCAACTGGGTGCACCTGTCGACGCTAGTGCACAGCAGCCGCGGGCATTATTCGATCGACAGTCTCTTGATCGGGCATTGCGAGAATTCGGGGCACGAGCTGATGAGCAGAGTAGTCTCCTCAAAGGGTATGCAGGAGTGGCAGATCCGTCGTTATAATGGTACCGTGTGCACATTACCCCCTTGTAGTTCAATGGATAGAACAGCGGACTTCTAAGCCGTTGATCGTGGTTCGATTCCACGCGAGGGGACACGAAATACGAGTGGCTCAATAGGGCCGTACATGGAGGACTTGAATGTTGATACCCTGTGGGTATCCTGTGGATGGGTGACTGTATTTATCTAGTGGATGGAGTATAATGAGGAGTGGTTATAGGAATTATAAATAAACGTTAATTTCAAATTGTATGGCAAAAACATCAGCTATCATTTTCGGCATCATCTTCGTGGTTGCTGGAATCTGGGGCCTCTTTGCTCAGCCAGCCATCGGCTTCATTGCCGCTGACACATTGAGCAGCATTATTCACATTGTTATCGGTCTTATCCTCTTGGTGGTTGCAGGCAAGGAATCAGTCGGCACTACCCTCAAGACGGTCGGTATCATCTATGTGATCTTGGCCATCCTCGGTTTCGTTGGAGCCAACTTCATCGCAGGTGACACGACGACCAATGTGTTCTATCTCATCGTTGGTGTTGTCGTTGCTGTTCTCGGCTTTGCTTCAAAGAAGGGAGTCGCCGCACCGGCACAGATGTAGTTTTCGTGAGCGACCGCTCAACACAAAGACCACTCCAAGAGAGTGGTCTTTGTGTCAGTGTGCGCCCTGAGGGATTCTCGCCTTACAGGCGCGGTACAGGCTTCGTATCGTGCTCACTCTCGCAAGCTCGAGTTCCGCGCGATACACTCAGCCTTTTCGAATCCCTCCCGTGACGCGCGCAGGCGCGTCACTAGGACGCCCATGCTCACTTCGTTCGCATGTGCGCCCTGAGGGATTCGAACCCCCGACCTTCGCTGTGTAAAAGCGCTGCTCTACCAACTGAGCTAAGGGCGCGTCGTTTCTTGTGGACTCTTAGAGATTAGCGTATATTCATGGTATGAGCAACAAACTTCTCAACATCCCCATCTTGTACGAGGACGCTGATTGCGTTGTTGTCAACAAACCAGCTGGTCTCATGGTGCACTCGGATGGTCGCGATCCGGGGCCCTTTTTGACTGATTGGATACTCGCGCACTATCCGGATGCGGTATCGGTGGGTGAGCCGGCTCGTGGTCTCGATGGTCATCCGATCGCTCGCCCGGGAATTGTTCACCGCTTGGACCGCGAAACATCAGGCGCATTGATTGTAGCAAAGACAGCCGCTGGTCATGCGCATCTCAAACGGCAATTTCAAGATCGTACGGTCGCCAAGAAATATCTGGCATTCGTCTGGGGTGATATGCAGGAAGAGTTCGGTACCATTACTCGTTCCATTGGTCGTAGTGGTTCTGATTTCCGTAAATGGTCAGCACAACGAGGTGCGCGTGGTGAGATGCGTGACGCCGAAACGTATTGGTCCCTCATCGGCAACGGGGAGGCGTTGACTGATACTGGCCGTGAACGATTTGCTCTGGTCGAGGTCGAGCCCAAAACAGGGAGGACTCACCAGATTCGTGTGCACATGCTCGCCATCCATCACCCGGTCGTAGGAGATGTCCTCTATGCCCCAAAACGTCCCATGGCGCTTGGTTTCGAGCGTACCGCGCTCCATGCCCGAGCGGTGACATTTGAGACGTGTGCGGGCAAAAAGGTACATGTAGAGGCACCACTCCCTGACGACTTCCAAGCGGCTCGTACGCTTCTGGGGCTCAAAACGTAACCTCACTTGGCAGTTTTTTATTTGTATGCTAAGCTCACGACACTATGGCAACGAAGGTTATCTCACCAATCAAGCTCGATGAACGCAAGAAACTCGACATCCGTTCGGGTGATCAAGTGCGCGTCTGGCAGAAAATCGAGGAAGACAAGGGTAAATTCCGCCTCCAGGCCTTCGAAGGTCTGGTACTTGCACGCAAGCACGGCAGTGAGGCAGGTGCTACGTTCACGGTACGCAAGGTCGTCGGTGGTATCGGTGTAGAGCGTATCTTCCCGTTGTACTCTCCCATGATCGACAGTGTCGAGTTGATCCGCCGTTCCAAGGTCCGCCGCGCCAAGCTCTATTTCATTCGCGACAAAGCTACCAAGGAGATCAGGAAGCAGATGCGCCGCATCCTCTCGGTCAAAGATCCCAATCAGAATACGGATACCAAGGTTGTTTCTCAGGAAGCTGCACCAGCAGACAAACAGGAAGAGGCCAAGGCCTAACAAAAAACCGCTCTCAAGCGGTTTTTTGTCGATTCGTTGGTGCTCCCACCAGGAATCGAACCTGGACTACGAACTTCGGAGGCTCGTGTTCTATCCATTAAACTATGGGAGCAATAGTACTCAGTCATGCTGCCAAATTTCGTTGTGCGCAGGAGAGGACTCGAACCTCCATGCCCTAACGGGCGCTACCACCTCAAGGTAGTGCGTCTACCAATTTCGCCACCTGCGCGGGTGTGCTGCACACTATAGCGGAAAGCGATACCTTTTTCAATCTGCCGTGATGACATATACTTGTAGCATGCTTTATACCCGCAAAGGAGACAGTGGTACGACCAAGGCATTCAATTCCAAGCCGGGCGTGCGTATTTCCAAAAGTTCATGTCAAACCGAGGCACTTGGTGCACTCGATGAGCTCAATTCATTCATCGGTCTCGCCAAAGTGAAGCTCGCTGATCTGTCATGGGTCGTGAATGTATCGGCGGATACTACTCAATCACTGCCAGAAGTCATCTGGTGGGTGCAGGAATGCCTATTCATCATTCAAGCCGAGACTGCTGGTGCCGACAAGCATATAGGTGAAGACAAAGTCACGCGACTTGAATTCGTCGTCGATTGGGCTGAGCGAGAAATGCCGCCTATCAAAACCTTTTTCATTTCTGGTGGCACGGAATGTGCGGCCCTCCTCGATATTTCCCGTACCTTGGCACGCAAAGCGGAGCGTCGGGTGATCGCTGGTATTGAGAAAGGGGAGGTGGTCGTGGGTCCGACGACCCTGGCTTTCCTCAATCGACTTTCGTCGCTCTTCTATGCGCTGGCTCGACTAAGTAACCATAAATCTGGTATAAAGGAGGTTGCGCCGACGTATCAGTAGTGTCGGAGCATGCATACATGGTGGCTATAGTTTAGTGGTAAAACCTCGGTTTGTGGAGCCGAAGTTGAGGGTTCGATTCCCTCTAGCCACCCCAAGAAAGAATTAGGTGAGCGAAAGCGGCATTTCGTGCCTCAGCTGTAAGGTATTTCTGTAGTTCCAACCGATGATATTCAGCTTCAAGCTCTGGATAGGCTTTTTCTATTGGAACAAACCAATCATTGGCTTTAATGCTCACTATTTTGTCTTTTATTGAAAAGTTCCAACCAAGTGCTGCAAAGATTTCTCGCTTCTTCTCCAAGGTCCCAGAATTAAAGTTTTCTCGTGCATAGCAGGCAAAGTTAAATGTCTTATCAGTAAGTTCTAACCACTTCTCGGCTCGGTTCTCAGTGTTTCTGAGGTTACTCTTTAGTTTGGTGATTTTGTCTTTCAACCCGTCACGCTCTTTTACAAAGGTCTCGTCATCAATTAATTCTCGATAACGCATTTTGGTAAGAGCATCAATCTCTTTTTGAGTTTCGGCGACTGCTTTATGTTGCGTTTCGTAGACTTTAGTTCGGTCCTCAATCTCTTTATTATTTTCTCTGTTTAAAATCTCAAGTGCCCAGTCTTTAAACTTTGGCAGGATGGTATATCGTTCAAGTTCGATATCAACCTGATCCTCAAGTTGCTTGAGGGTGACAGGGCTTCTTTGAGTACACTTCGTCCCTTTCTTGCGCCGAGTGCAATTGTAGTAAACATATTTCTCAAAGGTGTTTGTTTTCTTAACAAACTTTATTTTCTCGCTTGCGGTATACATCGAACCACATTCTTCACAGTAAATAAGGCCAGTGTAAGCAAATTCGTGGGTTTTTGCTCTAGGTTTACCATTTCGGCCCATAAGAGCCTGGACCCGATCATACTCCTCAAGGCTAATCATGGGCTTATGGTTGCCCTTATACAGCTTTCCTGACCACTCAAACATGCCGGTGTAGAAGATATTGGTGAACATCTTATAAATCACGCTGCTAGCGAGTTCACCGCCACCACCACGCTTTGTTTTTGCTGTTCTAAAACCCCATTTATCATTCGCGATCTTTAAAATCTGTGGAGGAGTATAGTTGCCGGTAAGCATCATGTCCCACATCTTGCGGACCAAATCAAAACGATCTTTATCCTCGATAATTATGTGCTCAAGTTTGTCATTCAAATATCCGATAGGAGCTCGGGAGGGTAGCCAACCTCGATCAGCTTTTCCAACCATTCCACGCATACTGTTTTTCTTAAGATCAATGATGAATTGATTTGCCATTCCACTCTCAACACTAAAAAGGAGAACATTATCATCAGGCAGATACTGACGATCAATTGTTTGAATACATTTTAAAACTCCTTGCTGCAACATCCAGCTGAGAGCTCCGCTATCAACTGGGTTTCGAGAAAGTCGATTGAGTTGCCAACAAAGAATACCGTCAGCTTCACCTCGTTGAATGCGTTTGAGCATATCATCGAAGATTGGTCGGCAATAAGGCTTCTTGGCAGATTTAGCTTCTGTCAGTACCTCTTTGATAGTGATTCCTAGGCTGTTTGCAAGTTCCTTAAGTCGGTTCACCTGATCGTCGATAGACTGAACCTGCCTGTCCTCACTTTCAGAGGATTTTCTAGCGTATATGAAGAGTGTTCTTGGTGTAGTTTGGTTCATAGTAATTTATCCGGCACTGCCTGCACTTATATCCTCATCCCTAATGTTATTTAAGTAAAGAGGATTTGTGGGTTCTTCCGCTTTATTCCGCTCTATTTCGTCTAACTCCGTTTTTTCACCGTTTTTTAACGGTTGGATGTTATCAGAATTGATATCATCTCCTGACCGTTTTTCCACCGCTATTTCGGACTCAATGTTATCAAAATTGATATCATGCGTTTCCCGTAATTTACCCGTATTTACGGGATTACTCTGATCCTGCATTTCTCCCGTACTTACAGGTGCAATATTATCCCTATTTTGCCCTAATTTTCCCTTGTTGTCAGGCCTGTGCCAGGGTGGAACCCAAGTATTGCTAGAACCCTCTGGAATAGCAACTTTCTGTGGTTTTTTGTGTACACTCATCTGGTCAGCCAGGGACTTTATTTGGTCATTTAACTCTTTAGGAGAGTTATTATTTAGGTTAGTCAGAGTATCAATTTCATCGCTTTTTACTGAATTATCATCGGGTTTGATATCATTATTTCTTGATTTTTGATATCTTCCTTTCCAATTTGATAGCTTAATACGCGGCGAGTTTTCATCCAAAGATTTCCAAAAGATCGAGCTTTGAAATGCATAGAGATTGGACCGGCCAAAACCATGTTGGCCTCTTTGGACAATAATAATTCCATGATCTTCAAGAATCTGAATAGCTTTGCTTATGCTGGTTGGATTTTTCTCACCAGTAAATTTCTGCAGGCGTTTGATACTTGGAAAAGCTCCTTGAGTTTCAGTGTTGCAGTGTCTTAAGAGGACATCCAAAACAGCACCACAAAGTCTGGGGAGCTTCGCTACATACCAACCATCAACATACTCGTTGTCTACAAAATAACGAGTTGGTTTATCTTTTGGGCGTAGCCGATCGAAGGGAATATCACGCAAGAGGCTTGTTGCTCTCATTCTCTTGCGTTCCTTCCACGAATTGAGGTCTTGTTTCCAGTTCATCTTGGGTAATTCTTTTGATTAATAAAGGGAGCGTAGATTCTCTATGCTTCTGAATCTTTTCAAATTGCTCTTTGGTCATTGGCCGATAGATGGCAGACATAAGCCGCACAAGTTTGATACCTTGCTCGTAGGCTTGTTCAGCACTTATTTCTTTACCGAACTCACTTCGGTAGAGTGCCTGAAACTTTGCAATGTCTGCATCGGTCAGGACCATAGCTATTCCGAGTAAAGTTTGTTCTTGAGAGCCTTGATGCTGTCAAAGAACGACCGAGCTTTGACTTTCAGTTGGTCTGAAAAATATTGATTGGCATATCTATCAATTTCTGCTTCTCGTTTGAATACGAAAAGAGCCTTGCGAGGATCGTCTCGGTCCAAGCGGATAAGCTTGTAACCCAGGCACATGAGTGCCGCCGATACTCCAAGGTCATAGGTTGTGAACACATCTGGTCCGTCAGCTTCGGGCTGGGACCAACTCCGTTTTTTAATCATGAGTAATATTGTTAGTTAGTAATTAATGCTCTAAACAAAAAAGCCAAAGCATTACGCTCTGACTTTATTCGTCCGAAGGAGAAAGGTGGACGGAATGATTATGGGTTTAGTGTGGGTTCAATGTGATCAGGTAATCAGCTTGTAGCCTAAGCCTTTAATATTCTTGATGATGTCCTTATTTTTAGCTTTCTTGGCTGGAAGGATGCCAAGTACCTCTTTAATATTTCTGATTACAAAAGTGAGGTTGCGTTTAGTAGTTTTAGAAACAGATTCTCCTAGGATGTCAGTGTAGGTAACTTGATGATTCTTTGTAGTAACGAGTTTGAGAAGAGTATAGAATTCCTGACTCTTTGGGTTAAAGATAGCCTCGATTGTATTCAACCGGACCGCAGCAGTGACCTTATCGATCGAGAGGGTATTGCTTCCAATTTTGATTGTAATGACGTCAGTATCAGCTTTATTTTCATTTAAATAATTTGCAAAGGTACTTATCACCCAGAAACTAACGGCTTTGCCGATAATATTTAGATCACCGATGAGGCCTTCTTGTTCAAGTTTTTTCAAAATAAGAATCTGTTCTTTCACCGACAAAGTAGGCTGGTCCTTGAGCTGTAACTTCAAAATACCAGCAGGACTTATCAGAGCTCTTTCATGGATTAAAACCTTGATGAATTGTATCTTCTGGACCGGCGTCATGGTAATAGTAATTTGATACAAATCTACAACGAATTTGGCTTTTCTCCAATAGGGTGTTTACTGGTTTGACAGTCTATACCCCTAGGGGGTATTATGTATGTATATGAGACAAGATATTAAAACAAAAGCTATTCGCCGATTAAAAATTGTTGAGGGGCAGATTAGAGGACTTCAGAAGATGGTAGAAGACGAGAAGTATTGCATCGACATTATCACTCAGGCATCTGCTATTAAAGAGGCGCTTACTGGAATTGAGGGCCTGGTTCTTGAAAATCATCTTTCTACGCATGTTGTTCACCAAATGAAGCATGGTAGCGAAAAGAAAGCTGTCGATGAGATTCTTAAGGTTTATAAGCTAAAGCGCAAATAAAAAATATGAATCATCCCACTAAAACATATAGAGTAAAAGGAATGCATTGCGCTTCTTGTGCTGGCATTATTGAGAAGACCTTCAAGAAGACTGAGGGAGTCCATTCTGCTGAAGTAAACTATGGGACCGAAAAAGCGAAGGTTGTCTTTGATGAATCAAAAACAAGTGCGCAGGAGCTTTCAAAGAAAATAGAGCCACTTGGCTACTCCTTGGCTCTGGACCAGGAAATGTCACATGACCATGGTAGTCAATCAGCAGAAGCGATGGGTATGTCGGCAGATGAACATGCGGCACATCTGGGACTCAATCAGTCTAAGAAAGAAAAGCTCGCCGAAGTTGCTGATATGCGAACAAAATTACTTTCTGCTATTCCTCTCGCAATTTTCGCTGCACTCGTTATGGGATGGGATATTCTCGCTCAATACAAGGCGGTCCCTGAAATGAGTTATACGATCAAAGAATTTATCCACCACCTTCTTCCGATACTAGCTACATACATACTGTTTGTTGTCGGTAAACCATACCTCATGGGATTTTACAGATTCCTTCGATACGGCAAGGCAAACATGGATACGCTTATCGGTATTGGAACCACTGCCGCATTTTTATATAGCTTTGCTGTCACTGCTTTTGAAGAAGCTCTACGTCCATTTATAAACGTGGACTATCAATACTATGATGTCACGATTGTGGTCATTACTTTTATAGCCCTTGGCAAATATCTTGAAGCTCGATCGAAAATAAAGACGGGTGATGCCATAGAAAAACTCCTAAATCTTCAAGCTAAAACAGCTTTGGTCATTCGTGATGGAAAGGAAGTAGAAATTTCAGTGAATGAGGTGAAGCACGGCGACCTTATTATCGTTAAGCCGGGCGCAAAGATTCCTGTAGACGGTGTTATTACTGAAGGTTCCTCATTTATCGATGAGTCCATGGTTACCGGAGAACCGATGCCTGCTCAGAAGAAAATCGGAGACAGTGTCGTATCCGGAACCATAAACACAAGCGGTTCATTTACTTTCAAGGCCACCAAGGTTGGGTCCGAAACGCTTCTTGCTCAGATCATCAAGATGGTTGAAGATGCTCAAGGCAGCAAGGCCCCGATTCAAGCACTAGCAGATAAGATATCAGCAATCTTCGTGCCTATAGTTTTAGTAATTTCATTTCTCACTCTTGGCGCATGGCTTATCTTTGGCTCACAGTACCTAGGATTCTCCCAAGCTCTCTCATTTGGTCTGGTTTCATTTGTCGGTATTCTCGTGATCGCATGTCCCTGTGCTCTTGGTCTTGCAACACCTACGGCCATTATCGTAGGAGTCGGTAAGGGGGCTAAGGAAGGCATACTTATCAAAGATGCGGCAACTCTGGAGAAGCTCCATAAGGTAAATACTGTTGTTGTTGATAAAACAGGGACTATCACCAAAGGAAAACCAACTCTTGTTGATATACAAAATCTTTCTGATTTAAAAGATGAGGAATTGGTATCAATTCTCGCTTCACTTGAGAAAAAATCAGAACATCCAATTGCTCATGCAATTGTAAATTACGCACAAGAGAAAAACATTTCCACATCAGATATTTCAAATTTTGAGGGCATACAAGGCAAAGGTCTAAAGGGAGTAGTGAAAGGTACTGAATACTTTGTCGGCAACGCTAAGCTCGTTAGTGATCTTAAGGTTTCCTTTGACGCAACAAAACTTAATGAATTTACTTCCCAAGGTAAAACACCAGTTATCCTTGCTACTAAAGAAAAGGTCCTCGGCTTTGTCATGGTGGCTGATGAAATTAAAGCAGAGTCGGTCGAGGCAGTAAAAAATCTTCATGCCCTGGGTATAAAAGTGGTTATGCTCACTGGTGATGATGAAAAGGCTGCCAAGTACATTGCCTCTCTTGTGGGAATTGATGATGTTGTCGCCCACGTTCTGCCACAGGATAAGCTCGAAAAAATAAAAGAGCTACAGTCACAAGGTCGAGTGGTTGCCATGGCAGGTGATGGCGTGAACGACGCTCCAGCGCTTGCTCAAGCGGATGTAGGTATTGCCATGGGGACTGGAACAGATGTGGCGATTGAGTCGGCTGGTATAACACTTCTCGGCGGAGATATCTCTAAGCTCGTAAAAGCTATCAAGCTCTCGAAGATCACTATGCGTGGGATTAAGCAGAATCTATTCTGGGCGTTTATCTATAACATCGTTGGTATACCGCTTGCAGCAGGAGCCCTATATCCAGTCTTCGGTTGGCTTTTAAATCCCGTCTTTGCTGGATTTGCCATGGCCATGTCTTCGGTATCGGTTGTATCAAATTCACTTCGCATTAAAGCCAAAAAACTATAATGAAAAAACTCCTCTCATTACTAATAATCACAAGTGTCCTAGTAATAGGGGTGTTTGGTTTTACCTCGATGAATCATGGGACCAATCACACTACCGGTTGTATTGCCTCAGCCGTAGACAATACGCCATGTCCGGAAAACATCGCAGCAATGTCGGTCCACCATATACAGGCATTCGTTTCATTCTTCAGCGTGATCCCGTCAATTCCGTTTATCTTTCTGCTCGCATTTCTTTTGGCAGTATTTCTCAGCATAGGATTCGTTTATATAAAACGACAGGATTCGCTCTTAGCTAATCTTGCATTTTGGCGAATTCAGCACGATCCTGAACGTGCCCTCACTCGCCCAAGTGAAATTACTCGCTGGCTTTCTCTATTTGAAAACAGTCCTTCGATGCATAGAATTTTCATTATCAATTCTAATCTCATAAATCTATGCAAACAAAAAAGTCTAAGGAAAATAAAAAACATAAAACTATCGATCCAGAAGTGGCATTCGATCTTGTCTGCGGAATGGAGCTTGATGCAGACGGCATTAAGGCAACTGCAGACTACAAAGGTAAGACCTATTACTTTTGTGCTATCCACTGCAAGAATCACTTTACAGCCGATCCTGTGAAGTATGCCGGAGAGTAACTTATTAATCTAACTACAAAATATGAACAACCAAAACAACAAAATATTATATGGAATCGGCGGAATTGTTATCGGAATTCTCCTTGTCTCAGTGCTCACTCCAATGTTTCGATATGGTGGATACGGAATGATGAACTGGAGAAGTAACTCCGTATCGGACCAGAGAGTGAGTGGAAACACTCAGGTGGCCGGTACAATCGACAAGCACTTCATCGAGCAGATGATCCCTCACCATGATGGAGCTATCGCTATGGCAAATCTTGCACTCCAGAAAGCTAAGCGTCCGGAGATTAAAACCTTGGCTACGGCTATCATTGCAGCTCAGACAACGGAGATTCAAAGTATGAACGGCTGGTATCAGGACTGGTTCGGAAGTACTGTTCCGAAGGTAAGTACCGGAATGATGGGTGGAGGCATGATGTCACAGAGCGGAATGCACATGGGCGGACAGGAAGATATGACTGCACTAGAAAATGCATCTGATTTTGACGAGGCATTTATCGAAGAGATGATTCCTCATCATCAGTTGGCGATCATGATGGCAAATATGCTTCAGTCAGGGACCAACCGACCTGAGATGCAGCAGCTCGCAAAGAACATCATCTCATCTCAATCAAAAGAAATTCAGCAAATGCAGGCTTGGTATACCCAGTGGTACAAATAAACTTATTAAAAAATAATTAAACATAAAAATATATGAAACTATCAAAAGTAATGCATGTAGGAAGTGTTATCACAGGTTTTGTTGGAGTAATAGTATTTATAGGAACACTCATCGGCGGTGGCGACAATCTAGTGTTTGGAATTACAAAAATGGATGCATTAGCGTGTTCTGCGATTCTTATCCTTATCGCCACATGGCTTCAGATCGCAACCATCCATCACATGATGCTTGAGAAAAAGGGAGAGATTGTGTAATCAAGAGAAATATTATCAATCATGAAAACACTAACCTTCCACGTACATGGCATGCACTGCAACGCTTGTGTGCTCATGACAGAAAGCGAGCTTGGAGACTTGCCTAATATCACTCACGTTAAATCGAGCCTTAAGAATCATTCAGTAGAAGTTACCGGAGACTTTGGAGATAAGACACAGGAACAAATTGCTGAAGAACTTACTGTTCCACTGAAGCCTCATGGCTACACAGTCTCAGTAGAAAAACAACAGCACAATGCTAAATGGGGAGACTTCAAGATTGCAGTACCTATAGCACTCGGCTTTGCGGTGCTCTTTGTGGTGCTACAGAAAATGGGAATAGTAAATCTGGTCAGTGCTGGCAATGTAACCTACGGCACAGCATTTGTGATCGGCATCATTGCGTCACTTTCAACCTGCATGGCGGTCGTCGGCGGGCTGGTCCTCTCGATGTCTGCAACGTTTGCCAAAGAAGGTGACAAGATAAAACCTCAACTCATGTTCCATGGGGGCCGTATAGCCTCATTCTTTATTCTTGGTGGAGTGATAGGTGCAATAGGATCGGCGTTTACGCTCAACACCTCGGCAACATTTATCCTGAGCCTGATTATTGGCATCGTCATGCTCATTCTCGGTATTAATCTTCTCGATACATTCCACTGGGCCAAGAAACTTCAGCCGTCCATGCCGAAGTTCATTGCCAAGCATGCGCATGGCGTTTCTAAATTCAATCACACGCTCACTCCACTCCTTGTAGGTGTCGCAACATTCTTCTTGCCGTGCGGATTCACTCAATCAATGCAGTTATATACACTTAGCACAGGAAGCTTTATCACCGGAGGTCTCACCATGCTGGCTTTCGCACTGGGTACACTGCCGGTCCTTGCACTCATTAGCTTCAGCTCGTTCAGTATTCAAAAAAGTTCAAAGGCGGGAGTCTTCTTCAAGACAGCAGGATTGATCGTCATCATGTTTGCGCTCTTCAACCTCATTAATAGCTTGGTCGTGATTGGGGTTATACCACCAGTCTTTAATTTCTAGTATAATTCCAATTATGAAAGCAACTATTATTTCAGTCATTGTGGCAGTGGTCCTCATCGGGGGAGCTTTTATGCTTACCAGAAGTGGTGGTGATACTGCACAAGTAGCAAATGCAAACAACGTTACTGTTGTAGACGGAAAACAAATCATAGAGATAAGTGCCAAAGGCGGTTATCAGCCACGAAAGAGTATTGCTAAGGCAGGTATCCCAACTGTCATCCGGTTCAACACAAAAGGAACCTTTGATTGCTCATCATCGGTCCGCATTCCAAGTATAGGTATAAGCAAATCGCTTCCACAGACAGGATCAACAGATATTGATATTGGAACTCAGAAAGTAGCAACCCTTCAGGGAACTTGCGGAATGGGAATGTATCCTTTTGAGGTAGAGTTTCAGAGCTAGTTTTTGATTAAGAAGACTTAGGATGAAACGAGTGTAAATTCTCAATGTGCTGAGAGGGTGTGATATCTGCGGTTTGGCAAACATATGAAAGCTTCCCAAGTATCAAATGAAGATTTTCTTCTGACAGTTTTGCGTCGGTATGTTTTTGAATGCATCCCACAATTTCTTCTGAGTGGACAACATTCTCAATTGACTCTGTCTTGAATTCACATGAGTCAGTAAATACAACTATGCTTCGGAAAGCATTCTCTGGAATAGACGGCATAAGTAACTTGAGAGACATAATATGGGACCAGTTTTGTCGTATAGGATTCTGAAATTGGAATTTGTTCTTTCCGCCAGGCAATGACTGAGTCCAATTATCTTGGTCCTTGTTGCCAAATATCCATCCTTTGTAATCCTTACTCTCGATTACGAAGATACCGAACTTTGATACAACCAAGTGGTCAATCTGAGACGATCCGTTGTGGTCCGAAGGGATGGTTAGGTTATTGAAGATAAAATAGTCTTTATAGCTCAAACCCTCAGCGAGGATATGTGCAATTTCTTGTTCTCCGTCAGTGAGTCCATCCATATAGCATTTGCAACCATGCTTCTCACTGTTCACAGCTGCAACTTGGTCCTTACTTGCACCAGCTGGGATGTATAGATTATTAGAGATCGGACTTTTAGACCGGTTTTTAATTTTCCTGATTACCCAAACAATACCGCCAAGTATCAGACCCCAGACAAGTATCTTTCCTAGTATTCCTATAAAATTGCCAGATGTGATTGATGATATGGACCCGAGAAGAATAAATGCAGCTCCGATAATAAAGATCCCTTTTAATGGTTCGAAGGGTTGGCTGTAATTCCCGTAACGTCGTCGTCGGTAATAATATGGTTTTCGATAATTGCGGTAGTAGCTCATTGATTATTCTTGTTAAGACAATTATAACCGAAATCAGACAAATAGACTTAAATCAGAAACCTTTATATAAAAGCAAAAATATGGTAAAACAATGGAAAATATCATGACTCTAATAAAACAATTAATATTACAAACAATTGAACAAAATGATGGTCATTGTGACTGGAAAATAATTAAACCGAAAGTTGGTGCATATCACTTCGCACATAAGATCTCAATTCCAACGGATAAACAGATAACACATCAAGCTTATTTACTTGAGCAGGCTGGAGCTGTAGAGCGGATTGTAGAAATGCCAGTAGGTATTTTCTACAGAATTACTCCATGGGGCCACGCACTACTTGGGCCGTTACATAAAAGGATTGGTTATTTTCTCCTCTATAAAAAGAACAACCTCTTTGCTCTTAGTGCCTTAGTTATATCAATCATCTCTTTAATTTTTTCAATACTTAAATGAGGAGAGTAATTATCATACATCGCTGGGAGGGAGGATCACATGACGACTGGCGTCCATGGCTTAAATCTGAACTTGAAAAGATTGGGTATGAAGTACTTGTACCTGATATGCCGGATACCAATACACCGGTGATTGAAAAATGGGTTTCAAAAATAAAAGAGGTTGTTGGTGAACCAGACGGAGACACTTATTTCATAGGGCATTCAATTGGCTGCCAAGCCATTCTTAGATATTTGCAAACTGTAGATACTCCAGTAGGCGGAGCGGTGTTTGTGGCAGGTTGGTTTAATCTCAGTAACTTGGAATCTGATGAAGTAAAAGAAATTGCTAAGCCATGGATAGAAATGCCGATGGATATTGATAAGTTAAGGACTATCCTACACCGATCTACATTACTCATTTCTGACAATGATCCTTATGGTTACTTCGAGGAAAATAAGCAGAAGTTTGGAATGTTAAAGTCCGAAATGAAAATTATCCACAATGGAGGACACCTTACGGCAGAAGATGGGTATTCTGAATTTCCGCAGATTATCTCTGAACTGAAAAGCATTGTAATAAAGCAATATTTCCAAATCACAACTGACAGAATGTTTACAGCTCTGGAATCCTTTCATCTATGGAAAAAGATGAATATGCTAATGAATGTAAATGAAGTTGGTCCAGAAGTTGCACAGAAGAATGTCGATATTTTTAGGAAGCACTGGGATTTTTTCCATCCGGTCATGGCTGGGGCTTATAAAATGTTTATTATTGATCTTTCAATCTTTTTCGATGCTGAAAAATATGAAGACACGTTTTCGCTGCATAAGCTTGTTGAGTCTATAAAGGAAAATATCAGTGAATCCGAGTATAAGGACCTGCTTCAAAAAATAAAAGATATAAAGAAAAAACATGGACCAGCAATTAACCTCCTTCTTACCTTAAGAAATAGTGATGTTGCTCATCAGAAGATGGAGAAGAAAAAGCGCCTTATCATCTATAAAGAGATTGAGGATTTATTTATTGGTGTTCAAGAAATCCTCAATCTTTTGAGCAAATACTTTAATGGAGCCTATACCATGTGGGATCATGTAGGTAAAAATGTCGAGCATGGGACCGAGTGGGTAATGGAAAATTTGGAAAGGGGAGAAAAGGATAGATTAAAAGAGATCGAGGAAAAGTATAAAGTTGATCTGGGTGCTTAAGCGAAACCAATAGATAAGCGTTCTTTTTCGACCTTTTTTGCCCTATTTCACCCTATTTGCCCTAACGCTAGGCCAGATTAGGCCGAAAAGAGCCGAAAAGAGCCAAAATTACCCAAGAACTGCTATACTTTGCATGTCAGGAATGTAGATCGTCGCATCATTCCTTTTCTCAAATATAGTTCTAACTTCCTCTACGACGGCACCCCACGCTTAGAATAGGGCTTCATTAGGAGGCGGTGGTATTTTCTATTGTGTTATAATTTCATTATGAAAAATTTTTCCACACTTATTTTCCTTTTGACTCTTATAATGTTGGGTATTTTTGGTTACTTGAAAATATTTAACGAAGCGGGAAACTCATTTAACTATTGGTACATACTAATCTTTGCGGTTGCGTATTTTGTTATTTGGGCATGTGTACCTTTGGCTGAAGGGTTGCAAAGGAGGGGACGAATTAGAATGTTCGAAGACATTTCCCACAAATATGGTCTGAAACATGAATTCACTAAACTCCGATACCTCAATTCTTATGGCGAATTCAACAAACTCTCTGGTACATATAAAAATCATTCCGTTCTTATCAGGGATGTACATGATAAGCCGAAGGCGTGGCATGGGGCGACAAGTCAAATACCCATAAAGGGAGTCGCGCTATCTTTTGGTCCACAGAAGACCCTGTACGCAATAGACGGTGAAGAAAAGCGTTTTCCACAGGAGCTTAATAATCTCAAACAGATATTTGATCCAAAATCAGGATATGCCAGCAAAGAACAGATAGTTACTGCACTTGAAGGATCAGCTTTTTTGTCCTAAAACTGCCTACTTTGCATATTAGGAATGTAAATCGTCGCGTCATTCCTTCTCTCGAAAATAGTTCTAACATCCTCTACGGCGGCACCCCACGTGAGAGAATTAGTTCAAAAAAATCATGGCTTGGCCCTATTTCATTGACCCTCAGAAAACAAAGATGGATCTAAAAAATTCATCCAAATTTTTCAGGTATTTTCTAGTGCCTCTTTTAGTAATAATACTGGCGACCACGGTAATAAGAATGATGACTATGTAGACGGGGTAGGGGAATCAGGTTGTCGCACCCATTGACACACACCATCTTTCAGTGTATATTATAACCTGAACAATTTCAGGAAAACTCCACAAAACAAAGGAACCTTCCATTGAAAACAACTGTTAGTACTCTGACCCCATTCAACTTCGGACTCGTCATTGCTGGCCTCATCATCATGATGGTCGGCTTGCACCGCATCAGTCCGTTCAAGCTCGACAAAGCATTCTGGATCCAGAATGGTCCGCTCGTGGTCATCTTGGCCATTGCGTTCTATTTCTTCCGGCTCGCCAACATGGCCAATGGTTTTACCAACTGGGCTGGTGCAGCAGTGGGACTTTCGTCTCGATTTGTGCCGCTCATGGTCCTCCTCATCTTGGTGATGAGCATCGGCTCGATTGTCATGAAGGTGTATGACAAGCAAGTCGAACGGCTTCTCATCGAAAGCCCGACGGCCGTACCACTGGTTGGCACCTTCATCATGCCCACACCGAGTGCGGGTGCACCCATTGTCGAAAGATTGTGGGGCAACAAGGAATTGAGGCCGATGTTTCTCTACTTCCTCCAAGCAGCATCGTTGGCGAGCATCCCGCTCTTCATGATGCGGCGGATGGGGATTCACAGTAGTGAAATCACGTCGAAAATGTACATCACCGGTTTCATTATGGCCGTGGTGACATTCCCGCTTCGTGTCCCACTCTGTCGACTGACGGAGTTTATCTACAACAAGTTCCTTTAGTGTCCTCGTTGGACTCAGGCCCGTGCGCTCACCAGTGCGCGGGTTTTTTTATTTCTTGAATACGTCACAGGCTTCTTGGTATACATGAGCGAGTCGTGTAGTGATAGGGCAATCAAGCAGTGTGCGTACCGTCTGGAGCACCTCCCCATAGAACCACATCTTCTTGTCCATCGATGCGCTAAATGATCCCGAGAACGCGTCTCCATGTAATCGTTTGAGCTGAATCAGCGATTGAAGGTTGTGAATACTATCAGCTGCGCAAACAATAAGCGCCTTCCGAGGCGCCTTCCGAAGTTTGTCGAGATATCCTCGTTTGCGCCATTCCCAATTTTGCTTGAGTTGTTCGAGACTGTCAGTAGCCGTTTTGTTCTCGGTGAGAGAGACGACAATCTCCGTAATACGTTCACCGAAATCTTTTCGCATTATTTCTTCGGGGTATCCGTCAGCGTCCTCGATAACATCGTGGAGCAATGCCGCACAGAATGTCTCCTCGTCGGGCTCGTGCTGTGCAGTGATAAGTGCTACAGAGTAGGGGTGGACAATATACGGTAGGTCGAGCCCTATCCGCTGATGAGATGCGTGGCACCGTGCGGCCACGTCGATCGCGCGTTGTGTCTGTTGTGTGAAAATCATAGAAGAAAAAGTATATCGCATCTCAGAGGGATCGTCTTGTGTGGATAATGTAATACACCACAAAGACGTATACTTAGGTATGTATATGACAAAAACTTCATCGGCTCGAATTCGTCGACGTGCGCGATATGATCTCGTCAAAGACATCGTCTTCATACTTATTGGCGCTGCAATTGCCTTCATGCTCGCGCGTACAGGAGGGCTCGACATTATTATCTCGTGGTTCGATAATTCAGCAGTGGCGAGCTTCGTAGCGGGCATTTTCTTCACTTCAGCATTTACTATCGCACCTTCGGCCGTGGCATTGAGTCATATCATCGGACACGCATCGCCTCATACGGTAGCGCTCTGGGGAGGCCTAGGCGCGCTCTGTGGCGATCTGGCACTCTTCTTTTTTATCAAGGACCGCTTCGCCGAGGATCTGCGCACGTCATTACGCCCCTCTCTAGTCAAACATGTACTTTCTTCGTTCCATTTGGGATTCATGAAATGGCTCTCACCATTCTTGGGGGCACTCATTATTGCCTCACCATTACCTGATGAGCTCGGTCTCACACTCATGGGTCTTTCGCGCGTTCGTCTGGCCATACTTATACCTGTCTCATATGTCATGAATGCAGTCGGTATCTACGCACTTGTCTGGTTTGCCAATACCATGTAGAACTAGTACATGAAAATTATTATTGTCCCCGTCGGTAAGGAGCGTGATTTCTCGGCCAATGACTTGGTCGGTGAGTATTCGTTGCGTATCGGTCACTATATGCCCATCGAATGGAAATACATTCCTGCCTCTACCAGTGCCGAAGAGGCCGCCAAGATACACAAGCTTATCGATGAATATGGCTCAGGGACACAGGTGATGATGCTCGACGAGAAGGGTAAAGAGTATTCATCTGTCGAGTTTGCGGGCTTCATGCAGAAGCGTCTCAATGAAGGTGTACGTACGCTCATCATCTTGATTGGCGGAGCGTACGGTTTCGATCAGTCTGTCCGTGAGCGTGCTACGTCGATGCTGGCTCTCTCACGTCTGACCTTCCCGCATCAGCTGGTCCGTCTCATTCTTGCTGAGCAGCTCTATCGCGTCTGTACCATCATCAAAGGGGAGAAGTATCATCATTAAATCAAAGGTTAACATGTCAGACTACGACTACGTATTACCACCAGAATTGGTAGCTCACGAACCAGTCACTCCACGTGATTCGTCGCGTCTGCTGGTCTACAGTACTGCGACGAATGAAGTATTTATCGACACCTTCAATCATCTGGCCCGATACATTCCTGCTGATTCGCTCATGGTGCTCAACGATACGCGAGTTGTCCCTGCACGACTCGAATGTACCAAAATGACGGGTGGCACGGTGCGGATCCTGTTTCTATTCAATGAATGGGATCGAAAGGTTCCGATCCGTGGCTTACCTGATCGAGGTATCAAGATCGGTGACACACTCTATGTCCGACAACGACCGATCGTGCGTGCTATAGCACAACATAATGAAGAGTTCACATTTGAATTGATCGTTTCTCCGTCAGAATTTGAGGGGCTCTGTCATGATCGGGGGACGACGCCGTTGCCGCCCTATATTCATTCGACATTGTCTGAAGCGGAGTCACGTATCCGGTATCAGACAGTATTTGCTGACAAGCCTGCTTCAGTCGCTGCGCCGACGGCCTCGCTCCATTTCACCGAGAATGTATTCCGTTCCTTGGCTGAGAAGGGGATCGATCGTACTTACCTAACACTCCATGTTGGTCGCGGCACCTTCGCGCCAGTATCTCTGAATGCGTTGGCGAGCGGCCGACTCCATACAGAGCCCATATCTATTTCTGCAGAATCAGCAAAGAAAATATCTTCTGCACAGAAGAGTGGACGAACTATAGTCGCTGTAGGTACGACGGCGATGCGTTCACTCGAGTCGGCGCAGGAATACGTCACGCAAGGGAAGGGCTATGATGGCGACACGTCTCTATTTATCAAACCACCCTATACATTCAAGGTGGCCAATGCACTCATCACTAATTTCCATATTTCGAATACCTCATTACTCATGTTGGTCGATGCATTCTTGCAATCGAAGGGGGCCAAACGTAGCTGGCGTGATATATATGATATTGCTATCAAAGAAAAGTTCAGATTTTACTCATTCGGTGATGCGATGTTACTTATCTGAGGCGCACCGAAGCATGTGTCGCACTCAGGCGGAAAGGTTGATTCGTGGTATGCCGATATGAGTAGTCGATCGGTTTCCACCTGAGTGCGGCACATGCTTCGGTGCGCCGTATTGGTCAACGATGTAAAATATGCAATAATGACTGCCATGAATACAAAACGCATTATTTTCTGGCTTATTTTCCTCGTGATACTCGGTCTCATCGTTTGGGGGCTCTCTGTGGCCATGAACAGGCAGCAGGGCGGCGTTCCCAAGCTCGGTTCTCCATCTCCCGTGACTGTTGACGATCATGTTCGTGGTCCTGCTGATGCACCTGTCACCATTATTGAATATAGCGATTTCCAGTGTCCGGCATGTGCCGCTTATAATCCGTTGGTCGAGAAGCTGATCAGCGAATCGACATCGACCGTTCGCTTCGTCTACCGTCATTTCCCACTCTATCCATTGCCTCACAAGAATGCGGTAGTTGCTGCTCAAGCCGCCGAAGCTGCTGGTATGCAGGGTAAATTCTGGGACATGGGCCGACTCCTCTTCGTCAATCAGCTCGCTTGGGAAGCTTCAGACAAGCCCGAATCTATATTCGAAGAATACGCACAGCGTATTGGCCTCGATATTGCATTGTACAAGAAAGACTTTGCTGCTGATGCTACCAAAGCTCGTGTGCAGCGTGATCGTGATGAAGGAGATACACTCGGTATCAATGCCACCCCGACATTCTTCGTGAACGGTAAGGCGATCGTTAATCCAAATGGCTATGAAGCATTTAAAGCACTTGTGGACGCAGCCGCTCGCGGCGGTGCCCAATAAACTCGTCATATTCCTACTCATCGTCGCACTTCTTGGGTTTGCCGATGCGACGTATCTGACCATCGAGCACTATCAGGGTGTGATTCCTCCGTGCACCACCAATGGCTGTGATACGGTCCTGACGAGTACGTATTCGACCGCTGCAGGAATACCCGTTTCGCTACTGGGTGCTCTGTATTACCTCCTTGTTTTGGTGGGTGTGTTCGCCTATCTCGAATCCAAGAATACCAAGATACTCAAATGGGCACTCCTGTTTACCATCTTCGGTTTGTTGGGCTCACTGTGGTTCTTGTATGTCCAAGCATTCATTCTCAATGCATACTGCCAGTACTGTCTTGGATCAGCGGCAACATCGATTGTTTTGTTTATTACAGCAGCTGTTACGTTGAAGAAGTATCAGGTCGGTGAATCGGGCACGCAGTTGTAATGTGTCATTCCTTCTTCGCGGGGATGACAAAGACCCTGATTACAGGGTAGACTTCTTCTATGAGCAAAATTTCCAACATTCTCATCGCCGAACCGTCATCGGATTATGTACTCCTCGACTCTGGCGACGGCGAGAAGTTGGAACGATTCGGGCGTGTCGTACTATCTCGTCCTGACCCTCAAGCACTGTGGGCCAAGAAATTATCGGCCGCCGAATGGAAAAAGGCAGACGGACATTTCTCTCGTGAAGAAAGTGGTGGCAAATGGTCGCTCAAGTCACACGTGCTCGCCAAGTGGCAGATATCATTCGGGGGATTGTCGTTCTGGATCAAGCCGACGGCATTCAAGCACACAGGGTTGTTTCCAGAGCAGGTGGTGAATTGGGAGTGGATGGAGAAGCAAATCAAAAATCAATTCCGTCCCCAAGCTGATGTCCCACGGAGCGGGTTACCGGAGGGACTGCAGCTCCCGCGGAGTGGGATTTCAGTTGGGGACGGAATTGAAGTTCTAAATTTGTTTGGGTATACGGGGGGTGCTACGTTGGCGTGTGCCAAGGCGGGAGCGAAAGTGGTGCATATCGATAGTTCCAAGGCGGCGGTCAACTGGGCACGCGAGAATGCCGAGGCATCCGGATTGGCTGATGCGCCCATCCGCTGGATCATCGATGACGCTCGTGTATTCGTCGAGCGTGAGATCAAGAGGGGTAGGAAATATCACGGTATCATCATGGATCCGCCGGCATTCGGCCACGGTCCGACCAGCGAACTCTGGAGAATCGAAGAACATTTCTTGAAATTGGTGGAGGATTGCAAGAAGTTGCTTGCAGACAAGCCGATCTTCTTCTTGATCAACGGATATTCTGCAGGATATTCAGCGGTCGCCTATGAAAATATGATGAGTGACCTGGTCTCGAAGTATGGAGGCGAGATTGAGATAGGGGAACTTACGATTGAAGAAGAAAAGGTGGGAAGATTACTCCCGGCAGGCATCTTCGCGAGGTGGTCGGCCTAATTCTAGGCCCGGCCTAGAACCTATGCTATATTCTCCCTATGTCAGCTACTATTCTCTCTGGTCGTATTGCCCGTGAAGCCCGTACGGCGACTCTGGTCGAACGGGTCAAGAAACTTGGGTACGCTCCCAAGCTCGCCATCATTCAAGTCGGTGATCGGCCTGATTCGACGGCCTATATCAATGCCAAGAAATCATTCGCGGCAAAAATCGGTGTCGATATTATCCACAGACATGAGGCTGAACAGGTGACGCAAACGGCACTTATTTCGATCGTCCAAGAATGTAACAAGGACGCGTCAATCCAAGGGATCATCATGCAACTCCCATTACCGAGCCACATCGACACCGTTTCTATCATCGAAGCGATCGATCCACACAAAGATGTAGACGGACTGACCACGACCAACTATCAGAAAATGATTCTCCATGAATCGGGGGCTATCATTCCTGCCACGGCGCGTGGCGTGTTCGAATTGTTCAGATATTACTCGATCAATGTGTCAGGTAAGAATGTGGTGGTCGTCGGACGTTCACGTCTGGTCGGTACACCAATCGCTGTATTGGCCAAACAGGCAGGTGCCCAGGTGGTCATCTGTCATAGCAAAACACCAGACATTGCAGCTGAGACCAAGAAAGCAGACATAGTCATAGTTGCTGCAGGCAAACCCAAACTGATCGGTGCTGACCATATTAAACAGGGTGCCATCGTGATCGATATTGGTATAACCAAAATGCCTGACGGTACTATCCAGGGAGACGTCGATCATGCGACGGTCGACACCAAGGCCTCGCTCATCACTCCAACCATAGGCGGTGTCGGTCCCATGACCGTTCTTGGCCTTTTCGAGAATGTGCTCGACGCATGTAAGTAATCGACTTCTCTTGCGTCTACTACAGGAAAGACGATATGATTCCTGTATAGTTTTTATTAGTAAATAAATTACATTACATGAATATTCCTGCAAAATTGTGGTCAACAATCATTGGGGCGGTCGGTGTGCTCACCATCCTGCTCGCGGTGTTGGCCATCAAAGGTATCCGTGAGATTGGGTATGTCGGCAAGGACAATCCTGTTTATAATAGTATTTCAGTCAACGGCAAAGGGGAGGCTATCACCATTCCTGACGTAGCTACTTTCTCATTCACGGTGAATGAGACAGCAAAGACGGTGGTCGATGCTCAGACCAAGGCTACCGACAAGACGAATGCTGCCCTCAAGGCGGTTAAGGATGCCGGTATTGCCGAGAAAGATATCAAGACGACAGCATACTCGATCAATCCCCATTACGATTACACCAATGGTGAGTGTAATAGCTATCGATGCGCACCCGGCAAATCGACATTGACTGGATATGATGTCAGTCAGTCTGTCGAGGTGAAGATTCGTGATTTGACCAAGGCCGGAAGTATTTTCACAAGTATTGGCAGTATTGATGTGCAGAACGTGAATGGCCTTTCATTCTCGATCGATGACATTGAGAAAGTCAAAGCCGAAGCTCGAGCAAAAGCTATTGCCGACGCACAGACCAAGGCCCAGGAACTTGCAAAACAGCTTGGCGTTCGTCTGGTGAAGATTACCAGCTTCTATGATTCAAGTGATCAACCAGTATTCTATGGTCGAGGCGAAGGTATGGGCGGTGATGCTGTGTCTATCAAGACCATGGCTGCGGTTGCGCCTAATATTCCGACAGGGGAGCAGAAGGTTACGAGTAATGTAACTATTAGTTACGAGATCAAGTAACTATTCTCATGTTAGAACCAAAAACCGTACGCTCAGGGCGTACGGTTTTTGGACCAGTTGACTTCATTCGACCAATCCTGTATTATATTGTCTATCACTACCCCCGCAGGGGTTTTTTAATAGAAGAAGTATACCCATATGAAACTCTCTGAATACGTCAAAGATACACGTGCTGAAATGGCCCACGTCAATTGGCCGAGCCGTCAACAGACCGTGCGATTCACCGTTCTGGTGATCATTGTCTCTGTCATTGTGGCCGCACTCCTTGGTCTCTCGGATTTCGTATTCTCCAAGTTGCTCACACTTCTTTTCTAGTTTCTAATCTTCACTTACAACCATGTCCAAACAACTCAACACAGGTGAGCGCAATTGGTACGCGATCCATACCTATGCAGGGTATGAGAATGCTGTTGCCCGCAATCTCAAGCAACGTATCGAATCTCTCGGCATGGAGGACAAGATTTTTGCCGTAATTGTGCCTACTGAAAAGAAGATTAAGGTCAAAGGTGGCAAGCGTGTAGAAGAGGAAGAGAAGATTTATCCAGGATACGTGCTTGTCGACATGATCGTGACTGACGATTCGTGGTACGTCGTACGCAACACGCCACGTGTGACTGGTTTCGTCGGTGCGGGTGTCTCTCCAGTGCCTCTTGAGCAGAAAGAGGTAGATTCGTTGTTCGCACGTATGAATCAGGGCAACACCCAGCACTCGATCGACCTCTCGACAGGGGATCTTATCAAGGTCGCCGATGGTCCATTCAAGGACTTTGAAGGCAAAGTATCTGAGGTCGACACTGAACGTGGCAAAGTCAAGGTGCTGGTATCGATGTTCGGTCGTGAGACACCAGTCGAGCTCGATTTCTTGCAAGTAAAGAAGGTTTAATGTAGTATCCAATAACCACTATGGCAAAAAAGATTGTAAAAAAGGTAAAGGTCATCGCTCCGGCAGGTAAGGCAACTCCTGCTCCACCACTTGGTCCGACCCTCGGTCAGGCCGGTGTTAACATTGGTGATTTCACCAAGAAATTCAATGATGCCACCAAGGGCATGATGGGCGACATGATCCCGGTTCTTATTACGGTATACGAGGATCGCACCTATGATTTCAAGCTCAAGACTCCTCCAGCTTCAAGTCTCATCTTGAAAGCTATCGGCAAAGAGAAGGGTTCGGGCAAGCCGAATACCAGCAAGGTAGGCACAATTACCAAGGCACAGATCAGGGCAATCGCTGAGAAGAAAATGCCGGATCTCAATGCAAATGATGTCGATGCTGCAGCCAAGATTATTGCGGGTACGGCGAGACAGATGGGTGTCGATGTGAAATAACATACACTACAGAACAAAAAATGGGCTTCGGCCCATTTTTTGTTGAGAGGGGTTGATTTTCGGTGGGGAAGTGGTAGGGTGTTGGGTGAATTATGAACCTATATGTCATTGAATGGTCGACCGAGCGACGACCAGAAATCAAACGCTTGTGTCGTCTGTTGGGTAAGATTCCGGGCCTGAATCTTGTCGCCACAAAAGAAAAAGCTGAAGTGGCCCTTGTGGTTCTCGATGAAAGTGGTACTGGTGGGGTGTTCGATGCCCTAGATCACTTCCGAGAAAATCGTCCCGTATGGTGTCTCTGTCCGCACCAGGCTGAATTGAACAGCAACCTCGCTGCCCGGCTCCACAAACAGGAATCGAATCACGCTAGCCCACTTCTGGCTGTCCTCAGATTTGAATTTATTCCGGAAGCGGCAAAAATCGTCAAAGGACTTGTTGTTCTGAATCGGAGGCTAGGGTCTGTATAGCTGCTGTCCAGTTTCAGGATCAATTTCACGCCAAGGCGACCCCTTGGCTTTTTTGTACTCGAATTTACTGCGTAGCTGGTGTGCCACTGTGGTCGACTTTGTATTCCAGAAGAAGTGTCCCTGTCTCTGATTGCGCGGTACTTACGAGAGTGAGTTTGTGGGTTAGGTCTTCAGTGAATAGTGATATACCTTTGCCAAACACGAGAGGCTCAATGGTTAGGAACAGTCGGTCGACGACATTGGCCTTCATGAACATGGTGTAAATTTTGGAGCCGCCGCAGATGGCGACTTCTTTGAAACCGCGACTTTCAAGTTCAGCCAGTAAATCGACAGGAGATTTTTGCGTTGTCTCAGCACCTTCGAATTTCTTGTCACGGGTATAGACGATGTTGATGCGTTCCTTGAGTGGGCGGGGGAGTGTGGCGTACGTGGTCGAACCCATAACAACTACACCAGCACGCTTGGTCAGCTCCACGAAACGTTTCTTGTCCTCTTTGCTGGTCCAGAAAGCCGAATGTTTCTCATCGCGTGCGATGAATCCATCGGCGGTAACGGCGGCTATGATGTATGCGCGAATCATGGATTACTACTGTACTTTGAACTGTTCCTTGAGTGTCTTGATATCACCCTTGGCGAGCAGATCTACTTCTTCTTTCTTCTCCATCTGCACTCCCTCGATAATATCTTTTTGGTGATACTTACTCGGGCGCGGCGTGACCGGATGTTTGAGCTCTTCGAATGCGACTTGGCAGAGACGTTCTCCAGGATAGAGACGGATGGCTTGTGAGCGGGTATTGTTGCGGATAGGGAGAATAAGCTGACCTTCATAGCCTGCATCGATCACGCCAGTGAGGTCGAGCGATAAGCCCTTGCGGTTGGTAGATGAGCGAGGGTAGAGGACTGCCATAAGGTCGGTAGGCATTTTGATGGCCTCGAGAGTGGAAACAAGGATGTATTCTTGCGGCAGGAGCTCGAAATATTGGCCCTGCTCGAGTTCGACAACCTCGAAATATTCATGGTTGCGCTTGTCGAAGTGGGTAATATCGAGTGACTCACGACCCTTGGCAGTCATGTGCCACATCTTGGGGATCATGAACGTGAAGCCGAGACGTAGATCAACGGAGTGTTCTTGGAGCTGGAATTTGTCGAGGTTTGGCTTGAAGCTGAGTGAGCCTGAAGTGACGCGTTCGAGGATATCAATTTTAGTTATTATAGACATGAGGGTAAATCAAAACGTAAAAATCAAAATTCAAAAATAATCACAACGCAATCTTGAGGCCAGTGATGGCATCCATGGGATTATACTGCTTCGTGAGGTTTTCTACCACTTGGTCAGCAAACTCTTTGTCCATCTTTTCGGCTTTCTCGAATGCATTATCAGGGAGCTCGAGTCGGACTGGTGCATGTTCATGCTCACGACGCATGATTTCTTCGGCGCCAGCATAGTGGTTGCTATAAATGTGGGCATTTGAAATAGAGTGAGAGTAAATACCTGGTCTGACTCCCAATTTTTGGGCAAGGATACATTGGAGGAGCGCAAATCCGGCGACATCAGCAGGGGTGCCGAGTATGACGTCGTTTGAGCGAACAATATTGTGTAGATGGAGACGTCCCCCGATGATGTTGACCGTGAATGTGTAGGGACACGGCACGTTCTTCTTTTTTGCTAGGGACAAGCCATCTTGGGCAGGATCCCATGTCACGATGACGCCCTGTCGTGAGCTCGGTTCTTTCTGGAGAAGGTCGATGAGTAGGGCGATTTGATCACGACCAAAATGCTTGCGCCAGCGATATCCGTAGGCGACTGTCACTACGTCGTTGGGGTTGGTGAAAAGATCCCAGATCTTGGTGTAATCGCGCAAAAAAATCTCAGGCTTGCGTGCACCAGAGAGAAACCAGACTTGCTCTGCGACGAACATCTTGATGGGAATTTTGCGGAGTGTGAGGATAGGGAAGCCGTCCTTCTCAATGTCGGTGGTGAAATGCATACCAGGAATGGCCTTTGTGTCATAGCCAGTGCGCTCACTGAACTCATGAATGCCGGTGGTCATAATATCACTCACCATCTTTTTGTATATCTCGTCAAACGTTGTCATTGCCTGTTAATTATATATAATCAAGCTACGAATGAACATGTTGCCGATTGTGCGATTTCGTATCCAAATATGAAAATTGATTATCCATACCTTCCTGAAGGGAGAACCATCAAACATGTTCCTGTCACCAACGTTTTTATGGCTGAGGCTAAGCGAGTGAGGGCTGAACTTTCAACAGAGAAAAATTATCCGACTGGTGCAGTCATTGTGAAGGATTCCAAGATACTCGGTCGAGCAGGCAATCAGGCGGCACTCAAAAATAAAACCCTCCAAGAATTCCATCGTACAAAGTTGTGTCTGCGTAAAGTGTTCAAGATACCTTCGGGTCAAAAATATTGGGTCTGCCCAGGTTGTGCGAAATATCAACACCATGCTGAGTGGGGAGCGGTCCGAGATGCTATCAAGCGGATAGGAAATATTGCTGGTGCAGACTTGTACCTATATGGCCACTGGTGGTGCTGCAAACCGTGCTGGAGGAGCATGATCGATGCGGGTGTTCGAGATGTGTATCTTGTCGAAGGAGCTTTCGAATTATTCGAAAAGCGATCGCATGTAGTAGCTGAGGCGACCAAGAACAATACATAATATGAAACTTCTCATCAAAAAACTCAAGCCCGATGCCAAGTTGCCCTCATACGCTCATCCAGGTGATGTTGGTTTGGATCTCTATTCACTAGAGGACAAACTGCTCAATCCTGGTGAGCGTCATATTTTTTTCGTGGGATTTGCCCTGGAATTTCCGACCGGCTATGCTGCTATTGTGAAGGACAAAGGCGGTACTTCGAAGAATGGTTTGCATACAGCCGGTGGGGTGTACGATGCGGGGTATCGTGGTGAATATAACGTCAATCTGGTGAATCTGAGTGACAAACCATATCAAGTCCATACAGGTGATAAGATCGCCCAGCTCGTTATTTTCCCAGTCGCTATTGCTGAGCTCGAAGAAGTGTCGGCTTTGAATGATTCATCGCGTGGAGAGGGACGATTCGGTAGTACGGGACGATAATATATCATCATGCTTTCACCATTCCTGCTGACAAAAAGTAAACCGCCGTTCATCGTCATTGAAGGCGGTGAGGGCTCGGGTAAATCATCGGTCTTGATGGCGCTCAAAGAAGAGCTGGGTGATCGTATTTTCACCACCCGCGAGCCGGGTGGTTCGCCCTATGCCGAAGTTATCCGCGATGTGACTTTGAAAAATCCACTGGCCAAAGGGACTCCTGCCGAAACAACCCTCTGCCTCATGTTCGCATCACGTTTCGATAATACGAGCCGTTCTATAGTTCCTGCACTGAAGGCTGGTACGCCTGTCATCGCTGATCGTTTCGATGCTTCTTCATTTGCGTACAATGTAGGTGCCCAATCTCGCGGCGCCCTCGAAGGGTTGTTCTGGAAACTTCGTGAACGTCTCGAAGTCAAACCGGACCTCTATATTTTCTTTGATGTTGATCCCCGTGAAGGTCTCCGCCGCGCTCAGTCGCGCAACCAATCATTGTTGCAGGGCAAACAATATGACCATTTCGATGATCGAGAGGTCGAGTTCCACGAAAAAGTCAGAGAAGGATACATGAAATTTTTCCAGAAAGTGCCGCACATGATCATTGATGCCAATCAGCCGCTCGATGAGGTCAAAAAGGCGTTCCGAGAGGAGATTCTTGCTAGAATTTAGTGGGGATATCTGAGGTGTTGACAAGGTTGTGGGGGAGGAGTAAGGTAGTGCGTAGGTTGCTCTACAGGCTATTACGTGGAGTGATAAAACGGCCTCACAAGCCACATGTGGACTCTAATGTTCACAAAAAATGGGCGTGTGAGAGGGTTTGAATTCAAGGCCACAAAAAAACTTTCGCGGCTGAGAAGTACACAATTCTCTCCACCCCAGTTCTTTCCACCGCGCTCCGTCGCAGTGGTCGTTCCGAGGGTCTTTGCCGAGAGGCATACCCCGTTTATGGTGGGGTCCGTCGTTGCCCAGGTGGGTGGCGACGGACTTTTTTGTTGCCCAGATTTTCTTTCGTGCTAGAATGCGAATACGACTAACTAACATGCTTACCACAACCTACAAATCAACGTGGTCTTCATTTGCATAATTACGGTGAATTACCTGCGGTGTGATTCGGTTCGTGGTTCATTATTCACCATTCACTATTCATTCTATGAAAGACACACAGATCAAAAAACTCATCGATGCTGAGAAGAAGCGTCAAAAGAGCGTCATCAATCTTATCGCCTCAGAGAACGTTGTTTCATCAGATGTACTCGAAGCGCTCGGTTCGGAATTGACCAACAAGTACGCAGAAGGGTATCCGCGTGCACGTTATTATGGCGGCAACCAAGTCGTCGACAAGATCGAAGAGCTTTGCAAAGAGCGCGCACTCACATTATTCGGCCTTTCGGCAGATGAATGGCATGTCAATGTCCAGCCTCTGTCAGGGTCACCAGCCAATCTGGCTGTATATGTCGCTCTAGTCCCTCAAGGTGGCAAGATTATGGGTATGTCACTCGATCATGGTGGTCATCTCACTCACGGTCACAAAGTTTCGGCTACGGGCAAATTCTGGACCCAGGTACCGTATGGTCTCGACAAAGATACTGAGCTCATCAATTACGGGGCACTCAAGGAGCTCGCTCTTCGAGAGAGGCCAGCCATCATCGTCGGTGGCTACACGGCGTATACGCGTGTCGTTGATTTCAAGAAATTGCGCGAAATAGCTGACGCATGCGGAGCGTTGCTCATGATCGACATGTCTCATTTCGCTGGTCTCGTCGCAGGCAAGGCTTATCCATCACCATTCGCGTACGCTGATGTGGTCACCACAACTGTACACAAGACACTCCGTGGTCCTCGTAGCGCACTTATTTTTTCCAAGAAAGATACGCGTGATCTTCCCAAGAAAATAGACAAAGCAGTTTTCCCGGGATTGCAGGGAGGCCCACACCTCAATCAGATTGCCGCTGTCGCTGTGGCGCTCAAAGAAGCTGCCGCTCCCGCATTCAAGAAATATGCAGTGCAGGTCAAGAAGAACGCTGCAGTACTTGCCCAAGAATTGAGCAACAAAGGATGGAAAATTATTTCCGGAGGCACAGACTCACATCTGGTGCTTGTCGATACTTGGATGGGGGGCCAGAAAAATGCCAAGGGTGCCGGGGCCATTCCTGGCAAGATCGCTAGTGATGCACTTGAGAAGGCCGGCATCATTGTAAACAAGAACGCTATTCCTTTTGATGCTCGTCCGCCGGCAGATCCTTCCGGTATCCGTCTCGGTTCAGCCGCAGAGACGACGAGGGGTAAAAAAGAAAAAGATTTCAAGAAAATCGCTGAGAAGATAGATGCGGTGCTCAAAAGGCTGTGATTGCGGTATACTTCCCACAGGGAAAGAGAAAGGCAATCTTATGAAGAAATCTGTTCGTAGAGCGCGGTGGTCACCTTACACATCTCGTAAGCAACAACGTCGTGAGAAAGTTCAATTGTTGAATGAAAGTATTGAAACCTCGGGTTGTTTCGTTGGTCATGATCAGAATCGAGTTTCAGATGATCTTGCGCACGAGGCAGTCGGGCCACATGACTCTCTGGCTGTACCCAGTCATCTTGCTCATCAGATAGTTCGTTAGCGTGCTTTCCGGCCAGATCCAAGGAGGTTCCGTGTGAGCCTCTTTTTGTATAAAAAAGAAAAAAGGCGCAACCACGGGTTGCGCCTTGAAAGTGAACGGAACCTCCTCCGTAGAGTACTACGGTACGTTAAATTTAGGGAGGCGAGAATAATGTGCAAGATGGTTTTGTGTAAGCCTTCGTCGGCGGCGTGCTGTTGAAGTGTCTCGATCCTTGTGGTGACAAGGATACACATATGACCATCGGTCCCTAGACTATGAGACACAGGTCTCGGGGTGGGAATGACGTCCTTCTCGAGCGGGCCCGACGTCCTCATTACCGTTCTATTTCCACACTGCATCTGAAAAGAATCATAATCTATTGTTGGGCGTTTGTCAAATCGTGTGTACCTAAAACAGTAACCAAGCCCATCCTTATAATATACCTATTCATTGGATGTAATGTGGATACAAAAAGCGCCACCGTTTTACCGGTGACGCGTGTTTCAGGGTATCTGGTCAGTCGTTTGACCCTTGACCGCCGGTGTCTTCGACCGATCCGATCATGTAATCAATTGCCCATGTGATGTATAGTCCTGCTGGACAAAGAGGGGTGACATCAACTTCTCCAGACGATTCAGGACCAACGTCAATGTCAATGTAAGCCCCGCTATTCGCATCGTGCTGAACGGTCTGTCCGTGGACGTCAATTTCTTCGGGTGATAGCTCACGGTCAAATACGAGAGGGAGCATGGTTCCTTCCGTCGCCTTCCACGCCTGGGCAGTTATGAAGATCCGATAATGGTACAACAGTGACGAGTCAGGGTTTACGTATCGAAACGCCGTCCAGGCATTATCACTCAGAGTGAAGGTGTTCGAGTAGTCATTATTCGGATCATTCGTGGACGTCGTCAACGTTCCACGAGCCGCAACTTCACTGACGTTGAGTCCTGTAATGGTATTTGTGCCCATGTTGACCCAAGCAGAGCCGTGCGATCTGGAAGACTCCGTGGCATAACCACCGGCTGGTTGTTGATTCGTCCACACAGACGTCCTGACTGTCTCGCTGGCATATACAGGTCCTGATGTGTCGGTCTCCACCAACGTCTTCGTCACAGGATCCAGGCCACCCAAAGTCCATCCACGAGTGAACGAACTGACCTGTTTGAGGCTTCGAGGATGACTGGACTGTGGCCCCCCACAATTTCCTGTGAGACATGTTTCCTTGATCGGTTGCCACGTACGAGTGGATTGTTTGAGGACAACCGAGGTTGTCGGTAGGATCACTTCTGCCGCCCACGTGGCTTGTGTAATGGTTAGAAAAGTGGCCGTCATAATCATGACGTGCCTGATCAGTGTTTTCATTGTGCGATTGTGTTTCCGTTGCTGTTTCCCCATACCCTATTTCCCATACTCACACGAGCACGAGTGGTCTGGATTCGAAATTGACCATAACACGATTATCACATAAAAGCAAGCCCTTCGTGCTTATCCTGCCTTTCTGCTACAATCTAACCATGAAACAACAGATTCAGGTGGTATTCGAAAAAGCCTTGCAAAACCTCGATATTGCAGGGTCTTCTTTCCGTCTGGAATACCCAGAGAACCCTGAGCATGGCGATTTCTCATGTAATGTAGCCATGGTCAATGCCAAGAAACTTGGCATGGCTCCCAAAGTTCTTGCCGAGAAAGTGGTCGCCGAGATCGGCAAAGGGAATTCTGATTTTATTGCATCAGCTACTGTGGCTGGCCCTGGATTCATCAACATTACGATCAAGAGCACTGTGTTCACAGAGAATATTATTTCAGTCGCGCAAGGTGATGGGGAATATGGATGGAACAAGAACGATGCGGACAAGAAAGTCATGGTTGAATATACTGACCCCAATCCATTCAAAGTGCTTCATATCGGTCACCTGATGTCCAACGCCATTGGTGAATCTATTTCTCGTCTCGTCCAATCTGCGGGTGCGGAGGTCAAGCGTGCCAACTGGCAAGGCGATGTCGGTCCGCATGTCGCAAAAGCTATTTGGGGAGCTCTTCATCTCAATGTTCCTGACAAACATGGCGCCGAATTCTGGGGCAAGGCCTACACACATGGTGCGCTGGCGTACGAAGATGATGCCGCTGCCAAGAAAGAGGTCGATGAGATCAATAAGAAAGTCTATTCACGCACCGATGATCAGATCAACAAGCTCTATGATCAAGGTAGGAAAGAGAGTTTGGAGGCATTCGAAGTCATGTACGCCAAGCTCGGCACGAAATTCGACAATTACTTCTTCGAAGGTACTGAGGGCAGGAATGGTGAGCCGATTGTCCGCGAATATCTGAAGAAAGGTGTATTCCAGGAAAGTGAAGGAGCGATTGTATTCAAAGGTGAAGATCATGGGTTGCACACGCGTGTCTTCATGACCTCGCAGGGACTCCCGACATATGAGACCAAGGAGCTTGGTTTGAATGCTGAGAAATTCAAGCTCTATCCCGATCTGGCAGAATCGATCATCATTACCGCCAATGAACAAAGTGATTATTTCCGTGTGCTCCTGAAGGTCATGGAGCTGGTCATGCCGAATGTGGCTGCCAAGACCAAACATATGAGTCATGGCATGATGCGTTTTGCTTCGGGCAAAATGTCATCTCGCAAAGGTAATGTTATTAGTGCCGAGGCGCTCATCGATGATATTCGTTCGTTGGTCACGGAGAAGATCGCCGACCGTGAATTTTCCGCTACACAGAAGGATGAAATCGCTGACGCGGTAGCCATTGGCGCTATCAAGTATACGATTTTGCGCCAGGCGGTCGGTAGCGATGTTATCTTCGATTCAGCCTCCTCTATCTCATTCGAAGGTGACTCGGGACCATATCTGCAGTATGCAGCAGTGAGGGCGGGTTCGATCTTGGAGAAAGGAAAGAAGGAGGGCAAAATCGTCGCTCCAGAAGAGGTGACTATGCTCGAAAGACTTATTTCAAGATTCCCGGATATCGTCGAGCGAGCACGAGCAGAATATGCGCCGCAACATATCGCAAGTTATCTCATGGCGCTCGCAGGTGAGTTCAATGCGTATTATGCCAATCATCAGATCGTCGACGACGCTGATCCGCTCTCACCATATCGTGTGGCGCTGACCAAGGCATTCAGGACGGTCATGATCAATGGATTGTGGATTCTCGGTATCAAAGTTCCGGAGAGGATGTAGTGCACAAGTCGGGGTTGCATTTGGGTGGGGTGGTGGTAGATTGGTGATAACTGTTCAATGAAAGGTGAATTATGAAGCCAAATGTTCAGGTTCTGCGACAGGCTTATTGTTTTTTTACAGACACACGGTACGATCCCTCACTACGACTTGGGGCTGAAATCCCTCCGAAGGGATACAATTTCTCCATACTCAATCATGACGGTTTGCGTGTTGAACTCGTGATTGGAGTTCCCGAGTGGGGGAAATGTATCCACTCGGCGCAATTGCGAGTTTTCCAACCAGGTGAAGGGCCAGGTTCTTGGCCCGGTAAAATTCTGGCAGTGTGTGATGCGGTCGACGATCCAGATCGGGACGTGTTGGCGGATGTGTTTTATGCAGGAAGCAACGACCCTGACCGCGCACTTCTATGTCAACGGCTCCGTGAGGATATTGGTGCCGCAGTGGCCAGGGCCCGGTCACTTCTTGTTGTTTGATGGGTAGCCTAGATACCTTGCACGGCCGACCGGAAATCTCCGTTCGGCCTCTTTTTATTCTCAAAACGCAAAAAAGTGCTAGAATGGCTCTACTGTACTGCGCATCTAGGCCGGGCCTAGAAATCACATGACTGACCCTATCAACCCAGAACAAAAAGCTATCACCAAATCTCCTCATGCTGAGCGCGAGGAGCGTATTCTTGCCCGCTGGAAAGAGAAGGGCATTTTCGAGCAGACACTCAAGCAGACTGAGGGCAAGAAAGAATTTATTTTCTATGAAGGTCCGCCAACTGCCAATGGTCGTCCTGGTATTCATCATCTCGAAGCACGCGCTTTCAAGGACGCGATTCCGCGTTACAAAACCATGCAAGGATTCCACGTGCGTCGCAAAGGAGGATGGGATACACATGGTCTGCCAGTCGAAATCCAAGTTGAGAAGGAGTTGGGCCTCAAGTCCAAGAAGGAAGTCGAGTCTTACGGCATCGAGCGTTTCAATGAGAAGTGCAAAGAAAGTGTCTGGAAATATGTCCATGAATGGGAAGGCTTCACTGAGCGCATGGGGTATTGGGTTGATCTCAAAGATCCGTACATTACCTACAAGTCTTCGTACATCGAGTCTTTGTGGAATATCATGAAGACAGTCGACAAGAAGGGATTGCTCTACAAGGATTACAAAGTCGTACCCTGGTGTCCGCGCTGTGGCACTGGTCTTTCGTCGCATGAATTGGCGCAGGGCTATCAGGACGTTAAGGATTTGGCGGTGACGGTGAAGTTCAAGGTCACAAACGGAAAAGAAAAACTGGGCTCCACAGATGATATATATTTGCTTGCATGGACAACTACACCATGGACCTTACCAGGGAACGTTGGGTTAGCTGTTGGAAAAAAACAAAAAGGAATTACTTACAAACTGGTCTTTCTTGAACCGGACATTGCCAAAGTTGTTATCGGCAAAGGACAATCTGGTCAGTATGAATCCCCAAACGGTTTTTTTGCAGAAGAAGTTGAAAAATTTAATAAAGAACATAAAGGAAAAGCATATCTCGTAACATCCCAATATAACTTTTCTGAAAAATTAAAGCCCCCATTTCCTATTAAAGAAAATCTTCTCCTAACAGATCTTACCGAGAATCAACTAATCGGCCTCACCTACGAACCCCTCTATTCGTTTTTGAAAGACAACATTTCTGGTGCCGAAAAAGAAAAACTTTCCAATGCATACAAAGTATATGCGGCTGATTTTGTCACGACGACCGATGGTACTGGGATAGTTCACACTGCGGTTATGTATGGTCAGGAGGATTTTGAGTTGGGAACACAGGTTGGTTTGCCGAAATATCACCTCGTCAATGATGATGGAACCTTCAAGAAAGAGGCCGGATTCCTTGCAGGCAGATTCGTGAAAGATGAAGCCGTCGCTATCGACATCATCAAAGATCTCGCCAGTCGCCCAACAGGCAGCTTGTTGTTCCACAAAGAGAAGCACGAGCACAGCTACCCATTCTGTTGGCGTTGCAAGACTCCACTCATCTATTTTGCCCGCGATTCGTGGTATATCCGCATGTCTTCATTGCGTGACAACCTAGTCAAAGAGAATGAGAGCATCAACTGGGTGCCCGCCCATATCAAAGAAGGTCGTTTTGGTGAATGGCTCCGCGAAGTCAAAGATTGGGCCATTTCCCGCGAGCGTTACTGGGGAACACCACTTCCTGTCTGGGTTTGTGATGGGTGTCATGAGCGCAAAGTAGTTGGTTCTGTCGCCGAAATTGCACAGAAGTCGAAAAACATGTATTTCGGTATTCGACACGGCGAAGCTGAGCAGAATGTACATAATATTCTGAACGGTGACCCAAGTAAGCACTATCATTTGACTGAGAAGGGCAAGAAAGAGGTTACGGATTCCGTTAAGTCATTCAAACAGAAGATTGATGTTATTTACGCCTCGCCATTGCTTCGTACCAAGGAGACTGCCGAAATTGCGGCAGGTATTTTGGGCGTGCCGGCATCTTCCATTTTCTATGATGAACGTTTGCGTGAAATGGGCATGGGCGAGCTCGAAGGGAAGAATGTGAGCGAGCTTAACGGATTGGTTGATGTTCCAGAAAAACTCTTCACTACCTCGGTCAGAGGTGTTGAGACACGACTGGAGATCAAGAGACGCGTTGGCACATTCATCGAAGAGATTGAACAGAAGCATGTTGGTAAGACTATTTTGGTTGTCAGTCATGATAGTCCATTGTGGATGCTCGAGAGTGCTGCCACAGGCCTCGATACCACCCAGGCTCTTGCACTCAAAGCAGGTAAGTCATTTTTCATGGATAATGCCGAAGTTAGAAAAATTGATTACTCGATAGTTCCACACAACGCTGACTTCGAACTTGATCTGCATCGCCCATACATTGATACAGTGAAGATTCCGTGCGCATGTGGCGGGACAATGACACGTGTCAAAGAAGTTATGGATGTGTGGTTTGATTCTGGCGCTATGCCTTTTGCGCAGGATCATTATCCGTTCGAACACAAAGAACTAGTAGATAGTGGTTTGTTCAAGAAAGCTCACGGCTATCCCGCTGATTTTATTTCTGAGGCCATCGATCAGACACGTGGCTGGTTCTATACATTGCACGCTATTGGTGTGTTGATGGGCAAGGGCAAGGCATTCAAGAACGTTATCTGTCTCGGTCACATTCTCGATGGAGAGGGCAAGAAAATGTCGAAATCTCTCGGCAATATCGTCGACCCATGGAGCATGATGGACAAATACGGCGCTGACGCACTGCGTTTCTGGATGTACTCTGTCAATCAGCCGGGGGATTCGAAAAACTTTGATGAGAAGACAGTCGATGAAATGGTCAAAAAAGTATTCAATTTAGCGGCAAATGTGTTGTCGTTCTATCAGATGTATGCGGAGAAGTCGGCAGTTGCAAGTAACACGTTGCAAGTCACATCGCGTAACATTTTGGATCGATGGATTATTTCGAGACTTGATCAGGTGATCGAGACAGTCACCAAAGGCTTGGACTCATATGTATTTCTTGAGCCGACGCGTTCGGTACGTGATTTTATTGCAGACCTCTCACAATGGTATTTACGCCGCTCGCGTGACCGATTCAAGTCAGAAGATGTCCAAGACAAACAAGCTGCACTAGCGACGACCCGCTACATTCTAGTAACACTCGCCAAAGTTATGGCGCCGTTCACACCATTTTTTGCAGATTATCTGTACCAGGAAGCAGGTGGAGATCTCGAGAGTGTTCATTTGGAGAAGTGGCCGGTCGCAGGGAAGATCGATACGCAGCTCATCACAGATATGGCACACGTCCGCACCGCATGCTCCAAAGGTTTGGAGGCTCGTACACGTGCCAAGATCAACGTACGTCAGCCGCTGGCAAAGTTGTATATAAAGACCGGTATTGCCGACAAACTCTCACCCGAACTTCTCGGTCTGATCGAAGATGAAGTTAATGTCAAGGGAGTCGCTATCAGCGTGTCTATTGATTCCGAGGTGCAGCTCGATACCGTCATCACTCCCGCTCTCAAAGAAGAGGGCATGGTCCGTGAATTGATGCGCCTTATTCAGGATCTCCGCAAAGCCAAGGGTCTCAGTGTGGGTGATCGGGCAGTCTTGAATGTGGAGACAGATGGCGCGGGCAGGAAAGTTATCGACACCAATGCTACACAAATCAAAACCGCCTGCGGTATTTCTGAAATCCGCTACGGCACTGTTGCTGGTGACACGACCATGATCGCAGAGATGCCGTTCAAGCTTGGCTTGTAACATGTACGCTATCCATACAACTCCTGGATTTGTCATCGAGTCCCGGCCATCTGGTGAGGCGGGGAGAGTACTTTCTATATTCACTCGCGACATGGGACTGGTCCGCGCGGTGGCACAGGGGATACGGCTCGAAAAATCGAAGCTCCGTTACCATGTGCAGGAGTATTCATTTGGGGAGTTTTCGTTCGTGAGGGGGAAGGAGTATTGGAGACTTACAAGTGCGAATGGCATTGATGTAGCCAGATCCGATGCGAATACACGAAGTATGCGAATGACGCGAATAGAATCACAAAACACAGGCCAAGAACTTATTGGTCGCATTGCACTGCTTCTTCGTCGACTTCTCCACGGTGAAGAGGCGTATTCAGAATTATTTGCTCATATTCAAGCAGCTTCTGAACTACTGGCTTCTTCGGGTTTGAATACTGAAGAACTCCAAACACTGGAATCACTTATTGTTTTTCGTATCGTGCGGGCTCTGGGCTACGTCGGTACAGACAAAGATATTGATGACCAGATTGTGGATGGTCCCATATCAATCGAATTGGTGCGTACGAGTGCGGGGAAGAGGGTACTCCTCAATAAACATATTAATAAAGCACTCAGGGAAAGTCAGTTGTAAGCTTGTGGTATAATAATTCGCGTGCCCCCAGCTGATGAGCAAAATCGCATCGAAGAGCTCAAGAAGTCCCTCTATTCGCGGACGGCTCCTGATGTGCGCACGCGCCGCAAACTCCGATTCTCGCCGACAGAGACGCCCGTTCGTACCAATTGGGGAGATCATCCAGAAGGTATCGAGTCTGTCACTCTCAACAAACAATACGAAGATCATTCCATGTCTTTCTTCACCAAATTTCTGATTGCTTCATTTGTATTTTGCGTCATCGCTGTAGGAATCGGTGCGTATCTCTTTTTCAATGGATCCAACCTTATTTCGGCAAATAATATCGCTATAGATATTACTGGCCCTGTCTCTATTCCTGGCGGTGCCCCTGTCTCGTTCGACATTCAAGTCACCAACAAGAACAACGTCGATCTCCAGTCTGCTGACTTAGCTATTGATTTCCCAGCAGGCGCGACCAATCCCAAGGATCCTACTCAAGAGCTCAAGACATACCGTGAATTGCTCGGTGATATTCCTGCGGGTGGTTCGGTCCACAAGACGGTGAGCGCGATCATTTTCGGTGAAGAGAATCTCCAGAAACAAATCGGTGCCAACGTCACCTACAAGGTCAAAGGATCTACGACACTCTTCACCAAGAAGACGTCATATGAAGTACTCATCAATTCATCCCCGATAGTGCTCAATGTCACGTCATTCCAAGAGATTACTTCAGGTCAAGAATTCGACATGAAAGTGTCGCTCAAATCAAATTCGACAGATATCCTCAAGAATGTCTTACTCAAAGGAAGCTATCCGTTCGGGTTTACCTTCATATCGTCGAGCATCAAGCCGCTCTCTGATAGTGCCACGTGGAAGATTGGTGATATACCACCTGGCGGGGAGCGCACGATCACCATTCACGGCAAGATACAAGGTGAAGATAGTGAGACACGCGTATTCCGCTTCGCTGCAGGTGCTCAGAGCTTGAATGACCCCAAAGTTATTGGCACACAGTATATGACTGTCGATAAGGCCATGACCATCCAGAAGCCATTCATATCACTAGCGATCGCAATCGATAACAATTCGTCACCCAATGATTTCATCGGCCAATTCGACCAGAATGAGCGCGTCACTATCAACTGGTTCAACAATCTAACCACCTCAGTGTCCAATGTGAGCATTGTCGCCAAATTGAGTGGCTCTGCGTACGACAAGACTGCCGTGCAGCCTGATCAGGGATATTTCGATTCTGCCAACAACCAAATCATCTGGAACCAGAAGACGACGCCGGAGCTGGCATCGGTCGCAGCAGGGCAGAGCGGTACTATTTCATTCGGCCTCATACCCAAAGACAAGAGCACGCCGACCAATCCGATAGTCAATCCGATAGTGGTGGTGACGGCGGGAGTGTCTGCTGATCGCCAGAGTGGCTCGAATGTGTCGGGTGAATTGGCGGCCGCTGCTTCACGTACGACGCGCGTGTCATCCAATATTTCTCTGACTGGTCGTATCGTCCGTACCACAGGACCTTTCGTAAATACGGGAGTGGTGCCACCCAAAGTCGAACAGTCTACTACCTATACCGTAGTGTGGACCATAGACAATACATCAAGTGCTGTCGGCAATGCTCGTGTCACGGCCACGTTGCCCGCGTATGTGAAGTGGCAGAAGGCGGTGAGTCCGTCGAGTGAGAATGTCACCTATGATGAGAATAGCGGGACGGTGACCTGGGAGATCGGCACAGTCGCCGCCTACACGTCGAGCGCGACTCGTCGTCGAGAGGTCAATTTCCAAATAGCATTTACACCGAGTATTAATCAGACCGATCAATCTCCGACCCTAGTCAATCAATCGATACTTTCTGCAACTGATAATTTCACGGGGGCACAGCTCCAGAGCACTCAGGAATATCTCACGACTCGCTTTAGTACCGATCCGGCCTATAGAGAAGGGCAGGCGACAGTGGTCAAGTAGTGCTGTTGACTTTTGTGTTCGAGGGTGTTACATTGTTCACGAACTTGAAATGAGTCATACGGAGATTTCGTGTCGGCTGGGTAGTTCGTACGGCCGCACGTGTGCGCGCATACGCGCACTGTTCACGAGGCGCGGTTCACGCGACCAGAGTCGCGTACCCGACGGCGCTCACTGGCTTGGTGTTGGCGCCCTTCGGCTCGCCTCGTTCACGCCGGCTCGCCCCTTCGGTTTACCGATTCCGGGGGGCGAGTCCGGCCATGGCTCATATTTATTGACACTTTTGACTCGTGGTCAGCCGCCGACGCGCGTTTGGTCATCTGCTCCAGCGCGCCATCGACCAGAGTCACTTGGCACCCTCATGCCTCCCGCAACCTTTCCTCCGTTGCGACCGGGTGTGATGGGTGCCAAGATCGTTCTTTTGAACTGCTGCGGAGATGCCCTTCGCGGCATTTTTATTTTCCATACTTTTGGTATACAATGCCCCTATGTCAAAAAAAGCCCCAGAATCAGTGTCCGACAAGGTCATGGAAAACCTCATTGCTCTGTGCAAGCGTAGAGGCTTCATATTCCAGGGATCTGAGATATATGGAGGCCTGGCCGGTACCTGGGACTACGCTCCTCTCGGCCTGATGCTCAAGAACAACATCCGCAAGCTCTGGTGGAAGCGTTTCGTCGATGATCGTGATGATATGTACGGTGTCGATGCGGCCCTGCTCATGAATCAGCGCACTTGGGAGGCGAGTGGTCACGTCAGCGGCTTCGCTGATCCGATGGTGGAGTGTGCCAAGTGTAAACATCGTTTTCGTGTCGACCAGCTCGCTGATTCCAAGAAATGTCCCGACTGTGGCGGCAAGCTCGGAGAAGCGCAGCAGTTCAACATGATGTTCAAGACGCACGTCGGTGCCAACCAAGACTCAGCATCTATTTCATATTTGCGTCCCGAGACAGCACAAGGCATGTTCGTCAATTTCAAAAATATCCTCGACACCTTCCATCCCAAGCTACCGTTCGGTATGGCTCAGATAGGTAAGGCCTTCAGGAATGAGATTGCACCACGCGACTTCCTCTTCCGTGCTCGCGAGTTTGAGCAGATGGAGATTGAGTATTTCGTTAATCCGAAGGATTGGGAGAAGACATTCGAGCACTTCCACAAGGAAATGCACGCATTCATTGCTGATGTCGGTCTGACTGCTTCTAAAGTAAGTGACTATGAAGTGCCTGATGGTGATCGTGCTCATTATTCGAAGAGGACGATCGACGTCGAGTTCGAATATCCTTTCGGTAAGAAAGAGCTGTATGGTCTGGCATATCGTACAGATTTTGACCTCAAGCAACACTCAGAATTCAGTAAGGTTGATCTGTCATATTTCGATGAAGAAACAAAAGAACGCTTCGTCCCACATTGTATCGAGCCATCATTTGGTCTTGATCGCACGGTCCTTGCGGTACTGACAGATGCGTATAGGGAAGACGATCTCGGTGGTGAAAAGCGCACCTATCTTAAACTTGCTCCGTCAGTTGCGCCAGTGAAGATTGCCGTATTTCCATTGCTAAAAAATAAACCACAACTGGTTGCCAAGGCGCACGAATTGTTCAAGGTGCTCAAGAAAGAATTTGGTGCAGTAGTGTTTGATGATAATGGCAATATTGGTAAGCGTTATCGTCGTCAGGATGAGATTGGTACTCCGTTCTGTGTGACTGTTGATTTCGATACGATCGAGAAAGGTGCGGGGGTGACCATTCGTGATCGAGATACTGGTGAGCAAGAAAGGGTTGCGGAAGGGGAGTTGGCTGCATTCCTGCACAAGAAAATAGGTTAATCTTTTACGTCTACATGAACTTCACCAAAACAGTCCTCGACAATGGTCTGCGTATCATCACTATACCCATGACTGACAATCCGTCAGTGACGGTACTTGTCATGGTCGAGACTGGCTCAAAATATGAGACCAAAGAAATCAATGGTATCTCTCATTTCCTCGAGCACATGATGTTCAAGGGTACACCACGCCGCCCCAATGCCACCGATATCTCTCGAGAACTCGATGGTCTCGGTGCTCACTACAACGCATTTACCTCACAGGAATATACTGGCTACTACGCCAAGGTGAGTTCTGATCGTTTCGATCAGGCACTCGATATCATCTCTGATCTCTACGTCAATCCGGTGTTCAAGACTGAAGATATGGACAAGGAGAAGGGTGTTATCGTCGAAGAAATCCGTATGTACCAAGACATGCCTCATCAGGATGTTCAGGATGTGTTCGCCGCACTCCTCCATGGTGACCAGCCGGCAGGGTGGAGTGTGCTGGGTACTGAGGACCACGTTCGCTCATATACACGCGATCAGCTCCAGTCGTATCGCACTGCGCACTATGTAGCTGGTGCCACAACAGTCATTGTTGCTGGCTCATTCGATCAGACTACTGTGCTCGATAAGATTGGTACTGCATTCAAGGGTATTGCGACTTCTGGCAAGAAAGATAAGGTGGCCATTAGTGAATCCCAGTTTGCGCCGGCCATCAAGATCAAATACAAAGAGACTGATCAGACGCATCTGGTCATTGGCTTCCGCACATTTCCTATACTCGATCCGCGCAATGCGACTATGACAGTACTCTCGACCATCCTTGGTGGCGGTATGAGTTCGCGCCTCTTCGCTCGTATGCGTGATCAGCTCGGTATGTGTTATTACGTACGCTCATCGCACAATCCCAACACCGATCATGGGGACCTGACGGTCTCTGCGGGTGTTGATTCGAGTCGTGTCCATGAAGCAGTCCGTGAAATTCTCGCCCAATTCAAGCGACTGATCGATGAGCCGGTATCTGACGCTGAGCTCAAGAAGGCCAAGGACTATTTGAGGGGTACGACCTTGCTCGGACTCGAGACTTCAGAGGCTCGTGCCGAATATGCCGGATATCAAGAAATGCTCAAGAAGAAAGTCGAAGAACCAAATGATGTTATTGCTCGCATACACAAAGTCACAGCAGCAGATATTCAAGCTCTAGCGAAAACCTTTTTCGTTAATGAGGGATTGAATATGGCTATTGTAGGGAAGTACAAGGACGCCGAACCATTTCAGGAATATTTCCATATATAGGAGCCCTACAGAGCACTGTGCCGCGTGGATTCTGCGGAACTCGCCGCACGAACTTGTAAGGTCTTTTGGCATACGGGGCAATAATCTGACCATGCCAAAAGCCCTAACAAGTTCGGCGACTCAGACAGTCCTCGAATCCACGCGGCACAGTGCTCTGTAGGGCTCTTGGTATGTGCTACAATAATTCGCATGGAATCGTCAGCACACAATAGCCGTCTCAGCATTAGTACAGGCACCATAGTACGTTTTTTTGTCGTCCTTATTCTTATTGCGGCGCTCTACTACATGTCGGATGTCGTTCTGGTAATTCTGGCTGCGGTGGTCATAGCATCATCTATCGAGCCCGTCGTACGTCGTATGAGAGTATGGTTTCATCTGCACCGCGTGGTCAGTGTGATCATCATCTACCTTGTTCTTGCCGCTATAATTGCCGGATTCGTCGTCTTCCTGCTGCCACTCATTCTCAGTGATGCGGTCAATTTCCTTTCTGCCATTCCCAAGACTATATCGCTCGAGACACTCTGGAGCCCAATTCAGAGCATTGGTTCAGCCGCTGATGGATCGTCACTGGCGGCCCACACGGTCTCCGTATCCGATTTGATCAGAGGTCTACAAGATTTTCTTGTTGGATCGAGTTCGGGTATTGTCCAGACGGTGAGCACATTGTTCGGTGGTGCACTGGGTTTGATACTTATTCTGGTACTGTCGTTTTATCTGGCCGCCCAGGAGGATGGTGTCGATGATTTCTTGCGTATTGTTACACCAGTTAGACACTATGATTACATTATTGATCTCTGGAAACGTTCTCGCCGCAAGATCGGCCTCTGGCTTCAGGGTCAGGTACTGCTCGGTATTATTGTCGGTCTCCTTGTGTACCTTGTCCTCACGGTCGTCGGCATCCCCCACGCACTTCTCTTGGCTATATTTGCTGGAGTACTAGAAATCATCCCCGTTTTCGGTCCGATTGTATCTGCTGTTCCTGCTATCATCCTAGCTTTTGCGGATCAGGGGGCAGGTATCGGATTCTTGGTTGTAGGCCTCTATCTCATCATTCACCAGTTCGAAAATCACCTCTTCTATCCCTTGGTGGTCAAGAAGATCGTCGGTATTTCACCGATCGTGGTCATCGTCGCCCTTGTCATTGGTGCCAAGTTGGCCGGTATTCTCGGGGCACTCATTGCCGTTCCGATCTCTGCGGCGTTCATGGAATACGTGCACGACATCGAAAAGTACAAGAAGCTCGAGCGTGCCGAGAGGGCAGTAGAGAAGGGCGGTGCGCTGTAGTAACTCCTCTTTCCCGAAGCCCCAATTCACGCTAGACTAAGCTTCATGAGTAAAACGCCTTTCTACATCACTACGACACTCCCGTACGTCAATTCTGATCCTCATATCGGCTTTGCCATGGAGATTATTCGTGCAGACGTCATAGCTCGAGCCAAGAAGCTTGAAGGTTTCGACGTATTTTTCAATACGGGCACTGACGAACATGGCGTGAAGATATATCAGAAGGCACTTAGTGGGCAAGAAGATACTCAAGCATTCGTCGATCGCTACGCGGCCAAGTTCAAGGAGTTACAGAATATTCTCGGACTTTCTCCTGATATACATTTCATACGCACAACTGATGACAAGCACGTCGCTGCGGCACAAGAATTTTGGCGTATCTGTGACAAGAATGGCTTCATTTACAAGAAAGTATACAAGACCAAGTATTGCTCTGGTTGCGAATTGGAAAAGACTGACACTGAGCTCAATGATGACGGGCGTTGCTTCATTCACCCAACCATCGACCTCATGCTCATTGATGAAGAGAATTATTTCTTCAAATTCAGCGCCTTTCAGCAGAAGCTTCTCGATCTGTACGCTTCAAATCCGAAATTGATCGTTCCCGATTTTCGTTTCAATGAGATCAAGGCCTTCGTCGAACGTGGACTCGAAGATTTCAGCATTTCACGTCTTGCCACCAAGATGCCTTGGGGCGTGCCAGTGCCTGGTGACAAGGATCATGTCATGTATGTCTGGTTCGATGCCTTGGTGAGCTATATTTCTACTCTCGGTTGGCCTGAAGATACCAAAAATTTCGAAAAATTCTGGCAGAATGGGACGCCGGTGCAATATTGTGGCAAGGACAATCTTCGTCAGCAATCAGCAATGTGGCAGGCCATGCTCATGTCGGTCGGTTTACCGCCGACTCACACTATTGTGATTGATGGTTTCGTGACAGGTGAGGGAGGGGTCAAGATGTCCAAGTCGTTGGGCAACACTATCGATCCGCTCGATATCGTCAAGGAATATGGTGTCGATGCTCTGCGCTATTATGTCTGCCGTGAACTCAGTCCTTTTGAAGATAGCCCATTTACTATGGATAAGTTCAAAGAGGCTTACAATGCTCATCTGGCAAATGGGGTCGGCAATTTGACGAGTCGTGTCATGAAAATGGCGACTACCAATCTTGCGAGTGCTCCGGAGATCCCTTCGAAGAGTGTTCCCGCAGCATTCACTGATGCTTTGGCAGGTTTCAACATTCAAGCTGCAGCTCATGTCGTTTGGGAGCATATTTCAGCTGCTGACCGCATCATTCAAGAAAAAGAGCCTTTCAAACTAGTAAAGACTGACAAAGAGGCCGCCATCGAGATCATCAAGGATTTGTGTGTACGACTCTACACTATTGGAGACATGCTCGAACCGATTATGCCACAGACGTCTGAATTGCTCAAAAAACTGGTGAAGGAACACAAGATGCCAGAGCAACCTCTCTTCATGAGGAAATAGTATGAAGGTATTACTGATTGATAATGGGACGAAATTATTGACACAGTTGCAAGACTTGCTTGGTCATCATGAAATTACAAGGCGATGGGAAGATTCGTCAGCATATATCACAGAAGGATATGGACTCATTGTTTTGTCTGGTAGTAGTGAGCGATCAGTTGTCCATAACCAAGGAGTCTTTTCCAAGGAGATAGATCTGATCAAGACGTCAGAGGTTCCGATTATCGGGATATGTTTCGGATGCGAACTCATCGTGAGCGCTTGTGGTGGTGAGCTTGCTCAGATGGATCACCGTATACAGGGCACACAGACTATCCGTATGGTAGACAAACAACTACCATTTTCGGAAATCCAGGTCTATGAGAGTCATCGGTGGGTGATCAAAAGATTATCGAAGGAATTTGAAGTATTAGCTGAGTCTGATCAGGGGCCTGAGGTTATTCGTCATGTAACACGTCCCATATACGGCTTACAGTTTCATCCTGAGAAATGCGTGGATGAATTACAAGGAGACGATTTGTTTAGGAGTATAATCGCTAAGTTACATCTTGCATGAACTATATAGACATCCACGGCCACATCAATTTCGACGATTATTCGGCTGATCGCGAAGAGGTTATCAAGCGTGCCCAAGAAGGGGGAGTCGGCATTATTTCTGTGGGTACAGGTCTAGAATCATCACGGGCTGCTATCAAGTTGGCTGAAATTCATGAGAACATGTGGGCCGTTGTCGGTATTCATCCCACTGATACAGCGAGTGATGTTGCGCATGATGAGTTTGAGGCCATCAAAAAACTTGCAACTCACCAGAAAGTGGTCGCTATCGGCGAGTGTGGTCTTGATTATTTCCATTCGAAACCAGATGATATTCCCAAACAAAAAGATTTATTTGAAAAACATATCATGCTGGCCAATGAAGTACATAAACCTCTCATGCTCCATGTTAGAAATGCCAAGCCAAACTCGCAAGGTGGGTCAGTCGCCATCGATCCATCAGAGCATAATGCATATCAGGAGGTAATCTCGATGCTCAAAAAAACGGCGCGCGTACGTAGTAACTTTCACTTCTTCGCTGGCACGATACAAGATGCACAGGATATCGTGGCGATGGGAAATACCATTTCATTTACCGGTGTCCTGACCTTTGCACGCAACTACGATGGGATAGTAAAGTCTGTTCCGGTAACTTCGATAATGTCAGAGACCGACTGTCCGTATGTTGCACCCATACCTTTTCGGGGAAAACGCTGTGAGCCTGTCCATGTTATCGAAACGGTAAAGAAGATTGCCGAAATTAGGGGTGAGTCTCTGGATGCGGTCGAGAAGCAGTTGTTGGAGAATGCGCGAGCTCTTTTTGACCTGAATTTCTAGGCCCGGCCTAGAATATTCCGCCACTAAGACATATCTTCAGCGAATCTTCAGCAGTTCTTCATTATTTCTTCATTGTTACTTGATACGATGATAGCGCCCTCGGGCACCATGTCCTTCGGGGCACTTCTTGCATGAGGCGTCGATGTGTGGTAATCTGCGCTCATTACAACTAACGCAGTATGTCCTTTCTGTCGAAAGGTCCCAGAGTCAGCTATAGGCAAACGATGGGTCACAGACTGCACAATCACATGACTACAACTACTCACGACGAACAGTCGGTGTACGAGGTCGGATATCTTATCGTGTCATCGATTCCGGAGGAGAAAGTTCCGGAAGAAGGTGAGGCGGTGAAGAAAATTATCACAGACGCGGGCGCTTCGGTTATTGCCGAAGAGGCACCGCATCGCGAGCATCTTGCCTATACAATTAGCAAGAAGACCGTTTCTGGTGGCTACGATCGTTATGACGTTGCCCACTTCGGATGGGTCAAGTTCGAGCTTGGATCGGACAAGGTCGAGGCCGTCAAGAAGGCCATCGAGCTCCGTCCATCAGTGCTCCGCACATTACTCATCAGTACCGTTCGTGACACTACCTATCTTGGTAAGCGCGCTCCAGCATTCACGCCTATGGCGACCACCGTTAGTGCCCCAGCTACGATCTCGGGTGCTCTCGCAGATGAGAAAAAAGACGTCGCTCCAGCGACGGTCGAGGAGATGGACAAGAGCATCGACAACATGGTGAAAGAGGTATAATTATCAAACACCGCGTTCCGGCGTATAGATTACAAGGAATACGGCGTAATCTCTCACAACCAGTATGTATCTCAACAAAGCGTTCGTTATAGGGAATCTAACTCGTGATCCAGAGCTCAAAGCTCTGCCATCGGGTACCAAGGTATGTAGCTTCGCAGTCGCGACCAATCGTTCGTTCAAAGACAAAGAGGGCAATCGTCAAGATGCCAGTGAATTCCACAACATCGTAGCATTTGCCCGATTGGCTGAGCTGGTCGCTCAGTATATGAAGAAGGGTTCACAGGTATATGTCGAAGGTCGTCTCCAGACACGTTCCTGGGAAGACAAGAATGGTGGTGGTATGAAATATCGCACCGAAATTGTCGCTGAGGCCATCCAGTTCGGTAATCGTCCGACTGGCGCCGGAGCCCCAGCTTCGACAGGCAAGAAGGGTGCCGCAGCAACGCCAGATGTTCCATCAGACAAGATTGATTATCCGACCGAAGAGATCAACCCGGAGGATATACCGTTCTAAGAATCAAACTATTAAACCATTTAACAATTTCACAATTCAACAGCGGACAATCTTTGAATAGTTCTTTTGTCGAATTGTCGAATCTTATTATCATGAAGAAACAGTGTTATTTCTCCCAGCATAATATCCAGTATATCGATTACAAGGATACCGAGATCTTGAAGAAGTTCCTCAATCCGCATGGACGCATCCTCTCGAGGAAGCGCACCGGTATTGCTGCCAAGTACCAGCGTCAGTTGGCTACTGCAGTCAAGCGTGCGAGGTTCATGGGCTTGTTGCCGTACGTGGCGAGCTAATCGGGCAAGCATCAAAACCGATTCAGTATTCTGTTCCAGAGACACGGAATTTGTGTGTATACAAATTCCTCTGTCCTCGATGATTTTGTGCTCAAAATCATCTGCGGGGGTCTCTTACACAGAACACTGAATCGGTTTTTGGTATAGCTAAATTATCGCTGCACGTACAGGATAAGCCTATTTGCCTACACGCTCACGATATTCACCAGTCTCGGTGTTGACTCTGATGATATCTCCTTCGTTGACGAAGAGGGGAGCGTTGATGGTCGCACCAGTCTCGAGAGTGACAACCTTGTTGCCACCGGTGGCGGTATCACCCTTTATGCCTGGAGGAGCTTCAGTTACTCTGAGGTCGACGGTGATCGGCATCTTGAAGCCCATAGGCTGTTCATCGAACAAGAATTGCTCAACGACGGTGTTAGGTTTGAGGAACTTGGCCTGAGGGCCAGCTTGATCCTCAGTGATCTTGAAGCGCTTGGAAGGGTCTTCAGCTTCACAGAACCACCATTCACCGCGGTTGGCGTAGAGGAATTTGACTTCACGACTATCGATCTCTGCCTCCTCGATCTTCTCAGACTGGTGGAATGAGTACTCGGTAACCTTGCCCGTCATGAGGTTCTTGAGCTTGGTAGCATTGACCGGCTTGCGCTGCTGTTTGCGGAAGACGTGAGATGAGAGCACTTCGTAAGGAGCGCCGTCGAGGACAATATATTTCTTTTCGGTTACTTCGTTATATTCGAGGAGGGACATGGGGATTTGTGTTTAGTTGATAGCTCGGGTAGTCTAGCTGGTTTTGTGGGAAAAGGCAAAAAAGCCGCGGACACAGGTGGTCCGCGGCTCGAAAAGTGTAATGCCTATGAGCGTATTCTTTGTTGGGAGAACTCTTTCCCTGCGATGGGAAATAGCATGTGAGCGATGGTGGATGTCTCAAAAAATTCACGGGTATTCATCATCATACAGACACCTTTTTTGCTCCGTGCGTTGTAGGTTCCAATGAAATAGTAACGTTCGTCCATTTTTGTGCTCAGTGTCCCTATCCGATATGCCACAAAGGAAAACTCTTCACCTGCATAATGGCTATAGGAGGGATCGCCACCAATATGAGTTATGAACAAGACGTGCCCCTCACGACTTTCTCCTGCGAATGTGAATTTGGTGGCTAGTTCTTCTTGTGTTAGGACTCCACTCTTGAACAAAAGGTTCTTGAATCCTGGCCCATCGATTATCTTTAACATGGTCGGCATAGAATGCCCTTTCTTTGTCGGGAACTCACATGTAATTCAGTGTACATGCTGACACTCTTATTGGGCATATTCCAGATATCCCAATGACTGGATCATAAGATCACAGAATGACCAATGACATTTTACATTGTTTTTTGTTTTTGTCAAAAACACCCTTTCCTATTGGGAAGGGGTGTTTTCGTCTAACCACCAAATTTTTTACTGCCCACCCAGCTTGGCACGTATCTCTTTGAGCACATCATTCTTGACCTTCACATTTTCTTTCAAGAACTGTCTCGTCGCATCATAGCCGCGACCGAGTTTCACGTCACCGAATGAGTAGGAAGATCCTGACTTGGAGAGAATTTCATACTTTTCACCGAGGGCGATGATTTCTCCTTCTTGGGAAATACCTTCGTTGTACATGAGATCGAACTCTGTTTGCTTGAACGGGGCAGCAACTTTATTCTTGACCACCTTCACGCGTACACGGCCTCCCATGATTTCTTCACCCTTCTTGATTTGAGCGATGCGGCGGATGTCGAGACGGACTGAGGCGTAGAACTTCAAGGCTTTGCCACCTGGAGTCGTTTCGGGATTGCCAAACATGACACCGATCTGCATACGGATCTGGTTGATGAAGATGACCACGGTCTTGGACTTGGCGGTTATGGCTGTCATTTTGCGGAGAGCTTGAGACATGAGTCTTGCTTGTGCGCCGACGTGGTGTGCGCCCATGTCACCCTCGATTTCTGCTCGGGGGGTGAGTGCCGCTACTGAGTCAATAACAATAACGTCCATTTTATTGGTACGGACGAGGCTGTCGACTATCTCCAGCGCTTGCTCACCAGTGTCTGGCTGGGAAATAAGGAGGTCCGTCAACTTCACACCGAGCTTGCCGGCATATTCTGGGTCCATGGCGTGCTCTGCGTCGATGTATGCGCAGACGCCGCCGAGCTTTTGTGCTTCGGCGACAACGTGGAGGGCGAGGGTTGTTTTGCCGGATGATTCGGGGCCGAATATTTCGATAATACGACCGCGGGGCATACCGCCGATACCGAGTGCCCAGTCGAGACCGAGTGAGCCAGTCGGAATGGCATTAACGTTGACCTTCGGCTTGTCGCCGAGCTTCATGATGCTATCTTCACCGAATTTGGTGCGGATGGCGTCGAGTGCGTCAGCGATACCGGCGGCAGATTTCTTGAGGGGAGCTTTTGTTTCGGATGATTCTTCTTGTAATTCGTTCTCGGTAGAAGGGGATACAGTTTCCTGCTTCTTGACCTTCTTGTCTTTGATTGTAGGCATATCGTTATGATTAGCTGATAAATTGTGGTCATGCGACAACGGCTCCGTTCGTATGACTAACAGGTTGCAGTCATGTGGCTACGGCTCCGTTCGTTTGACTCACGGGTTGCAGGCGTAGGGGTATTGTATCACTAAAAGAAGGCAACAAAAAAGTCACTCAAGCTTGCCGAGCGAATTGTTTCGTGATAGCTATTTCCTCCACACTCTCACCGTTTCTTCTACTGTCCTACCGAATTGATCCTTCGCCTCAAGTCTGAGTATGTTGGTGCCAGGGAATATGACGATGGTCTCGTTGAAATTGCCACTCTCATCGATGGTGACGGCGCGGCCATTCAAGGTGATGATATTGGCACGTTCTACACGACCGATGATGTGAGTGGTCGTGGCATCGATAGATGCGAAATCTGTCGGATCACTGAGGATGATGTGAGGGCCGCGGGCATAGGCGAGGGAACGCCATATTGCATAGGCGACGATGAGGGCGACGATGACGATGGCGCCAGCGATTCGGGTCAGTCGCAGGAATGAGGTACGAGTGAGGGGCATAGACACTACAGAGGATAGCAGAAAAACCTCAAAGGTTTAAGCTACGCTCTCGTCTGTGGTTCCTGTGGTCGTGTCTGACATCCCAGCAGCTTCGGTCTCTGATGCTGAACTTGAACCAAATACTTCACGAGCTTTGGAGCCATTTGCAGGACCTATGACACCTTTGCCTTCAAGGAGATCCATGAGTTTGGCAGCACGGGAATAACCAACACCAAGCTTGCGCTGGAGATATGAGGTAGACGCTTTGCCACTCGAAATGACTTCTTCACGAGCTGCCTCATAAAGATCATCTTCTTCCTCGAGTGAATCGTTATCTAGCCCCATAGCATCGAATGCGGCACCGGATCCAGCTTCGGTGGGGGCGAGGTTGATCTCACTCATGATCTCGTCCTTGTACTGATCGATGATGAACTTGACCACTTTCTTGACCTCAGCTTCCGAAATATATGCCGACTGCAGACGTACCGGCTTTGCCATTTCTGCACCGAGGTAGAGCATGTCACCTGCACCGAGGAGTTTCTCAGCACCTTGTTGGTCGAGGATGGTACGTGAATCGATCTGTGACGCCACTTGGAGGGCGATACGTGTCGGCACGTTGGCCTTGATGAGACCGGTGATGACGTTGACCGATGGGCGTTGCGTAGAGATGATCAAGTGAATACCGACGGCACGACTCATTTGCGCCAAGCGGACAATTGCGGATTCCAATTCTCGGGGATATGTCTGCATAATATCCGCCAACTCATCGATGATAATGGCGATATAAGGCATAGTCTCGGGCAATTTCGGCGCATTTTCATCGGTCGGAGACGGCTGGCCAGCAGCTTTCCACTGAGCTACGGCCGGTGCCAACACATTCTTGTGATATGAATCGATATCACGAGTACCACACTTCTCGAGCACATCATAACGGCGACTCATCTCCTTACCAGCCCACTTGAGAGCTAGAATTGCTTTCTTGGGATCAGTGATGACCGGTGTGAGTAGGTGAGGGATCTTGTTGTACATGGTGAGCTCGACGCGCTTGGGGTCGATCATGATGAACTTGAGATTCTCCGGTGAATTGCGGTAGAGGAGGGATGTGATCACGGCATGAATCGTCACTGACTTACCAGAACCAGTCGCACCAGCAACTAGGGCATGGGGCGCTTTGGCGAGATTGGCGAAATGTGATTTGCCGGCAATATCCTTGCCCAATGACATAATGAGAGGCTTCTCGGATTCCTGGAAATCGGGTGAGGCAAGAAGAGTTCCGAGGCCGACGGTGGTCTTGGCGGTGTGGGGTACTTCGATACCTACGAGGGATTTGCCCGGAATGGGTGCCTCGATACGGATAGGGTGTGCGGCCAGGGCGAGAGCCAGGTCATTGTTCAAAGCGACGATGCGTGAGAGCTTCACACCTTCGGCGGGCTTGAGTGCATATCGAGTGACTGATGGTCCGATGGATATCTCGTCCATCTCGACAGTAATATTGAAATTTTGGAGGGTGCGCTTGATGATGTTGGCATTGGCCTTGATATCACCAGTTTCTGGTTTACCTTTGTCTTTTTCGAGCAGATTGAGCGGGGGAGGGGTGAAATCTTTGAGATAGGCGACGGGAGCAGCGGCCGCAGCAAAAGGCATATCGTCATCAGAAATATCTGCTGGTTTGGTGATGCGGGGACCACGGGCGCTCTCTTCTTGACGCTTCTTCTGTTCGGCTGCTGCACGCTCGATAGCTTCACGTTCAAGATTACTCATCGGACCCTCATGATCAAGTGAGGCCAGGGCAGCATCCACACGCTTCTCCTCATCCTTGCCCATTTTTCCAGATTTCTTGAGTGCGAGTACACCCTGAGCATCTTCATCGGCGAGTTCGTCTGTGCGTCTCCAGAACATGAGTTGTTCCCAGGTGATGTGGAGGTTGAAGGTCATGATGACTGAGACCACGAATATAGCAGCAAGAATGATAGTGGCTGCCCATACATCGAGGATACTGACGAAACCAGCAGCGATCCAACGGCCGATGACACCACCTGCTTCAGCATATGCTCGGTGAATAAGACCCAGTCCTGAGATGAAAAATAGGGCAACACCCACAATCTTGGTTGTCTCTAGTCGACGTTCTGCGCCTTGCAGGAATGATACGCCGAGCATAGCTAGGGCAATCGGGATCAAATAATATCCGATGCCGAACCAGCTCATGAGGAATTCGTATATATAGTTACCGAAGCCGGCCTTACCGAACGCTGCCAGGAGAGAGAGGATCATGAGCAGGAAACAAAGGAGAGCCCAAATAGTGCGCACGGTTTCATCCTTCATGCTACTCAGGAATGGAGTCTTTTTTCCGAGATCTTGTTTTTTCTTTGCCATGACCATAATCATACCATTCAATTAACATCGTCGCACTTTCTTGGCGGATTATTTTCTGTTTTTTATATCGCCATAACTCGATCCATTCTGTCTCTATTCTGTGTCATCCTTGCACAACATAATTCCTTCCTTCCAAGCATCAAAGCGCTTCGCTGGCTACATTTTCGGCTTGTCAGGAAGGAATTATGTCGTGCAAGGATGATATGTTCCAAGCTATACACACCCCACTTGCGCACAGAACGTTTTGGACTATAATGGACACATCAAAGACATAGACGGGACAACGATTTTTGGTAAAAGACACTAGATTTTTATAAAGGACAGAATAAGACAAAAATATGGATAAAAAGGACAGAGAAAATCAGTCACATCAGAACGACGCTTTTAAGTGGAAAAACTTAGGTTTTTTCTCTGCTGAAGAATATCTTCTGTATATTTTCAAAAAGACAGAAAAAATAACTGCAGGAATTTATCTGGTCTCAGGTCTCCTAAAAGACGACGAACCAATGAAGTGGGAATTGCGTGATCATGGTATGGAGTTGATGTCATCGTCCTTTATGGCGTCGAGCAATGTTCCTGGAGACAAAAGTGCTGTCATTCAATCGCTATTCACCTCCGCACTGGAAACAATTTCATTGTTGAATGTTGCCCGTATTTCCAACCTGATTACCGAAATGAATCATGCACTACTCGTTCGTGAAATCGATAACGTGGTAGGTATGCTCCGCGATCGTCTGGCTGAAAATGCCGAAAATGCAGGATATGTTCTTTCGGAAAATTTCTTTAAGACACCAGAATTGTATTCGACAGGATTTCGCCCAGAAAATAATTCTCACACTGCGAGTCAGTTTGATGCTCATAAGGGACATCTCAATGTGTCGAAGTCACAAGGCTCAAATATCACAAATGTTCCACAAGGACAGCCGACGGTTCAGATGAAGAAGAATAAGCGACAAGAAGCCATATTGAATGTCCTTAAGAATCAGTCCAATCTGACTATAAAAGACTTCTCGAGAGTCATAAAAGACTGCAGTGAGAAAACAATTCAGCGTGAATTGATAGAACTCGTAGATCGTGGCATGGTGAGGAAAGAAGGGGAGAGAAGATGGAGCCGATATTCATTGAAATAGAGCTTGGATTTGTGTCAAAAAGTCCTTTTTGGGGATCGGTTGTATACTCTATATAGATATGTCATTTTACCTTGACTTTCCTAGGTATTTTGGCTACTATAGCTCTATTGACCAATAAACCTCGATTCAAGGCCATATTTCTGTAAGAATTAGGGCCTTTCATCGTTGCAGTATATGGTCATGTAATATCTAGTTCCAAAGTGAGGTTTTGGGTTGTCCACATAGGATTTGCGAGTGAGGTAGACAGTACGCTATAATGCAATGTAACGAGTGTGTAAAGTCTAACTTTATGCATTCGTTCCCAATGCGTTTCAGCACTGGGTCCCGAACTTTGACAACATAACAATAGTCAAATGTTCAACCGATCATGCGGTTGGCGTATCTATCTTTTTTATTGAGCAATCAATAATTACAGATCGTGTGTCATCCCGTTTGATCTTTGCTTTGCCACAAAATATAGCGTCTGCGTGTCGATAGCGTGGGCGGTATATGTGGAAATGTATTATCAAGTTAGTTTACAAAATCGCATTAATCCTCTTCGTCTTATTAGTAATAAAAGAGGAGTGCGTTAAATTAGAAAATAGACATGAAAAAGATTCTTATTGCTTCAGGCGTAGCCGTTGTGGCTTTCGCTTCGATTGCAGCAGCTCAGACTTTCTCAACCAACCTCACGGTCGGTTCGACTGGTTCTGATGTTGTTGCTCTCCAGACATGGCTCGTTGCTAATGGCTTCGATATTCCGGCTATCAGTGCTGGTACAGCCAAGGGTTACTTTGGTTCACAGACTCAGGCCGCCGTCAAGAAGTACCAGACCTCAAAGGGTCTTCCTTCTACCGGTTTCGTAGGTCCTCTTACTCGCGGTGCATTGAATGGTACAGCTTCAGTTGCCTCGGCTCCGGCTTCAGCCGTCTGTCCGGCAGGGTTTACATGCGTACCAGTCGCTGGTGCCCCAGTTACCACTGCAACTCCTGGTTCTATCACAACCACAGGTGTCGCTGGCACACTCGCTGTCTCCCTCCAGGGTTCACCGTCAGGTGCTTCTCTCGACAAGGGTGAGACAGAAGATGTTGTCCGCTATAAGCTCCAGGCCGCTGCTTCAGACGAGCAGGTCACGAGTGTGTCTCTTGACTTCGATACTCGCCTCTGGCTCATGGCTGGCTCAGTCACCATCAAGGATGACTCAGGTGCTGTTGTAGCTCAGAAGACTGGCCTTTCAGCAAGTGATTTCACTGAACTCACCGTTGGAACAAGCTATCGCTTGTACGTTCCAGTCAACTACGTTATTCCTCGCGCACAGAGCCGCTACTTTACTGTTAGTGTAACTATGCTCCCGATCTCAGATCGCAGCGCAGCTACAGTAACTATCAGTCAGTTCCAGGTTCGTGCTGTTGATGGTACGGGAGTGTCAGACACACAGACTTGTAATTCAAGCTCTTGTGGTTCAACCCGCACCTTCAGCTACACTGGTAGCAACACTGGCTCAATCATCTCGACCTTGAATGCAAATTCACCTCTCAAGAGATTGGTTCAGATCTCGAACTCAACCAAGACCGAAGGTGTCGTCCTTGCCAAGTACGATCTTAAGTCACAGAACAGAGACGCAACTCTCCGTACCCTCAAGGTCTACGTCAAGACCGATGGTACGAGCGTCAACACTCTCTTCAGTCGCTTCCAGATCCAGGCAGGAAGTCAGACTTATACTGCTAGCGAGACCAATGTCAGCTCACCGAACACCACAGCTTCTTCAACAGTCACCTTCACTGACCTCATGATCCCGTTGCAGAAGGATGTGTATACAACGGTTACTGTTCTTGCTGATGTCGCACAGCCGTCTTCAAACGGTGCCCTTGATGGTAAGATGGCCTCAACTACGATTGTTGCAAATACTGGCAACGTCGCAGCTGAAGATTCAACCTTCAACACAGTCACTGTGAACTCAGTTAGTTTGACTGGTAGCGATGCAATCTTCTCAGCTAGCGGTGCTATCTTGAGCAACATGACAACCACTCTTGGCTCACCAGTCTTGAGTAACAACGTCACTGTTTCGCAGCCGGTATCCTTCACATATACCTTGCAAGCAGGTGACAACACCTTGTACGTTGCCGCTGCCCCGACCACTGCTCTCTCAACGACCAGTACTGGTTATGGTTCAGCCGCAAACGCTTCAAGTACGCTCACTTCGGTCACTGCGACCCCGAGCGAAGTTTCAGGTGATGCTAGTACCTACTTCGTCGTCCCAGCAGGAGGTTCTCGTACCTTCCGATGGAGTGGTCAGGTTCTTAACGATGCTCCTCGCGGAGTTGTCTTGAGAACTTTCTACGTCACAGCTGTCAAGTATGACACTGACACCACCAACCTGAACGACAACTCGATCAACTATAACCTCGGCGCCCTCAAGGCTGAGCCAGTTATCTAGTCCATCGTACGAGTAGGTTGCAAGGATTTCGGGAGAAATTTCCGTAATCTGAACACACAAAAACCGCCTTCGGGCGGTTTTTGTGTTGTCTGACAATTTCGTGATATGATATCTCATCATGAAAAATATTCACCTTTCTGTGTCTAAAATAATAGCCCTTGTATTTGTTATTGTGTGCATTGTGCTTATTGGGTGGGGAATACGATCTCATAGTAGTCGTAGTATAGTCACTTATATTGATCCCGGCGCTGGCATCTCGATTAGCCATCCATACTATCTGAAGCTAACTCCTGTCCCTACTGAAGAAAAGGCAATGCTATTCTATTTGGATGCACCAGGTAGTCATGCTGCATTTGTCGGATTTATGAAAGACCATGACTATGTGGAACGTGACCGTCGTTTCTATGACGGAGTCTTATTCAAAGAACCCAATCAGACTGTTAATTCAAGGGTATCTTTTGGAGATTATACGGGCTATAAGGCTGTCGTGGATGTGAATGTGTACCGTTATACACTGTATAGAAATATCAATGCGTCCTCATCTCTCATTATCCGTTCAGAAATATCAGCATCATCGAGTCCTCAGATGGCCACTCTCGAAAAAGAGTTTATGTCGATGGTATCCAGTATTGGTGTGGACAAATAATCATCGGGCTTCCATCCGGATCGTGATATACTCTATATAGGTGTGGGCATCGTTTTTATCGAGCTACTTTTTTATCGGAATCGTAATTAATTATATAGAATTATGTCACGAATATTTACTAAAATGACCATTAGTTTGGTCGCTGTATGCGCCTTGGCATCGATAGCTTCGGCCCAAAGCTTCACGATCGATCTTGGAGTTGGTGCAACTGGCACAGAAGTCGTCGCACTTCAGACGGCACTCATTGCTCAAGGATATGACATTCCCGCCATATCTTCTGGCGTGGTATCCAAAGGCACCTTCGGTAGTCAGACGAGAAATGCCGTCAAGAAGTACCAGACCTCAAAGGGTCTTCCTTCTACCGGTTTCGTAGGTCCTCTTACTCGCGGTGCATTGAATGGTACAGCTTCAGTTGCCTCGGCTCCGGCTTCAGCCGTCTGTCCGGCAGGGTTTACATGCGTACCAGTCGCTGGTGCCCCAGTTACCACTGCAACTCCTGGTTCTATCACAACCACAGGTGTCGCTGGCACACTCGCTGTCTCCCTCCAGGGTTCACCGTCAGGTGCTTCTCTCGACAAGGGTGAGACAGAAGATGTTGTCCGCTATAAGCTCCAGGCCGCTGCTTCAGACGAGCAGGTCACGAGTGTGTCTCTTGACTTCGATACTCGCCTCTGGCTCATGGCTGGCTCAGTCACCATCAAGGATGACTCAGGTGCTGTTGTAGCTCAGAAGACTGGCCTTTCAGCAAGTGATTTCACTGAACTCACCGTTGGAACAAGCTATCGCTTGTACGTTCCAGTCAACTACGTTATTCCTCGCGCACAGAGCCGCTACTTTACTGTTAGTGTAACTATGCTCCCGATCTCAGATCGCAGCGCAGCTACAGTAACTATCAGTCAGTTCCAGGTACGTGCTGTTGATGGTACGGGAGTGTCCAGTACGCAGACGGAGACCGCAGACCGCACGTTTAGTTACACAGGAGGCAACTCGAGTCAGATCGTGATTACTTTGAACGATCAAGCTCCACCTAATATGTTGGTGCCCATTTCTGGTTCGAGCGATACGGAGAATGTCGTCCTCGGCGTGGCCAATATACGATCCCAGAATAAGGATGGCGTGATGCGTAAAGTATCGATGTATGTATCGACGAACGGTCTTGCACCCTCTTCAATATTCAATGATATCAAGATCGTGTCAGGAAACTTGGCCTATTCAGCCGATTCGATTGCCAATGGTAATGCGTATGAATTGACAGTCTTCAGTAACATGGCAATTCCTTTGCCCAAGGATACAAATGTTCCGGTAGCGATCGTCGCTCGAGTCAAGCCCAATACCAATAACGCTATTAATGGCGCTGCTGCATCCACGACCATAGTTGCATCGGGTACTGCTGGTGGTACGAGTAATAATCCAGTTGTCGAGGATGCGTCTGCCAATACGATTGACATTAATGATGCGAACATTGCTACAAGTGACATAACGTTCTCCGAAAGTGATGCCAACCTGTTCAAAGTCGCTCCTCGAGTCACTTTGGGTGCTCCTATTATCAATAGTAATACTACCGTAGCTCAGCCGGTTACTTTCGAATATACGTTGACTGCGGGTGCTAATACTCTGTACGTAAGTGCGGTTCCAGCAAGTGCTCTCGCCACTACGAGTACTGGATATGGCTCAGCCGCTAACGCTTCGAGCACGATTACATCAGTAACCGCGACCCCGAGTGATATGTCGGGAGATAGCTCGGGTTCCTACTTCGTTATCCCTGCTGGTGGATCTCGTTCATTTAAATGGACTGGTGTGATGAGGTATGACCCGCCACGAGGATCTGTTTTGAGAACGCTCAAGATCACTGGTATCAGATACGGCACTTCGAGTAGTAATTTAACCGCCGAGACAGTAGTCTATTATGATTATGATTCGCTCAAAGCGGAGACGGTGTTGTAGGTAAGAATTGAGTACAAAAACCACCCCTCTCGGGGTGGTTTTTGGTATGTGCGTATAGTGCGCTATACTATGTGTGCATGATCAATCCATTCGACCGAAGTTTCTTCAAGTTCCTCATCGGATTCATGGTGATCCTCCTCCTTAGTTTCGGGGTCCTCTTCCTCGTAGGTCGCTACGGCTCATTCCTGTAATAGGTGGGGTGTCTGACTATACCAGACCACACGAAACAATCTTCAGCGAATGTTCATCGATTCTTCATTATTTCTTCATCCTTCCTTGCTACGATCTGTGCATTATTGGGTTCGTAACCTCATACATGCACATGAAAGATTTCATTCATATACTTATGGCTGGTATTACCACCGGCATGATCGCGTTCCTCGGATTCTTGCCGAGTGTACACGCGGAGACGATTATCAATGACGGGTTCCTGCAGGGAGATACGGTGTGGGATGTTGCTCATAGCCCCTACGTCTTGAATGATGTGGTGACTGTTCCCGCGGGCATTACGCTCACCATCGAGCCTGGTGTCCGAGTCGTGGCTGACCCAGCGTCGCCCTACGATCCTTACCTGTATGTGAATGGTACGCTTGATGTGGCTGGATCACCGAGTGCCCACGTCAGTATCGGCTCCTTGTTCGGTATCACGGTCGATCATGGATATGCCACGCTGTCATACACTGATACCTCGATGAAAGGCACGCTATCATTCATCGGTGCCACGGGCTCTATCGCATCATCGACGATAGATCATGATGCTGCGGATACCTCTGATGGCGTATACATTCAAGACAGTTCAGTCCGTATATCTGGCAGTCGCATCGCTCATCACGTGAACGGGGTGGTTGTTCAGGGTGGCGGAGGAGTATTCCAGGCCATCGGACAGACTCATCTCGCATGGAATAATGACGGCGGTGATGCCGATATAGTGAGTGGACTTATTGCACAGACTCCAGTCGTATCTATGTCAGTGCAGATTACTGATTCATCGTTGGTCGACAACGTACACACAGCTATTACCAATTATTCCTCGGCTACGGTCGATGCGGACCACAATTGGTGGGGGAGTCAGTCGGGACCAAGTGATGCAGAGGCGGCGGCTTCTAATGGCGTTAAAGGATACATATCGTATACACCATGGCTTGATCATGATCCGACGGTGCCACAGGTGGCGTCATTGTGTTGTTCGAGCATCTTATTCATTCCTGGACTCGAGGCCAGTCGACTCTATAGGTCCGAGGTCGGTATGTTCGGCATAGGGAGTACCACCAATAGACTTTGGGAGCCCAATCGTAATGATGATGTTCGTAAACTCTTCCTCAATACCAATGGTTCGAGTACAGACGCGTCTATTTACGTGGGTGGTCCGATCGGTCGTGCGCTCGGGGTCGTCAGTATTTACGGCTCGTTTATGGATATGCTTGATACATTAGTCACCCAAGGGACCATGAATGAGTGGCGACCGTTCGGTTACGATTGGCGTGCCGCGATCGGCGATGTGGTGACTGGACCGACGAGGCGGGCTACGACGACCGAGCAGCTCATAGACACGGTTATCTCCATGGCCGATCATTCCAAGACAGGCAAAGTCACCATTGTGGCCCACAGCAATGGTGGTCTGGTCGCCAAATACCTCGTGAAGACACTTGTCGACATGGGTAAGGTAGACATAATCGATTCGGTCATATCGGTGGCAGTGCCGTACCTGGGTACGCCGCAGGCAATTCTAGGGCTTCTTCATGGAGACAATCAGTCTATCTTGGGAGGTCTTATTTTGAAACAGAGTGTCGCCAAAGAATGGGGGGTCAACATGCCCAGTGCGTATTCGCTACTGCCATCAGCTACGTATTTCGCACGCGCGCTCGGGCCTACGATTGCGTACGCGAGTACCACGGGTGGTGAGGGTATCGATACATCGACAGAGCAGAATTCGTTCATATCTTCTCGCGCCAATGGTTGGCTCATGACGACGGCCGAAGCGCTCCATGCGATTCTTGACCCATTCGTATGGCCTTCGACTATTGTACGGTGGGCTATTGTCGGGTGGGGGAACCGTACGGCCAAAGGGATCGTATATTCTGCCGACGGATACCGTGCTACGACGACTCCGATGGGTGATAGTACTGTGGTCGTGCCGAGTGCTGTGTATGATGCAGGCACAGTTGCGGCTATCAATTTGCCACAAGAATCAGTGACTGAAGGGAGGGTATATGATCATGCCAATATCCTCGAGTCATCCGCCACGCAATCTGCCATTCGAGATATGGTGACAGGCGCTGATACTGACCAGTCGGTACGTACGTTGAGTATTACGGATAAATTGCGACAGATACCCAATCTGACCATTGGCGAACCTGATTATGAACATGAGAAGACATTCTTGGTGGTGAGCACGCATTCACCCGTCGAACTCCATCTTAGTGACATGAATGGCCGTCACACTGGATTCGCACCTATTCCTGCAAGTACCGACGAGGAACTTGAGGATGGATTGTGGAAATATGCTGAGCACGATATTCCTGGAAGTAGTTTCGAGACACACGGCGATGAAGAACAGCCAGAGACGTATATCACTATTCCTGACGAAGGGGCAAGAACATTCGCAGTCTCCATTCAAGGCATAGGTGTCGGTGAGTTCACCTATCGGGTGGAGCGTATTCGTGGTGGGGAAGTAGTGGATTCGGTCCAGTACGGCGGTATTCCTGTCACACCACTCACCAATGCCACGACAACCATAGTGACGAATAGTGTCGCCGAACAGCCTGAAAAATTGGCATCGTCGACGCGTCCTCTCTCTGTTGATCTCGATGGTAATGGTTCTGCGGATATGAGCATTAAGCCCAATACCGTAGTGCGCGAACGAGATCAGGTCCACTGGCTCAAGCTATGTGTACAGGATATTCTAGGCTCATCGAAGAGGGCCAAAGATGTCATACGTCGTCTTGAACGTCTCGAGATGGTGGCGGAGAAGGGCAAACTCAAACGGCTCGATCGTCGGGTGGATGCTCTCAAGAAGCGCATAGTACACATGAATAAGAAGACGCTTTCTGAGGAGCAAAAACGACAATTGATTGAACTTGTGGAGGCGTTCGTCACTCAATTGGAATAGCTATTGCCGAAAGGGTAAATGAGTGCTACAGTGTCGCCACGGCTTAAGACAGAGGGCAACCCGTGAGCACGGCGAACGGAGCCGTAGTCACATGACTGCAACCCGTGAGCACGGCGAACGGAGCCGGGGTCGTATGACCCCAGTTCGCTTTATCGGGTAAAAGTCCCTCCGAGGTAACACTCTCACTAGGCCCATAAAGGTCGATAACATAAGAATTTCGAAATTCGGATTTCGGATTTCGAATTTAATACCTATGGCTCGTACAAAAGCACAAAAGAAAGAAATTATTGAGAAGGTGCAGTCGCTCATGGATGGCGCTCAGTCGTTGGTGTTCGTGAATATTCACGGACTCAAACTTGAGGATGCCACCACGTTGCGTCGTGCTCTCAAGAAAGAAGGCGTTGGATTCTTCGTTGCCAAGAAGTCGCTCACTGCGCTTGCATTGGCCAATAAGAAGTATGCGGGCACTGCCCCAGAACTTACGGGAGAATTTGGCTTCGCTTACGGCGTCGACCTCGTCGCGCCTGCCCGTGGAGTCTATGAGTTCCAGAAGAAGCTCAAGGATCAGGTCTCTATTACTGGTGGTGTATTTGAAAGTAAATACATGACCAAAGAAGAAATGATTGCCATCGCTTCGATTCCGCCTCTCGCCACCCTTCATGGGATGTTCGTCAACGTCATCAATTCTCCGATTCAGGGTTTTGTTATGGCATTGAGTGAAATTGGCAAGAAGAAGACCGTGTAGATTAGTATTAACGTAAACTATTATGGAAAATACCCCTGTAGAAATTCCGGCAAAGTTCAAGGATCTCGTTCAGACCATTGAAAAGATGTCGGTCCTCGACCTCAACGAACTCGTGAAGGTTCTCGAGAAGAAGTTTGGTGTATCAGCTCAGGCAGTCGCCGTCGCTGCTCCTGCAGCCGCTGCCGCCGCTGGTGATGAGAAGTCGACAGTCGCTGTCCATCTCGCCGCCGCTGGTGATCAGAAGATCGCTGTTATCAAAGTCGTCAAGGAAGCATTGGGCTTGGGTCTCGCTGAAGCCAAGGCTCTCATCGATGGCGCTCCGGGTCTCCTCAAGGACAATATGAAGAAGGAAGAGGCTGATGCCCTCAAGAAGGCCATCGAAACCGCTGGAGGCAAGGTTGAGTATAAATAACAGAACGCAGAACGTGATTAAGGAACAGAAGGGCGCCCGAAAGGGCGTTTTTCTGTTCCTTATATACTGTTTACTATTTCCTGTCTTCTGCTAGAATGCGATTTATCAATCATGGAAACGCTCACCGCTTTATTTGGGAGTCAGACCAAGGTCAAATTGCTGAGGCAGTTTTTGTTCAATACGACGACACCATTCTTGCCCAAAGAGTTGGCGTACCGTACCAAGTGTGCCCCCACCGCTGTTCGCAAAGAGTTGGGTGTGTTGAGTCGGGCCGGCATCATCAAGCGCAAACAAGTCTTGAAAAGTATCGAGGATCGTCAGGGTGACAAAATTGTCTTCAAGAAACTTCGTGGGGAAGGGTATATTCTCGATGATAAGTTCCCGTATCTCGAGCCGCTCAAAAATTTACTTACGGTAGCTAGTCTCCACGCTGACGAATCATTGGCCAAGCGTTTCACCAATGCGGGGCGTATCAAGTTGTTCATTGCCGCGGGGGTATTCATCCAGAACTGGGAATCGCGAGTCGACCTACTCATTGTCGGAGAGGAGCTCAATCTCGACAAGATGGAAGCAGTGATCAAATCAATAGAATCTGAAATTGGCAAGGAGATTGCCTATTCGGCATTTGAAGTGCAGGATTTCGAATATCGTCTCGGTATTCATGATCGCTTGGTGCGGGATATATTGGATTATCCTCATATAACACTACTCGACAGGATTGGTATTGAGACTCGACAACAGTAGTATGTTCACTATGGGTTCTCGGTAGGGCCAGATTATGCATAGGTAACTTTATCAGTGGCATATCCCCGCACGACATACTTCCTTCCTGACAAGCCGAAAATGTAGCCAGCGATCAGCGCTTTGAGGCTTGGAGGGGAGGAGGTATGTCGTGCGGGGGGGGGGTATCACCCTATCCACAGTCTAGATTCTTTGACATGGTGACATGGTATAATAGATGCATTAGAAAACATATTATTATTTTAATTATACTTATATGATCTTTATTGAGTCATGGGGCGATGTCTTTGCCCGCTCGCTCCAGAGCGTATGGTACGGTGTGGCCAACTTCATCCCGCACCTTATTATTGCTCTTATTATTTTCGCCATCGGGTGGGTGCTCGCCGCACTACTCGAGAAGCTCGTCGAGGCCATCTTCAAGTCTCTCAAAGTCGACGCTGGTCTACGCAGCGCTGGTTTCGAGGATGTCGTCAAGCGTGCTGGACACAACCTCAACTCGGGTCTCTTTGTTGGGGCGATTGTGAAGTGGTTTGTGATCGTTGTCTTTTTGATCGCTTCATTTGACGTTCTTGGTCTGAGTCAGGTCAATGAATTCCTGCGTAGTGTTGTGGAATATCTCCCACAAGTTATCGTCGCAGTCTTGATACTTATCGTCGCAGTCATTGTGGGTAACACTATGCAAAGGGTCGTCGCCGCAAGTGCACGTGCTGCGCATGTCAAAATGGCCGAATTCCTTGGTCGCGCTACCAAGTGGGTTATTTGGATTTTCGCCATCTTGACCGCTTTCTTCAATTTGGGTATTGCTCCATGGATCCAGACGATTATATCGTACGTGGTTGCTGGAGCCGCTTTGGCAATTGGTCTCGCATTCGGTCTTGGCGGCAAAGATGCTGCTCAGAAGGCCATCGAGAAGACCGTCAGAGCAGTCGAAGAGAAAGAATAGTTTGTCACTAGATAATGATACAAAAACGGCCTACATAGGCCGTTTTTGTATTCACGGTAATCCCCAGTATATCCCCACTTACATAATAGTGGCTTAGCTATTGACTTATTTCCTGAGCCGAGTATACTTATCCGTACTCAGATATGTTTATGAAGATTAACTGCATACCAGCGGCCTAGGCCACATCTCGCTTATGCGGGACGTAGCTCAAGAGCCGCCCAAAAGCGGTTTTTTCTTTACCCTCCTTCGCATAAAGCTTCGGAGGGCAACGCAGGACGACTGACACATTGAAAACATCATAATCTCAAGTAATAAGTGGTTCGTATGGCCCGAGTAGGGTCGTAGCGAATCGATCTGATCGTACTCGGGTCGAGTATGGTCGGATACCATGTAGGTAAGTAGTAACAATATCTATTGTGTCCGTTTGTAGCGGACAGGATAGAGTAAGCGGTTTTTAGATTTCCTAGTAGGAAATTTAAGGGCGTATGGTGGATGCCTTGGCTAGAAATAGCGATGAAGGACGCAGCGTGGCGGCGATACGCTTCGGGGAGGTGCCGAGCAACCTTTGATCCGAAGATGTCCGAATGGGGAAACCCCATAAGATAAAATCTTATGATCTTTAGTTTAACTAAAGATGCGTACCCTGGGAAGTAAAACATTTCAGTACCAGGTGGAAAATAAACAAACATGCATTCCGTCAGTAGCGGCGAGCGAACGCGGAGAAGACTAAACTCATCGTAGCAATACAATGAGGGTTGCGAGGCAGAGACGTTCCATTTTATGGAAGAGAAGTTATCAAATCTTTTGTTAGCTTGATGAGCTGGAAAGCTCGACCCGAGCGGGTGATAGTCCCATGAGCGAAAACAACAAGATCTTCTTTGTTTCTGTTCTCAAGTACCCCAGGACACGAATAGCTTGGGGGAATCCGCCAGAACTAACTGGCAAGTCTAAATATATTTCTAGACCGATAGTGAACAAGTACCGTGAGGGAAAGGTGAAAAGCAGCCCGGAAGGGCGGTGAAATAGATCTGAAACCATATGCCTACAAGGAGTCGGAGCGGACATCACATGGTGCGGGATGATTGGAAGCACGAAGCACGAAGCACGAAATCCGAAACAAGCACGAAATTGTAAATTAAAAATAAGAAACTCGTATACATGGGTTTTGAATTTCAGATTTAGAATTTTGGATTTGTTTAGGATTTCGGTATTCGAATTTCGGATTTCCGGTCATCACGCCTCGCGTGATGTCCGTGACGGCGTGCCTATTGAAGAATGAGCCAACGAGTTTTAGCAAGCAGCTCGACTAAGGA
>CAZBVQ010000004.1:0-53151 GCA_964495685.1 uncultured Candidatus Saccharibacteria bacterium
CTGACAAGCCGAAAATGTAGCCAGCGATCAGCGCTTTGAGGCTTGGAGGGGAGGATTAGGACGTGCGGGGATATGTCCTGGGTTATTCACAGAATTAGGGGGTCTCCTTGTACGTCTCAATCTGCTTGATTGCGGCCTCTACCTGATCTTTGTATTCAGGATAGTCCTTGGCAATACCGCGAAGCACTTCCCCTGCCATCCATTTCATACCTGCACTCACGTATGCCTGAGCCAGACCCGATCGGAGTGGGATGCTCTTGGCGTCTCGTGTCAACAATTTCTTGTACAGCGCGATAGCTTTGTCATACTGCTTTATCGACACATACGCATTGGCAACCTTTTCATTTTCGAACAATTCGATCGAGGTCGAAGCGATCGTGCGAGCTTGATCATCATGGCCAGCGAACACGAGACCCATAATATATGCTGATTGTGCCTCAGTGTTGGTCTGATCTGACTCATACGCCTCCTTGAGAAGAGCGACCGCCTCATCATTCCTGCCTAGATTGATATATGAACCCGCGAGTTGAATATTCACCCCTTGTTTGCGTGGCGTGAGTTCATGGGCACGCTCGAGTAGTGGTACCGCATCGACAGGACGAACTGCATTGAGCATCGATCCACCGATCACATACATACGTGCATCCTGAGGAGCATATGCAGTCTGATCAGCTATAGCGGTACGCGCCAAATCATAGAATGCCTGCTTGATCGGACCAGGATAGGGTCGAGCGAATACATTGGCGGCACACGACATGATCTGCTCACGGACTTCCTGGTCGGCAGTAGCGGATATAGCCAGCGCGCGTGAAAATAGAGTCGGGTCGGGCATAACCTGCTGTTGAGTGCATGCCGACAACGCGGCAATCAGACGCGTATTGGCTTGGATAGGACGTATCATAAGCCAGTAGATGCCCGCGGCAAGAGCTAGAATCATAATCGGCATGACTACATACTCGACCATATCCCGATGATACATTCGAGGTGACGATGTCCCTATTGATTGACGACGTGAATGCGTACCTGCAAACGCCAATAATGCAAAGAATAGAATGTAACTCGCCGCGTTATCGAACACGAATATATTGTGAATAGCATAGCCAATAACGAGCCCTGTAAGAACACTTTTCTCTGCAACAGAGGATGACGACCTCCAGAGCGACGCAATCAGAAGCACATAGAGGGCCACATACACAATAAGACCGACGGCGCCCGCCGCGACAAGCCAGTCGAGGAATACGCTGTGCGCTCGATCGAACCACTGCTCTTGGCTCCACATCTTCGGATTATAATTTGCATTGAAGATGTAATTGAAATTTTCCTGACCCCAGCCGAGTATAGGACGCTCAGTGAACCCTTTGAGAGCCATCGGCCAAATATACGCACGTGCCTGCGTCTTGGTATCAGAGAGTGAGATAGAGGCGATACGATCGAGGGATGGACTATTCTTGATAAATGAAGCATCTTTGACCAGATAGAATACACCGCCTGCTACAAATCCGAGAGCGATGATACCTGTGGCAACCCAGCGTCCGATGATGACGGACCGTTGCGTAACCGCTCCACGACTCATGAATACGTACACAGCCAGTGCGACCGTGTACGCGACACCAATCCAGAAGAGCCACCACAAGGACAATGAGAACAGACCCATAATGAGCACGAATAATGCGTACAGGATGATGATGAAGGGATAACTGAGAAGGGCTAGGACTTTCTTCCAAGTAACTCCGGCCACCAAGAGAGCACACATGGCACAGGTAGCGATAATTCCCACACCAAGACCGATGATAGTACCACGTGTCTGTGTCTCAAAAATGATAAACGCCCCAAACAACGTGAATGTCAGATACGGCGACATACCGACTGCGACTGCCAATACAATAAGACCAAGTATACCCTGCGCGACCATCGAGAACATCGGGACGGTGAAAAAAAGGATGGCTAGGGCAACACACACAACAGCGACCACATGCCTCCACACCTTGAGTGCCAGCGTACGGAAGAGATAGGCCGCGATACCTAGATGCATGAATACGTATATGGCCAAATACGCAGCGTTACCAAGTGATGCGTCGAGACGGGTGCTCCCTTGGTGAATACCAGCCCAGCCAAGTAGCTGGCAGATCGCATAGATCATCACAATACCAGCCACGACCAGTGACGTCTGGAACCAACGACGCCAGAGACGTCTACCCTCGTCATCTGCACCAAATACGTGAGTCATGACCATGTACAATCCCCACAAATGAGCGACAATCAACCAACCTTCCATACGCTCGAAATTGGACATAATACTACGGATCGGATTGACGCCAAGGAGGTCGGCGGCCAATGTCACTACCGCGAACACTGTTACGGTCGTGGTCAGAACTGTCCATCGAGGACGATAACGTGGATCCAAGAATGCTAGTACTACCCAGCACGCAAGTGCAATCTCAACAAGAGTCCTGAACAAAAATGCCTTGCCAGTGATAAACGGAAAAAAGAATTCATACGGTATGCTGAATGGCCATATATGCGGGAGTGGTAGCAGAGCGAAGAATGGCACCAAGAACAGGGCGGCAACAATGATTCGAGTAAGAATTTTCTGCATGATTGAGAGATATCAGTGACTAGTATTGATAATAATGAATGGAAGCAATATAACATGTGTGGGAAGAAAGTGCTATAACACAGACTAAATACTCAAAAAAATTCCTAGGAGACTACGCGGGCTTGACCATGTTGCATCTTGTAGAAATATGACGCGCTATTTTCTAATAACTCCCGAGGTTTACCGTTTTCAACTATGCGCCCATGATCGAGCACAATGATATTATTTGCTTCAGATATCGTCGAAGGGCGATGTGCAATGATTAAGACCGTCACAACCCCACGTAGTTTTGATATAGCCTCTTGAATAAGTCTTTCTGATTCATGATCGAGGGCACTGGTGGCTTCATCTAATATGAGGAGCGATGGTCTTCCGGCGAGAGCTCGAGCAAGCGCTATGCGTTGTCGCTGTCCCCCAGAAAGCATAACCCCCCGATCACCAGTGGTTGTTTTGAATCCATTCGGTAAATTTTTAATAAAGCCGTATATGTTGGCCTGCTTGGCGGCATTTTCTATATCATCCTTGGACAATGATTTGTTATAAAAACGTATATTCTCTTCTATAGTGTCATTAATCAGAAAAACGTCCTGCGGGACATATCCTATATGTTGACGCCATTCATCCAAAGACACTGAGCCGCTAGATACTCCGTCTAGTGTAATACAACCCTTACTAGGTTTGAACAACCGCAACACAAGGTCGGCAACTGAGGTCTTACCCGCCCCAGACGGACCAATAAGACCGACTATTTCACCAGCCCTTATAGAAAAATTGAGATCTGATAGTATGACCTTGTCTTTGTTATAAGAGAAATTCACATCTTTGAAGACGAGCTCCCTAACAAAAACGAATGGATTAACACCCTCGAATGACTCACGATGTTCGTCAAGATTGCGTTTGAAATCCGAAAGACTGTTGGCATAGGGCAGAAAAGCGCTTACCGATTGCATAGAATTTTGCCCTGATTCTAGATAGGCAAATATTTTTTGTATCAAATAAAGCGAAGCTGTGAATGAAATAATGTTGAATTGCGGTGTATTGTAAGTGAGTAAAAAGAGAACTACAACAAGTACAAGTGCTGATGGCTGGAAGAAACTTGATGCCAGTGTACCTGCAAATGACTGTCTTATGGACAAATGTCTTAACAAATGGATATGAGAAATGCCACTAGCGATTGCTGCTCGTTCGACTCCGGCGGCCTTGACCGACTTCATACCAATAATATGTTCACTCAAAAACTGTGCGAGTTGCTTCTCTACACCCGCAGCCTCTCTACCAAATCGTAGTGTACGACTTAGGAATGGTCTCAATGCTACAAGTAAGACGGCCCCACCACCAACAGCGTAGAGAGTCATGGTAGGAGAGATATTTATAGCCACCAAAAGATAGATTATAAAGCCACTGAAAGATTGTATAACTTGAAGCAGGGCACCCAAGAGTCCACCAGTCTGCTGAACGTCACGCACTAGCGTGTTGTGCATCGTCCCTATTTTCTGCTTTAAGGAAAAAGCCCAGGATGACAGAAGTGTCCGACGCATGATATCTTCACTCTCTTTTCCGAGAAAATCAGCATTAACCCATGCACGGATATATCCAAATATCACTACCGAAATTGCGCGGATCACGAACAAGGCAAGGATAAATCCAAGCAAGTATCTAAAACTAAATGGGATATGCAAGAGACCAAAGAAGTCCTGCACGAACTCATTGATAGGATTTGATGCTATCCCACCACCCATAAAGAAGGACATAAGCGGTATAACAGCATTAATACCAATACCCTCCAAAAGCGGACTCACAATACCCAAAACCAACAACACGACGACGTGCCACTTGTATCTACTAAATGTGGTCCAAAGAGTGTGTAAGGTATTCTTCATACGAAATGACATAGTATAACAATTCCGTCAAGGAATCAAATCTCCCTTGCGCTACCCATGTGCAAGACCAAAGGTGTTGGCAGAGACAGTCTCTTTAATTGATCTTCGGAACGAGCATTCTTTGAAGTCAGATTTTTTATGTATCTGTCACGACGCTTCACACTCCAACCATACGTGTTAAACACCAAATCGCCTTTGCGCGGCAAAATTAACTTGGCCAATGCTTTGCCTGGCCAAAGTATCTGCTGTGCAACTATAGTTCCCATCTCTTCCATACCAGCATTATCTGGATCACGCAAAGCATCTGCCGCAAGTACGAAACCGGTATGAACAAGTCGTTCAACAGACCAAATAGCACAGGTATTCCATGGTATTTGAAGGCCATTAGCATTGGAAACGATCACGTCTGACCCAGGCAAGGCCTTGAAATCGTGTCCTAGAAGAGATGCACCTACTACTAATGTCTGATTATCAAAGTGGGACATCAAGAGAGAAATTATAGACTCAGTTACCGGATACTCCGTACTCAAGTACATAATATGTTCAATCTGCTTTTCTGCAGATTTTATCAAAAGAGCATTTGGCGCCTGCACAACCTTGCCCCAAGGTACAACCCCAAAACCGTTGAGCATTGGATATTTTTTGTGCAAAAATTCCAAACTCCCTGAGAGATCAGCGTCACTGTGTACAGCAATAAATATATTTTCTGGCGGTACCACCAGAAGTGCCGCATCAACCCATGCAACCAGACGTCTTGTGTCCCCCTTTGACAATCCGTAAAAACGAGTCGCGATACTAAGCTTTTTATACATAAGGTCTACAACAACGGATACGCGTTTATGGTGAAGCCCGCATCAAAATCTATAACTGATCCGCTCACCCATTTTGCCTTTCCGTCACCAAGCATAACTATGTAATCGGCCACCGCTTCTGGAGGTATGAGTTCGTGATGAAGAACACGCTTTTTGGTAGCCTCAAGTATAACTGGATTGGCCTTGGTGGTTTTCATGAGTTTATTTAGGGGACCAAGACGAATAGAATGGGTTGAGATGCCATACTGACCCCACTCCACAGCAAGTTCCCTGGTAAGACCTTCGATAGCCGCTTTTGATGTCGCATATGCTATACGATTTGGATACGGATGCAGAGAATTCATGGAGGAAATAGTCACGAATGTACCCTTCGCAGCCTTTAAGCCTTCGTACGCAGCTCGAGCAAACAAGAATGCACCACGTAGGTTGACATCCATAACAGCATCCCATTCTTGTTCAGTGACCTCCTGAACTGGTTTGACCAAGTTAATTCCAGCCGCATATACGGCCATGTCGATCCGTGATGGAAGCTTAGTGTATGATGAGGCAACAGTTGCATCTGGATGATCCGCATCGTTCCAAATCTCGTCTATTTCGTAACCTTCTTTCTTGAGAGCTGCAACAATGGCAATGCCCAAATTCCCTGTCGCCCCTATTACGACAGCTACCTTTTTATTCTTTAATATCTTCTTATTCATATATATTATTTTACCTTTTCCCAACTTTTTTTCTTTGCCAAATATACCCAGACATAAGATACATGGCTCTTCGGTTCGGCTACTACAGGGTGGTATCCCATTGGTACTGTGCCGAAAGTGTGGTCTTTGATCTGCCACACAGAATCAACGGCTGAGTTGTCATACCAAACCCCTTTACCCACTTGAACCCCTCGTTTATTAGCACCCTTTATGATGTAGAAGAATACTTCTTCAAATCCTGGTTCAGTATTAAGTTCGAAATCATGAGGCAAACTTGACCAAGTACCCTCACCACGATGGACAGTGATACCTAGGCGCATAGTCGGAGCAGGGCCTCCGGGCTTTAGATAATGATATACGTCACGCTCGTGATTACCCTCACCCACCACTATCGCGTGGGCATCTTTGGCCTTTATAGTCACAGCCTTCTTGCCTGATACAGCAAAGACTACTTTATCGATATTGCCGTCTTTGAGATACACCTCCGCGTGCTCACCCGGAGCATCGAACGTAAGGATGTCTTTATCCCCGACAACTTTTAGAGTATCCAAATGAGCCTTATTAGACCATTCATATGCCATAGTATTGTTTGTTACTTATTAAATCGGGGCTGCACAATGAGGTTTCAGATTATATCACATCTCTTTTCAAGCTCAATATCTGCACATCACCAAAACCAAGTTTTTTGGCCAACTGGTCGAACACTCTCTTGTATGGCTGTGGAACTGCCACACTGGGAGCATTGGCTCCAAAACTACAATACGTGTCTATAATCATACCCGTGCGCTTGGCCATTTTTTCCATACCCTCCTTTGAAGCTACACTCAAATGTTGTACTGGCAATAGATGTGGCCAATTCTCACCGTAAAGCTCCCCCAGCAACCCAAACCGCGGTGTCTCCATAAAAATCTTACCTCCTGGTTTAAGTAATTTCTTCAACTTTGCTATAACCACCGTTGGCTCTTCCACATGTTCTATGACATCCCATAGGGTGATGAGGTCAAACTTCATCTTGGTAGTATCCACTTCTTTCAAAGGAAAGACATCCCAACCACTTGCTCGCGCCTGATCAAGCATCCTTTCCGATAAATCGGTTCCATAAATTTTGGTGTCAGCACTAAAATATTTTTTGCAAAACTCCAAGAAAACACCGTCGGCGCAACCAAAATCAAGTACTGATTTAATACCTTTTTTGCTAATATGTATATCCTTCAATGACATTTCATACTCAGCAAAAACTGTCGAACGATACGACTTGGCATATCGTATCCTGCAGTCAACACCTGGATGTGGTTGCAACCTCTTGTTTAGGTAATCATTCTCATAGATCTCTTTTATCTCCGACCGAGAAGGCCTCGGCAGAATCATCAAACTTCCACAACTATTACACTTGTACCATGAGGAATCAAATTTTTCCCAGCGTACCCGAGCATGAAATGACTTATTCTTCCTATCCCCACACCATACACACGTAGCAGTTTTAAATTTCATATTTATGCGATGAATCTCTCCGACCTCAACGATTTATAAGCTTCACGTAACGAGTCCGTACGATCATATGCGGCACCCAGGGCAAAACGACGACCAATACAATCTTGTGCATCTATCTCGACTTTGGCCAACATCGAAGCAACCACATTTTCATCATGATATTTGAAATACCTATCCATATATGCTGGAGTTAGTTTTTCACCAAGAGCCATGCCAATCATGCCGCCAACAAAATCGGCACCTCGACGCGGTGTGGACCATGATGAATCCCATCCTCCAGAAAGACGAGGTGTAAGCTCGATGATTCTCGGTCCATTCTGTGTAAGCATGAGATCCGCTTTCAAAAGGTGTCCGCCTTTTTGTTTATCCATACCTATGGCAATGCCAGCTTTCCTGATCATATCTTCAACTGCACGTCTTGTTTCTTCCGAGTGAGTAGCTGGGTTTATATGTGCCAATTCAACGGCCCATGAAGTATCTCTATATGGATTTTCTTTTTCCTCCCAAATACCATTAAACAAATCGAAATCCTTCCGAAAAAGTCGGTCCACCCAGTTGAGCCAAGTCATCCTGCCATCGTACCACAAAGTCTCAGCTGACTGTTCAGCTATCTCACCAACCACCGGCACGAGAAGCTCTTCAATTATGACAGAGCCCGTCGTACCATTCCTGACCGCTCGCTCAAAAGCTTCATCTGTAAGTGTCGCCTCGGAATCGATACGTGAAAAACCGCGACTACCGGAATTATTTGGTGGTTTTAAGGCGGCCGGCAGACCTATTTCTTTCAAAGCCACAAGGGCTTCCTCACGGGTTTTGACCACGCGGTATTTTGGCTGAGGTATGCCGGCTTTGGTCAACACTTCACGCGTTTCATACTTGTAACGGCACATGTGAGATATCTTCGGATCTATTCCTGGAAGGCCTAAATACTGGGCAATTATAGCCACAGTTTCATGACAGTCAGCGGCGGAAGTGAAGACCGCCTGAATATCGTATCGTTCTCTTAATTCATCCGCTTTTGTAAGGTTTTCTTTGATATTGAAAGTGTCCGCATGGACAAACTCATCAGCCATTGGACGAAGTACGCACTTGTCCCAACCGTCGGCGATGATCAAGGCGTACCCTCGCTCCTTTATCTTCTCGGCCGCAATGCGCTGCATTGGCCCTCCAGCAAAAAGCCATATGGCCTTCGGTTTTTTCAATGAAATTGAGAATGCGGGAGTTTTCATATTATTTCTTTTTGGCCACAATCATGAACTCACGTCCAATACCTGCTGTGGCCAATCCTGCGTAGAGGTCGTTCAGTATATCAGGATCTTTCTTATAAATCATCATCTCGAAATCCTTGCGCTGTTTGTGGCAAACACGTCCGACATTGTGATTACCTATGTAATTTTTCCCCGCAAGCAGAAAAGTTTCAAGTGGATATGTACCTAGGACCTCCTCTACAATAAATCCTAGACGCTTCAAAAGTCCTGACATGCTATCCATGGTGAAATAATTGAGATGATGTTTTGGCACCACCCACCACGGCCCGAAACCGTGCTGGTCTCGCAACGTGAGCTGGAGTGGGTTGAAATCATTAGGACAGAAAATGGCCAATCGACCATCTTTTTTGAGCATCTTTTTCATGTCCACAATAAACCCAGTAGGGTTTGGTACATGTTCGAGCACCATGGCCGCATGTACGACATCAAAAGTTCCTAAATGCTTTGCGTCGTCATAGTTGAAAAAATTGTTTATTGTTTTCAGGCCGCGCCGATTGCTGTATCTAGCTGCTGGAGCCGACGGCTCAATCCCTACGACTTTCCAACCTCGCTTTTTGCCGCATGCCAAAAAGTGGCCCGGACCAGAGCCAACGTCAAGCAATTTCCGCCCTCTAGTATGCCTCTCGAACAAAGAATAATAATTATTATACGTGACCATCCACCAAGGCAAGTCCTCTTTTGTCTCCTTGAAATAATTGGGTCTTTCATGCTGGTAGAATTCCTGCTCATAGAACATCCTGAGCTCTTTTTCACTCGGCGTAGGCCACACATGGACAAAGCCACAAGAACGACAATTAATCACTTTTTTTCCGTCCTTTTTCTCCAAGACACGGCCGGCATGCTTTTTCATAATTCTATGTCGTTAGTTGTTATTGGTGACCGTGCCTTAATATCACACACAGCTCGTTTGCCTATGACTTTTTCAATATCTTTTGGCTCAATACCGCGCATTGGCCTAAGAGTAATAAGCATTGAATCGTCTATAACTTCCCCTCTGGAAATATCTTTCAGGGCATACAATGAACGACGTGTTCCCCTCTCTTTCACCTCATCAACCTCACGGTCTGGGGCCGATATTGGCTCCTTTACACCCGAACGCGACAGAGCGGCTTCAAGACTGCGTATCTCTGACACCATATGTCTAAATTGATCTATGGTCATAGAGTTTTTATCATCATTACTATTACCCTCCTGCGAATCTGTTATATGACGCTCAATTAGACAGGCACCGAGAGTGATGGCACCCAGAGTTGCAGCATTCGACGAAGGTTCGGCATGATCGGAATAACCAACTGGACGACTAAGTTCTTTCCGCAAAGTTTGTATGGCTTTCAGGTTCAGATCTTTAGACTCTGGAGGATATAGAGAGACACAGTGGAGGACAACTATCTGATCATTACCTTCATTTTTTATGACTTCAACCGCATGCTTAACTTCATCCATATAGGCCATGCCCGTAGAAATAATGACCGGCTTACCCTTCTTGGCTATGTGACGCAAAAGAACATCATCCGTCATTTCGTAAGAAGCAACTTTGTACGCTAGCACGCCAGATTCAGCCAAAAGGTCAACTGCACCTTTATCAAACGGCGTGGACAAAAATAGTATATCTTTTTGTTTTGCCTTAGCGATCAGTTGCGGAGTCCATTCATAAGGCAACTCGGCTGACTTGTAAAAATCTGACAGAGGTTCAGCGGCAATTTTGTCGTGGATCAGGTGCTGAAATTTAACCGCGTCTGCTCCGGCAGCTTGTGCAGCATCAATCATGGCCAAAGCGGTATTTATGTCACCACGATGATTGGCGCTCACCTCCGCTATAACAAAAACAGGCTGTCCGTCGCCCACCTTTCTGGTGCCAATAGTAACATTTCCCTTATTCATCAATAAGATTGATATTATACCAAACGTTCTTTCTTGTCACCAATAGAAGCCGTCTTGTATGTACCAGAATGTAATGCGGCCAGACCGTCAGCCTCAGATGCTAACCTTTTTATATATGCAGGAGTCTGTTTTACCACACCAAATTCTTTTTCAAATTCCGGACGAACGGACGTGATGACATCCTCAGCCACAACAATATTTGCACGTACGCTTGATTTGAGAGTTTTCCACATGGCCGACAACCTAGGTACATGGTATTCGTTTGTAACAATAATAATGTCCGACCAGCCAAGTTTTTTTGACAGAGACTCGGCTTCGGACATACCGTTCAGTGTAGTAGTCGAGTTTTCCTCACGGATTATGCGTGAAGGTGCGATCCCCAGTTTAACTAATTCACTTTCCATAACTGCGGCATGAGAAGGTACAAACTGATCTCGAATACCTTTTCCCCCAGGCACAATTTTCGTATCCGGATACATTTTTCCCAAAATGGAGGCTGCTTCCACACGAGCATATCCGCCAAGCACACCAAAAGAATCCCCATCTTCGTATGAAGTCGACCGGTAACCGCCATCGACCGAACGTACCGTTCCACCAGTAGGGATAATTATAGCATTGGGCCGTATTTCTCTTGTCATAATTTTATCTTACTCCACAGACTTGGATTTACAGCACCCCTATTCAGATCCTTGAATGCACTCGACATTTCGCTGATCATTCCATCATCGACTGAAGACCCGGCTCCATCTTCCAGATCTTGAGCAAGCTGTCTGACATTGTCTACTCCAAAGACTATGTAGTCGGCGCGACATCTCGCATACACAAAGTCCAAGGAAGCTTCCACCTGTGTTCTACCATACTTTTGAGCAATATTGATAAATGCGCCCAAGAATGGCTTTAAATATTGCAAATGGGTCGGTAATTTGTCTGGCCGCATCAATAACAACCCCTGTAGAAATGGACTTCTAGCAAATACTGTAGTTTTGTTTGCTTTTGCGCGATCAAAAAAATGTGTACTATCCAATCGTTGGTCAAAGACGTTATAAGGCACCTGTACACAGTCAGACCCGAGCTCGACTGCCTGTAGGGCTTCAGCCTCATCATAAACAGAAACACCGACATGTTTCACCAGGCCATCTTGTTTTACCTGTCGCAACCCGTCCATGGCATACTTTAGATATACATAATACGGGGAATGAAACATGTATGCTTCTAATGAATCGAGGCCGAGCCGTTTCAATGATTTTTCCAGTTCCATTCGCACAATATCAGAAATCTTTGTGCCGTCAGGATAGTCATTTATGGCATGGGGCTTCATCTTTGAGATTACTTTAACTTTGCCCGAAAGAGACCGACTCCTGATCCATGCCCCTAGTACATCTTCGGCTGTACCGTAAGCCCACGCTGTATCAAACGTATCGATACCTGCAGCCAAAGCGGTATCAAGAATAGAAAAGGATTCACTTTCTGTCGGTTGTCCACATTGATTGTTTAGGCCGTATTTCATGCCCAACTGCACGGTACCCAAGACAAGTTGTGGATGGTTAATTTTCATTTTGCAATTTTTTGAACTCCTCATCTTCTTTGAGTGACTTGGCCAGTCCCTCATATCCAGTACCCCCCCTGTTGATTGCCATAAGCTCCGGATGGGCCTCCAACAATGCAAGTACGTCATCCTTGCCAAAATAGGGTTTGTTTTTGTACAAATACTCAAAAACTTTTGTCACAAATGAAAAATCGGCCTCCGTATCAACAGACCAATGCATCTTTGAATCATCTCTCGTGCCTGTTTTCCACTGTAACGCTCTGAAACGCTCAGGATGATTTATAAAATAACGCGCCACATGTTCGCGCTCGGAAGGTAATTTTGCACTGAGGGCGGCCTCCTCAAGACCGACAAATGAAAATACGTTGAAATCAAGACCTTCCGGATAATTGAGCACTGTCCCGGTAAAAATGTATGGGTCCTTGGCGTCTATATAATGCTGCACACCTTCATCTACAACCAAAGGGTCCTGCAAAGGGCAGTCGGCCAACAGACAAGTGATGGCTGTATCTTTGTCAGCCCCCATGCTTTTTGCCGCTTGATAGAATCGGTCAAGCACGTCCTTCTCACTACCACGAAAAACAGCCACTCCACAACTCTTGACCAAAGCTTCGGTGGCATCATCCTCTAGTTTGTCCGTCGTTGCCACAACTATGGCATCCAATTTTTGAGCCCTTTTTATACGCTCGAGCATGTGTCCGAGCATGGGTCGGCCCAAGATAGGACGGAGTATTTTGGCGGGCAGACGGGTTGATCCAGCACGAGCTTGTATTATGGCTAATATCATCGGTAGTCTAATTATATCTCATTGTAATCTCTTTGACTGCATCATGGATTGTCTTATTTTTTGCAAATATTACGCTGGTACTAAAACGATTTCCTGACCTACGAAAAAGATCCAGCGGCTGACCATGCAAATCACTAGCTATACCTCCTTGCTCCTCGACAAAAAGACTGCCAGATACAATATCCCAAGGTTTGATATCTGGTGTCAAATAAGCTCCAGTGATGCCGGACGCAAGCAGGCACCCGTCAACTACAGCCGATGCCGAGCGACGTAGATCTGATGATGCCAGCCAAATATCCCTATACAAAGCGAATGCTCGGTCCGCCACATCTTTCGTACGTGAATGTGGAAATCCGACGCTGACCAGACTTTGCCCCAAAGTTTCATCAGGATTGACAATTACAAGTTTTTTGTCGTTTAGAAATACACCCTGTCCACGTACTGCATGATACATATCACCCGTGGTGGGGATATAGTTTACAGCCATGGCCGCCTTGCCTTCATCCATGAGGGCCACGGATACAGCATAAGCGTCCAGCCCTTTTACATAGTTGGTCGTACCATCCAAAGGATCCATAATCCACAGACGTTTTTTATCAGGAGTATATTCCACACGCGTTTCTTCACTCAAAATTGAATCCTGAGGAAATTCACTGGCAATGGTCTCAATTAGTAACGATTCCGACTCAATATCGACACTTGTCGTCACGTCCAAATAACCATCACCGTGCGGCTGTTTTATAATCTTATTCCGTTCCCGCGAGACCGTAAGAATAGTACCGGCTTTTAGGACCACATCCTTTGCGATCTGCAGTTCCCTTTTGTAATTATCTGTTTTCATAAATATAGTTTTTTGTTTTATGTTAATTTTTTTAGGGACTCCAAGACACCCTTTATCGCAGATCCAATACGTTCATTATAACCAAAACGCTTGCGAAGTTTGGCTTTGCTTAAATATATTCTCAATTGATATAAAGCCAGTTTCTTATCAAAGTCGCTCGGTCGTCGTGAACAACCAAAATATCCACCACAAAACGAATCGAATATTTCATCCGACACATATGTTCCATAAAATGCCAGATCAAAAATAGGGTCACCCGATTTCGCTTGTGACAGGTCTATGGCCGCAACCACTTTCCGGCCAATTTCATCAATCATAATGTTAGCATTGTGATAATCGCCATGGAGTATCACGCCATCCTCAATATCCAGCAATCTCTCGTGTCGCCCAAACGCATCAGAAACATCTCTTCCTTCTTTGACCGTCAGTAATTGGTGTTCAACTAAATATGTTACCGTCTCCTCCAAACGGGTACATATAGCTTCTTTCCACGTCGTCTGGATTCCTCGTAGCACGCCGCTCCGCAACACAAGCGTACCGAATCCCTCCATCGGAACCGCGTGAATGTTTCTCAAAAACTGACCTGACGACTCGGCATATAAAGTAGCATCTTGAGGATATGTCCTGAGATATTCTTCTATATCATGAGTTCCAACATTTTCCAAAAGTATGTAATCGGGATCACTTTTTTTGGTCCTCAAAATCACATCATAGACTTCGGGGCTTGGTATACCTGCCCGATGCCACACTCTATACAACTCGGCCTCAACCAAAAAATGTTCAGCGACCAGTGGATCAGTATTAAGTCGAAAAACTACTCGCAAACCTTTGTCAGTATATACCCTGAAGACTAGGTGATCAAAAGCATTGGCCCCTGCCCCTAACGGCTCCACCCGCGATATATCCGCTCCCAACGAATTCTTGGCTATACGACTAATCACGCTCTGTGATTTGAAGTGTGAATACCTGTCTCTTTTTCGCTTCAAATCCTCATCAGAAAGTGGCGAATCCGCTTTTGGATCAAATATTGGTCCGTGAATCATGTTTAGTTTAGACGAGCAAATCCTGTGTGGGCTTCTGGCCCGCGCAACTTTTTTCTAACTGTCCCCGACTGTATCGCCTCTTTTATGATCGCGTAGGTCTCATCGACCGCCTTGAGATATTTATGTATGTGTACGTCATTATGGGCACATGATGCAAAGAACATATTTGTGGCAAGAAATCCTCTGCCGAGCATTTCCTGAACAAAAAGAGTTTTCATGGCTTGACTGTCTTTGCCATACTGAAATGAAAAACTGCTAATCGGAACTACTCCACCGAGCTTAATATCAAGTTCATGTTTCTGCGCCAACCTAATCCATCCTTCACGAACTTTCTTTCCAACTGCATGAAGCCGTTTTGGTACCTCTACTTTTTTCATCTTTCGTATGGTAGCCAGTGCCGCGGTTGGACCTATTCTTTCTGTCCAGTAAGTACTCGAAATAAAAGATTGCTGAGCGGCCTGCATCACTTCTCTACGACCAATAATTGCGGCCATCGGATACCCATTGCTCATCGCCTTGCTAAATACGGCAATATCTGGGTAAACACCATATAGGAGATGTGCTCCGCCATAAGCAAGTTTCCACCCAACTGTTATCTCATCAAAAATAAGTACGGCACCAGTTTCCGAAGCGATTCTCCTAACGTCTTCAAGAAAATCATTCTCGGGTTCAATGTTATGTATTGGCTCCATGATTATAGCCGCCAAATTAGCTCCAGCCTTCCTGACTATTGACTCCAACTCCTCTATCTTATTGTAATGAAAAGGCATGATCGTACCACCCAGACTCTTGGGAACTCCGGCCGGCATAAGACCCGCCAACAAATGTTCCTTCAGATCGTCTTTACCAGTAAGATTGGTAGCCAAATACCAATCGTGCCATCCGTGATATCCGCAGAAAGCAATTATGTCCCTACCAGTGTGGGCACGCGCAATACGCTCTGCAATGGCCATAGCTTCACCTCCTGTACGCGCATATCGCACCATTTCAGCCCAAGGGTGTATCTGACACAAAAGTTCAGCCAACTCAACTTCTTCTGGAGCGTTCAATGTGGACATCGAGCCGTTGTCAACAGCCTTCTTTACAGCGGCATTTACATCCTTGTCAGCATAACCCAGCATACAGCTGCCCACTCCCATAATAGACATGTCAATGTATTTTTTGCCATCCAGGTCCCACACTTCACAACCTCTGGCTTTGGAGTAATACGCCGGCCAATGATCAGGCAAAAACATCTCGGCTCGCTTTGAAAGCAGCTGATTGCCACCGGGTATCAACTTCTTTGCTTTTTGCCAGAGTTTTTGACCTGAATTATTTTTAGAATTTTGACTCATAACTTAGAAAGTATACTCTTTAAAGTATCTGCCACAAACTTTTGCTGTTTCACTGTTATCCCAGGAAAAAGAGGTAGTGATATTTCGGCCGACACAAAAGCTTCGGCATTTGGACACAATCCTTTTTTGTATCCTAATTTTTCGTAATAAGGATGGGTGTGAACTGGGATATGATGTACCTGTACCCCGATGCCAGCTTCGCGCATTTTCGTAAAGATTTCGTCGCGTCTGTATGTGATGGGCCGTGCCAATCTAACTGGAAAAAGATGCCACGCCGATTTTTCATGGACACACTCGACGGGGGGAAGGATTACGTTGGGAACATTGGCCAGTAATTTCCTGTACCTCAAAGAAGCTGCCCGACGTTTTGCAATGAATGAGTCCAGACGCTTCAACTGACTGGATCCGAGAGCAGCGGACATCTCTGGCATACGGTAATTGAATCCGAGTTCCTGCATCTCTTGATACCAAGCCGCGCGATCCTTACGGGCAAAAGTCTTGGCATCTTTACTTATGCCATGATTGCGAAATAGTCTCATAGCATCGTAAAGCTTCAGGTTGTCAGTCACGATAATGCCACCTTCTCCTGTGGTAATTGATTTTACCGGATGAAAACTAAACATGGTCATATCTGCCTGTATGCCGACTGATTTACCGTAATATTCTGCACCCAACGACTGCGCACCGTCCTCAATAAAGACAATCTTGTGTTTATCAGCAAGAGCTCGAAACGCGTGCAGATCCGCTGGACGGCCACTGTAATCAACAGGAACTATGGCCTTTGTCTTTTTTGTTATTTTGGCGCGCGCCACACTTACACTCATATTACCGGTATTTGGATCAGAATCAGCGAAAATCGGCTTTGCACCGAGATATAATACCGCATTAGCTGTAGCCGCAAAAGTCAACGACGGAACAATAACCTCATCCCCTTTACGTACACCAGCGGCGAAATAGGCAGCATGCAATGCTGCAGTGCCTGAATTAAAGGCTACGGCATACTTCGCCCCAACTTTCTTGGCAACATCTTTCTCAAATTTCTCGACTGCAGGCCCCTGCGTAAGCCAGCCAGACACAAGCGATCGTACGACCGCCCTGACGTCTGCCTCGTTGATGTCCTGTGTTGAATAAGGAATCATTTATTGCTTCAAAAGCTCTTTTTCCATATGAGCAACAATTCGAAGAAGTTCTTTCTTCGACATACGCTTCTCCGCAGTGTCGCTCGTAAAATGAAAATCTTGCTTCAATTTTTTGCCCATTTTCAAGAATTTTTGGATGCCTTTCTTCTGACGTGAAGTACTCGAGTGTTCTGGCAGAATAACAAAGTATTCTCTGAGCTCTACAGCATGTCTTGCTTCTTCCTTAGTAAGTAACACCTCGTGAACCTTCTCTCCTGGACGTATGCCTATGACAGTGCGTTTTGCTTCGGGAGCCAAAATATCAAACAAGTCAGTGAGTTTCATCGCCGAAGCCTTCGGTACAAATATTTCCCCCCCTTCCATATTTTCTAACGCAAAGAGAACGATCTGCATGGCATGCTCAAGATCTATCCAAAAACGGGTCATGCGCTCTTCTGTTATCTGTACGGTGCTAGCCCCCTTATTTAGAATAAGTTTCTCAATGATACTGCCGCGGCTTCCGACGACGTTGCCGTAACGTACAACACTGAAACATGTATCGCCGTCGGCGCTGTATGAGTTACCAGCAATAAAAAGTTTTTCAGCAGAAAGTTTGGTGGCCCCATAAAGGTTTACTGGCATAGCCGCTTTGTCCGTAGAAACAAGGACAACTTGACCAACCTTCTGATCTAAGGCGGCTTCTATAACGTTTTGCGAGCCAATGACGTTAGTTTTCACCGCCTCAAACGGATTGTATTCAAGTGCAGGGACCTGTTTCAAAGCCGCGGCATGCACGACAATATCCACCCCATCAAAAGCACGCTGAAGCCTCGGGAGATCGCGCACGTCACCTATGAAAAAACGTATGCGCTCATCCTTGATTTCCATCTGCATCTGGAACTGTTTCAGCTCATCACGTGAGAAAATTATGAGCTTTTTTATCTCGGAATTTGCCAAAACATATTTCGCAAATGTCCTACCGAAAGAGCCGGTGCCTCCAGTAATGAGCATCGTCTTGCCACTTAGTTTTTGTAGATTCATAGCGGATAATATTACACAAAAACCACATCACTGCAAGGGCTGTTTCCCGCTAAACACAGATCTTTTTTACACATTCCGCGACTCGCTTGGAGGCTTTTCCGTCAAAAAGATAGCCATCCAGAAACTGTTTTTGCTGCCCCAGCAATTTTTCACGATAATCTGAATCAGTAAATATGCCAGAAACAGCATTCGTTGCTTCATCTTTTGAATAGATTATCGGTATCAGAGGATCATATATTTGCGCATGATATGAATCAAAGTGTCTCCAAGGATGTAGAACGATGGGTTTACCGGCTATGGCCGCCTGATATATCACGGTTGAGTTGTTGCAGATAATCGCATCACTGGCGCAGACAAATGGAAATATATCCTCTTCCCCAGTCACAGCAAAATCTTTGTCAAAAAGCTCTTTCAGATACTCTGCAGTCACCGTGATAAGTCTTGAAACTCGACACTTGAACAGTACTTGCAATCCGGGAGTTTTTCTTTGTATATTCCTGATCATCGCCAAAAATTCCGCCAATTGGTATGAATCGATTGTTGATACATATGTTTCGGAAAATGGAACAGCCACTAATAAAATTGGCCTCCTTACATCAAGACCCAACCTTTCGATCATGATCTTGCCAGCGTTACGTCCGGCCTCTTGTTCATTCGTATACCGATCAAAACGTGGAGACCCAGTGGCAATAAGTTTGCCCTTATCATTACCTATGCGTTCGTGCCATTCATTTATACTTTTTCCATATGTCAAAAGAAAATCTGTTTCTATTCGACAGAAAACAGATCTTGGGTCTATAGTCACAGTGGCATGCTGTAGTTCAGCCGTCTTTATGCCAAGCTCTCTGGCAATATGGGCCATGAGTAGAAAGTAATGATGTGGCCCACCTACCGATGCCATCTGTAGGACAAGATTTGGTTTTTCCTTTTTCATAATGCCATACAAAATGTCTATGTCAGCAACTACACGTGGTGAATACCATACGATATGTCCACAAGCTTCAAGAACCGGGCCCCAGTCAAGATCAGGTTGGATGCTGTGTAAATATCCAGCAACTTCTTTCTTCGCCTCTTGCCACTCACGCACAAATCCGTCGCCAATCTCACGTGCCAAACGCTCCTCTTGGCCATTTACCGGCCTGTGAGAATACAAAAAACGCACACGATGAGCCATAACCTGACTCCACGGAACTTCCCTGAATTTTTTTGTTTCCAAGACAATTATTTCCGTATCGTCCAAGTGCGGCACCAACGATTCCGCGTGAGTCCAATAACCGCTCAAATAAATTTTGCGTCTGTGCCTAGGAGCCACCAAGCCAACAAAAATATTGAGAGTGTGCAGTAGCCATGATTTCCAAGTGGTGCGTTCAAACTTGTATATATTAGGTATTTTCCGGACATATCCGTTAGCGCCAACCAAGCCGACCATACGCGCAGCATCCAGCACAGTCCATGACTGCAAAGCCATCAAACATTCCATGGACATATTCTTGGAAACTGGATCAGGAATAACAAAATGCGCTCCTGGATGTGCCTTTTTTAGGAAAATGAAGATACGGACATAATAAAACAGTTTTGCCAGATAGGCTTGCATTATCGGTTCCGGTGCTTCCGCGATACGAACATTTCGGTATTTGAAAAAATCCATAGACGACATTCGATACCATTCACGGGAAATATCATGGGACCTTTTCCACCAGATTTCTTCATCCGTTTCCACATCAACAAAACTGCGCAAGGGTACGAATGGAATACTTCTCTTTTTGCATTCTCTTTCGAGTAAAAAATCCAAACATATTGTTGTACGCGCACCATCACAATTGGCCGCTTCGTCAAGATGACCTTGCTCGTACGCTATAAATATTTCTTTCAAGGCGAATTGCATGTGGATTTATATTTTTTTCTCGGACAAACCTTTTTTTATCACCCGCTGTATGAGTCCGATAAGACGAGGGACAGATCGACCGTCAAACGCATAGTTTTGAGACAAAAAGGACGTGGCTCGCTCTTTCAATTCACGAAGAACTTTTTCTGAAGACAATTCTTGGAGTACCAATGAAAGCTCTTCCGCTGATCGAGCTATTCGCACAGCTCGTTCTTTTTCATATGGACCAAAGTGAAAGGATACGAAATGATTTTCTAGCGGTGATACTGTAGCTAAAATAGTCGGAATGCCACAAATAAGCAACTCTAATGCCGCAGTACTATAACAAGACACGGCAACCTTAGCGTGACGACATGCATCCAGAACAGATCCGCCCTGCGATATCTTGTACCGCCCATCTCCAAAGGCCTTTTTCAAAGCGGCATGATAAAAAGGCTGTCTACGCGGTCCGCGAAGTTTTATGCGCACGGATATACTAGATGAGCTAGTGGCATTTGCCACCGCCCGAAAATACTCGTACGCATCATAGCTGTCATACACGGCCGGTAAAGACACATCTGGAGCGATACAAACGAGCTCTTCGCCTTGATCGGCTTGCACCGAGTCTATTGTGCTATATAAAGAATCAAAATGTGGCGATCCTACAACCAAAAGCTCCGGTCTTTCTGGTACACAACGTTCCATCTCCCCTTGAATGATCTTGCCATAAAGTGCAAGGTAACCCGCTGTATGAAATCTGGATACGGATCCCGGTGCAAATATCTCCAATCCATGTTGAAGTTCTATTGATGGTATACCTAGTTCCTTGGCCACCAGGGCAAGTATAGGAAAATGCGGTTGAGCACTGACGCTAGCACGCAGTATGACTAAATCAGGCTTAACTCTATAAATCAAAGAATAGATACGCTCAATCTCCATGAGATTTTCTTGCATTTGATATTTAATGATTGCATCCAATGCGCTCACTACAACTTTCGACATGTCATATCTACCGTATCTAAAATTGGCTGAAAGAATTTCGCCCCTACAATTTTTCCAATCGTCAGAAATACGCTTTTCCGCCTCACGGGCTCGAGTCACCGTATCGAGACTCAAACGGCCGGGCCCATGCATAAAGCGTATTCGATTACGAAATATGGTTTTCAAGGGAATGTTCTTTGATTCTTGTCTGTCATACAAAACAAGCGAACTTCTTGGCAACCTGTCAAATAGCGGCCCGATATGTTTCCAGTATTCGCTGGCCAATACTCTAATTCCATTTTTTCTTTGTATAAATCCAAAGAATAGATTCGCTATTCCCAATCCAATCTTAAGTATGTGACTATTGATACTATCGTTTTTGACGATGGAGGTCATGACTGGCTGTCCTATTTTTTCACAGATTACATCTTGCTCGGCACACATTTCCCTAGCACACAATACCAGCGCTTCATTCTCGTAGTACAAAGCTGTGTCTTTTTCGATAGGTGGTGAAAAATATGGTTCACATATGTAGATCATTTCAGGTTTTTCCACTGACAAGATTTGGTCCACAACCTCACCGAAATACAGCCATTTCTCTAAATATATGTGTAACGAAAAACAAAACAAGTGATCCATGGATACGCCGCGATAACTCATCTTCGACAAGACCAGATTACGGACATTGGTCACCAGTTCTTCAGTAAACTCCAGATTTCTTAGTCGTTCCCCTCGCCTATACATCAATGACGACTTGAATGTCACACCCACCTCCGCAAGCAACCATTCGAGTTCCTGATCAAAAGTCACGACTACCACTTCACGGCCCTCGTCCTTAAGCCTAGAATAGGTCTGTCCGATGATTCCAGCTTGTGTCGGTTCGTATCCGAGAATAACGACTTTCATAAATTTGGTAGTAAACTCACTGTAACATACTGATCACGACATCTTCCAGGTCAACAGAGTTGATACAAGTAGGATAATCCTCGAATATATGTCCGTCGGCACATGAAGCGTCATGTGAATGAACCGCTATGCGGGCATCCGCACCATACTGATCGGCAAACCACCAGTTTGGGGCTAGACAAGTACGAATTACCGACAACTTTTTTCCCAAATGCGCGGTTATATGAGCCACACCAGTATCGACACTGATGACACAACGACTTTCAGATATGAGATTGATAAGCTCCTGCAGACTGGTGAGGCCAGCCACAACTAAAGCAGAGATACCCTCAGATACGCGCACAGCTTCTTCCTTATCATCCTTGCCCCCGCTTATTACCAGTTTCAAATCGGGATTTTTTGCGGCAAGCTTTGCAATCAGCTCTTTTTTCTTGTCAGGGTGTAAGCCGCGACCAGCACCACCAGCGAACAGGTGTACAACTATATATTGTCCGGGAATCAACGAAAATCTACTGAGAACACTCTTGTCTTTTGTGAAAGACAGTGTCGGTCTGCCAATAGAGATTGGGGCTCCAACAGCTCGAAGCACCTCACGCTCATGCCACACTACTGCCATATTCGGATTAACATCAAGTTTGACGTCAAACAAAACGCGATTCCAGGCCGAAACATCTTCAAATCCAACAAAACCTCCCGACTTTGACAAAAACCTAGCCATTATTTTGCTAAGCAGACTAAATTTACCTCCTTTCTTTCCAGCATATTGAGTAACCACCAAATCACTTCTACGATATTTTTTGAATAAACGGAGAACAGAGCACGGGTCACGACGATTGGCTTCTATAACCTCTATCCAGGGATACGCCTCGAACAGATCTCGGATCATTCCGATACGTCCAGCAACTACGACACAGCAAGAAACGTTCGGGAACGCCACATGTACATTTTCCATGAGATATTTTGCCATGAGACAATCGCCTATAGACGATGCCCGAAATGTGACAGCTCTACTTATTTTCATATCTTTTTTATAAATCCACGTAAACGTTGAATAAGTGAGTAAAGCGGAAATTTTCTGGCCCAATATTTTAACGAACGAACCGTCTTACGACCGTCAATTTTGGCAGGATAATAACGCTTGCGACGAGGTAAAACCTGTAGTTTCTCCAGAGATATAGGTACTGTGTGCCAAAGTAGCTTGTCATAACCAGCTATCCGCAGAGTGCCATCATAGAGCTGAAAAAATTTTGTTTGATATTTGCTATCTGTATGCAATATATCTATAGAATTATCACTAATACCAAACTTCGGGAATAGTTCTGTTAAGACAAAAAAGGCATTAAACTCATTGGCTGCAACCAGCTCGTAGCCCTTGCGTTTTCCAAGTTCGACTAGAGCGCGTAGTGAAGAACCCTGAAAAACATTCATGTCCCGTGGTTGGATAAAAGAAACATCGTTCGGTATGGTAGGGTTAAACTCGACAACCAATACCCTTGGGCGATAAACATGAAGAGAATCCCAAAGATGATATTCGTTGCCGTCTATATCCAAAGAGAAGAGGTCGAATGTGTATGGCAAATCAGTCTTGGCAAAGATTGAATCGAGAGAATCGACCCCCTCAAATGAGACGAAAGACTTCACACAGCGCACCTTGTCGTTGCCTGAATATTCTTTACAAAGCTTTTCAAAATAAGTCTGATCGGCCTCAATCAGAATACCAGACCAGCCACGTTTTTTTACTAAATACCAAACATTACTGCCATGGACGCCATTTAGGGCTCCCAAATCCACACACCACCGTGATCCCTCCCCTATAATTTCGAAAATGCGGGCAATAACCCCGTCTTCACCATGTTCCGAAGTAACATTGTTGGTATATGAGAGTAAGTCAGTGGATGACATAATTACAGAGTTAGATTCTTGATAAGTTCTGACACTATCTGACAGGGACGCAGTTGGGTATCAAAACGACTATATGCATGCTCTGCAAGCTGCGACCTGAGTTCGGGGTTATCTTTCAACCAAAGAATAGCCTCGGCCAGGCTCTCTCCCTGAGCACGTCTACACAATATCATATCTTCATTAGGTACGAAAAATTCCCTAATTGCCGCCGTATCAGCAGTAATCACTGGCTTCTTCATAGCGATATACTCATAGACCTTGTTAGGGATGACGCGTTCAGCCTTGTCGGTAGATCCGAATATGCCGAGACACAAGTCGGCAGTCGCAATATAGAGAGGAAGTTCGACCAGAGGCTTGCGCCCAATAAGAGAAACGTTAGTCAGTCGTCTCCGACGCACTTCTTCAGAGATTAAAGCAAATTGCTGACCAGACCCCAGAATTGTAAAGATGATGTCAGTATGATTTTTGAGCTGCTCCGCTGCTGCCACTATATACTCTAATCCCTGCAATGGGATGAATGTCCCCTGAAAATAAACGTTAAATTTACTGGATTGCCGAGGTGATTCACGAGGATAAAACAGAGATGGATCTGTGGAAACGGGGATGCGGATCATTTTGTCTCTCCTGACAAAAAAATGATGCCTAAAATAGTCAATGTGCTGATGAGTATCTAGAAGAACGTTGTGGGCCAACAGACAACTACTCCAATCAAGCAACCAATCCAACAAGCCACGTGGCGAAAAGAGTGAGTACGCTCCGCGATCACAGACGTTCGAGTCGACACGTGATAAAAAAGCGTCAAATACTATCTTCTTGCCGTTACAAATCATTCGTGCCAACCACATCACGCTATGGCCGGGAAATGCAACAATAACAAGATCGGGCTCCCTTCCTTTGGTCCGCAGTTCAGATTCGACACGACTCCACTCTTTGACTAATCGAACATACTTACGAAAACCTTTATAAATATGAGGATCCACACGACATTCCAGTACATCCCATGCACTTTCAGTGAATCCACGCATAAGCACGCGATTGCGAGAGTATTCTGGGTCATATATACCGAAGAAACAAACCGTATTCATGTGTTATTGACAATAAATGCAATGATGCGTTCTGCACGGGCCCTCCATGAAGATGAAAGGGATCGCTCAGTAACGGCAGTGATCAAAGAAGTTTGTGCCGAACTGGGCACCACCGCATATTCTGCCGCACGTGCCAAATCGACAGCATCGTCAGGTTGGTAAAAAATCACTTCATGTTCATTTACGATCTGCTGGAGTGCTGGTGTCTTGCTGGCAATAATCGGTCTACCTGCAGCCATATATTCGAAGAGCTTCATTGGAGAAGTGTAACGATACGATTGAGTATCACGCGAGGTGCCTAGGACAAGAAGTACATCAGCAGCCGCAAACCACGTTGCCATTTCTTCATGGGGCCGACTGCCTGCAAAGAGCAAATTGGTAGGTGCAGATACTCCCGTAACTCGCTCAAAATCTCCACGCGAACCGCCAACGGTCTGCCAACAGAGTAAGGGTGTAAGATCTGCTGCCTTGGGCAAAATTTCCAATCCCTTCCATTCAAAAAAACGCCCTGCATATAAAACCATTTGCACGTCCTGAGAAATACCCAACTTGAGACGAGCCGACTTTTTATCCTGCAAAAAACGGAATTGTGCCAAATCTACTCCATTAGGCTCGACTATATATTGTGCACGAGAGTAAGGAAAACGGGACCGTAATTCTTCAACAATGATTTTGTTGATAGCAATGATACCGGTCACCCGCTTGAACAGGATTCTCTGAGGCCAGATCGGCGACTTGGATCCGTGCATCTCTGAAAAAAGTGGCCGTCCGATAAGTGACAAAGCTGAAGAGGAATATGAATCCGTGTCGACAGTATAGAGAATAAATTGTTTTCTCTGTATTTTTTTCCAGAATAGGAAAAATGTGTATGAAATCGTGAACGAGATAGACGATATGAAATATCCCAAGCGGCCACCTGTATACCAGTCAATCACAGGCAATCGTACGACAGTGATCGCTTGGCGCAAGCGATAATATTCCTGAACAGATTGCTGGTCTGTAACACGTCGAGGGACAATCAGTGTGACAGTTATGCCCGCCTCCTCGAATGCCTCACACATCTTGGCGACTTGGATTCCGTGGGCCTTCTCTGTCGGCATTCGTGCATTAACGATATAGTAAAGATTCATAGCCTCCGTATTATAGTCACGGATACAAAAAAGTGCCAGCCACCGGACATGCCGACGGCCGACACCTTGAACACGGAACTACTTTGGCTTAAGCCCGAAGTGCATCACACATTCGATCAAGTGCTTGGCCAACATTCGCAGGATCTCCAGGTGCCAAGTATGTTCGCGTCTGCGCAAACACAAGATTTGATCTATAGGACGCATTCGAATCAAGTTGCCTCATCCGATCTGCCAATTCAGGGACCGAAGCACCATATACCGGCAACGAAGCTCCAGCGGCTGTATGTGGCCACGGATCCCTACCTCGAACCGCCGACTTCCCGCGCATAGCAATCACCGAACAGAAATCAATGGTCGGTAATCGCATGAATGCAGCTTGGACAGCAACCGTTGACGTGAAGTTGATAATTAGGTCACATGCAGGCAAGATATCACCTGTAGAAATCCCTACGTGTTTACCGATTATCTGCACCTTCATCCCTGAACACGTAATAAACTCATCATACATTTCTGGTGATTGCAGAGCACCTGGGTGAAGAGACAGCAACAAATCGGTCTCCCTTTCCCATCCGAGCTGGTGAATAGCTTCAACCGTAGCTCCGAACTGGATCATGTTCTGAGCCAGGAATTTGTCACCGACTGACAGGATCACCCGGCGACTTTCTGACACATTCAACTTCTCTCGAGCCTGGGCTCGTGTCAATTTGGGAAATGCAAAGTGTTCCCAACGCGGATTACCAGTGACGACAATTGTAGCAAAGGGAAATAATGTCTTCGCCAACGTCGCTTCATCATCATTGATGACAAATAGTACCGGCTGAGTATTCCGGAATCGCTCAAATGCTTCCAACATGGGTACACCATAGGTATCTGCATAGAATGCGTAAGGAATGTTGTGCTCCCGAGCAGTGGCAGCTACCCACACTTCCATGTCAGCCTTTTCCGACATACCGACCACCACCCAATCAGCAACATTGATTTGTTCGATCAATTCGACAGCGCTATGAGGATGTTCTCTCCCATATCCAAACGATTCGAATGTCTCGTGTCCGCGTTTCTGAAGCATCTGAGCGAGCATGCCCAGTGCTTCAGACTGCGCAACATCACCAGCAACAAGTATAATTTTCAAAGTAAGCCCTTCTCTTTTTGATCGACTATCAGCCCTACCGATACTCGGTGGGCACGTAGTTTCAAGATTGTTTATAGCACGATAATAGGTTATAGTCAACGATTTTTTGGGCACTGTATTATTCTTGACACCAACTCTGATGATCAGCGCATCTTGCAACCCACGGTCATGAATATCCGCCCACAAATCTTCTAGATTCATTCCATCTCGTACCTCTGTCATCGGTGAAACATCGACGCCACGCACTTTGTACAACCAAGCCACTGGTACTAGCTCTATTTTCCCCTGTCTGAAGAGAGGGTGTTCTTTCCATGTTTCTTTTAGTTGTATTGGAGTGTATGTGACAATCTTTTTATAATATGCCGAGTCATTGCGTCGATGCGAAAATATCTGACGAATGCCTGACGAGCATTACGTTGCATCTCTTCAAATTTCTCAGAAGAGACGCTCCAGTGAAAATCGGCGACGATATCTGGCAACCTGTTGATATCACGAAAATCGACGACTATGGCAAATGACGAGTAGTCAATTTCGTCAGAAAAAGGAAATATCCGTTCCGTATCAACAATGACCGGTATGCGTCCCAGAGAAAGAATCTCAAATAGACGAGCCGAATTGTTTGCATCACCACGGACATCGAGCGCGTAATCACTATCAAGAATAGTATCGGCCATCTCGCGACGCAATTGTTTCATGTCTCCTATAGCAGTCTTGGGATTGGCAGAGAATGAACTGCGCAAGCGGAAGTTGGTGGTTATCCGAGGAGAATGTCTAAGAAAACTAAGTGCTCGTTGTCTCCAGATAATCCCTTTGGCGCAAGCACGATAGCGTGCATCATATATACCACGGAGGCGTCCAGGTACCCCTTTGATGACCCGACGCAGCTGTTGTTTCCACGTAATATGTGCCCACCCTGCAAAACCGATTACCGGCTTATTGGAACTTTTGCGTCGAACCCTGAGTTGCCCACCTTCACATCGTTCAAGTAAGTCATCCACCATAAGTGGTATATGAACAGTGCGAGGCTCGGGCATAAATCGATACCCACCATACCGAAGCATATACGTATTTTCATCAGGGGCAGGATTATGTGCATCCCCTGAACCATCGATCACCAAGGGCAGACGATGTTCTTGTGCTGTGCGACGACACTCTTCGAGCAGCGCGGCCTGGGAACGAAGCATCCAGTTGTGATTATATGGTGCAAGTACTGCATCAGCCTCACTAATAACCTCAGTAATAGCATAACATGAGGTATCAGGAGAATAGCTATCAAACATGCTGCGAGAAAAAATGGATGTCTTTTCGTACGGATTTCCCCATAACGGATTGAGCAAATACACATGAGCGCCCGAACGACGCCACGCAGGATTGACATAGAATGTAAAAGGTTTCGATGAAGTCATAGTAAAGTCTGGATGAGTCTATCGATCGCCTGAGCAAATACCTGGGAAGTATATAGGCGAGAAACTTTCTGGTGCCCTGAGTCCGCCAAGCGTTGTCGTCGAGCACTGTCACTGAATAGTGCTTCGAGTTCACGTACCAATCCATCGATATCTCCCACGGGTACAACTGACAGATCTTCACCAGGGATAAAATAATCCGAAACCCATGAGCGATGCGTCGTCACAACCGCTTTCTGAGAAGCAAGTGCATCCAATATCACGGTCTGACCAGAACAATCAGAGCCTTGAGGCACAGCAACAGTCTTGGATGTTACCACAACAAGTCGAGCTCGCTGGTAGAGATCACGAATCGTCATAGAATCTTGATCATAGAGGATAGTCACATTGGCAGGAATGTCCCATTCCTCCGAGATATTTCGTGGCGAAGCCACAATGACAAAACGATATGGTAAGCGAGAGGCCGCCTTGATCAGAGTTTCATAATCTCGACCAGCATCACGGCCCACACTTAGTATGAAATCTTCTTCATGCGCCCGTGTAGGTCGAAAAAAATCTGCATCAATACCGAATGGAATATATACAAGCCGCGCTTCAGGAATCCCAAGATTGATCAAATCAACTCGCTGTTCCGAAGAAATACAGATAATGCGCGAATAACTTCCCCACCATGTCTTGAGTATGAACCTCTGTATAGGATGATCGGCATGCTTCTGTATCAATGTGGATGAATGAATAGCCAGATATACCCAACGCGTCGGTAGCTGAAATAATCGAGCACATAGACTGACTACGTACCCGAGCAAGAAATTGTCTTGGGCAATAATGACTCGATAGCGCAGCAACATCGGAATGCGTAGTAATCCCACCAGAGACTTTGACGGTATAACGACATCATCCATACCCACGAGATAGTTGAGACCATGAAGTGCCGTGTCAGGACCACGTCTTGCATCTAGGTCGTTCATAATGTGTTGACGGGAACTGGTAAAGATGAAGATACCTCGGCGCAGCTTCGGTGCGGCTGTGGAAGAGGTACACGTCATGAGTGTAGGAATTCAAGCAAGCGCGGAATGAGCATACGTAACGAATGATTGTTACGTACATACTCAACCAATACCTGAGGCGCAATCTGTGTGTGCGCGGAAATAATGGCAGCAATATCAGTAGCCGTCGGCGAGGCAGGAATGATCGGCAAGCCTCCGAGAGCTGTACTCGTTGAAATTACACTGAGTCCGCAAGCCATCGCCTCTAACACTACCTTGTCCAAACTACCCGTCTCACTGGTATGGATCAAATAGGAAACTGTCTGATAGTAATCACGTACTTTATCTGCAGAGAGAGGTCCTAGAAATTCCACCTGAGACTTCATTGTAGAGGCCAATGCACGAAGACGGTCTTCTTCAGGTCCTGAACCTGCAATACGTAAAGGCACCCCGGCCAACGCCGCAGCCGTGACAGCGATATCATGCCGCTTGGTCGGCATCAATCTTCCTACCGACAGCAGACAGTTTTCACGTGTGAGTGAAGATCTTGGCGAAAAGAACTCAACATCGATGCCGTGACCCACCACACGCTTTTTGTCACTCTGTAGACGCAAACTCTCAGTTGAGGCGGTAAAAATAATGTCTACGCATCTTTCTGCTAGCCTCAAGCTCCAACTAACTGCCTTGTGGGTATACCATAGAGCCACCTTCTTGTGCATAAGACGCCAAAGTGCCCAGCCCAAGATCACGTAGATCTGATTCATGTGCACGAAGACTGCATCATATTCGTCCCTGAGCTGCCAGATAAAGCGATAATAACGCACCAAATATAGTAACCTGGAGAAAAAGGTGAAACTACCTAACATCTCTCTGCTGACCTTTCTTTTTTCTTTGCCGAGAGAATAGACACGCACATTCTGCGGGAGATCATGTTCACCTGCACTGAGACAAATAACGACCACTGACTCACAATACCGAGCGAACTCGACGATCCATCTATGAAAAAAACCCAATATCGGGTCGTCACGATCAACTGTTTGGGTCACGATTAGCAATCTCATGGTAGAAGCATTATAGCCGAATCCTCTAGGTTTACAACGAGTCTATAGTCGAGTAGAACCGATGGCGCCAATGACTCCCGATGCCACCGCCGTAGGAGTCCAATCAACTATTGTAGCCCCCACTTCCCTAGCAACACCGACATCCGTTGAAATAATTGTGCACCCCGCTGCTGTGGCCTCAACCAAAGTCATACCATAACCTTCAAACAGAGAAGTGTTCAGAAACAAATCGGCTGTTTTGTAGTAAGAAATCAACACCTCACTACCTATCCAGTCTTCAAATACTACAGTACTCCCCGACGAGCCCGCAAGACCGAGTTCTTTAGCTATTTTCTTTAATCTATCCTTTTCACTTCCACTGCCTAGGATAACCAATCCAGCCTTTGGTAATTTTTTCACTACCTCTTTCCAGGCCCTGATCCCTAAGATAAAATTCTTCTCCTTTTCCAATCTTCCAGCCATGAGTACAATCACTTCAAACTGCGGATATTTCTTGTGCAGATCGGCACCGGGAATAATGGGCGCGTTCCGTATCCTCTCTGTATCGATCATGATCGGCCTCACCTCCACCCTACCCGCGTCAATCTTGAGTGAGTCGACCAAGAAATTCTTAATCTTATTCGACACTACACGAATGTGATCTGCTTTGGGTAGATATGACAAGGCCAGCGCTCGCCTGAGCTTATTCGATGCTCGGAAAGCGTATTTGGGACTACCTAGATCTTCGTGCACTTGTATCTCAAGTGGGATATGGAACTGCTTCTTGAGTGATATGCCCGCCATGGCTGTAAGCGACGCATCTTGGCAAGTGATATTCGTGATACCACGTCCAGGAACGATGACGCGACCGATCTTCATGGCATCGAATGAGTACTTGAGTTTGAATGCAGATGACGTCGAGTATGCCCAACAATTCGGCGCAAGAACAACCTCACGAGAACCGCGCGCACGACACGCCTGCGCTGTTTCGAAAATAACAATATGAACCTCGTCCCACTGTTTGGCATACTCGATCTGACGTGCACGAACAGCACTACCTTCTGTGAAGATGTTCCGGTCTGTCGATATCATAAGGAGGCGTCTATTCATATTTCGTAATATTAATGCCCCAGATTAACGTTCTGTGGCAATCTTCACAATCTCCCCAGCAATATCTTCCCATGAATGCTTGAATGAAATGGCCTGGACCTTTTTGGCCTGTGCAGCACGATTGGACGGATCTGCCATCCACACTATCTTGTCGACAATATCTTTCTTGTTCAATGGGTTAACGAATATCCCCGCATCTTTGATGCGCTCGGTGATGCCATTCTCTGTGGTCACGATGAATGGTGTGCCCGTGCGTATAGCGTCGAAGATCATGTTGGGACTGATATCGCCAATAGACACGAGGATAACAGCGTATGAACGACGAATTTTCTCCACAAAGCTGTCATATACCGCCTTGCCACAATCGAGCTCGATATCGGGCAAATTGAGCCTTCTGACCTCATTTCTAGCCTCTTCGAAGGCCTCCTTCAAGAGATCAATATTCTTCCATTTGAGCGGACGAGTACCTGCTACGAACATGCGATTCTCAGGTTCGGTGAACACCTCCCGACCGCCGCAGAAATTCTCGACGATACGACTCTTGGTAGCATCCAGACTATATGCTGATTCGAATATATTCTTCTGCCAGGTCGTACTGAAAATGATGCGGTGGGCACGGCGCAATGCTTCGCCACCAAGATTGAATATGAGCGGCTCTTTGCCAGCCAATTTGGTCAACGAGGTGGAGTAGAATGAACTGAAAGGCACCATGTCACCCGTACGTTCGACGTACGTTTCCCAGAGGAAATCTCCTCCCGTGCGGACGATATATTTCTTGCGCATCAGACGACAGGCGTACATAGCAGGCACTGCGGCAGACCAAGTATCGAGTACGAGTACGAAATCCGCATTCCAGCCCTTGCGGACCACCTTGAGGAAGTAGAGGATGTGGCGCACGAGCGGCGGAAATGCACGCTCCCAACGGTAAGCAGCGACTTTGACCTCGTGCGCAGGCCTACCCTGCGCATTTTTCATATTCTTCCACGTCTCATAGAGATTCCGAGCATATTGTGCCGGACCTCCGATATCGGGCGGATATATACCTGAGGCAATAAGTATTTTCATCGTGTAGTAAGTCTATCACATTATCTCGATATGACTTCCGTAAACAAATCTCCCATCCGAATAGAAATGAATTTCCAATTGTAATCCTTTTCGACCATGGCGCGTGCGTTCTTCACAATAAAATCTCGAGACTCTTTATCCTTGAGCAACTTCTCTACTTTCTGAGCAATACTTTGGGGATTGTTTATTTCACAGAAGAGTCCCGTCTCTCCATCGACAAGAAATTCAGGTATGCCACCGACCGGCGTTGCAATTACGGGAAGACCCGTTGCCATCGCCTCCAGGAACGAATTACCAAGCCCTTCAGACAATGATGGGCGTACGAATATGGTGGCGGCACGCAGATACGGTGGCAATTCTGATTGTGGCATGAACGGCAAGAATGTGACACGCGCATCGAGTTTGAGTTGGGAGACCAGCTGTCGGAGTTCATGCTCGAGATGTCCACCGCCGATAGACAAGAACTTCACCGTCGGGCCAAGCAACGACAATGCTTTGATGGTATCGGCCACGGCATTCTTGACCACCAACCTACCCGTCGTAATAAGAAGTGTGTCGCTCGGAGAAATACCGAGACGCTGACGCACTGACGTATCAGCATCGAGTGAGCCATACGTCGAGAAGAGTGACAAGTCGACCCCATTGGGCACCACTGTTATCGGACATGTCGCACCCATCTCCTTGGCCCAGTCGGCAAGATATGTAGATATGGCATGAATGTGATCGGTGACTCGGAATAATTTCTTAAAAAAGGGATAGTTAATGCCGACACGCTTGCGAATATGCGAGAACGGGTCACCTTCTTGCAACGTGAGTATCAGTTTCACTTTCTTGTGCATGAGCTTGAAGAAGAGCGCCGGACCAGAAGCGTAGTTGGCCATGATCGACCAGGTGAGATCATACTGACGTTCACCGTGCAATCGGAGCGCCTTCATAAGCGCTAGTGGCATGTAGAGATATTTGAGTGCATACAGAGTGAATGATTTGGTACCACCTTTCCAGTGAGGACCTATACGATGCACGTTGATATTGCCGACCCGTTCGAACTTGAGCGACTCTGTGCGCATGGTGATCATGTCGAATTCAATTTCCTGCGGATCTATACGACGTGTGATTTCTTCGACCGCGACTTCTGCCCCACCGACGAAACGGTGATAGTACATAAGGGAAAATATGAGCACGCGGCGGGGTCTACCGACTGGAGGAGTCATAGCTTCATATTTCCACAATTTCACTCGACTTTCAACACCTGCTTGAGAACATCTTCCGGCACTTCGGCTGGTGTGGCTGAGGTAGGCTCCATGGACATTTTGGGTACCGGCTTGAGATCCTTGGTCGATGTGAGGGGCTGCGATACTGTATCGACAGGCAAAACGCTCTTGGTCGAAATCGGTGCGGCAGGATCGCTGGCCTGAGGAGCTGGCTTCGTCTCTGGCGCACCCTTCTTGAGAGCGGCCGCCAAGGCATCTTTGAGCGCAGCGACATTTTGTGGTGAGGCAATCTTGGGATCCTGCTTGGGTTGAGCTGGTTTGGCTGACAAAGAAGACAACGGGACAGTCTGTTTGGTAGGTGATTGAATCGGTGCTGGTACAGCTGCTACAGGTTTTGGTGCATCTTGAACTAATACAGGAACTGGCTTTGAAACTTGAACAATGGGTGTAGGAGCTGGTTTCGGTTGGAGGACAGGTTCAGCTGGAATCGGTTTCTGAGAAACCGATTTTAGAACCAGGGTTTGAGACTGAGCTTGCACGGGAACGTTTGCTTGTTTTGGCACTGAAGTATTCAAGGTTGACGCCGGAACACTTGGCTTCTGCTGTGTCATGAGTGAAGACAACGCGTCTTTGAGTGATCCGTGTCCACCCTCCATGTTCGGTGGCGCCTGCTTACTCGGCTCTTTGTCTTTGGGTGCCTGGACCGCAACAGGAGCTACGACTGGAGCTGGCTTTTGCGATTTGACGATCATATCAGAAGCAGATACAGGTATGTTGGCAGCTGCAGCCGGTGCCGCTGGTTTCTTGGCGGCAACCACTGGCTCATGGAATTTGACGATCTCAGCTTCAACATCGGCACGCGACTTGGCGAACTGTGTACGTGATGCATCGATGATTTCTTTGACATACGACTGATCTGGGTGCGGGATAGGGCCGAGCGTACGCGCTGAGAATGGCTGGGACCCGAGTCCATCAATCATCAACTTCAGGTATATTTGAGCGAATCCCAGATTGACCAAATCTTCAGCCGTAAACACTGGTGCGAATTCTTGCTCGAGCACTTCACCGTCAGTCGCACCGACACGAAATGCAATCATCGTACCGACGTTACCGAAAACTGCTGGACGAACAATCTCATCCATTTGCTCGATATATTGGTGAGCGATCGTGAGGTTGAGCTTATATTTACGAGCCTCAGAGAGAATGTCTGCAAATGATGCGTTGGCGAAGTTCTGGAATTCGTCCACGAAAAGATAGAAGTTGGGCAACATGTTCATGACACGATCAGACACATCAGCACGTGACATAGCAGCAAGATATATTTTAGTGACCAAGAGACCACCGAGCAGCTTCATGTTCTCATCACCAATCCTTCCCTTGGACAAATTGATAATGATGATCTTGCGACTATCCATGGCCTCACGGAAATCGAATGATGAGACTGGCTGGCCGATCATATTGCGGATCAGTGGGTTGGCAGTGAATTGACCGACCTTGTTCTGGATGGCAGGTACCGCTTCGGCGGCCTGACGTTCGGTATAGTTGGCGAATTCTTTGACCCAGAACGCTTTGACTGACGGGTCAGTAATATGAGAAACAATTTCTTTGCGGTACTCCTTGTCCGAAAGCATGCGGTTCACGCCGAGCAGAGTCGTGTTGGGCGCTTCGAGCAAGGCGAGAAGTGTGTTGGTCAAGATGTACTCCATACGCGCCGACCATGCATCCACCCATATTTTCTTGAATGTACTCATAAGACCAGAGACCACGAGGTGACGCTTGGTCGGGTCGACACTTTCGAGCACGTTGAATGAGATCGGGAAATCGACATCGAAGGGCGCAATATGAATCACGTCTTTGATGCGTTCTTGGGGGACGTATTCGAGGAGGAGGTCTGCCGTCTTGCCGTGAGGATCGATGAATGCCATACCTTCGCCGTTCTGAATATCTTGGACGGCCATGTTCTCAAGCAGGGTTGATTTGCCCATGCCTGTCTTGCCGATGACATAGACGTGCTTGGTGCGGTCCTTGGCCTTGATGCCAAACTTGGTCCGCTTGTTGCGAGCGTCTGTCTCTGCGAAGTATGTTATGCGATTCTCGTCAGTAGGAACGGAGATCATACGGGGGTAATTATACCATGAAAAAGAAAAGGTCCGAGTAAAAAACGAGCCCCTCCATTACGGGAGGGGCTGATACGGACAAGGATTGGCTAAGCGACACCTGCACCGGCCCGTGACGCTTCACGAACTTGCATCCGGTGCGTAATCAGTTTGACCTCTTCGCGAGGACGACTCGTGAGGAACGTCCACACGTCGCTACCAGCTGGCACTTGGTCTTGGAATTGGTCACATATTGGCGGTGGGACCTTTTTACGTCGAGCAAAATCGAGGAGTTCGTGACGATTAGTGAAACGGAAGTTACGAACACGAGCCAGGAAGTTCCGCACGTACTCCACAGCTTCGGTGGGTACTGGGACCAACTGGTCATCCTCGATAACCCGAATACGGAGCGCTGATGCTGCCATAGTTTGCCTATTTTTAGTTGTACTGCTTGGGTTTGTACCGACAGTATCAGTGCTCGAGAGTTTGTTTTGTAGGTGAGCGACCAATACTGTGACAGAGAGGGTGTTCAGGAGGAACTGCGACACACGCCGCAGCTAGAACACTAATCCATCTATCCGAAGTAAAATACTACCACTTATTTGATAAAGCGCAAGGGTGTTGGGGACAAGTGCCCCGCACGATATGTGCACACGCCACGATGAACAGATCTTGGCACTCACTCGGCACACCACGATGTCACCTTCATCGTGGCGTGTGCACATATCGTGCGGGGTGCTTTGTCATTCTTGCAACCTGTCCCAAAGCTACTTCGGCAACAAAGCCCCTTTGTTATACACACTCGCCGCATTCCAGAGCATCCAGCTTGAAAGGCCCACATCATATGTCGCTTGAATTTGTTTGCGCACCATCTCGGGTGTGTAGATACCACCCAGGTCGAATGCTTGCAGCCAAGGCCTCAACTTGTTCTTGTCATACATCTGTTTGGTATAGAGCTGAGGCGTCGTCGAAGCAATCGCTGATTCCCCTACCAACACCGACGTGGTCGTCGTTGATACCGCTTTGCGTATAGCACTCGACATCGAGCTCTTGATGATCTCATAGGGATATTTGGCCGGCTTGGCATACCCATCATATCCTGGACCGAAATGCGAGGGATATACCATGGGTGCCACGTAATCGAATGAGGCCAAACCATATTCAAGTATCTGACCGATACCGAGATCACCTTCAGCACTCGTGGTCAGACCGAAGAGATCTGCTGAGGTCGGGATCCCCGAATCTACAAATTCATGATGCATGTATGCATAAAAATCCTTGATGATCTCGGTGCGTGTCCGTCCATTGGCCCACGTGTAGGAAATATCCTCAAGGTTTCCGTCTGACGGGAAACGAATGTAATCGAAGTTGAGTTCGTCGAATCCATATGCGTACGCCTGTCGACCGATTCGTGCAACATATTCCCAGACTGGTTTGGCACCAGCATCAAGCCATTTGACCCCCTTGTAATCTTGCCAGACTGCACCTTCTTTTGTTTTGACAGCCCATTCAGGGTGAACGTTGATCAGATATGAATCTTGGAATACAGATATGCGTGCAATGACATACATGCCCTTGCTATGAAGCTTCTCGATGAGTTCCTTGATATCAGGAATGCGATTCTCAGAAGCGCCGGATGCCACAAGATCAGGGTCATCCACAGCGAAGCTGATACGTCCAGTGTAATCTTTGACATCAATCACGACCGCATTGATCTCTGTGTGATCAGCAAGATCATACAGATGTTCGCGGAATTTGGAGCTTCCCGCAGCCCAGCTCGACATATACACGCCCTTGAGCGGCTCCGGTGTAGGTAGATGTGTCGCCTTCCATACAGGTGTCGATGAAGCGATCATATCCGTGCTGGTGGCCATAGCGGTCGCCGCTGTCGAAACAGTTGAATCTGAACCGAGAACTGAATACGAGATTGTCCCCATCGGCAACAACCAGACGATGAGCGCAACAACCACAATGATACAGAACGCTCCAGCGATTATCGTCGCAGGGCGAGTAACGCCTTGCAGATCACGCCAGAGCTCCCTCATGAGACAGTCGAGTCAGTGCTGGTAATGGGGTGTTCGATCGGAGTATCAACCGTCATAGAATCTCGTGGTATATCAGACGGTTTGGTGGACTGTCTAGGAGAAGCTCGATGCTCCATATAGGGAACACGATCAGGAGAGACCGTCTTCATAGGTGGCTTGAATGACGTGGCAATCAACACAATCACCAATCCGACACCAAGTGACAATAATTTGTCCCACACAGAAGGTAGGCCCAAGAAAAGGAATACCATCACCCACACACCGAGTATCATGAGTACTTGTCGTTTTGACATGTGGCTAGTATAGCGCAAAGTGGTATGATAGCGCTAGAGAAACGAAAGGAACTGTATGGCAACACAAAATACCCATGTGAAGCCGTACACATATGCACGGATTCACATCAGGCGGGACGCTGACGCCAATGCCCCCTTCAGAGACTTGCTTGCCCAACTTGATACAAGACCCCTCGAAGGTCCCTACAAAGATGGTGATCACTTCTTTGGACGCCTCATCGATTACGCCATCGGTAGCGACGACAGCGTCAGGGTGGTTATCAGTCCGATGTGGCGCGTCCAATCGAATGACTACGCCAATAAATGGCATTTGACTGGTTGGAAAATGGCCCATTGGGAAAGCACCTTCGAGAACTGTAAGCGACTCGGTGCACCAGATAGGTCACGTGCTCGATTCATGGTACCAGGAGGACTGCTCCTGATGCTCTCTCGTAGCAAACATGACCGAGAGCTCATTGAACACGTTGTAACGAACGGCTAACGACTGCGCCTCTGCCTTGCATGCGCAGTTTTTTATCTCATGCAGTGGCTTCACTTCGCCACAATCACCACAAACTCCCCTTTGATCGTATCCGGATGTTCTTCGAAATGATTCTTCACTTCCTTGGCAGTCCCCTGCACTACTTCTTCGAACATTTTGGTCAGCTCACGACACACCGTGACCTTCTGTGGCGCTCGCCTGTCAGACACGTGACCGAGATGTTCTTCGAGACTCTCGAGTGTTTTCATAATACGATGCGGTGACTCATAAAAAACCATTGTACGTTCTGACGCTGCTATTTCCTTGAACAAGGTCTCACGCCCTTTCTTGTGTGGCAGAAATCCCAAGAATGTAAACTCGGCACAGGGTACGCCAGCGATAGACAAAGCGGCAGTGAGTGCCGAAGGACCAGGGATAGCTTCGATGCGTACATCTTTGGCACGAATTTCATTGGCGAGCTCTTCACGCACGCGGCGTACCAATTCGGCGCCAGGATCTGATATACCCGGTGTACCCGCATCAGAGACGAGTGCCACATTCTTGCCTTCGCGGAGCATGGCGATGATCTCTTCGACACGAGCGACTGTGCTATGTGTGTGATATGAGAGTGTCTGTTTCTTGATAGCGTGACGATCGAGCAATTTCTTGGTCACACGTGTGTCTTCACACAAAATAACGTCAGCAGCTCTGAGAGTATCCAAAGCGCGCAAGGTGATGTCTTCGAGGTTGCCGATCGGTGTAGCAATAATAGAGAGAGTAGACATAACTGCAGTGTATAGATATGCACGAAAAATGCAAGAAATTGCAAAACATACAACCAGGTAGGTCAATTAGAACTGTTCCCCATTTTCTGCTACATTTGAGTACATGAAACCTTCTCACCCCATCACATACATTACCCGCGATATCGAACGAGCCATCGGCACGGAGCCTAGTGATAATTACTTCATCATCGCCAATAAGACACCTTATGCAGAGGGCATCGCCGCCACTCATCCAGACAACGTCCTACTCATCGAAAGCCCTACCATTCTCGGTACCCGTGAGCTCATAGAACATGCCACCACCAAGGCGTGGCTTGCCTCGACCTTTGCCCCTTCAGCTTTACCCTTTACCCTTGTGTTCAAAAACACCGCTCGTGTCGAAGAAGCCGCTACCAAACACGGCCTCAAACTGATCAATCCCAGTGCTGCACTCTCAGAGACCATCGAGAACAAAATGTCTCAGATCGAGTGGCTCGGCGATATGGGCAAGAAATATTTGCCGCGCCATAGTGTCATGATCGCCAAGAAGCTCACCTGGACCGGCGAACCATTCATCGTGCAATGGGCACACGGACACACCGGTGGCGGCACACTCCTTATTTCGAACGAGACAGAGCTCCGTACCATTCAAGAGAAATTCCCCTTCCGCATGACTCGTCGTAGTGCTTATATCAAGGGCCCCTCATTCACCGTGAATGCCGTGGTCGCCGCAGACAAAATCCTTGTCGGCAATATCAGTTACCAGATCACTGGCCTCCGACCGTTCACCGACAACCCATTCAGCACTGTCGGTAATGACTGGAGTGCGACTCACACCATGTTGACCGAGTCGGAGATCGAATACATCGAGACTATGGCCAGTGACATCGGCAAGAAGCTCAATATCAGTGGATGGCGCGGACTCTATGGCATCGATGTGATCAAGGACGTCGAGCACAACACTATATATCTGATCGAGATCAATGCACGCCAACCTGCATCGACCAGTTTCGAATCGTCACTACAGCGCCGCAACAGAGATCAGGGCGCCGACGGCATCACCACCTTCGAGGCACATCTCTCGGCCCTTCTCGGAGAAAGTATCAGTAAACCTCTCATTCCTATCAATGACGGTGCACAAATCGTCCAGCGTGTGACCAAAGCGACAACCACCGTTGGTGACGATAAGATCACCGCACTTCATGCGGCCGGCTATCAAACAGCGACCTATCCCAACACTGACTTGAACGAAGATCTCGTGCGTATTCAGAGTACACGAGGTATTATTGATGCACGTGGTGAGCTCAATGAGCGTGGGCAAGATATTCTGAGCAGCATCACTAGATAAAGTATCACCCTCCTCAGGCACCACTCTGCCTTGGACCTTGACCCAAGACATTCTCGATGCATGGATACTGGATTCGGTGGCATGCAACAGTCGTCACATACGTATTCACCTACTACCAAAATTATTTTAGCACAGAAAACGGCCCGCACATGGTGCGGGCCGAAAGGGCAAAGTGTTAAGGTTTTGAGAGACCTAAGCCACCTAGCCTTGAGAGATGAAGCCTTGCGGGACGAGGAACGCGAACCCACCCCCACGACTCCACCCGTCGTCGGGGTCGCCGTGGTACGCGTCGAGGTACGGCCCGCCATCGCCGGCACCGGCCGCGAGGAGCTCCGAAGCGCCGTCAACCACGATGGGTTTGTGCATAACCACAATCCACAACAAACCCATCTGCTTGATTTCGTCGTCAGTGAACTTTTCACGAATGAGACAGGCGACTTCGGCATTGATCTTTTTGCCGTGTTTCAGCTTCCGACGATCACCCTCGGCACGAATCTTCTTGGTGATGCGATCATTGTCCGCAAACAAGCTACCAGGTAAGACCGCGATCTTAGACGTAACTCCAGTCGTCGGTCTGAAGCTTTTGGGGTTGAGGGCTTTTTCCGCCCAGTCTCCAACTTTCTTCCCTTGTTTGGCCAGACGCAGCTTCCAATCCGGACCGGCACAACCATCGGAAGTCACCGAGAAATAGATGACCCCATCCTTGCCAACTTTCCATTTTGGTTCAATAGTGTCTGATTTGACACGGCCCTCGCAGACCGCTCGGAATGTGTCCGGAGGCGGAAGCGTGCCAGCCTTGGCTCCAGCGGCAAGCGCTGGGAGGTACAGGTGAAACTGATTTGTCTGTTCGAGGTCGAGCCCTTGATCCTCAAGAAGTTTCAGGGTATGCATGCCCTGGGCTCGTGTTGCGTTGCTGCTCATAGGTTTCCTATGTGGCACTATCTCCTGCGATAGTATTTTTTGGTGAGGATAGGCTAAACACAACATCTGTGTCGCCATAGCTTGGAAGTGCCTATTTGATTTCATTTCGAGAAATATAAGCATCTCAAAGCTATGGCGAACTATAAAGATTTTCAAGGATTCTAGAAAAAATTTTATCTCTTTCTTTATATGTCATACACTTAAAAACGATATCTGTCAACCCTCTCCAAAACTATTATTTTGCGGTACATTTATGGGACAACACTGAAACACAATCCCCAATAAACTACCAATGAACACCAAAACTCTTTCCACCCGAGCACTTTCGGTCATAGATCAGTATCGCCAGTTCACTGTCGGGTCAGCGACGTGTTCGGTGCCCTATTTCAATAACAAGACCAAACGATCTCGCGGCGCTCTCCGTGTATATGTCGGCAAAGGTAGTCCAAAAGAGCTTTTTGAGGAAATCCAGTCCGTACTCGTCAAAGCCCACATAGATACATCTACCATCTCGAACGAAACGATCAAAAAGTTACTCACTGATGAAAATATCGGCATCGATTGTTCGGGTTTTGCATACTATGTACTCAATAGCCAGAACGAAGAAATCGGCAAAGGTAAAATAGACAAACATCTTTCATTTATCAATTGTCATGGCCTAATCGGCAAAATGCGCTGCGCACTTCGACCCATCGAAAACTGTGACGTCGCCACGTTCGCACATGATTCAAACAGTCGACTCGTCACTCTCAAAGACGTCACCCCTGGAGACATGATCACCATGTTGAACGACTCCCAAGAAAATGAACGTGACCACATTCTAGTCATCCACCAAGTCGAGTACCAGAATTTCATTCCCTACCAAATTCACTACTCTCACGCCGTCGCATACCCCGAGGATGGTATCTACGGCACCGGCATCAAACAAGGCACCATAGAGATCCTCGACCTCAACAAACCGCTCACCGATCAGCTCTGGACCGAGAATGGCAAGACCGCCGAAGCAAACCGCATCTTCACGCGCGCCCAAAAATCAAAAACCGAAATCCGCCGTCTCAAGTGGTGGTAAATGCACCAGAACAACAGTGTGCACAAGGAAGACGAGGACTGTCTGAGTCGCCGAACTTGGCTAGGCCTTTTGGCACGGTCAGATTTTTGCCCCGTGTGACAAAAGGCCTTGCAAGTTCGTGCGGCGAGTTCCGCAGTCTTCCTTGTGCACACTGTTGTTCTGGTGCACCAAACCCTTGTCGTAGGCCCTATTTTCGTGATATTGTGTCATAATGATAACTATCCTTGAGGGCACCGCCGATCTCTCATATATCATCTCATTCGCCCTGATTGGCGCTATTGGTGCATACCTATTGGCACCCCTCCTCATTCGTACCCTTTTCAAGCTCAATGTCATCAAAGGTGCAAAGACAGAGCTCGTCAACCTCGGCTCTCACGCCTACAAGGCCACTACTCCCGTCATGGGCGGACTCCTCGTCATCATCGTCGTCGCACTCGTCACCTATATATTCAACTGGAATCGCTCATTCACCTATGTCCCTATCGGTGTCATGATCATATCTGCCGCCCTCGGTGCCATCGACGACCTGCTCAATATTTATGGCTCAGAACGTCGCTCCCGCAAACTCGGTCACATCATGAATTTGATCCGTGTTCACAGCGACTGGAAGATGCGCCTGTGGTACATCATCACCTTGCCCTGGAGTGCCTTCAAGCGTCTCTCGGTCTGGTTCGGATCACGCACTAGTCGCGGCGTCTTCGTTCACGAGAAACTCATCCTCCAATTCATCGCCGGCGCCATCGCTGCCTGGTGGATTTACACCAAGCTAGGACCTGCCTGGCACTTCATTTATTTCCCCTTCGTACCTGCTGGCCTCGATATAGGATGGATCATTATTCCGGTGATTATTTTCATGGTCATGTTCACCGCCAACGCCGTCAATATCGCCGACGGCATGGATGGTCTGGCTGGCGGCATGCTCACCATCACTTTCACTGCACTCACCATCCTCTCATGGATCAACGGATTCGGTGAGATCGCCATCCTGAATGCTACGACCGCTGGCGCACTGGTCGCCTATACCTATTTCAATATCAAACCAGCTCGCTTCATGATGGGCGATGTCGGCAGTCTCGGTCTCGGTGCCTTGCTAGCCGTGAATGCTATGGCTATCGGCGAACTCATTCCTCTTCTTTTCATCGGCTTCATGTTCTACGTCGAAGCTCTTTCAGTCATCATCCAGGTCGTATCGCGATACACCCTCGGTCGCAAACTATTCCGCATGGCACCACTGCATCACCATTTCGAACTCAAGGGCTGGACCGAGGAGAAGACCGTGATGCGTTTCTGGGTCGTCCATTTCTTGTTCGTCATATTTGGATTCTGGCTAGCGTTGCACTAGCATCATGCCTTATCTTTCCTGGAACGAACAAACGATCACTGATTTCTCGGACAAGCACATCTCCGAAATGTATGGTCATGGCTACGTCTTCACCCGTATCGCCCGAGGGGTGATGCACCAAACACGTTCCGTGCGCATTGACCTATCGAAGTTCGAGCTCACCAGCGAGAATCGTCGCATTCTCAAGAAGACCGATGAGCTGAGACTCATCGACCGACCGACACCCCTTCCAGACTATGACTGGTCACTCGGCAAGCTGGCCAAGGATTTCTATGAGACCAAATTCGGTGCCGGCACCATGAGCGCGGCCAAGGTCAAAGAGATGCTCACCGATGCTACGGCCAGCAACTTCAATACACTTCTGCAATATACCAACGCCTCCGACAAAGCTGTCGGCTACGCGATCTGCCATTCAAATAAATATATGCTGCATTATTCATACCCATTCTACGACCTTGATGCAGCACCCAAAGACGCAGGCCTCGGCATGATGATTCGCGCCATTGTCTTTGCGCGAGAATCTGGCATGAAACATATCTACCTCGGTTCACTCCAACGTCCTTCTGACACCTACAAATTACAATTCCATGGCCTCGAATGGTTCGACGGGACAGCATGGTCACATGATCTCCAGAAGGTCCGTGAAATTCTCGCGACAACCAAATAACACAGGTGACTGATAGAAATCGAGGAGATTCTCCTGTATGATATCGGCATGAATCAATTACCCCGACACGTTCACGTCATCGGCATCTGTGGCGTTGCTACCAGCGCTCTAGCTATTGCTTTCCACAAGAAGGGCGTCAAAGTCACAGGGAGTGATAAAGGCTTTTATCCACCTGTTTCAACCTATCTCAAGAACGCAGGGATACCCTATTATGCCGGCTGGCATCCTGAGAACATTACTGCGGGTGAAAAACCTGATTTCATTATGATTGGTGGTGTTGGTACCAGCCCTTCAAACCCAGAGTATCTTTACGCTCACGAAAATAACATCCCTGTCTATCCATATGCCGAGGTGTTGGAAAAATATTTTATTAAAAAAAATTCAGTAGTTGTCGCGGGTACCTGGGGAAAAACAACAACTTCTTCCCTGCTTTCATTCATTATGATCCGAGCGGGACTGAATCCAAGCTACTTTACCGGCGGACTTTCGTTGTCACATGATACTGGCGCACTCACCGACACAGATTGGAGCATCGTCGAAGGAGATGAGTACCAAGTCTCTATCAGCGATCGTAGACCGAAGTTCGTGTACTACGCCCCGACCCACTTACTACTGACCTCAGTCTCATGGGACCACGCCGACCTGTATCCTACGGAGAAAGCATACATCGATGAATTCACCAAGCTCGTACAACATATCCCCTCAAACGGACGTGTTGTAGCATGTATTGATGACGGTGGTGTGCAGCACGTTATACAGAATAGAGCAGTAATCAGTTACGGACAGTCTGCATCTGCCGACTACCGATATGGATCAGTCGCCACAACAAAAAATGGTCTCGACCTGACTATTACTCACGCAGGCAAGACATTCAAAATACACTCACCGATGCTAGGCAGATTCAACGCGGAAAATATTGCAGGCGCTTTTGCCATGGCCTGCGAGATTGGCGTCACACCAGAGATTACTACACAAGCGATCGCTGATTTCAAAGGAATAAGACGACGTTTTGAAAAAAGACTCGATGGTGAAAAAACGGTACTTGATTGTCATGCACCAACAGCAGAAAAGGCAGCCTCAGTTCTGGAGGCCATTCGTGAGGTCTATCCAAAACGAGTTATTGCGGTGTATGAACCAAATATCGGTGGCCGTCAGCGCGCCTCGGCTCATGCCTATAACAATGCCTTCAAGGACGCAGATATAGTCATCATTCCTCACCTCACAAAAATCAAAGTGGCAGAAGATGCCTCTGAGCAACCTATGGAAGCTGATGAATTGGCAAAGACAATCGCTCGGACACACAAATATGTCCGTTCGATTGAAATCGACCAAAACGTAGTCGAATTCCTATCATCAGAGACCCGCCCAGGCGACGTGATCGTCTTCCTCGGATCCCATGGATTCAGGGGTATGATCGAAGAGGCAGTCAAATCACTATCCTAACCTCTACTTGCCCTCGTCAACGATCTCAGTAGAGACCTTGCCATCAGCGGCAATATTCTTGACCGCGAGAGTCATACCGCAGTGATTACATTCGATGACCATACCTGCTGCCAGATTGGGATATCGAGAGAGGTCGATGGTATTTTTGCATTCTGGACACATACAAAGCATATTCATAGTTTTGAGATTATGATGAAACATGAGTGGTAGATAACAAACGGCCGCAGAGCGTCCGTGCTTCACATGGTACCCGAAAAAAGGTAGTATGACAACATTCTATGACAACTCCCCTCGAACACTACCCTGAATTGGCGTCAGCTATTGGTGTAGCCGACCTCTATTTCAAGCGCGAAGATCTGCACCCTTACGGGTCTCACAAGGGCCGCTCCATTCCGGTCATGATAGATACCTACTACGACACAGGCGACCGAGAATTCGCCATCTCTTCGTCAGGTAATGCGGCATTGGCGGCGGCAATACACGTACAGAGCAAACCTGACTGCAACCTCAATATATTCGTAGGTAACCACGTCTCCCCCACCAAGCTCGAACGTATCGAGAAGGTCGCTGCGACCGCCAATGGCCGAATCCGCATCCTCACCAAAGAACGCCCCCTCCAGGCACTTACCCAAGCGATAAGTGAGGGCAAACGAAGTCTCCGCCAGTCGACAGATGACGTCGCTCTCGTCGGCTATCAGTCATTGGCCGAAGAATTGGCCACAGCAGCACAATCAGACAAAATAGCCGCCCTATTCATCGGCACATCTTCAGGAACAACAGCCCAAGCCCTAGCGAGCTATTTTTTGAACAAAAAAATCCCTATTCAAGTGCACATAGTCCAGACGTCCTCATGCCATCCACTTGCCCAAGAATTCAATCCGTATGATGGCCCTGATGAACGTTCCCGCGCTGACGCTATTGTCGATATCTCTGCCCAACGGAAGTCGACACTCATCCCACTCATCGAGAAAACAGGTGGTTCCGGTTGGATTGCCACCAACGAAGATATTGATGCCGCCCGAGAACTGGTACGCGAACACACTCGATTAGATATTTCGACCAATAGCGCACTTTCGATAGTCGGCGCCATGAAATCGACCTACATCGATTATGAAATTGATGGCGCAGTCGTCTGTATGATTTGTGGAGAGTAGCTGGCGGACATTTCATCTGAGTGTCGAGGACTGTTTGAGTCGCCGAACTTGGCTAGGCCTTTTGGCACGGTCAGATTTTTGCCCCGTGTGACAAAAGGCCTTGCAAGTTCGTGTGACGAGTTCCGCAGACACTCAGATGAAATGTCCGCCAGCTACTCAGACACCTACAACCCCCTCACTGCCCGCACGAACTTGTCTCCACGTTCCCACTTGGAACCCTCGATACCGCCCGCATCGAATCCTGGACTGAACAAGACACGATCGCCTTTTTGGGCACACTCGGAGGCTGTCCGCACCGCTTCTTCAATAGATGGAACTGTCCGGACATCCACCTGCTCGATAGTGTGCAACAACGTGCGTTGGCGCATGGTACCACTACCAGGAATAGTGATAATCGTGTGCACATATTGTGGCAACTGACTATACAGTGCCTGATATTCATACCCCCCATCGACACCACCGAAAATCAAGATCATATTCCTGCCCTGCGACAACGCCTCCACACCGGCACGTGCGGACTCGGGCGTCATGGAAGCCGTGTCATTATAATATTCAACGCCCTTGACCTTCTTGACCAATTCGAGACGACCCTTGAGCGCCTTCCAATCGACGAGCACATGTCGCGCCATATCCTCATCCACTTTGAACAAGGAAGCTGCCTGAAGTGCGAGGGCCGCATTGAGTCGATCATGGATACCTCGCCCTTCGAAACCCCATTCATCTGGTACACGCATCGCCTTGGTACGGAACATCTTGGCACGCTGTTGGATCGGCGCCTGGCGCACCGCATCGATAATCTCGTCAGTAGCAATAAGGAAATTGTTGTATGTCTGATAGGCCAATACCTGGAAGGGTGATTCCATGAGTCCACGTACTGTCGGCATATTCGTGAATATGGCAACATGCGGACTAATCCTCATGGCGTAGAGATCGGGAATAAGTTCATCGACAATACGCATAAGCACAATATCACCACTGGTGATCTTCTTGAGACGGACGAGTGTACCATCAGCTGATTCCGGGTCAATCACATGCACATTCTGCGCCTCATAGGTATGACAGGCCTTCTCAAGCATCGGAGCAAGAATAGACATGACCGTTGATTTGCCGCACACACCCATGACGCCGATGAGCGTCACCGGTGGAGCCAGCTTGAAAAAGAGCGTCTCTGGGTATTCGACAGATATAGGCTTCCGAGCCATATCCAATCGTCCTTGTTCCTGTTGTGTGTTGTGCGCATATATATCTCTCAAGAAGGAAGAATCTCGTGGATACTCTCGTGAGAGGATAATCAGATCCATATCGAGCAAATCTTCAGCTGGAATAGACCCGCAAATATAATTGGCGAGGCCGATCGATCGCAAGAATACGAGATGATGTTTGAGGCGGGCCTCACTTTTTAGGTCATATATAGAGACCCAGGCACCTGCCTTGATGAGATATTTGACATCTTCGACCATCTCACCATGCGGGCCCAGGCCGATAACGGCCACTCGTTTGCCCTTGAAATAGTCGCGCAATGCCATGATACGGGGTAGTGTACAGCGAAATTTACACCCTCGCAATGAGCTGTTTCACTTTGATTAATTCCTGAAGCAATGCCTGAATCTTGACCCCCTCATGAGTATCCGAGCCACCGGAGGCAACAAATGAAGTAAGCTTCTTCATGAAGACAGTATATATGTCATTCTGATACTGTTCGAGGACTTTGCGTTCAGTGGCATCGGTCACAGGGGTACCGAAACGACGATCCATGACGCGCATCAAGGTCTCGGAACGATGTATCCCTTCATACATGATCGAATCATGTCGAATAATCCCGTCAAGGGATGGTGATACGAACTGATAATCTCTCATGGTATTAGTTGTAGTCCACGTTCACACTAGCGAACGTGTCTTTGCCGATGATGACATGATCGAGCACACGAATGCCCAAGATCTTCCCTGCCTGGACAAGCTGTTTGGTGATTTCGATGTCTTCGGTACTCGGAATAGCCTCGCCGGATGGATGATTGTGAGCCAGGACGACTGCCACCGCATTGGAATCAACGCCGAGTTTGAAAACTTCTCGTGGGTGTATCAAATTTGAATTGATGGTACCGATCGATATGACTTCATCTCTGATAATACGGTTGTGCGTATTGAGATAGAGCCCCCGCAAATGCTCCTTGGGGAGATTGCGCATATCCTGCAGATACTCATATACATCTTTTGCGTTGCGGATGGTCGTGTATCCAGAATGATTCTTGTCATAACAGCGACGACCAATCTCTCCGACAGCCACGATCTGCATAGCCTTGCCAAGCGGGATATCCATATCCTCAGCCAGACGCTTGGGATCACGCCATGAAATAATGCTGCGTTCTCCGTAATCGCGGATAATACGGCTGGACATTTCGGCGACGTCTTCTTTGACCGTGCCCGTCGTGAGCACGATAGATAGAAGCTCATTCAAGCTGAGCGCCTCGGGTCCTTGGGCCTGAAGTTTCTCACGTGGTCGATCTTCGGGAGGCAGGTCTCGAAGCAGCAATGGATATTGCTGGTGCGAGCTCCCGTCGAGGATGAGCGTGGTATCAGGAATGATGTACATGCTTTTCCGCATGCACGAAGTATATCACAAAATATTTCTGACAAAAGGCCTCGCCTGAATGGCTACAGTGTCTCCACCAATATCATATTGGTATCCGCTGCCGTGCCAAGCGGCATACCTCCGACAATCACCACCTTGTCTCCCTTGTCTGCCTCACCGGTCTTGAGGATGGTTTCGCGTACGACACGCATGATCTCATCGACAGTCTTGAAGGTCGGAGCTTGCATAGGATAACATCCGAAAGTCAACATCAACTTGGCAGTATCTTGCGGGTTGTCTGAGAGTGCCAAAATCCGCTCAGCCGGACGATAGCGAGCAATCATGCGCGCGGAACGACCCGAACGAGTCAACGCCACGATCAGCTTGGCTCCGACATTGTGTGCGGCACGAACAGCGGACTGCGATACCACATCAGTGACGCCGTGTGATGAATCATATTCAGCAATCGTATCCCGAGTGTAGACTTCGGATTCGACACGGATCGCCACTTTGGTCATCATCCGGACTGCCTCGACCGGAAAACTTCCGAGAGTGGTCTCTTCTGAGAGCATAATTGCGTCAGTGCCATCAATGATCGCATTGGCAATATCTGATACCTCGGCACGGGTCGGTACGGAATTCTTGATCATCGACTCGAGCATCTGCGTAGCAGTGATAACTGGCTTACCGACGGCGTTACATTTGTGTATGAGCATCTTCTGGACCAGAGGCACTTCCTCGGCAGGTATTTCGACCGCCAGATCACCTCGAGCAACCATGATAGCGTCCGATAATTCAATAATAGCATCGATATTTTCGAGTGCTTCAGGAGTCTCTATTTTGGATATGATCTGCGCCTTGGAGCCAGCTGCAGTGAGTATGGCACGGAGATCTTGGACATCAGACGCACGACGCACGAAGGATAAGGCCACGAAATCAACGTTGTTCTTGATACCAAACTCGACGTCGGCACGATCTTTCTCGGTGAGAGCAGACAGTGACAGATTGGCTCCAGGGACATTGACACCTTTCTTGCCAGATAGACTACCTCCAATCATGACTTTGCAGATAATATCATTGCCCTTGACCTCAGTGACTTGAAGTCTCTTGGTACCATCCTGGAGCATGATCATGCCTCCAACCTTGACCTCTTTGGGCAACTGCGGATAGTTGATATGTACGCGGTTTTCATCACCTTCAATCTCGTCGGTAGTAAGCGTGAATGTCTTACCCTCATGAAGGGTGATCATCTTGTCCTTGAATGTACCAATACGAATCTTCGGCCCACACAAATCTTGAAGAATAGCGACTGTTTTGCCTGTTTTCTTCATAATCTCACGAAGATTGTCGACGCGCTTCTGATGTTCTGCGAAGTCGCCATGGGAGAAGTTGAGACGCATGACATTCATGCCTGCTTCAACGAGCTGTGACATAGGTTCGCTATTCTCAGTGACAGGTCCGATAGTGCAGACGATCTTGGTTTTCTTGCCGAGGTTCATGGATGGTAGGTATTTTGTTTTGTTAAAATGAGAAACCATTATAGCATAATATATGAGTCTACAAAAGGGTTTTTAGTCTCTTATCAATTTTGGGTTGGGAGGATATCTGTCTGGATCAATGGTGCGATCGAAACATACCCGGCCCACACCATGCGTCCACACATCACTCGAACGTATGCCCGGGTACGCGGCTGGAGTAGCCATATCTATCGCATAGGAACTTCCTCCGCCATAGTAACCGCCTCTACCCTTCGTATCCTGAGATGCCCGACTGAATACCGCACAGAGCTGGAATGACATCCCGCCCGCCGTGCCCTGAGTACCCGAAATAGCCTTGATTGAGTACCCATACGGCTGATCGGTCTCTGGATCTGTCGGTACGACGAAACCAGTCGTCTCATCCGTCAAGTCATCGAGGAGTGCGGGCAACTTTTCTTTGTGTTGCCAATAGTTGATCACTTGCCACTGAATGCTCTGCAAGTCCCCTGTACGCTGATTGTCGAAACGAAGATCCCGCTGCTTGGCTGGTGAACCTACGGCAATGAATCCGATAACGATCGCGGCGACAACCACTACAATACCCGCAATTGCCAGTGAGCGCTGAATCGCCTTGCGGGCAACTGATGAAGAACGTTCGTAGAGTTGGTAGATAAATACCACAGCTGCAATCACCAAGACTGCCACGACTTTCCAGACGAAACGAGCGCCGATTTCCCCATTCAAGTAGATATTGATAAGAGCGACGAGGTCAGCAATGATAGTTATGCCCGCCAAGAATAGAGTCAGGTATATACGCCAGCGACGTACCCAGATCTCTGCCTTCTCGGGCATACGGACGATATCACGACGGATAAGCCACTCGAGGATGTAGTAGGTCGGCACCAGAACGATGAGCATCGATACAGGCCAGGCGATGGCGTTGCCGTAGAAATAGCCAGCCAATGCATCTGGGAAGTAATAATCGATGACCCTAAAATAGAGGTTGATAAGGGAGCCAGCAGCAATGTAGAGAGCCGCAGTGGCACCAAGGTGCAGGAAAAAGTCCTTGGGGGTTGTGGTGGTGTTCATAGGGGTATTATAGCACCCCCAAGAGGCATTGCTTGTGGTTACCTAACGTTTAGTGCGCGCACTAGGATTCGCCCGCGCCTCTCGCCTCACCAGTTCGGCTCGGGCTGGGCACCGGCTCGCGGCCTCGCGTGCTCGCTCGGCATCGCTCCGCCGTTCGAATCCTTGGACGCAACGTGCCGCAGGGCACGTTGCTCGTAGTTACATTGTATCTGTGCGCGCACTAGGATTCGAACCTAGGACCCCACCAGTATCAGTGGTGTGCTCT
>CAZBVQ010000005.1:0-37676 GCA_964495685.1 uncultured Candidatus Saccharibacteria bacterium
TCGTCTGGCGCGCAACGCGGTGGATGGCGGCTCCATCATCTGGGCCATCAAGCAGCACGGCATCAAAGTCATGACCCCGGCCCAAAGCTATGCCCGTGAGGATGACAACATCATCCTCATGTATATCGAATTCGGCATGGCACAAAAATATGTGGATGACTTGAGCAAGAACGTGAAGCGCGGGCTCAAGACCAAGATCGAGAACGGGTGGCATCCGGGTGTGGCTCCGGTAGGATACTTGAACCACACGAACAAGCTGACCGGCGAGAATACGCTAATCAAAGACCCGGAACGTTTTCCGCACATCCGGCACATGTGGGACTTGATGTTAACCGGGCTATACACCCCGACGCGCATTCTCGATCTCGCCAACAACGAATGGGGATTCCGCACGAGGCCCACGCGTAAAATGGGCGGCAAACCACTTCGCCGCAGCGCTATCTACCAGATATTCAGCAAACCCTTCTATTACGGCTGGTTTGAGTATCCCAAAGGCAGCGGCCAGCACTACCACGGAAAACATGAACCGATGATTACCGAAGCGGAATATGACCGGGTACAAGTGCTTCTTGGACGGAATGGCAATCCACGACCACAATCGCACCTCGAATTTGCCTTCACTGGCCTCATCCACTGTGGTGAATGCAAACGAATGGTAACCGCCGAGGAAAAGCATCAGGTCATGTGCGGCAACTGCCGGTTCAAGTTTGCCTATCGCAAGCGGAATGTCTGCCCACGTTGCAAGACACCGATTGAGAAAATGCTGAATCCGCTCTTTCTCAACTATTCGTACTACCATTGCTCAAAAAGCAATCGCCCGTCGTGTTTGCAAAAGAGCATCAGTCGTCAGGCGCTGGAAAAGCAGATTGATGCGTTTCTGGCTCGCATTCAGATTTCCGAGAAATTCAAGGAGTGGGCGATCAAATATCTCCACGAGTTGCACGCCAAGGAGAGCGAATCGCGAAATGACATCATTCAAGCCCAGCAGAAGGCGTATCAAGAGTGTGTGCGGCAAATTGACAGCCTCATCAGGCTGAAAACGTCAGCGGGCAACGCTGATGGCAGCTTGCTCTCGGATGAAGAATACGGGCGGCAGCGGGCTGCATTGCTCAAAGAAAAGGCTGCGCTTGAGGAGTTGCTGCAAGACGCGGGACATCGGGTCAATCAATGGATGAAGCTAGCCGAGCAAACCTTCGAGTTCGCCTGCACGGTGAGGGAGCGATTCGCCAAAGGTGATGCAAAAATCAAAAAGGAGATTCTTGCGACGGTTGGATCGAACCTAACTCTGAAAGACAAAATCCTTAGCATTGAAGCCAGGAAACCATTCTTCATCCTGGGAAATTCTGTGTCTGACGAAAATCCCGAAACCGACCCAATCGAACCCAAAAATATCGGCCCGTCATCTATGCGAAAGGAGGCTTTCGCCTCCTTTCGTCCAAACGTGCTGGGGGACTTGGACTCGAACCAAGATAATCAGGACCAAAACCTGATGTCCTACCATTAGACGATCCCCCAATAACTAACTCGTTATACCTTTAATCCAGCCCGTAATCTGGCGATTCAACATCGAACTTGCCCTTATGTTAACCCGCAAAAGACCGATATACAAGGCCCCCGTATTTTTGCGTTTTGTCAGTATTTTATTTTTCTTGAAATACACGTGCCTGAAAAATGTACGTGGCTGACCAAGTGCAGTACTCCACGAGACGACAACATTGTTTATAGTATGTCTATGCGACTCGTGGATATAAATATCAGCACTTATATCCTTTAGTGGCACATCGGCACACACTCGAAGCCATCTAATAAATAGCAGGATCATTCGCGGATCAGAATTAGAAAATCTTACCCCACTGCCTATACTAGTATCTTTTTCTTTGCCACCCTCCGCCCAGTATAACGCAATGCCAATAAGCCATAACTCCCTTTTAGTTATTCGACCGATTTCTCCTCGGGCTTGTTCGATAACTCTATTTTGTTCAATAATTCGTTTGTTTCTTCTTGCTGCCGCACCTCTTTTTTGGGATAAGAGTTTCATCTCTGAAATACGCTGTTTTTGGGACGCACTCAAACCAACACTCCTCAGCCATAAAGACAGTGTCGATTTTGCTACTGGAACTCGAACCAATATCTTCGAATACGAGAAGCCGCTCTTTCGCAACCAGATCGCTCTTTGTTTTAATATATGTTTGGACATATCGAACAATGCATATAATTACATTATATAGTATATCACTGTTCGATAAAATTCCCGTCCCAAAATCAAAAAGCCGCTGGGAAGCGGTGTGATGTGACATACTGCAAAAAGATCGGTGACTCTACAGATCAGATGTAAGAATACTCGGATTCGTCATCGAAATAGTTGATTACCACGCCAATCAGAGCAACCAAAACCCAATCAACGATGGCGACAAGGTCAAGAAATGATTTATTCATGGGTAGCCTTAAGTTCGCCTAAACTATACCACCCTATTTCCCTACCCGCAAATATCCACCGTCGCCAATTCGAGTGGCAATGTCGGCAACGCAGCACGACCAATGCCGTCAGCAGCTCGGAGTAACGCAACGAACATGCCCGACGTCAGTGCTTTCTTGGTGGCCTGCGATTCGATGAATGAGAAATCGTCATCAGATACACGCTCTTTGATCGTCGATTTCGAAGATGGTGAATGCTGAAGCAGCATGATGAAGCGAATTTTCTCCAGAAGTAGTGTCGAGAATGTGACCATGGAAATCCCTGCCCCTTCCGCTTCTCCCAGAACCTTGAGAGCTCCGTCGACATTCTTGCCGAGAATCATTTCGATATATGAATTGATGAGTGATGCTCGCGGCGCACCAGTGATCGCTTCGACTTCGGCACGAGTGAGTTTCTTGTCAGCAGATGAAGCGATGACTTTCTCCAGCATACCGAGCGCGTCACGAAATGATCCGTCACCAAGAAGTGCAATCAGATCAGAAGCACCAGCATCGAGCTTGTACCCCTCCTTTTCGGCAATGGCTAGAATGTGTCGGCGCACGGTCTCGCGTGGCGGTGTCTTGAATGAGAAAGTCTGACAACGCGAGATGATAGTATCAGGGACTTTGTCGAGTTCGGTAGTGGCAAGAATGAAAATGACGTGCTTGGGTGGCTCTTCGAGTGTCTTCAAGAGTGCATTCCAGGCATCCTTGGAGAGCATATGAACCTCATCGATAATATAGACCTTGAAGGGTGACGAAAACGGCAGGACTGCGACGTGCTCACGAAGTTCACGGATGTCATCAATACCACGATTGGAGGCGGCATCTATCTCGTAGACATCTTCATCAGCGGTCTTGAGCGCCTTGGCCACAATACGTGCCACGGTGGTCTTGCCAGTACCTCGTGTGCCAGAAAAGAGGTAGGCGTGCGCAGGCCTACCCTGCGCAATACTCTCTTTGAGTGCGGTCACGATAGCTTCCTGGCCGATGACTTCGGACCATGTGGCGGGACGATAGGTGCGGTAGAGGACGGGCATATACACAGTATAAAGGAAAGATTGGAATACGGAAAGCTAAAGTCTCGCTATCCCCACTTATTTTTTAAGATACTCTTTCACTATTTTGTCAACCTGTCGTGCATTCTCAGTCTCCATAAGTTTGACACGCAATTCCTTGGCACCATCCCAGCCGGAGACATATGCTTTAAAATGTTTCTTCATAACTGCGAAGTTTTTGATGCCACCGAACTTTTTCTCATACAGCTTGGCGTGTTCGAGCATGATTTTTAATCGTTCTGATGGAGTTTTAGTCTTTGGATTTAGATTTTTGAATTTCGGATTTGTCTCGGATTTCGTGCTTCGGATTTCTGCGACTGCTTCGAACAGCCACGGTGTCCCAAAAATCCCTCGCCCAATCATCACACCATCACATCCATATTTTTTGACTTTGGTAGCGCCGTCAGAGACAGATTCGACGTCACCATTTCCTATAAGAAGTGTTCGTTCCTCAGCAGGAATGTCTTTTTGCACCTCATCGCGCAACTTCACAATCTCCGGCATCAACTCCCAATGTGCCGGAACATCAGACATTTCTTTACGTGTTCTTAAGTGAATGGTAAGTGCGGGAAGTTTCTGCTCAAGAAGTAATTTCAGCCAATTCATATCTACTTTGTTGTACCCAATACGAGTTTTAACCGAAACAGGAATGCTGCATTCTCTCGCCGCATTCAACACCCCCAATGCATTCTTGGGATCCTTCATAGAAGCCGCACCCCCACCCTGTTTCTCAACTGCACGATCTGGACAACCCATATTGATATCGACACCGTCATACCCAAGCTCTGCACATATCTGTGCCGCCTTCCTCATAGCTTCAGGATGACCGGTGAAAAGCTGAGCGACAATCGGACGCTCTTTCTTGGAAAATCGTAGATCCAGAAGTAGCTTATCCTTGCCCGACGAACAGAGTCCGTCAGCAGAGACAAATTCATTCCACATCACATCAGGTTTGCCATACGTGGCGATCATGGCTCGGAATGCCACATCGGTCACATTGGCCATAGGGGCCAACACAAAAAAGGGTCGAGGTAGCTTCGACCAGAAGGACGTGCCTTGGAGTTGTTTCTTGGTCGCCATACTGTCTATATATAGCATATTCACGTCCTCCCTGTCTGCTCGTGCACCACTGTCATTCTCTCACTTTTTCCAAGAGCTTGATCACATCCGCATCACGGTTGCCACTACCCAACACGATGACCGCGTAGACATTCTTGTTCTTGCCCAGCTTGAACAACGCCGCACCAGTACGATTGGCCTCGGTCGTATACCCATTCTTGCCACCAATATAGTATGACCAGCTCAAGAAATGTGTCGGATTGACCCAGGTATGAGCACGAATTGTTTTGGTCTTGAGAGCAGTGATATCGATAATTTCTGGCTCCTTGAGACGAATCCAATCAAGTATGAGTGCCATATCATTGACCGTTGAGACATTATCCGGTGACAGACCAGATGGGTCAGCGAAATAGGTACGATATGCACCGATCGATTGTACCCAGTCATTCATGGCACGAATGAATTTGGGACGATCATACGCGAGCGCCAATGCCTCAGCCGCATCGTTGGATGACACCATGAGAAGTGGGTACATCAAATTCTCAGCAGAGAGTACCTCACCTGGAATGAAGTTGGCAGTATTGCCATAGGTGGCCATGACTTTCTTGCCGATAGTAATACGCTCATCAGGATCGATCAGTTTGCGCGCCACTACTGCCGTCACCAACTTGGTCAATGATGCAATCGGTAATGCACGATCAGTATTGTGACCGATGACGACATCGCCTGTCTTCATATTCTTGAGCAGATACGCGGTAGCACCAATACGTTTGTCAGATGCAGCTGGTAGTGCTTGTGCCGCCGCATTGATGAGATCCTCTTCTTCTGTAGCGGTATATCGAATAGTGCGGCGCATACCTGATATCGACGTATCATCAGTCGATTTGGCATCCACTACTGCCCCCGTTTCAGGGACAGCGACAGCCGCTCGGTGGGCTCGATACTGACTGAGTATACGCCAGCCATACGATCCTGCATATGCGATACCGATGCCACAAGCGATTGCGAATAGACCTCCGAATACTACGCCGAAAAACTGCTTCATGCGTACAGTATACACGTGGCCACGCACTCGAAGCTAGCGTGCAAAGCGATGATAGACATTGGGTGGATACCGCACATCGATAGAATCGAATAGAAGGGGCATGCCTTTGGTACGTGCGGTCGACACTTCATGGTTCCAGAATGAAACCAAATTGGAAACCTGTTCATCCACCGAGATTGCCGTGTTCAGGTAGACAATCACCGTACTCGAACTAGTGCCCGGGTTGCGCACATACAGCTCGTATTCACGCGACGGCTTGGTCAACAAAGCATCGACAGCGATCCCCTGATCCTCAATAGCGTGATACATATTTCGTATTATAGTGAACTCATTCGTCGAGGTTGCGTATGATCCGATAATCACCGTACTCGAAGCTTCACCATCACCTCCTAGATCGGGCATGTAATATCGATCATATACGGCACCCGAGAATGAAGGTGCTTTCTTGAACATGAAGCCTGACTGATCAGCGAAATAGCAAGAATCAGAATCTTGGAGTGAAATATCGTTACCGTCGAAATCAGGCAAACTCACACAAATGAGAGCAGCTGGCGCCTTCTCGTGCACAGTCACCACAAGCGTGTGCCGATCTGATCGTGCAACATCGACTGACTCAACTGCTTGGTACAGATCGCTCACTACCCTCCTGATAGCTGACCGAGGATACATATACGAATTGGCCCGCGGAAACAATCCGATATACGAGCCGGCCAACTCATTCATGGCTAGGTCATGGACCCGCTCAACATATTCATCGTCTGCACCAGATACTTGTACCGCAGTGATCTGGATCGCACTCCACGACGACAGCCCCCATATGACGAGCGCAATCACTACGACAAGACCTCCAACGAAAGTACCTCGAAGTGTGCGATCGGCACGACGTCGAGCGATGAACGTTTTGGATTGGCGTGAAGAAGCGCGTCGCATCTTCAAGAAAGATTATGAGCCAATAGAGTCTGCACCAAAGTACGGAATGAGGACGTCAGGAATCTTGATGGAGCCATCTGGCTGCTGATAATTCTCAATCAGAGAAACGAGGATACGCGGCGTCGGAATAGCGGTCGAATTGAGTGAGTGTGTGTAGCGGAGCGTACCGTCAGTATCACGATATCTAATATTGAGACGACGTGTCTGGAAATCATGGAAATATGATGCCGATGAAATCTCGCGGTATTTGCCCTCTTTGGGGACCCAGAGCTCGATGTCGTATTTCTTGACCTGTCCGAGACCAAGATCGGCCCCGCAATTGACGACAGTGTGATATGGAATCTTGAGTGACTCGATGAACTCTTCGGTATTGCGATTGACCTCTTCGTGGTACTTGACTGACGTTTCGTGATTGGCCTCACAAATGACGACCTGCTCGAACTTGTAGAATTCATTGACACGGATCAAGCCATTGGTGTCCTTGCCGTGCGCACCAGCTTCGCGACGATAGCAGGGAGAGAAGCCGAGGTAACGCTTGGGGAGCTCAGTCGCAGGAATAGTTTCGTCGCTGTGCATGCCCATGAGTGGTACTTCTGCTGTACCAGCGAGATAATCGCCGTCCTGTGTCTTGTAGAGATCCTCTTCACCTTGTGGCAAATAACCAGAGCCGAACAGGTTGAGTCTACGCACAACAATCGGAGGCAAGATCGGCGTGAATGATTTCTTGGAGAAGAAATCGAGTGCGTAATTCCAAATAGCGAAACAGAGACGTACGCCCTGCCCAGTCAAGAAATAACCACGGAATCCATGCACTTTGCCACCACGCTCGAAGTCAGCCATACCGAGTCGTGTCATGAGTTCGATGTGATCTTTTGGCTCGAATATGAACTGGGTCTTCTCTCCCCAGACTTTGACCTCTTTGTTGTCAGCATCACTCATACCATCAGGCACTGACATGTCGGGGATGTTGGGCACTCGGAGCATCAAATTCTGCCAATCAGCCATGACCTGTTTGAGTGATACTTCTTCTTGTTCGAGAGTCGCTTTGACATTCTTCATATCAGCGATCAGTTTGGCACGCTCATCAGCTGAAGCAGCCGAGGTAATCTTGGCGCTTGCTGCATTCTGCTCAGCGCGACGTGATTCGACACTCGAAAGGAGTGCACGACGCTTGTCGTCTATGGCCAGAAGATCATCGATCTTGAAATCGATGTGTTTTTTGTGGGCGGCGGCAGCGATGAGGTCCTTATTCTCACGGATGAATTTGATATCAAGCATATAAATAGTGTATCATAGTCGATGCAATTTTTGAATTTCTCCTCCTTTTGTTTCGGTTAGAGCACCTCCCTAGTAGCGCAGTGCGCGTATACACCGAGAAACAGATCTTGGCACTCACTCCGCATACCGCGATGTCACCTTCAAAGGAACGTGCGCACATATGTACAAGGTCACCCCTTCACCCTCATGAAGAAAACCATCATCAAAACAATCCTCCCTGCTTCATACCCGGGACTTCTGCCTCACATCAAACCACTACCCGATCACCTCGACATGATCGGCACTCTTCCACCTGCACACTACACATATCTCTGCATCGTCGGTTCACGTACTCATAGTTCATACGGTATCGAAACATGCCGACACCTCATTCAGGGACTCAAGGGATCACCTCTATGCATCGTCTCAGGACTCGCTATCGGTATCGACTCCATCGCTCACGAAGCAGCTCTCGAAACGGGACTCCCGACCGTCGCATTCCCTGGATCAGGATTATCAGCTAGCGCGCTCTACCCTCGATCTCGCAGGAATCTAGCCGAGCGGATCATATCATCAGGTGGTGCACTACTGTCTCCATTCAAGTATGACCAATGTGCGACCGACTGGACATTCCCGGTCCGCAACCGATTGATGGCTGGCATTTCCAAGGCCACACTCATCATAGAAGCGCGACAAGGTTCGGGGACACTGCTCACTGCCACCTATGCCACCGAATTCAGTCGCGATGTTATGGCTGTGCCTGGCAGTATATATTCCGAACTCTCCTACGGCCCGCACATGCTCATCAAGAGCGGTGCAGCCGTGATTACTTCATCACAAGACATTCTCCGCGAACTCGGTTTCACTGCCACAGAAGGTACCTCTTCATCCATCGATCTTGATCAGCTAGGACTGAGTGATGATGAGCGCATGATTTGTTCTCACCTCGTCCATGAACGTCTCACTTCGACTGATATTATGGAGAGAACATCATTGTCTATCACGCGCATCAATGTAGCGCTTACCGGACTTGAAATGAGGGGGCTTGTCACACAACGTATGGGTACATACGGGCTACATATTTCATCATAGACATACACCTAGAAGTTGCCACCCTCTATATAATCATGTAATACTTACCCCCAATGAAGCTCGTTATCGTTGAGTCCCCTTCAAAATCAAAAACCATCACCAAATATCTCGGTGACGGTTTCGTCGTGCGTGCATCAGTCGGCCACGTGCGTGATCTCCCCAAGTCCAGCACCAAGGCAATAGATATAGAAGGTGGATTCATACCTCACTATGAGGTTGTAGCCAAGAAAGAACCCGTGCTGGCCGACATTGTCGCACAGGCTACCAAAGCTGACGAGATCATCCTCGCGAGCGATCCGGACCGTGAAGGAGAAGCTATCGCCTGGCACGTCGCCGAAGTCCTCAAGGATCGTCTCGGCAAAACCATCACCAAGAAGATCAAGCGTATCACCTTCCACGAAATTACCGAGGAGGCGGTCAATGACGCCCTCCAACATCCACGTGCCATCGATCAGCACCTCCGCGAAGCACAAGAAGCTCGTCGCGTCCTCGACCGTCTAGTCGGCTACGACCTTTCAGGAATTATCTGGAAGAAGGTCCGCTATGGCCTTTCAGCTGGACGCGTCCAATCTCCTGCACTGCGCATTATTGTCGAACGTGAACGTGAGATCCAAGCCTTCAAACCCGAAACATTCTGGGTTATCGAAGGGGCTTTCAAAACAGCTACTGGCTCACCAGTCAAACTCACCTGCTCCAAGGAACCTCGCGACACGCCTGCGCATGCAGGCAAAAAAGAGGTCGACTCCATTCTCGCCAAAGCTCGTACAGAGAAGTGGCAAGTGGTAGATATCGAGGAGTCCGAGCAAAAGCGTTCTCCTCGCGCACCATTCATCACCTCGACGCTCCAGCAGGCCGCGAGTTCACGTCTCGGATTTTCACCTTCACGTACCATGGGTATTGCGCAGAAATTGTACGAGTCTGGTTTCATCACCTATATGCGTACCGACTCCACCAATCTCGGTCAGCAGGCACTCGATCAGATCGGTGTGGTGGTCAAGAAGAACTATGGCGAGAAATATCTTTCATTCAGGAAATACTCCACCAAGAGCAAGAATGCCCAAGAAGCCCACGAAGCTATCCGTCCTTCACATTTCAACAAAGAGAACGCCGGACACAACGACGAACAGAAGAAGCTCTACCGTCTGATCTGGCAGCGCGCGGTGGCTTCACAGATGTCGGATGCTCAGGTCGCGCGCACCAAGATCATCGCCAACACCGAAGGTGACACCGTTCCCAACTTCGAGGCAACCGGCTCGCGTATATTGTTCGATGGTTGGCTCAAGGCCGATCCTGAGTCCAATGGTGAAGAAGTCACTTTGCCAAAATGTGCAAAAGACCAATCACTGGACCTCATCTCTATTGATTCATTGGAAAAGCAAACACTGCCACCGCCACGCTATACCGAAGCGGGCCTGATCAAGGAACTGGAGAAACGTGGTATCGGTCGTCCTTCTACCTATGCTTCTATTTGCAAAACTATCGAAGATCGTGGCTATGTAGGTAAAGAAGGTCGCTCCCTCAAACCCACCGACACCGGCGAGGTTGTTTCCTCATTCCTGGAAGAGAACTTCCCCACCTACATCAGTGACACCTTCACCGCAGAGATGGAGGACAAGCTCGATGGTATCGCCAATGGTACTCACGCCTATGTCTCAACCTTGTCTGATTTCTATGGTCCGTTCCACACAGAAGTGAAGTCAAAAGAAAAAGTTGCAAAAGCCACCAACCTGGGTGCCGCCGATGCCAAATTCAAGTGTCCCAAATGTGGCACTTCGCCGATGGAGATCAAGCTGGGCAGGAATGGCAAATTCCTTTCATGTTCACGGTACCCTGAATGTGACGGCGCACTAACGCTCGATGGCCACGAATTCAAGAAAGACGAACCGATCGGGAATGATCCGACGACTGGTCTGCCAATTTTCGTGCTCAATGGTAGATTCGGGCCGTATGTGCAGTTGGGCATGAAAGTTCCCAAAGAAAAAAAGAAGCGCGTCAAAAAAGTGAAGGAGGCGAAAACACCCTCCTCCGCCTCTCCTTTGCGAAATGCTTCGGAGGAGCGAAGCAAGGCTACGGAGACCGAGAAGAAAGGCAAAAAAACTAAGAAAGGTGCGAGACACGTTCTTTCTGCAGAAATAAAAACTGACCAAAGTTTGGTCGAATTTAAAAATGTAGAAACCACTACCGCCGACCCTTCGACACCAGCAAGTGAAACAACTTCCCCCGCCACCAAACCCAAAATGGCCTCCATCCCACGTGGCACTGACCCTTCGACTGTTACCATCAAAGATGCTCTCAAATACTTGAGCCTTCCTCGCACCCTCGGCGTAGATCCCAAGACCGGCACGAATGTCGTCGCTTCGGCTGGACGTTTCGGTCCCTACATTGTCCGTGATGGTGAATATCGCACGATCAAAGCGCCAGATAATGTCTACGATATTGATCTCAAACGTGCACTCGAGATGTTGGCTATACCCAAGAAAGCGAGAGGTTTCAAAAAGAAAGAGAGGTGAGGCATATATTGCGAACAACAACACAACGTGCCATTATTAAAAGTGGAGCATTTCGTAATGCAAACATGTGCACGCCATGTCAACAAGCTCAATACGTGCTATCCAGACTTCCAGTCTCATCGCCAGGAGATGTTGCATCTATCGAGGTCCTTGCATCCTCAAGCATCTGGAAAGGTCCGCACTAGCCTAATGGAAGATTGTAGGTGCGTGGCTACGTATTACCCTCAAGATATCTACGGGGATACCAGAAAACATGCTCTCGCCGCACGGAACGGCGAGATTTTTGTTCACAGAGAAAAATTCTTCAACGAATACAAATCCTCATTCTCCTCCTTTTGAACATCAGCTGGCGCACGATCATCTACGGCCTGTGTTTCGGTAACTGAAGGTGTCGCAGCGGGTGTTGTCGAAGTTGGGGCAGAATCAATAGGCTTTGTGACCTGATCCTTTTTGGCACCTTCGATCTTTTCCAACAACATCCTCAGATCATCTGGCGAAAAGAAATCAATTGTGACCGTACCTCCCTCTTTGGTCTTTTCAATACGAACGCGTGTGCCCAATGATTCGGTAAAATTTTTCTCAAGCTCAATAAATGCTGGGTCCAGATACTTGCCCTTGTTACGAATCTTCTCTGTGGCCACGCGACGTGACAGTCCCTCCGCTTCACGTACCGTCAGCTTCTTGGAAATAATCTCCTTGAAAAGGACACGTTGTTCTTCGGGACGATCGATAAGCATGAGCAGTGGACGTGTATGACCCTCAGAAATCCTGCCCTCTTCGAGCGCGGTGATCATCTCATCAGGTAGCGAAAGTATGCGCATGGAGTTCGAAACATATTCGCGACTCTTGCCCACCTTCTCGGCGATCTGCGCTTGTTTGAGACCAAACTCTTTTGCCAGACGCTCGAATGAACGTGCACGATCAACAGGATTCAAATCTTCACGTTGGAGATTCTCAATGATTGCCACTTCGAGCTTGAGCTGCGCATCTTCGGGAGCATTGCGGATGAGTGCAGGAACTTGTGAGAGTCCAGCGAGTTTGGAAGCACGCAAGCGGCGTTCACCAGAAATAAGCTCATATTCGACAGTCATGCCACCACTTTCATGGAAGACCTCTTTGCGTGTCACTACGAGCGGCTGAAGGACGCCATACATGCGGATAGATTCTGAGAGGCTTTTGAGCGCATATTCGTCGAATTCACGGCGTGGCTGATAGGGATTGGGGCTTACTTTGTCGACATCGATCCAGAAGATCGCATCGTTAACATATGCGGTAGTCATGCGCCTATTATAATAGGTATTTGATTTTCGTGCGAATTCAAGTAGACTGATGTGACAAGCCGGGATGGCGGAATTGGTAGACGCACACGACTCAAAATCGTGCGGAGTAATCCATGGGAGTTCGATTCTCCCTCCCGGCACCATGAAACCCAAACTCCTCGTCATCCTTGGTCCTACCGCTGTCGGTAAGAGTGACCTCGCCGTAGACTTAGCCCTGAAATTCAATGGTGAAATTATCTCCGCTGATTCACGCCAAGTATATAAGGGTCTCGATATTGGTACTGGCAAAATCACTACCGCAGAAATGAAAGGTGTCCCTCACCACCTTCTTGATGTCGCCGATCCACAACAACGCTTCACCGCCATCGACTGGAAGACATTGGCGGAAAAAGCTACCAGCGAAATTACGGCGCGCAAGAAGCTTCCTATTATCTGTGGTGGTACCGGCTTCTACATTTCGACACTCATCGACAATCTCGGTTTTCCTGAAGTCGAGGCAGATACCGAAGAACAGAAGAAACTCGAGACGATGTCAGTCGACGACCTATTCAAGGAACTGAAGAAGGTCGACCCCAACCGTTCAGCCACCATTGATCCAAAAAATAAGAGACGCCTTGCACGCGCCATTTTGATAGCCAGAGAACTTGGCGCGGTGCCTCCGATCAGTCAGCCATCCGAGGCACCATATGATGTGTGCATGATCGGCATCAACCTTCCACCAGAACAACTCAAAGAACGTATCCGTACGCGCCTCATCAAGCGCCTTGACGCGGGAATGATCGAAGAGGCGCAGCGGTTACACGATGCGCAGGACGCGCAGGGTAGGCCTGCGCATTCCCCATTATCATTCGAGCGTATGGAAGAACTCGGTCTCGAATATAGATATCTCTCTTATTTCTTGAAAAAGGAGCTAACTCGCGAGCAGCTCATCGAGACCTTATCAGCCAAGATCTGGCAGTACGCCAAACGTCAGATGACCTGGTTCAAGAGAGACCAGCGAATACAGTGGTTCACTCCAGACAATATTGAAACTATCGAAACTGAAGTAAAGAAACATATAAAATAAAGGATACTAAAAAGGCGGCGACCAACCTGGACGCCGCGGAGGAAATTGATGACAAGCAGACACCGATGCGGATGAAGCAAGCCCCATCCGATGTATGTCTCCCATTCTTGAGCCGCCTGGGTATTAGGAACCTCACATGCGTCCAAACAACTTGTCATAAGTATGTCCTACGTAACCCACGACATCACCGTGCCACAACATCGGGTCCTCAAAGAGGAGTGCCCGACAAACACAGATTGTGATGAGTCTTACGGGACCATACTCAGGTATGGTACTGAACAATTTCCTACCAACAATATATCATATTCACAGCCCCTGTCAAGCACGAGGACTGACTGTGTATCACTAGTTATTTCCCTCCTTTCCATCTCAAATATTTCTTCCCCTTCAACTTCTCGGGCAAATAGCTCTCAACATCATACTGACGATATCCTTTGCCATACCCGAGCTCACGCATCAGCTTGGTCGGCGCATTCCTGATCTTGAGTGGAATGGGTAGGTTGCCCGTTTTGCGTACATCGGCAAGTGCTTCGAAATATGCGTCGTAGGCGCTGCGATTCTTGGCAGCCAGTGCCAAATAAGCAGTTCCGTGCGCCAAATTAATTCCAGCCTCAGGGAGCCCAATCGTCTCTACAGCACGAAACACTTCATTGGCAACCACCAGCGCTGTTGGTTGAGCCAGCCCGACATCTTCAGAGGCAAAAATAACCATGCGACGCGCGATGAACTTCGGGTCTTCGCCACCTTCGATCATTCGAGCCAGATAATACATAGCCGCATCAGCATCACCAGCACGCATGCTTTTGATATATGCAGAGATCGTATCGTAATGCTCTTCCCCTTTCCTGTCGAACCTGATGAACATGTGCTCGAATGCATTCTTGAGTGTCTCCACCGTGACCGTACCGTAGAATCGACGTGTATTCTCGAGAGCAGTAATAGCGATACGCGCATCACCGTTCGCCAGGCTGACCAACCAATCGAGCGCATCTTTGGGTACTCTGATCTTGGTACGCTCGATGATCTTGCGCAAATGTTTCTCAGTGAGACTCTCAAGTACGAAGACACGGCAACGTGACAAGAGTGCAGGAATGACTTCGAAGCTCGGGTTTTCGGTGGTAGCACCGATGAGCGTCAGCTTGCCACTCTCGACGAATGGCAGAAGGAAGTCTTGTTGCGCTTTGTTGAAACGATGGATTTCATCCAAGAAAAGTACCTTGGGCTTCGGGCCGACATAGTCCCCAGCGGAGTCGACACGTTGGTCCATGAGTGTATCAGGTTCATCGACGATTTTCTTGATATCGTCCTTACCTGCAGACACAGCCGAGAGTTCGTATATCCGAGCATTGACTGCCCGCGCATAGATTCGTGCCAAGGTAGTCTTGCCGGTACCTGGTGGTCCCCAGAGAATGAATGAAAACAGGTGTTTATCCTCAATGGCCATACGCAAAGCTTTGCCCTTGCCGACGAGATGTTCTTGACCGACGTATTCCTTGAGAGACTGTGGGCGAATCTTGTTGGCGAGTGGTTCCATGAATGTAGTATACGCCTCGAATAGTGCGATGCAACACTGAGCTTCCCGATTGACTTATGGGACAAATAATGGAAACATGATGACGAACTAGATGTGATCGGGCGACCGATCACCAACACAACATATGTGAAGGAAATTATGAGTAATCCCGCACCAGAAGAGGCAGAGATGGCCGCCCTGTGGGAAGAAGTTTGGAGAGATCTTCATCCAGAACGGGGCCGAGAAGATGTTGACCGAGCAACGGATCAAGAACCTCAGCAAGGAAGTCGCGGCGTAACGCCTTACGTCGGAAAACTGATCGTCGTAGTTAGCGGTAATACCAATCTCACTGTTACACGATTACTACGAGATCGGTGCTTACTCTTCAGTCCTGACACTGCGTTTGTCCGGTTGTCCTACTTCCCTTCACCATCAGCAACGTCAATTGCACGGATCTTACGTCCAGACGGTGTCTGGATCCAGTTTGAAGCACCAGGGACAGAAGACGAGGTTGTCAGTCGCTTCATGCACGAAGTGGCACAGGTGAAGGTCACCGAGCTTGGCTTGGTACTCGTACCACAAGATCTACGTAGGACGATATGTGCCCATGTCGCACCCGCATACCGTCTTCAGACAACCTCATGCAACGACAATTCCATTGTGTTGCTATTCAGATTCGACCGGAATAATGTTCTCCTCGAGGTGGACCAGTTTGCCCTCAGTACAAATTGACGGGCCACTGCATAACAGAGAGAACCCCGCCAGGGGGGCCCTCTCTGTTTTTTTGTATATAGATATGGAACTACCTATTACACTACCATGGCAATGATCCAGATGATTACGGCGATCACCACAACGGTAATGAGTACTTTTGCAGGTGTAGACATGTGTATGAGTTAGGTAATAATGACTGTATATTAACACACTTTGCTCACTCTTGCGGGCGATGAGGGAATCGAACCCCCGACTTTTGTTTTGGAGACAAAAGTTTTACCACTAAACTAATCGCCCGTATATATTATGTTACTCATGTAATATACTGGCTAAAATACTTTTTAGCAAACGCCAGCAATACACGTGCTATGTGCGCACTACCATACGTCACACAAACACAACCCTTGTAACCTGTATGCGAATAAACATGATTGCTCCGCTTCATATACGGTTTGGTAAATTGAGTAACAGGAATATTAAGCACTGAGGACCAAAAATTCGCCATTTCGATAACATCGTGATAATCATGAAGATGAATTTTTATGCGGATTTTTCCACGATCAATTACAAATGTATTCTGAAGTAATTCGATAAATGTTCGACACGTGTATGGATCTGAATTTGTAAAACGGATAATAGTGTCTCTTTTAATACCTTCACACCAATACATAATTGCGAGAGCAATTAAACCATGTTCACTTCTCATATTAATTGAATCGAAACGGCTCTCCGCTTCCATGGCCGCTATTGTCAACCGCTGACGTTTCCTTTCTCGCAATATTTCATGTCCCGCACGATTTCGACTCTTACTATACTGTGCCAAATTATTGACTCCAGACTGAGTCATAACAACACTTCTCGTCCAAATAGAAGCAGTGCTTTTGGCAATACCAAGTCGCTCTGAAATTTGCCTAAATGAATGTCCGTTTCGGCGCAATTTCAGCGCTTTCTTTTTTGTCGGGGTAGTATATCGCTTCATTGTATTTAATAAAACAAAAACACAAATAGCATATTGCTACTTGTGTTTTTGAAAAAGGAATTTCTATGTATTACAACAAATCTTACTTCTTCGCTTCCTTGAAAACCACGTGCTTGCGCAGCTTGGCGCTGTATTTCTTGAGCTCAATCTTCTTCTCGACAGTCTTCTTATTCTTGCGAGTCCAATAGGTCTCACCTGTCGACTTATTCTTGAGTTGTATGAGTTTGTCTTGTGACATAAGGGTAAAAAATGGCTATAAATCGTGTCGCAGTACTATAGCATATTAAAAAAATCCCGCAACGCGTGCGCGTTGCGGGATGTTGTGGGGCGGGGGCTTAACCCTTACCACCACCGTACCAATAGTAGCCTGGCTTCAGTTCGATGCCAAGGGGAACGATCCAGAAGACCCCCTTGGTAACGTCAATCTTTGCCGACGTTTGACCAGCAGGAACGGTGACTGTCCAAGACTTCTTGGTCTGTTGGTCCTCCACCTGGTAGGCCGTCGCATAGACGCCTTCAGTAGTGTGGACCGACAGCGATACCGCTTTCGTTGGCGTGCTGTCGAAGGTCGCCATAACCAACGGCAGTTTGCCGTAGCCCTTGTAGGAATACACCGTGGCATCCATAACACCAAGGTTCCGGAAGGAACGAGTGTCTTCTCCATCACGGAGGAGGATCTGGACCAGGACCTGGGTCAAAGGAACTTCGACATTCTTGCGTATGTCATACGCCTTCGTGTCGCTGTACCAATTGCCGTTGCTATCTTGATAGCTGCGACTCAACACCAAGGTGCTCGTGGATCCCGAGTAATCCGAGGGAAACCAGATTTCACCGTTGTTGACGTTGACCTGCAGGCCGTAGTCGTTGCCGTTTTCATCTTGCACGATGAGCCGAGCGTCATAGACACCTGGAATCTTGATCCGAATCTGCGAGGCAAGCTCGATCCGAAGATCGGTAGCATCATCAGAGAGAGTCCAGTATCCATACGGGGTTTTTTGTGGGAAACCGCCCCCGTAGAGGTTGAATAGTGCGTAAGTTTCGCCGTAATAGTAGTTGTTGAACGCACTATCGACGTCGGCCGTGTTCCAAAGCTGCGCATTCAATTGGACGTATGCTTTGGTATCGGTGAGCTGTAACCCCCACCAATAGGGGCTGATGATGTCTTCCAAGATATCCACCGACTTGACGTCGTTGGTGATCTGGAGGAATCCGGCATTCTCCCAGTTGTTGGCCTGGGCGCCACTCGAGATGCTGACCTTCATACCCTTGACCTGCTTCATGGCGTAGGCCACAAGCGAGGCGTGGTTTGTGAGCATCGAGAGGTCCGGCGCCGCATTCGTGGGAACCGGAGTCGGAGGCGTCTGCGCGTTGAGCGAGGCGACCGAGGTGATTGCGATGGCGAGACAAACGGTGAGGTAATTCAAGAACTTTTTCATGTTTCCTTTTTCTGTTTTCTGCTGTGCTGTGTTTTTGTTGTGGTTTATTTGCTTTACTGCGTGACATTGACAGGAGACTGATTGGAGCCTTGTTCAGACTCCGGTTGCCGTTGGGGCGCCGGTGGCAAAGGCCGTTGAGCGGCCATGGTCACCTTAGTGATACGGAACCGAAGTTCATCCGATTCTGCCACCACGGGAGTCGCCGTACGCGCAACCTTCTTGGGAGCGGGTTCTGGCGCAACAGGCTGTTGCACCGTCTGGACACTGGGCGTAGAGGAGTGCTGCGAAACATACAGCAGCAATCCGCAGACGACCAAGACCAGCAATCCCATGACCCAGATGTGAGTTCTCATTTTGTGTTCCTTTCATTGTCCTACATCAACACCAAACAACACTGCTCCAAAGCAGTCAGTTTGAGGTACTATTGTGTTGCCAAAGGACAAAAATGGCCATATAAGGCCGGTTTATTACTGTTTATAGTATAGCACAATCAGTATGCAAAGTCAAGTGCCCCCACTCCACCAAACAGAGTACAATGAACTCATGAGACGCCTCCTCACTCGCCTTTCCAAGCGCAGATTCCCCTACGAACCACTGATCACGGTCTCACTATCTCGTAGCCACCTCATCCACAACCTCCACGAATTCATGAAGATCGCCCCTCGAGGGACAGTCGCACCTGTACTCAAGAGTAATGCCTACGGTCACGGGCTCATTGAGGTCGCACGCATCATCGAAGCCGAGCGGCAGAGTGATGGTCGTGCCAAAAAAGACCGCATCCCTTTCGTGATTGTCGACTCATTCTTCGAAGCAGTCGCTCTGCGTGCCGCCCGCATACGGACGCCCATACTCATCATCGGCTACACGCGACCCGAAACCATAGCCAGATCACGTCTCAAGAATGTTTCGTTCACGATCACTTCAATAGAAACCTTGAAACATATTGCCGAATATGAGCCCTCGTGGTTCCCTTGGAGTGGTAATAGGATCACTATCCATCTCAAGATAGACACTGGCATGCACCGCCAAGGCATCCTTCCTGATGAGCTCGCGCAGATAGATGACATTCTCGACATGAATCCGGAAATAATCCTCGAAGGTATCTGCTCACATTTCGCTGATGCAGACGGCGCTGATCCTTCGATCACCGAGTCACAAATCCATGTTTGGAACCGACTCGTCAAACATCTTCACGAACAGTATTCTTCGCTCAAACATATCCACATCAGCAACACTGACGGGCACCGCTATGTGCACGAATGTCACGCCACCATGTCGCGTCTCGGGCTCGGATTGTACGGATTGGCCGACGGTACATCATTCTCGCCCGCACTCGATCTGCAGCCGGTGTTGCGCATGGACACGATCGTGAGTGGCATCAAAAAAATACACCGAGATGATGCGGTCGGCTACGGTGCCACATTCAAAGCGCCACATGATATGACTATTGCGACTATTCCCGTTGGTTACTATGAAGGCCTCGATAGACGACTCTCAAATATCGGTACTGTCCTGGTCGGAGACGATCGAGTACCGTGTCCCATCGTAGGACGCGTGAGTATGAATATAACCATCATTGATGTGACACATATATCAGAAATAGCTACTGGCACGCCAGTCACCGTCATCAGTGATGTATCTACTGATCCCAACTCCATCGTGAATATGGCCCGCACCATTCATGCCATTCCGTATGAACCGGTAGTGTTCATTCCAGCGACGCTCAAGAGGGATATAGTAGATTGATGTATGTGCTCGCACTACGAAGCACCTCCGTCTCTGACGGAGGTGCGAAGTTGTGCGCCGGGCTGGACTCGAACCAGCGATGCCTAAAAGGCCGCGGATTTACAGTCCGCTGCAATAGCCACTATGCGACCGGCGCGTATGCGTCTCTAAGGAGCATGAGGGGATTCTAGCAATATTTTTATTTCTGCGCCACTGCCTTGGACATCACAATCGGACTCTCTCCTCTTCCTCGCTCCGCCGAAGCGTTCCGCGAAGGCGAGACCTTCTTCTTGACCTCGAATGTGAACTCCACTGGAGCATCGGCCGCAACATTCTTGACTGGTGCTTTGACTCCGACCTCGATAGTGCCACCCTTGGTGACTTCCTGACTGATCATCAGATTTGCCACGGGAGTAAGGATCTTGGACTGGATGAGTCGCTTGAGCGGACGTGCACCGTATTGTGGGTTGTACCCTTCTGTGCCGAGATATTCATATACAGCTGGAGACAGATTCAAGGTCACCGACTTCTCTGCCAGACGCTTGACCACTTGATCGACTTGGATGCGAACAATTTCTTGAATGGCCTGCGGTGAAAGAATATCGAAGATGATGGTGTCATCGACACGATTGAGGAATTCGGGACGGAAATAATCCTTGAGCGATGACATGACCTTGGCCTTGGCTTCGACATAATTCTCGCGGTCACGGTTGCCACTCTCGCGCGAGAAACCGAGTTTCTCCATACGATCAATATGCTGCGCACCGATGTTCGACGTCATGATGATGACCGTATTGCGGAAATTGACCACGCGACCCTTGGAGTCAGTCAGGCGGCCATTATCGAGCACCTGGAGGAGCACGTTGAAAACTTCTGGATGTGCCTTCTCGATCTCGTCGAAGAGGATCACTGCATACGGACGATGACGGACCATCTCGGTCAATCCACCGGCTTCATCATAGCCGACGTATCCTGGAGGTGCACCGATGAGTTTGGACACGGAATGTTTCTCCATGAATTCTGACATGTCGACACGGATGAGTGCCTTCTCATCATTGAAAAGGAATTCTGCTACTGCCTTGGTGAGCTCGGTCTTGCCCACACCAGTCGGTCCCAAGAAGATGAATGAGCCGATCGGACGATTGGGATCAGCGATACCAGCACGTGAACGACGGATGGTGTCAGAAATTTTCTGGACAGCTTCGTCTTGACCGACGATACGTTTCTTGAGCTCGTCATCCATGCGAGTAAGTTTGTGAGCTTCTGATTCGAGCATGCGCGAGACAGGGATACCTGTCCAGCGAGCCACAACACCTGCAATGTCCTCGGCATTAATTTCTTCTTTGAGAATACGGCGTGATGATTGGAGTTTCTTGAGACGCTTGTTGCGCTGATCGAGATCCTTCTCGATGGCAGGAATAGTGCCGTAGCGGATTTCGGCCGCCTTGGCCAAGTCTGCACGAGCTTCGGCCATCTCAGCTTCGACACGGAGACTCTCGAGATCTTTCTTGAATTTCTTGATGTCAGTAATGGTATCTTTTTCGTTGGTCCACTTGAGTTCGAGCTCAGAAGTACTCTCCTTGAGATCGGCGATTTCCTTCTCGATCTTGGCCATACGAGTCTTGGCGACCTTGTCAGTCTCCTTCTTGAGAGCTTCACGTTCGATCTCCAGACGCATGATCTTGCGACGAGTCTCTTCGAGAGCCGGAGGCATATTCTCGAGTGAAATACGCAGTGATGAAGCGGCCTCATCTATGAGGTCGACCACCTTATCAGGCAAGAATCGATCAGTGATATAGCGACTCGCCAACGTGACTGCGGCGACGACAGCTTCATCGGTAATACGAACTCCATGGAACAACTCATATTTCTCCTTGATGCCACGCAGGATGGCGACCGCATCTTCGACTGAAGGCTCGTTGACATAGACTGGCTGGAAACGACGAGTGAGTGCTGGATCCTTCTCGATATATTTCTGATATTCCTTGAGTGTCGTCGCACCGATGGCACGAAGTTCACCGCGAGCCAGAGCGGGCTTCAAGAGATTGGCGGCATCCATAGAACCCTCTGAAGCACCTGCGCCGACCAGGGTATGAATTTCATCGATGAACAAAATAACTTTACCATCAGCTTTCTCGACTTCCTTGAGGATATTCTTGAGACGCTCCTCGAATTCACCGCGATATTTGGTACCTGCGATGAGTGAACCGAGGTCGAGCGAGACCAATTCCTTGTCTTTGAGTGATTCAGGGACATCTCCCTGGGCCATGCGGAGTGCCAGACCTTCTGCGATGGCAGTCTTGCCGACACCAGCTTCACCGATGAGGATTGGGTTGTTCTTGGTACGGCGAGAGAGGATCTGGATGATGCGCATGATCTCACTATCACGGCCAATGACCGGATCGAGTTTGTTCTCTTTGGCCAGCTTGGTCAATGAGCGTGCATACTTGTAGAGTGTACGGAACTTCTTGGGCTCCGCTTCTTTGGCCTGAGGATTCTTCTTGAGCTCTTCGATGATCTTGGCGACTGCATCGCGTTCGATCTTGAAGCGGGCCAGAATGTCGCGAGCCACACACGGCACGTCGAATATCGAAAGGAAAATGTGCTCCGTCGAGATGAACTCATCCTTCATAGTCGAAGTGACACGAAGTGAGTTGTCGAGAATCTGTGCAAGGTCAGGAGTGAGGTAGATCTGGTATGACGGCGAGAGGACGTTGGAGCCTTCGGGCGCTTCGATGTGCTCGAGGACGACGTCGGTCATGACAGGGGTGTCGACTTCCATTTTGTCGAGAATAGAGGCCACCATGCTCTCTTCCTGGAGGATGAGGGCGCACAAAAGGTGCACAGGATTGACATGATTCTGGCCGCGTTCTATGGCCAGTTCATGGGCTCTACGCAGGGCTTCCCTAGCTTTGGTTGTGAGTTTATTCAGAGGAGGCATATGGGGTCATAGTACTACAAAAATGAGGGTCTGGTCAATCTTTTGCCCTTGACGATACGTCTATCTATACAACCTCCCATGGGTATCAATCTCGACAAAGATTGCGAAGAATCCTTCTGTCTTGAATACGGCACGAACATCACCATTCACATTCATGCTCCAATACCCTTTCCATTTCCCTTGCAACGGATGACAGTTCAGCAAAGGATGATCAGGATCTATAAGGAGCAAATTTCTCCGCTCTCTGAATGCAGCTTTCACTCCTAGCTCTTGTCTAGCGTACGATTTCTCGAAACTTCTATGCAAAATAAAACCCACAATCCTCCTCATAGGTTTGCGAGGTATTTATCCATTTTCTTGGCATCAACAAACAGAGGAGAAAGGTTGCGACCTTTCTTGATATCCGCATCGGCCCGCTTCAATGTCTTCAAAAGTGCCCTGGATGGCTGGAGTGGCGCCGTGAAAGTAACCTGTTGATCACTGATAAACTTCTTCAGAAAGGCGTTGATGATGGTACTAAGAGGAATGCCCATTGCTTCTGCAGTACGCGCAGCTGCTTCTTTGACATCTTTGTCCGCTTTGATGTTGATGAGTGTTTTCATAACCGAAGTATATACAACGGTTACAACACAGTCAATACTTCAATATCATCTGTGTCACTTCGCCACCTTCACTGCCTCATCGAATTGGATCGAGAGTAATCGCGAGGCTCCATCGGAACCCATAGTAACTCCGTAAAGAACACCAGCACGCGACATGGTCTCGCGGTTGTGTGTAATCAAGATCAATTGCGACTGTCGAGAAAGATTTTCGATCATATCGCCATATTTCTTGGAATTGGCCTCATCGAGCGCAGCATCTGTTTCGTCGAGAATGATGAATGGTGGCGGATTGACCTGAGAAATAGCAAAGAGGAGTGCGATCGACGTCAGTGCGCGCTCACCACCAGAGAGCATCATCAAGCCCTTCACTTTCTTGCGCGGCAAACTGACGTTCACTTCTAGGCCCTCTGGACCTTCCTTGTCCTCCGAAGCTTCAGCGTAGGAGGATTCAGCTCCCGTTGTATCCAATGATCCACCCAACATATCCCCCAAATCTTCCATATCAGACTTCTTGCGACGTTTGATTTCCTTGACTACTGCAAGCTCAGCCTTGCCACCACCAAACATCAATGAAAAATATTTCTGGAACTCTGTGTTTATCTTTAGAATGCCGCTCTTGAATTCGTAATCGATCCTGACATCAAGATCCGCGATCAAAGCAAGCAACTCTTTTTTTGCTTTATCGAGATCTTCGAGCTCACGCGCCAAGAATGCGTCGCGCTCCTCAGTCTCCTTGAACTCTTTCATGACTTCGACACCACCGGCTGCCCCTGAATCCTCAATACGAATCTTGAGTTTCTCGATCTGCCTACGACAGTTCTCCTGCAGTGAACGCTCACGTTCATGGATCTTGGGGAGCTCATACGTAACTGCTTCCCTGCCCACCATGATACCCGCTTCACCGAGCTCACGTTTGAATGCTTCTTCTTCATGTAACACCGACGTAAGTGCTGTACTCAGTGTTGAGATGATGCCACGCACTTCATTTTGGCGAGCAATGATACGGAAGACATCCTTTTCTGCATCACGATTGGTATCTTTCTCTTTCTCGATAGTCTTCTTGAGCTCATCATAATCACGTACCAGGCGTGCTTCTTGTTCTGACAATAAGGCAAGTCTAGATTCGAGATGTGAACGCTCTTTGGAAAGCTTGGCGATCTCCTTCTCCATGTCTGCGATGAGTATCGAATCCGTATTGGAGCGATGACGCGCAATGAATCCTTTGAGTGCAGCCACCACTTCACTGAAAAGTCGCTTGGCGTCTTCGATAGACTGGAATGTTTCGATAGTCTGGACTACTTCTTCGACATCCTTGAGATAGACCGTGCGTGACGCCTCATTCTTGATACGCTGCTCCTCTTTCTCGATAGCGCGCTTGTTGGCCGCGATCTCACCCTCGAGTCGGCCGAGTTCGCGACCGATCGTATCCTTGTCAGCACGTGTCGTAGCCAGACGACCTTCGAGAGCAATCACCTCATCACTCTTCTTGTCCTTATTCTTGGAATCAGTCAGGATCTTCTTGGCATGCTCGAGCTCACGATCCAGCTCAGCCAATTCTCGGCGGGGACCCGAAAGCTCCGCATTCAAGCGGTCCTTCTCAGTACGAATATAGATGTCTTCATGTGCGAAATAGTCACGATACACGTTGACCAGTTCTCTACGCATCTCTTCGGCCTTTTCTACTTTCTCCACCTGCTTCTTGAGAAACTTGAGGTGGGGGGCAATTTCGCGACGCAACGAAGCGACACGCTCCATATTTTCATCAGTACGCTCAAGTTTGCGGATACTCTCCAATTTCTTCCATTGATAAATCTTGAGACCGAGCGCATCTTCGATCATTTCGCGTCGTTCGCGAATAGACGCAGATAGGATACGATCAGCTTCACCTTGAGAAATAATGTGATGTCCAGTCGCACCGATATGTGCCGTTGCCAGAAGTTCGACAATGTCTTTGAGGCGGACATGTGACCCATTCAAAAAATATTCATTGGTGTTATCACGATGGACGACGCGCTCGATCGACACTTCATCGAAATCAATACCTGAGAATAGTTTCTGTGTGTTATCGAAAACGAGTTTGACACTGGCACGATTTGCCCTGCTTGCGGCTGCGGGACCATCACCGCCACCATTCCAGATCATGTCTTCACCACGCTTACCACGGAGAGATTTGATAGATTGTTCACCCAGAACGAAGCGGAATGCCTCGGCAGTATTGGATTTTCCTGAGCCATTGGGACCCACGATGCCTGTTATGGGTGTCGAAAATGACAAAGAAGACTTCTTGGCGAAGGATTTGAAGCCAGAGAGTTCGAGACTCTTCAAGTACATGGTCTCCTTATTTTACCACCCTTTCACCTCCAGTGCCTTCTCTGCTGCCTGTTGTTCTGCTTCTTGCTTGGACTGACCCGTACCCGAAGCGATCTGTACATCTTTGAGGAAAACCCCGAGAGTGAACTGTTTGTCATGATCGGGACCAGTCTCTTTGAGTGTCTTGTATGACGGTGTCGTGCCCTCTTTCTCCTGCGACTTTTCTTGGAAGCGACTCTTGGCATCGATCCAGAGTTTCTTCTTGACGATTTCTTCGATATCGATGACTTCGAGCACTTGACCTGAAATGAAATTGGCGGCGGCGTTGTATCCTTGATCCATGTAGATAGCACCGATGACCGCTTCGACTGCATTGGCAAGAATGATGGAACGAGCGCGACCGGTGTCCTTGGCTTCACCCTTGGACAAGAGCATGAATTCATTCAAGCCGATATATTCAGCTACTTTGATCAGACTCATAGTATTCACGATGGCCGAACGGAATGCGGTAAGCTCACCTTCTTGCTTCTTGGGATATTTGCGGAACAAATAGCTGGTCACCACCAATTCGAGGACAGCATCTCCGAGAAATTCGAGGCGTTCATTGTGTTCCATGCCCGCGCCTTTGTTCTCATTCAAGAATGAACGGTGCGTACAAGCAGTACGAAGGAACGTGATGTCCGAGAACGTCACGCCGATTTTTTTGCTAAGTTGTTCTAGGTTATTCTTCATGATAGGTATCGATATTCGGTATTCGCATCATTCGAATAATTCGCGTATTCGCATCGATACTACTTCCCCTCACTCACTATCTGCACCGCCTTGGTCACCAGTGGCAAGATGTCATTATAGAAATTAAGCTCGAGAATATCGGCAAGCTTGAACCACTTGGCATCATCGAGACCTCCACTTGGACCACGTGTGAGTTCGCCGAATGGTGCCTCTCCCAAGAAATAATGCACCTGCTTCCTGATTTTGCCGATTTCCGGATCATTGGCAATGTATTCATTCTGACCGAGGTCGGCCTTGATGACTATATCGATTCCCATTTCTTCTTTGATCTCACGCATAGTACCCGCCTTGACGTCTTCTTCGCCCTCCAATTTGCCCTTGGAAAGAGTCCAGTGTCCGAAAACATCGTGCACGAATGCGAAATAGATATCATCTTTGTGTCGAGCGTATACCACCGCACCACCGAGGTGTTGTATCGGCATCTTCTCGTAGGGCACTTCTGCCTTCTTTTTCTTGGCTGGCTGAGCATCCTTACCCGGCTCACCGAGCTCCTTGTAGACAGCACCGAGAACACCATTGACGAAACGACCGCTCGTCTCGCCACCGAATGTCTTGGCGAGCTCGATCGACTCGTTGATAGCTACCTTGGCGGGAACTTCGGCACGATCAGCGAACAAAAGTTCGTAGAGACCGAGGCGGAGCACATTGCGATCGACCGGAGAAATCTTGTCGAGTGGCCAATCGGGTGCCGCCTTGGTGATGATGTCATTGAGGTCCTGCTTCTTGGCAAGAATACCCTTCATGAGCACATCCATGAACGACAAATCCGTCACCCCAGGAGCAAATTCCTTGGCGTTACGTGCGACGATATCCGATGAGGTATTGTCATGCTGACCACGAGCGTCCCATTCGAAGAGGGACTGAAGGACGACTGAACGTGAGAGATGTCTGTTGGCCATTTTTAGTGAAAGAACAAGTTGGCTTTATGATGTAAGGCTTATGATTTAAGTGCAAAGACATCGGCTGTCTTTCTTAAATCCTAAATCCTAAATCTTAATTCTATAAAATTACTTCTTGGTAGCTTCTGCTTTCTTGGCCTTCTTGGCAACCTTGGCGGCAAGATCAAGAACCTTGCGACCATTGTACCAACCGCATGACATACAGAGTGTGTGACTCTTGTGTGCAGCACCGCAATTCTGACACTTCGAAGCACGCCCTGCGGAGAGTGCGTGATGTGAGCGTCTATTGCCTGTATGAGCGCGTGTTGAGCGCATGCGTACTACCATGTCGGACAGTATTGCATATAATTAGATTTCCTGCAAATCATCTACCTGAACTGATGCCCCCTCAGGGTTGATTAAATGTAAAAACACTGTTACAGTATCGGACATCGACTTACTTATGCATGCGCCCATATATCCATATAGGCGCTGCACTCGGACCCAAGGTCCGAGCGAGCTCGTTCTTTGGTTCCCTCATTTGCGCCCATAGCTCAGCTGGTAGAGCAGATCCCTCTTAAGGATAAGGTCGTAGGTTCGATCCCTACTGGGCGCACAAATGTAACCATTACGGAAGGTTGACACCGTATATATTTGTGATATAATTATGTGTAGGTAGTTCAATGACATAGATAGCAGACCTGTCGTCTGTTTATAGGACTACGCTTACACATCCCACAAACTCAAAACGGGGATATTTCCCCATTCCATGAAAGGCAGTTAGAACATGAGCGCAATAAGAGTAATCCCGGAAAATGCAACACCTCAAGCGGTCATTCCAATAAACGAAATCGTATTGCACACATTCGGCGACGCGGACGCTTTCGTAGGTGCCTACCTAGTCAAGAGAAATGGAGAACTCCATTTCCCTGGCGCAGCTAATGCAACAGTGCGCTTTGTTGATCAAGGTGCAAACCTAGGCAATGCTACATATGATCGAATGAAAATCCTTCCCATCGACACTGGCTACGGCCGATTCGATCATCACCTGCCAAAAGGAAGAATAAAAGATTCATCCAGTGTCAAACTAGTGTCTGAATACCTTGGAGTAAGTTCCCCCGCAATGCTCTGCATTGCCGAAGAAATTCACTGGGGCGACAACAACCGAGGAGTACCAGACACGAAGTTCGGTGGTCTCATAAAGGCCATAAACCGTAACATGCCCTGCGCAGGTAATGTAATAATGAACTGGCTATATCCAGCATTGGACATACTTGAAAGGCAGCTTGCGATGAACTATTCAGCAGTCGCAAACGAATTGGGGGCACTCGAGTATCTGCGTGGACTGATGGCAGACGAGCGACATAACGCCCATTATCGCACACCAGAAATTCAGAAACGTCTCGTCGAACTCTTCACCGAAAGCAATAAACGGGCCTTGGACCCATCTATCGAGGACTCGCGCGGACAGACATTCTTCACCGAAATTGACTTCGTGGTGAGGGCTCTGCAACGATGCGGAAAGCCAAATGATGAGATATTCAAGTGGATATCTCTTCCCATCAACGCATTGGCACTAGACCAAGCACTATTCAATCGAGCGCTTGGTGAAATGGCTACCGCTTCGAACCATTGGGCCATCGATGCTCGTAGTAGGGATGGTGACTTGCAAATAGCAGCGTCGCTAGTACGCACTGATAACCTGGCCATTCTACGCGCAGCGAATAGTTCCCGCATGAAAAACTTGTGTAGGCGTGACATTATTGCTGTATACAATACGCGCGGAAATGTCATGATCGCCCTCAACAACAGATCTTTGACGTTAGATACTGTTGTTGCCATGATCCGTTGGACAGATGCCGATGAGGATACTCGCGACAAGTTGGACTGGAATGACCTCATGAAAGATGGCGAACACTCCGCCGCACCGAATTGGCACTATGAACGCGATCGAGGGCAATTGTTCTGTGGTTCGCCAACTCACCCAGGAGTGAAGCCCACACGGATTGCTCCACAAGGAGTCATCGACGCCATGACCTATGGTTTCCATCCAGCACTGATTGACAAGTGGCAGACTCGTAGAGGGATACCTACAAAGTCCCAGCAAGACGTCGCTAAGCTGCTGCCAGTAGCGTAATTATCTGCAATCCATGTCCCGTTTCGAAAGAAACTCAAAAAAAGGCCCATACTCCATGGGCCTTTTTCTTTTAAGATCGAACTCCGAAATGGGTTGACAAATCTATTTTGAAATGATACAATATAGCTTAAATACGGACACGAATCGCCTATGTAGGCGTCGTTCATTGAGAACACTCTAAACACTCGTCGTCTCCTAATAAATAGTGAGACGACAACACCACAAAAGAAAACGGTATTTATGAATAATATCCCTCTACCCCCAGCGCCAGCGGCTGCACCGCAAGTAGAAGTGACTGAGTTGTCACAAAAGCTGCAGGCTGCAGGTGTCGCATTGGCATCGGCAACCATGATCCCAGCTGAGATCAACAAGATCCAATCGGATTTGGTTGAGATTCGAAACATGCTAGCCAAGTTCGGTATGATCTACCCAGGAACAGACACCACGAAAGAGGTGCAGGAAGTGGTGCACCTTGAGGCCTTATTGGCAACAAAGGGCGCAAGTACCTCGGTATCACCGATCGTAGCGTCTTTACCATCATCCCCTTCCTCGGCGACGGGACAGCCTACTCCGAGTCCAGTAAATACTGGCACACCGGTGGTAACCAATCCGGCCACGGCACAGCCAGTGGCAACTCCACCACCCCCTCCCCCGACCCGAATCATTGGATTGGTGGGGGACATGACGTTTGGCTATACTAGAAATGGTCAGCCAGTCACGCGTGTCCTGACGGTTACCAATGCGGGCACCGCACCTCTGATGGTCCAAACTGTCATCTGTCCTACTGGTTTCAGTGCAAACTGGACAAGTGGAACGGTTGCTCCAGGCGGATCACAGAGCGTGAATGTCACGTTCCTGCCAAGCAAGTCAATGACGTACGTTGGGACAATCAATGTTACTGGCGACCAGACAAGCGGCACAAACACGGTGGCCATCTCTGGCACAGGTATACCTTGGTATATCAGTGGCAAACGGTTGGCATTGTCAGTCGCGGCAATACTGCTAGTACTCTGTCTAGGGCTCTGGTTCTTCTTGAAACCCAAGACACCCGCCGTGACAAGGCAGGACCCACCAGTGGTCGCGACTGACACAAATGTCGTCGCAACAATCAATGCCTTGAAACAGGAGTTGGTCGCCATGCATGAAACGCTGCGCCGTGCGACCAATCAGGTTCATGCGGCCACCCCATCAAACAGTGTGGCCTTCGCTCGAGTCGAGACCAACAATGCTGAGTCCACGAAAACCCCCGAACGCAAAAACACGTACATCGAGTTGTCCGAGGCAAAACAAATGGACAAAAGACACGACGAATACGTGACCGAGGAGGCAATCCTCGGGGCAAATGAACTTGTCATCATAGTCGCACCGAGAAAAGGATGGCGAGCTAACTATTGGGTCTCTGATCCGGAGATGGTCGAAAACAGACAAGAGGGCCAACCGGTGGAGTTCGGACAGTCCGGGACAAAAAGAGCGGAGTCCACGTACAAGAGGAACGCCACCCTCTCTCTCAAACCTGGTGGCATCCCAGTGACTTATAAGGTCACATTCTTCCGAGAATAGATGCACATTCAATCAAGCCGCAGGATTCGCAAGGATCCTGCGGCATGACTTTTTTATGAATACATATAATCAATACCAAGGCCATAATTCTACGATAGAATCGAGGCCGTAATGCTTGACTTTTTGCATAAAAGTGATATAATAGTATCAAATTCGGATGTGCGTGTCTTCAGGACACAGAACATCGACAACTTCAACAAACAACCGACTTCCCTAACGGGAGGTCAAGGAGAAACGATAAAATGAACGAAACATGGGGGCAGGCACTCAGTGCCATACTATCACCGATCACAAATCTGGTTGATTGGCGACTGATATGGGCGAGCGTCGTCCAAATCATCATCGCCGGCATAATCGGGGTGATCCTACACACAGTAATCGGCTTGGGTGGTCTCGCCTATATCCTGGGCGGAATCATCTGGACCATTATCCTGTGCTTCACACCAACGGTAAAACTGTGGTTTATCAAACCGCTCGGTAATCACGCGATCGTACTTGAACACGCTTGGAGAAAAAAGGAGCGCGTAGACCTCAACCAAGCGACACGACTACAACCAACCCGAACCTGTCGAGTCGTATATGGTCCGAAGTTCACTGGAAAAAGCATGTTCGAAACACCTCTCAACGGGGTGGCGATCGATCTGCGCCGCTCACTCGGATTAGAGGAAGCAGCAATCCCAGTCTCGACTAAGGATGGTGCCAACCACACCATCAAGTTTTGGACTGCGTGTACACCAATTCAGACGGATGAATGCTTGATCAATCTCGCACGCCATACGGAATCAGCGGTCGTGGAGTATTTCAGGCGATCATTCATTGGATACCTCCAACGTGCCACGGTAAGTGTCAAGACTACCGACGACTTGCTTCGTGCAATGTCGGTGGATGGTCAAGGTCAACCCGGAGTCATCGCCAAAGGATTCAATGAATTGTTCGGCGGCAAAGACAAAATTGACGACGAAGAGAAAATTCGGGGCATGTTCACCGGTGATCCGAAATGCGAACTTACCATTGACCCGAAGTTCCAGAAAATCCGACAAGCCAAGCCGGCGGCCCAACTCAAACGCGATGCGATCAATGTCCTAACGGATGGACCGAGAGGCATTAACCCGGATATCGCCGCGAATATGGTCGCCAGCGACGTTGGAGACGACATGCCTGCGGAGGTCAAGAAGTTCGTCGTCGAGGCGCCACATGGTGCCGGAAATCGGGACCTAATCATCGCCCTCGATGGGAGAGGAAGGTAATTATGGAAAAACACACAACGGTCTTCGTTCCGATAAACGAAGGAATGATGCGTCTGGAAGCAGATCCGGCAAGCAAAAAAGGACGTTACATGAAGCTTGCTGATGGCCCCGCTCGCAAGGTCGGACTCGCCATTCTCGCCATTCTTCTTGTGGTGACAGTCTCGTACTGTCGTGATGCCTGGAAGAATCGGTGGGGCGCAAAGATTGCGTCCCTGACGGACACATCAAGCTCCTCACTGCCCACCCAGACATCCCCAACCTCATTCACCATCACCCACTCCACGTGGTCGTCACCGACCTCGCGCGTTGGACCGCGGTGGCGGATGAGAACAGAACCCGCTTCGGCGTTTCTCGAAGTGCGGAATGCTGACACCGGCGAAACCTTGGTCATTGACCGAGACGGTATCGCACCCCCGGCACACTGGACTAAGATCCACTGCCGGTTGCCAGACAAGGACCCGACCCAGTCGGCACTCCTCATAATCTGGTAAGAAACGACAACACCCGTGCTGCGCTTTGCGTAGCACGGGTTGCCTTTTTATATAGTTAGATCCCTTTGACTGTGTTGGCGACCAGATTGACGATCCCCCACGCTGACAACATGATGAACATGCCTATAATGCCATACCACATACTTTTCTTACCCTTTTCGTGAGCTTCCCCACCCGGCTCACCCCAGATAACTTGGAAGACACCATAGACGAAAACCACAACCCCCACCGCAAATATGAGCATGATGACAGGATTCACTATGGTGCTTATGATCGGGTCAACCACCTTACCAAATGTGTCGATACCTGATGCCGCATACGCCACAGAGATGAGATTCATGGCGAGCAAAGACTAGATTATGGAATCTGACGAGGATACTGAACCTGAGGATACTGATTGACCGGAGCAGCTGTATCAGTGCGGAATGTATTGGTCAAAATCTTGACGAGACCCCAGATAGAGAGGATGACGAAGAGACCAACAATGCCCCATAGGATACCGTCACGGATAGTCGCACGACCTTCAGGATCATTGCCCGCCATAATGAAGCGAACTGCTTGAAATACAATATAGATGACAGCAAAAGCAATGAGGATTTCAAGTACGACATTACCGATGTTGGTAAGCTTGTATGTAAGCGAATTAACGTCAGTGATCGCTTGGGCAGAAGCGATGAACGGCGTAAAAACAAGAAGAGTGGCAAATATTTTTTTCATAATAATAAATTACATTAATATACCTTAGGTTCAATTGTACCACATGATAGGGTTGATAAAGACAAAGTCCCTGTGGATTATTGCACTGGTTGTTGCGTATTACCCACTGCGCCAGGGGTACGTATAATACCGTTCGTCTGTGTTCCCCTATTTGTGGTATTGGACACTGCTGATGGATTATACTCCTGACCGTAGGAATTAGTCGGCTGGGCACTCGGGTCGTATTCTTGACCGTAAGGATCAGTCTGGTCTGAATAATTCGAAGATCCTCCTATGGTACTATTTGCCCCATTTACAGACGAGCCACCTATACTACTATTGGCGCCTGTCCTAGATGGACTAGGTTCCTGACCGTAGGGATTGTAGCTGTTGACTGGCTCCACACTCCAATTATAATTCGTGCTCCCACCAGAACTCGAGCCACTACTACCCCCAGGGAATATATTCTTGAACGATGTCCATGATGCTGGAGCATTCTGTTCATTCTTGAGCCCAAACGTATTCTGGAGGATATTGACTAGGCCCCAGAATGACAAGATGACGAAAAATCCTATAAGACTGTACATCACGTATTCCGCCGCTTTGGTACGTTCCTCATTTGGCTTGATGAAATACTGGATCACGTACCAGACGAATATAACAACCGCCAGACCAATAAGGAGCACAAGCGCTTGGTTGAGGTAACCGATAATCAAGTCGATGATGTATGCTAGATTTTTTTGACCACTTGGAACCTGCGCCGAAGCGATAAGTGGAGCCAAGAACGCACTGATCATACCACCTGTTGTTACTATCTTTTTTGACATAATTGTTATATTAAAACGTCTGGTAAATATTATTTCGACGCATCCTGTAATTTCTGGATAACAGTCGGATCAACAGCACCAGAAGAAGCAAGGGTACTGATGACAACGTCGACTATCAGTCGTGCGCCAATGACTATGGCCAAACCGACTACAATCCACAGCAGCCATTCCTTGAGCTCCCCTATCTTCTTGGAATCACCTCGGGCCATGATGTATTGAAATCCGACCCAGATAATCAAAACAACCGCAGCGATGACTGCAAGATAACTGAGTATCTCGACGAAATTCTTGACGAGGTCACTGACAGAATTGACCTTACCAGCCAACGGATTGGATATGGTGAATGTCGCCTCAGTATTAATCGCCAACACCGGTGATAATTGAGAAAAGAAGACGGACATGATGATAACGCTCATGAGAATACCTTGCTTATATTTCAGTACTGTACGTATAAACCGAGTCATAGAAAGTTATTTGAGCAATGACGTGAATCCTGTGTTGGTCGTAAGCCAGCTCAACAGTTGATACACAATGAACCATGCCGATATCATAATTATAAACCCTAGGAATATTTTAGGGAAGATAGAACGTGCGTGGTCTATCTTCGCTTTCTGGCCGCTCATGAAGAGGGTGCCAGCATATACGAACATAACCGTGGCCACCAATACTCCTACCACCATCATAATATTGATGAGGTGCTGCACCAGAGCCATGGCAGCATTGAAGTCACAGGGAATGAAATTGGGGTCTTTTTGTGAACCGTCTGGATTGACATTGAGTCCCGCTGGACCATCACATACGGCCAGTTTGAATGCTGAATTGCTCGGATTTGACGACTGATTGAGGCGCGTCTGGAGTGTAGTGACAGAGCTACCATTTGATTGGCCAGCACCGCCACTCGAAGAAACGCCAACTGGTGCCGCTGGAAGAGTCGATTCCTTGGCTAGAACTGGCTGAACCACACTGACTACCAAAAAAACAAAAATGGCAAGTGATGTTGCTATCACTTTCTTGACACCATCTTTCATATTTCCTGAAATATTCATACAATTTACTGAAACGCCTGTCTCAATATACTATCATACTCGTCTCCGGCATCCTGGAGGGCCTGGTATGTCGTCTTGCTACCACTGGTCACCGCTTCGACCATGCGACCGAGTACGTCGCGCGAACGCGAAGGGTCAGCATCCAGCCATGTCCGTGATATGAGCGCCGCCTTGTCGAAAATGGAAATGTAAGGGTCATTCGAGCCCTGAGCGATGACGTCACGCCTGACCGTCGGCAGATATAGACTAGTATTGAGCTCAGATAATGTCGTCGGATTACTCAAGACCATGATGACCTGAAATACCGCGTTGGGATTGGGAGAAGTGCGGACGATCGAGAACGCGTTCATCTTGGCATATGAGGCCTTGATACCGCCCGTCCTCACCTGCGGCAATGGTGCTACATCGAAATTGAGGTTTGGATTCTTGGTACGGATATCATTGAGCTCTGAGGCGAAGCCGAAATACGTCGCCAACATACCCGAGAGAAATGCCGACTTGGATTGTGGCATTCCCCTATTCCAGGAATAATTCTTGTCTGACGGATTGACGAATTGCGTGAAATAGGTGATTGCCGCCGTAGGATCGGCTGATGCCGACGGTTTGAGTGTACTCTGGATATACCCCTCACTGTCCGTACGCGTGATAGGATTGCCGATCTGCATGATGAGCGAAGCGAGTAATTCCCGTGCATTACTGACATTGCTGAAATCGCCCATAGCCACAGCCGAACGGCGGATGTTGCCATTCTGGTCCTTGGTCGTCAGTGTGGCATTGAGACCAGTGAACTCATCCCAATATACTGGATATGTAGCCAGACCAGCCGCATTGAAAATATCACGATTCCAGTACATAACGAGCGGATCTACGGTGAATGGAACAGCAATGATGCCACTGGCATTGAGATAGACGGTACCCTCTTCTATATAGTTATCGATGAAGGTACGCTGAGGTAGTGCTGTGAATGGGATGGCTGACAGTTTGTCATAATTGGGCAGTATCATATCCGCAGGAATGAGGATGCCATCTGGACCTTGTCCACGTGCCAATGCGGCGACAAATTCCTGGTTGAACGTAGCTGCACTCTTCTGTACGTACGTGACGGTGACTGGTTCTGTCAGAGTGGCATTAACCTTGGCGACGTAATTATTGAAAATATCGGCCGGAAATGTACCCCAGAATGTGACGGCGGGGATAGTCGTACTACTGGTGTTGCCTTTGTAAAGTGCAAATGTCGCTACGCCAGCAACGATGCAGATGGCGAAAATAATGAGGACAATGATTTGAAATTTGGTGATCTTCATGAAAATAATACAAATCTACGAATGTACGCGAATGATACGAATGACGAATCAGCGGATGAATATGAGACCGTAGTGGTGATCGCCCGCATTGAATGAATCCTCAAGCTTGAATCCACTCTTCTCGAAGATCATCTGAGCTTTCATGGCAGGAACGAGCTGCTTGGGACTGAGCGGACTAATCTCACTCCAGTCGATAACCATGATCTTGCCGCCGGGCTTGGTGATGCGCTTGAGTTCGAGTACGAAATTATCGGACTGCTCAATCTGGAACAACACATTGGAAGCGACCACGCGATCAGCGATACCCTCACGAAGTTTGGTGCCACCGATCTTCTCAGCATTGCCCCACACAACTTCGATATTGCGGACCCCTTGGGCAGAAGCGGTGGCACGAAGACGTTCCAGGAGGTTTTTCTGGACATCGACGGCATAGACACGGCCGGTACCCACTTTCTTGGCGGCCTCAATACTATAGAAACCCGAACCAGCACCAATGTCCACGACCTTCTGGCCTTCCACAAGGCCCAATTTGGCGAGGTTGGCAGCAGGGTCAGAGAACATGGTACCTCCCATTATAGCGCACTGTTATAGGGCCATGAAATAGGGTTTGGGGATAGGGGCTGCGAGAAGGTTAGACTTTGTACCTCTTTATAGTACTCCAATGTTACAAAAGCGGAGGGTATTAGACGAAGTTAGAACCTCGTTAATGCTCTCAGATTACACTAAA
>CAZBVQ010000006.1:0-29478 GCA_964495685.1 uncultured Candidatus Saccharibacteria bacterium
CAAGCCTCAAAGCGCTGATCGCTGGCTACATTTTCGGCTTGTCAGGAAGGAATTAGGACGTGCGGGAATGCATGGGGATAACTAGGAGTCGCAGGAATTGATTTTGAGACTGGGATATGGTATTATGTGCAACGTGAGTACCCGTGTGGGCACTCTCCAAAGATAAATGTTTCGCAAAGTCCCGCCCTCGGCGGGCTTTTGCGTGATGGGGCATGACATGATGAGTGTGCAGACGTGGTCTGCGGAACTCGTTCCTTGCCTTGCTAGGCTCAGGGTTCGTAAATTCAATAAATATCAAATACCAAATCACAATTTCCAAATAAATTTCAATGTATCAAATTTCAAATATGATGTGTTAGTTTTGGTTTTTTGACGTTGAGATTTGTGATTTATTTGTAAATTGTGATTTGGTATTTGATATTTTTACACACGCTTGTGGTGCTCGTCCTTTTTATGTATAATATTTTGTAGATTGTACCAAATGACGGCGACGGCTGTACTCACATTAAATTTAAACATTTTATTTTGGAGCTCGCACCCGTCGCCATCATTCGGCGCAAGTCGCTTATGCGATATGCTATTTGAGAATTGAAGCATTGACCGTTGTAGGATGCCCCTCGAAGGGGCTCTTGCCATCTTCAATACTTCAATTCCATGATTATTCAAGAAAACGTATTACTCGGACAGTTCACTACGTTCAAGATCGGTGGCCCGGCCCGCTTTTTTTGTAGTGTCTCGAACGAACATGATTTGATCGAGGCAGTGACATATGCACGCGACAAAGGATTAGCGATTTTTGTTCTTGGTGGTGGATCGAATATCTTGATTGGTGATGAAGGTTTCGGTGGTCTAGTAATTAAGATAGAGATGAAGGGTATACAAGAGGAGATTACCGAGGGTGCGGGTATGCGCCAGATTTCTGTAGCGGCGGGTGAGCAGTGGGATGACTTCGTTCACTACGCAGTCGAACGAGGCTTGTACGGCGTCGAGAACTTGTCTGCTATTCCTGGTACGGTGGGTGCCGCTCCTGTTCAGAATATTGGGGCATATGGGGCAGAGGCATCACAGACAATTGTCTCAGTTCATGCTCTTGATATGCGATTAATGAAATTTGTTGATCTGGACGCAGCCGCGTGTCAATTCTCGTACCGTGATAGCTTGTTCAAGAAAGAGAAGGGACGCTATATCATCACACGTGTTACGTTCAGTCTTGATCCTTCGGGTAGGGTGAATGCCACATACAAAGATGTGCTCGACTATTTCACTGCAAAAAATATAGCCACACCTTCGTTGGCCGATGTACGTGAAGCCGTCATCGACATTCGCTGGGGCAAACTTCCTGATTGGAAGATGTGGGGCACAGCGGGATCATTTTTCAAGAATCCTGTCATTACCGCCGAAGCATTTACTGCCCTCGCGGCTCGTTATCCGGGACTTCCCGGATTTCCTGAGGTAGATGGAAGGATCAAGGTCTCTCTAGGCTGGATTCTCGACAAGGTGTGCAATGTCAAAGGTCTATGCAAGGGCAATGCCTGTGTCTACGAAAAACAGGCGCTCGTATTGGTGACCAAACCAGGCGCAACTTCTGAAGAAGTTGTCAGCTTGGCACACGAACTCATGCGTCAGGTCAAAGAGAAGACTGGTATCGTCATTGAAGGGGAAGTGGAATGGGTGAATTGACAGCTTGATAGGATGAGTATACCTTTAACCTAGGTTTGCACGTTGCAAACTTTTCTCGATAAGAGAATCAATCAAAACAACATGCCGATCCTTGAGAGAGGATCTAATATGGCTTGCGAGAGCCATGAAAGGTGTACATGAACACAGAGGCTGGAAGAAGGCAAGCGGAAAACCTCGACTTACTTCGGAAGACCGTGCTTCGGTCTGATGCACGAGGACGAACCCATCATTCGGAGATTCGTGGTTGGGTATTTGATAATGTCATTACCTCATGTGGGGCTACAGATCGAATCCCTTTCGTCACCAAGTGGACGTTTTCACAGTTATCCGCGAATAATTTGGGACAGGATAGTGGCTTGGTGGCAGACGTGACTCAGGCTTGGACGATTGCGTATCCGGGTGATGAGGCTGCTGTTCTCGATGCACTTTTCACGATTTCTTTGGGATATATTCGTGACGGAAAAATGGCAGAAGGAGTCTTGATTGGATTGCTGGAAATGGCCAATGCACACTCCAATACCACTTTCGAGGCTAACCTATTTGAGCGTATGCACCACGGTACGTTGTTTGACGGTTTCTGTGGCACCAACAGCACGCTCGGGGGTCCAGGTAGGTTGTCGAAAGCATTGACCATCTTCCTAAAAGGTATTTGGGATCTGCGGCACGAACCAGCATCGACACGATTGCCTCAGGTAGTCTTACTTTTGCGTCGGTTTCGACTCACGCTCGTAACTTTCGATGGCCAGAATGGGACCATTCTCGAGTGTTTAACAAACGAGCTTATTTCTCGGTTGCTCATGAATGCGCCAGTGGACTTGAAGCTTGATCTCTTGTGTGGACACGTTGAAAATAAGGGTTCTTCGGATCTTGAAAAGTGGCGACGATGTTACCCGAGATTATCTGCGGCCCGTCATCTCATTGAACGATAAGGTCACGATCCTGGTGGTGCATGTGTACCACGAACAATGGTTGCTGGCTGGCGTGCCCCCGATTGGCGCGCCAGCCATTTTTTTATTGTCTAGAATATGCTACAGTGGCCTCTACGTATGGCTTTTTTATCCAAGCTTTTCAATCGTTCCAACACCAAAAGCCCGAAGGAATTCGAGCCTTTTGTTGTGGCTATCAACGCTTTTGAACCCGCTCTCAAGGCACTGTCCGACGCTGAGCTTCGTGCCAAGACTGAAGAATTCAAGAAGAAAATACAAGACCCAAGATTCAAGAATCAAGAAGATGCACTTCGAGCTATCATGCCCGAAGCATTTGCGGTCGTCCGCGAGGCATCACGTCGCACACTTGGCCAGCGTCATTTCGATGTCCAGTTGCTCGGTGGTATGGCACTTCATTCAGGGGCCATCTCCGAGATGAGGACGGGTGAAGGTAAGACACTTGTCGCTACACTCCCCGCGTATCTCAATGCGCTCACAGGTAGAGGTGTGCATGTGATTACGGTGAACGATTATCTCTCTCGCCGTGATGCTGTCTGGATGGGTGAGATTTACTCATTCTTGGGACTGTCGGTCGGCGTCATCAATGATCAAGCGTCATATCTGTACGATCCGACCCACAAGCCCAAGGCCGATGATGGCATATCGTCTGATGCCACAGACAAGGAGAGGGATGTGACCGGTGGTTTCCGTGTTGTCCATGAATTCTTGCGCCCTGTCACTCGCCGTGAATCATATGCCGCTGACATCACCTACGGTACCAACAACGAATTTGGCTTCGACTATCTGCGCGACAACCTCGAGTATAGTCCTGACAAGTTGCGTCAACGTGAGCCCAATTATGCCATTGTCGACGAAATAGACTCTATCCTTATCGATGAGGCACGTACGCCGCTCATCATCTCAGCTCCGACGCGTGATGCTGAGTCGATCTACAAACAGTTTGCGGCCATGGTCCGATCATTCGCCAAAGATGAGGATTATACCGTCGATGAGAAGCATCGCTCGATTTCACTTACATCAGCTGGTATCACCAAGGCCGAGAAGGCTTTGGGGATTGATAACATCTACACAGACAAGGGTATCAAGTCAGTGCACCATCTGGAGACTGCTATCAAGGCACAAGCTCTCTATCACAAAGATAAGGAATACGTGGTCAAGGACAATCAGATTGTGATCGTTGATGAGTTTACCGGTCGCCTCCAGCCCGGTCGTCGCTGGTCAGACGGTCTGCACCAGGCGATTGAGGCCAAGGAAGGTGCAAGCATTCAGCAAGAATCACGCACCTACGCCTCGATTACATTCCAGAACTTCTTCCGTATGTATCCCAAGATCTCTGGTATGACAGGTACGGCTGCTACCTCCGCTGAAGAATTTTTCAAAGTGTACGGTCTCGAGGTTTGCGTTATTCCGACCAACAAGCAGCCCGTCCGTCTCGATCGTAATGATCAGATATTCCAGACAGAGCTCGGCAAATTCAAGGCACTCGCTCGCAAAGTCAAAGAACTCCATGCCAAGGGCCAACCTGTCCTTATCGGTACGGTCTCTATTGAGAAGAATGAGCTTCTTTCGGAATTCTTGAAGTCAGAGGGCGTTCCTCATCAGATGCTCAATGCCAAGAATCACGAACGTGAAGGTGAAATTATCGCTCAGGCTGGCAAGAAAGGTGCGGTGACCATCGCTACCAATATGGCCGGTCGTGGTGTGGACATCAAGCTCGGTGGCAATCCTACAACGGTCGAACTCTCTGACGAAATCAAGAAGCTCGGCGGTCTCTTCGTCCTCGGTACTGAACGCCATGAAGCACGTCGTATCGACAACCAGCTCCGTGGTCGTTCTGGTCGCCAAGGAGATCCAGGTGAGACACAATTCTTCGTCTCGATGGAAGATACCTTGATGCGTGTCTTTGCTTCGGACATGATGAAATCTATGATGGGTAAGCTCGGTGTAGCTGAGGATGAGCCGATCGAACACAAACTTATTTCACGTTCTCTCGAGAGTGCACAGGAAAAGATCGAAGGATTCAACTTCGATTCACGCAAGCACGTCCTTGAATTTGATGACGTCATCAACACGCAGCGCCGTAGCGTCTATGCACGTCGCAGGAAGCTGTTACTTGGTTCAGTCGACGATGTGGCGGCGGAGCTCGATGAGATTATTGGGGGAGAAGGTGAAGATACTGCAAAAACCCTCGAAAAGAAGATTGCCGATTTTGGTCGAGATAATTTCCTCAATGCTGTTCGCATTGTTCTTTTGCAGGCCGTCGATATGTACTGGGTAGAGCATCTAGAGGTCATGGATTATACGCGTTCGAGCGTCAATCTGCGTGCTTATGGTCAGCGAGATCCATTGGTTGAGTACAAGAAGGAAGGCCTCCGTCTATTCAAGGAGATGACAGCTGCTATGCAAGCTCAGGTCATCAAAGTCTTGCCGCATATTGTGCCGACGGTAGGCGGTGTGCCAGCTGATAGCGAAACGAAAAATCTCAAAGAGGTCAAAGAAAATGCACAGATGATCGGTGGTCAGGATGGTTCTAGTAAATCAGAGGCGGCTTCGCCACGCCGAAGCGAAGCGGAGGCGGGCAGAAATGACCCGTGTCCATGTGGTAGTGGCAAGAAGTACAAGAAGTGTCATGGAGTGGGGAAGTAGAAAACGAGTAAGTGATTTCCCCTCATGCATATACCCGATCTAACCATAATCATTGAAAATCCAAAAGGATCATATAAATCCTTTGATGTTGGAGATGACCCGGTCTGGAAGGATTACCCCCTCAAAGGAGTTACGTACCCAGTTGATTACGGATACATCAAAGGCTATCAGAGTGAAGATGGTCACGATCTTGATGTCTTCAAGGGCTCAGGGACTGTCAATGGATACATACGTGTCTGGCGATATGATGTACCTATCGAGACCAAATTCGTCATAGGTGCTTCTGAAGTTGAGTGGCAGGAAATTATTGATACATTCAGACCGGTGCTGAAAGAACAGAAGCGTTTCATAGATGAGGCAGAGTTTTTTTTCGAGTTGAAGGCGTATGATTATCCAAGTCTCTTGAAGCCATAAAGACAGGCACGTTGGTCTATCTAGAAAACGGAGAGTTTTAGTGTCGTGCTCAATCCCATGCAACCCAAGAAAATCAAACCTCTAACCCTCTGCATGGTCCTTCAAGGAAATCAGATACTCCTTGGCATGAAGAAGCGTGGTTTCGGCGAGGGTCGATGGAATGGATTTGGAGGTAAGCTCGGTGAAGGGGAGACTATCGAACAAGCTGCTATCCGTGAGATGCAGGAAGAGGTCGGGATTGTTCCGCTCGATTTGGAAGAACGAGGGGTCCTCAATTTTGAGTTTGAAAATGATCCCAAGATACTGGAGGTCCACATCTTCCGTGTGACGAAATTCTCAGGGAGACCTACCGAATCAGAAGAGATGCGTCCGCAGTGGTTTGCTACAGACAAGATACCATTCGAGCAGATGTGGTCAGATGATATTCATTGGATACCACTTCTGTTGGCGGACAAGAAATTCAAGGGCACATTCCTTTTCGATAAGCCCTCTACTGCGGAATATTCTGCCAAGATTATCTCGCAACAACTGACTGAAGTTTCTAGTCTCTAATTCCGTTCTAGTCAAAATCATGGTACAGTAGTAGTGTCATGCAAGCCTCGTCCCATACATTTTTCTTCGGTTTGTTACTGGCAATTCTCGCACTGGCGGTATTGATGTTTTTGCCATTCTTGACGCCGATAGTCTTGGCGGCCGCTATTGCAGTCGTATTCGCCCCGATGCATCGATGGATTGTGAGGACTTTCTACAAGGATAGGGAACGAAGTAATATAGGAGCACTCACCACGCTGGTGGTCATAATTGTCATCATATTTGTGCCAGTACTCCTCATCACGGGCAAAATATATACTGAAGTGCAGAGCATGTACACATTCCTGATCGATGAGTCGGGACGATCGCAGGTGATCACAGCACTCAACGGTGCAGCACAATCGGTTTCGCATGTATTCATGGATCTCTACCCCGCATATTCATTCGACGCATTCAATGTGACTGATATATTACAGAAGGGGCTCGAATGGCTGTTCGGCAATCTCGATACTGTATTCAGTGGCGCCTCCAAGGTCGCCCTGTCGCTATTTGTGTTGCTTCTCGCACTCTTTTATTTTCTTCGTGATGGGCGTGAACTCAAGCGTCAGATTGTGGCACTTTCACCGCTCGCTGATGACGATGATCACAAGATTTTCAGGAAGCTTGAACGTACCATTTTTTCTATATTTGCAGGTAGTATTGCTGTCGGCATTATCCAAGGTGTTTTGACGGGTATCGGCTTCGCTATTTTTGGAGTCCCCAATCCAGCGTTGTGGGGATCGGTTGCAGCGGTTGCCGCACTTATTCCTGGCATCGGTACGTCGCTTATTCTTGTCCCCGCGGTTATATATACATTTTTCACAGGATCGACAGGAGATGTTGTCGGGCTTGCCATCTGGAGTATGTTCGCTGTTGGTCTCATAGACAATTTCCTCGCACCCATATTCGTTAATCGTGGTGTCAAGATTCATCCATTTCTCATACTTCTCTCGGTATTGGGAGGTATTATATTTTTTGGCCCGATCGGTTTTGTGTTGGGACCGATTGTCCTAGCATTTCTCTTCTCACTTCTGGATATTTATCGTGCGACATATGGGAGGCAGGCACAACCATAGCCGTGTTGGGTTATATCTGTAGCCGTTGCGTTTGGTAGTATATTAAGCTTATAATGGCGATTCTATGGCATTTATCGATGAGATTCAATTTCACGCCAAAGCGGGCAACGGTGGCCTCGGTGTAGTCCGTTGGCGCCACGAAAAGGGCAAGGAATTCGCCGGTGCAGCTGGTGGTAATGGTGGCCCTGGTGGTGACGTATATGTCCGCGCTGTCCGCGACATCAACATCTTGGCTCGGCACAAGTCGGTCAAGCAATTTAAAGCTGGCAATGGTGAAGATGGTGCCAACTGGAGCAGGCAGGGCAAGGCAGGCGATGATGAGTACGTCGATCTTCCTATTGGATCTATCATCAAGAATCTGTCTACGGGACGTACCGTCGAACTCCTCGAAGAAGGTCAGGTTTCCAAAATCCTCCACGGTGGACGCGGGGGTCTCGGCAATGAGCACTTCAAGGCGTCGACCAACGTACGTCCAGAACAGTCTACACCGGGCATGGAAGGTGATGAAGCCGACTTCACCGTCGGACTCAATCTTATCGCTGACGCTGGTCTCATCGGTTTGCCCAATGCGGGCAAATCGAGTCTTTTGAATGCGCTCACCGCAGCACGCGCCAAGGTCGCTAGTTATGCATTCACGACACTTGATCCCAATCTAGGTGCATTACCGGGTGGATATATCCTCGCAGACATTCCTGGACTCATCGAAGGCGCTTCCGAAGGCAAGGGACTCGGGCACAAATTCTTGCGACACGTGAAGAGGACCAAAGTGTTGTTTCATCTAGTTTCTCTCGAAAACGAAGATATCGAAGGCGTTTACCTCACAGTTCGCCATGAATTGGAGAAATATGGTGAGGGTCTCTCTGACAAGAAAGAAGTTATCATTTTGAGCAAAACCGACACTACTGATGAGAAGGGGGTCGCCGCGGCCCGCAAGGCACTCAAGAAGTATAGCGAAGATATATTGGAAGTGACGGTTCTCGATGATGCCTCAGTCAAGAAGTTGGGGGAGGAGATGGTGAAGAAGTTGAAGTAAATAGCGGGCACATTATTTCCTAGGTTTGCAATGTGATTTGAGCCCACGAAAATTGCCCGTATTTTGGTTGCAACGGCAAGCCAAAATACGGTTGCAATTTGACTGGGCGACCTTGCAAACCTAGGAAATAATGTGCCCGCTATTTACTTCCCCCGATGTTACCCCAACTTTTCTAAAAGTAGCTTCTTGACCACCTCTGGATTGCCGGCACCTCTGGTGGCCTTCATGGCTTGACCAGTCAGGAATTGTAGGGAAGCTAGTTTGCCGGCTTTGTACTCGGTGACAGCCTTTTGGTTGTCAGCGATGATCTTTTCGATAATAGGAATAAGGTCGGAGGCATCGCTTTTTTGGATGAGGCCGTGTTTATCGGCAAGCTGACGCGCTGAAGCGTCCTTTTCTTTGAACATCATGCCGAGAATGTCTTTTGCACCACGAGAATTGACGTCGCCAGCTGTAATAAGGTCTATAAGCCCAGCGAACTGAAGGGGTTCGATAGTCAGTACGTATGCCGCCCAATCATTCGCATGTTCTTTTTTGAGAATACCAAGATAATCAGTAAGGAAGTAGTTGATCGTAAGGCGCACCGATTTGTCATCTTGTTTGGAAAGTCCCCCGAGTGTGCTCTCAAAGTATTTCGTCAGAATGCCGAGGTCATCATCGACAAACACCGCCACCTCTTTGTCAGTCATGGCATATTCATTCTTGTATCGATCGCGCTTGACCCATGGCAATTCAGGCAGTTCTTTCTTGAGCACATCTGCTGTAAATTCTGGAATCTCAGATATCTTGAGCTTCGGTATGTCCGGGTCAGGGAAGTAGCGGTAATCATGTGAGCTCTCTTTGGTGCGCTGAGAGTATGTCTCATTGGCACCATCATCCCAACCACGAGTCTCTTGGACGACTTTCTTGCCCTCCACGAGGAGTCGAGACTGACGATCAATCTCAAATGCGATCGCACGTTCGACAGCGCGGAATGAGTTGAGGTTTTTGACCTCGGTCTTGGTACCGAATTTGTGGGCGGCTGTATCAGCGGGGGAGGCCACAGAGATGTTGGCCTCAACACGCATCTCACCCTTCTCCATGTTGGCTTCACCAGCACCGAGATAGCGGAGAAGTAATTGTAATTCTTTCGCGAAGCGAACCGCAGTTGCAGCGTCATGAATGACTGGTTTGGTCACGAGTTCCATGAGTGGCACGCCTGATCGGTTGAAGTTGACCAGGGATTTGTGGTGTGTGTCGTGAGTCGACTGAGCAGTGTCTTCTTCGAGGTGAATGCGCTCGAGTACGACTCCGGCAAGCTCACCGGCAGAGACGAGGGGATATTTGTACTGGCTGATCTGGTAGCCCTTGGGTATGTCGGGATAAAAATAATTTTTGCGGTCCCATTCAGTGAAATCGGCGATGGTACCACCGACTGACAGGCCAACTCGGATCACGTGTTTGATCGCTTTATGATTGAGCACAGGAAGTGTGCCCGGGTGACCGAGACAAATAGGACAGACGTTGGTGTTCGGACGCTCTTCATCAGGGTCATTTTTGCACGAACAAAACATTTTCGACGCCGTCTTGAGCTCAGCGTGAATTTCTAGTCCGATCGTAGCGATGTATGCAGGTTCGGTGTTCATGGGATAAGGTAAGTATAACGACAATTTGAGGTCCCCACAATCTCACATAGGGACAAAATATGTTGCAGAATAAAGGCTGTTCACCCCTTGCTTTTTTCCTGAAATATGCTAGAGTATTGGGCGTGTAAGTTGTCTCGTCGCTTACGCTGTTAACTTAAGGTACGGGAGTAAATAAAGTCACAATGGCTAAGAGACTTTTCGTAGGCAGTCTTGCCTGGGGTACTACTGACCAGACCCTGAAGTCACACTTCGAACAGGCAGGTGCTGTAGAATCAGCAGCAGTTATTATGGACAAGATGTCCGGCCGCTCCAAGGGCTTCGGTTTCGTGGAGATGGCTTCAGATGCTGATGCGTCAGCCGCTATCGACAAGCTGAATGGTTCAGAGCTCGATGGTCGCAAGATTGTCGTATCGGAGGCTCGCCCGAAAGCGTAGTCGTTAGACTGCAACTCCGTGCCACTGGCATAGGTTGTAAGCGTTCGAGGATACCTCTCAAGAAAAATCCCGCTTTTACAGCGGGATTTTTCGTTGTCAGTTTCGTCGAAGGCTATTTTTTGCTACAATGGTTGCTATGCCAAAACGCAATTCACGGGCCCTGCCGATCATCCTTCTGGCCATATTTCTTGATCTGGTAGGGTACGGAATCCTCGTACCGGTCGTCCCGCAGTTGTTCGCCAATCCTGATTCCATCTATTACGTCCTGTCCCCAGGCGTCTCGACTTCAGTGGGGTATGTTCTTCTTGGATTTTTGATCGCTACATACCCGATCATCCAGTTTTTTTCGGCCCCTATTATGGGTCAATTTTCGGATCGATACGGTCGCAAACCTATTCTGGTTATTGCTCTTCTGGGTACTGCGGTCGGTTTTTTCATCTTGGCGCTCGGTATTGTCTCCAAGAGTATTTTCTTACTCTTCTTTGCTCGTGCGATCGATGGCTTGTGCGGAGGATGTATATCAGTGGCACAGGCGTCTATTGCTGATTTGACGCGGCCCAAGGATCGAGCCAAACATTTCGGTCTGATCGGAGCTGCGTATGGTACTGGTTTCATTATCGGACCAGTTATTGGTGGTGTATTATCTGACCCGACGCTTCTTTCATGGTTCACGGTGACGACACCCTTCATATTTGCGGCTTTTTTGTCTATCCTCAATGCGCTTCTCATCGCGTATTATGTGTCCGAAACCAATACTTCTCTCGAGACCAAACCGATTTCGTGGTACAAGGGTATCTATGACATCGTCCGTGCCTACGGCATGAAGCGTATTCGTTCAGTATTTGCTACCAACTTTTTCTTCCAAGCGGGTCTAACATTCGTAGCCACCTTTTTCCCGGTATATCTTATTGACCGATTTGCCATGTCACAGGTCGGTATTGGCTATTTCATAGGATATGCTGGATTCTGGATAGTTATTTCACAGGCGGTACTCGTGCCACTCTTGTCTCGGTACTATAGTGAAGTCCGTATTCTGCGTTGGACACTCATTCTAGGTACTATCGGCATATTCTCGTTTTATCTCCCCTATACGGTCATGGGACTCTATTTGGCGGGTGCGATTTTCGCCACCATGAATGGTACCAACATGGCATTGTTACCGAGCTTGGCTAGTCGTCGCGCACCAGCACATATGCAAGGTGAGATTATGGGCATCAACGCGAGCGTACAGGCATTCGCTCAGATAGCACCTCCGATCCTTTCTGGGTTCTTGGCGGCCAATATTGCTCCATCGGCACCAGTATATATTGCTGGGGCCGCCGTCGGCGCCGCATGGATCGCTTTCATTTCATTTGTACGTCGAGACAAAGGTGAGGACCCAGAATGATGTCTGCTAGTTGATATTTCTCCACCACTCTGAGATGGGTGCGGTACGAATGATTTCGGTAATTTGATCAAGATCATCAGTGACTTTGTAGATATCACGGTCATAATCGGAGATTACTTCTTGCTGTTTGAGCATCTTTTTTTCGATGAAATTCGTCAAATCATTCCAGAAATATGAGCCGACAAGAATGACGGGAACGGAGGGTATCTTGCGTGTTTGGATGAGGGTGAGGGTGCTGAAGAGTTCGTCGAACGTGCCGAATCCGCCAGGAAAGAATACATATGCTTCGGCCGCGAATGCGAGCATAGTCTTGCGTGAAAAGAAGTAGGTGAATTGGAGACGATCGGTCGCAAAATCGTTGATGTTTGCTTCGTGGGGGAGTGAAATACCGAGAGCGACAGCCTTGCCGCCAGCATCTCGAGCTCCTCGGTGAGCTGCCTCCATGATACCTGGCCCACCGCCGGTCACGACGGCGTATTTGAGCTCCTTGGTGATACGGTGGCCGAGCTCGAGGGCTAGCTTGTATTCTCGGGAATCTGGTTTGGAGCGGGCCGATCCGTAGATGGTGACTGACTTGGGGTATTTGCGCAGGAATTCGAAGCCGTTCTTGAACTCTTTGTTAATCTCATCGAGGTGCCTTTTGGTGGTGTCCGCATGGATATCTTTGCGGGATAGGGGGGGATTGTGTTCGTTGTGCATGGGGAAATAGTATCACGAATATGGTGAAGAGGCGATATGTTGTAGTTTGACCGAATTGCTATTTTTTTGCATTTTCTCTATTCTTAGCACATGCTCAAATTCTCTATTGAGACTAAGATCCCTGGCGCCCTTGGTCGTGCCGGCACTATCGATACTCCTCACGGAAAGATACAAACCCCAGCGTTCATCCCTGTGGGCACCAAGGCCACCATCAAATCTCTTAGTCCAGAGCAGGTCGCCTCACTGGGCGCCGATGCCATTCTTGCCAATACCTACCATCTCTATCTACAGCCGGGCACAGATATCCTCAAAAAAGCTGGTGGACTAGGGAAATTCATGAACTGGAGTGGCCCGACGTTCACTGATTCGGGAGGATTCCAAGCTTTTTCGCTGGGTCCAGCATTTGGAAAGAGCATGTCAAAGGTGGAAGTCCGAACAAACGAACCTGAGTTGGATATGGGTGAGGATACACTGCACAGCGCGATGAGCGCGAGCATAGCGGCGGCCGACCACGGCCGAACGCGCGTATCCGAACCCATATCCGGCGAAGGTGAGGTCGTTCGGATGGCAAAAATAGATGACGACGGCGTTACATTCAAGTCGGTCATAGATGGATCGACGCATCGATTCACGCCAGAGAAGTCAATCCAGATTCAGCATGATATAGCCGCCGATATTATTTTCGCTTTCGATGAATGTTTGTCACCTCAAGAATCATATGACAAGCAAAAAGCGGCAGTAGAGCGTACGCGGGTATGGGCCGAACGTTGTCTCTCAGAACACCAGCGACTCAATAAGGCGGAGGGCACAGGAAATTCGTTGTTCGGTATCGTCCAAGGTGGTCGTCATGAAGATCTTCGTACAAGCGCGGCTCGAACTATCGGCACGATGGACTTCGACGGATTTGGGATCGGAGGTTCATTCGACAAGAATGACATTGGTACTGCCGTCGGCTGGGTATGTCGAGAGTTGCCCGAAAACAAACCACGTCATCTTCTTGGTATTGGTGAACCCGAGGATCTTATTCTTGGCGTCGAACATGGCATAGATACGTTTGATTGTGTCGCACCGACACGAATTGCAAGGAATGGGGCCGCCTACGTCCGCTCAGGGCGGACTTCGGCGCGCCAAGGCCGCATCAATCTATTTAATGCGGAATTTGTTTCTGATTTCACTCCTATAGAGAAAGATTGCGGCTGCTACACGTGTACACATTATACGAAGGCATACATCGCTCATTTGTTTCGTGCCAAAGAAATGTTGGCCGCCACACTTACGTCAATTCACAATCTGTATTTCCTTGTTCATCTGGTCAAAGAGGCCCGTCAGGCAATCATCGACGGACGTTGGGAAGAGTTCAAACAGAAGCGGAGTTAGATCTCCTTGGCTCGATAATCTCCCGGAGCACGTTTGAGCCACCATTCGAGGTGATCTCGAGTGAGGAGACCCTCTTGTGCACCCACGAATTGTGCCACTGACATCGGGTTGACTGGTGCCCAAGTCAGAGCCTCGAGCGGCGAAAGACCGAGCATCAATGCCGATATGAATGTTGAGGCGAACGCGTCACCACAACCGGTGCGTTCGAATGGCGGTTTGGGATCGGGATATATAGGCATGAAATAGGCATGGTCACCATCGTACATGTATGAACCTTTGGGTCCATCGGTGACGAGTACGAGCTTGGGCCCACGATCATGCAAGCCTTTCATGAGCACTTTGACGTCATGCGAAGTGGTGTTGAGCATACGTTGAGCTTCTTCGACGTTGACGATGAATACATCGGTGCGCTCATATATGCGCTTGAGTTCGTCGAAGCCGAGTCTCATCTGGAATGTGCCTGGCTGGAACGCGACACGGACCTGAGGATGCGCTTCGAGATAGTCAGCTACAGCCATATGGTACGGGAATGTCTTCGAGGCCATCGATGTCAGATATACCCACTTGGCTTCAGGTAGACGGGGAAGTTTGTAGTCATAATCAACGTGATTGACTAGAATGGTGCGCTCAGCACCGTACCAGAGCACGTAGTGATAGTTGGTCACTTTGCCATGGTGTTTGTGGACATAGGAAGTGACGACACCATTACGTTCGAGTTCGTGGAGACATTCTTTGCCGTTCTGGTCATCGCCGATGTTGGTGACAAGACCTACACGGAGGCCGAGACGTGATGCGGCCACGGCGGCATTGGCGGCATTACCTACACCTTTGACGATGCGAGCATACTCGAAAGGGATTTTGTCAGCGAAAGGCATGCAGATTTCGCAGGTGGCATGATCGATGCGGCAGTGGACTTCGGCTTCTTTGAGCTTGATGAAGGCGTCGGTGGTGATATCGCCGATTGAGATGAGATCAAGGGACTTGTGGAACATGTACATAGTATAGCATTGGTATGTGTTATTATAGTAGGCATGAATCCACTTCGTTCAGTTATCCAAGAAGCCCAGTCGAAGCATGCCGCCATCGGTCACTTCAATATTTCGACCCTCGACGGTGTGTGGGCTGTTGTCGATGCGGCAAAGGCCTTGAATGTCCCCGTCATTATTGGTGTATCAGAAGGTGAGCGCGATTATGTCGGAGTTCGTGAGATTGCGGCGGTAGTCAGGAGCATTCGTGAGCAGAGGGGTCAGCAAGTATTCCTCAATGCCGATCACACCTATTCGCTCGATCGGGTCAAAGAAGCTATTGATGCCGGATTCGACTCGGTTATTTTCGATGGGGCGCAACTTTCTTTTGAGGAGAATGTGAACATGGCAAAAAAGTGTGTCGAATACGCTCGTGCATCAGGACGAGATGTTATTGTCGAAGGGGAATTGGGATTTATCGGCACTTCCTCAAAAATTCTCGACGCGATACCCGAAGGTGCAGTTGTCGGTGATAGTAATATGACGAAACCGGACGTTGCTGCAGATTTCGTCGCACAGACTGGTGTTGACATGCTCGCTCCGGCTGTAGGTAATATTCACGGGGTAGTCAAAGGTGGTGATCCTGCACTCAATATCAGACGAGTCCGAGAAATTGCCGAAGCGACTCATATTCCTCTGGTATTGCATGGAGCTTCTGGCAACTCAGCAGAAGACATTCGCGGTGCCATCAAGGCGGGTGTAGCGATTGTCCACGTCAATACTGAGCTTCGGCTCGCATATCGATCGGGATTGATGAAGTCACTTTCTGAGCAGCCCGATGAGGTGGCGCCGTACAAGTATCTCAAGCCGGCCAAATTGGCTATGCAGAAGCTGGTAGAGGAGAAGCTCAACATAATCGCAGGGAAGTAATCACCTGTTGTCAGGACATATCCCCGCACGTCCCGATTCCTTCCCTCCAAGCCTCAAAGCGCTGATCGCTGGCTACATTTTCGGCTTGTCAGGAAGGAATCGGGACGTGCGGGGATATGTGTGCCGTTGTCCACATCGTCAGACACTCTTTCTGAGTGTTTTTGTGTATAATGACCTATGTTAGTGGATGTAATCAGTATTGACCATGTCTTCAGGTGTAGAGTTTGATGAGGATACGATCGGTCGTGCTCAGCGGCCGACAGTTGCACAGCAGACACCTTCTTCACAAGGTTCGGCTGGTTTCGGCATGTCGGTGAATCCGAATGACCCCAAAATGATTCAATGGTTGATGAGAAGAGGATTCGCACGTAGTCCCAATGCCGCACAAGGCATCCTGATTCTGGTGATTATCCTCAATGTCATTATTACGTACGCCCTCATATCTTATTTCATCCTATGAGTTTTCACTCACGTGCCACTGCGGTCAAGCTTCCTCGGTCAGTGTATGTGGTGCTCATACTGGCGCTCATATCCAATGTCATCACGACCTATATTGTGATCGCTTATTTCATCTGATAACAACACGCATATCTCTATGAACTTATTTACTCATACACGCAGATCGGGCTTCACACTCGTTGAATTGCTCGTTGTTATTTCTATCATCGGTATGCTCTCGTCGGTCGTATTGGCTACTTTGCAAGGTGCACGCGACAAGGGGAGGGTGGCTGCTGGTCTGAGGTTTTCCTCATACAATTACCATGCGTTTGGTGCGGATGCTACCGCGGCATTTGAGTTCAATGAAAATTTAGGCGTTACGACAAACGATCTCTCTGGCAATAATAATCATGGTACGCTCGGAGGGACGACGCTGCCTACATGGACCACGGGCCCCAACAAGTCTGCGGCACTTAGTTTTTCTAATGGATATGTCGGTGTAACAAATGTCAGAAATATGCCCACATCAGTAAATTTGACGATGTCCGCATGGATTTACCCGACCAATCAGTGCGCCAGTGATTGTTATATTGTGAGTGCTGGTCTCAATCTAACAGGACAAGCTGCGGTAATGTCTGATCGTAACGGCCGATTGGCTGTCACGATTAATGGGGTGGGTGTTTACTCAGCATCGAATGGTGTTATTGAACTAAACAAATGGCAGCACGTCGCTGTCTCGGTCAATGGTACACAGGCATATTTTTATGTAAACGGTCGACTAACTGATACGTCCACAATCGGTGCTCTTACCGTTTCTGGTTGGAGTTCATCAGCTTTAATTCGTATTGGGACTTGGTTGGATGGAACCGTACCCTTCATAGGTAGTATCGATGATGTTGCAGTCTATACACGATCTCTTGCATCTGCAGATGTTGGACGCATGTACCTTGCTCAGTCGCCAACGTACCTTGTTGCTGAGGCGCAATAAGAGGATTCATCGCATGCTTGCCTTTTCCGTGGAATAGTGTAAACTAGTCCGCATGTTGTCATTAACCGTTGAGAAGCGCGAAAGTGCTCAAAAACTCGAAGCTATAAGGGCGTCTGGCAAGATGCCGGCCGTTTTTTATGGTCCCAAGGAAGCCAGTACCTCAGTCTCAGTCGACGCCAAGGAATTCGGCAAGATCTGGAAGAAGGCAGGTGAGTCTTCAGTCATCATTCTCAAAGATGACAAGGGCAATGAGCACGAATCTCTCATTCACGAAGTCGATGTTCACCCTCTGACAGGTGAACCTCGCCACGCTGATTTCTATGTTATTGAGAAGGGCAAGAAGGTCGAGGTTTCAGTACCTCTCGTATTCGCAGGTGTCGCTCCTGCCGTCAAAGACAAGGGTGGCATTCTCGTCAAAGTGCACCGCCAGATCGAGATCGAGGCAGCTCCTCGTGATCTCCCGCACGATATTTCTGTAGATATCTCTACACTTGTCGAGTTTAGTGATGTTGTCAAAGCCAAGGACCTCGTACTCCCCAAGGGGGTTGAGCTCAAGATCAATCCAGAGGAAGTTATCGCTTCTATTGCTGAAGCCAAGGAAGAAGTCGAGGAAGCTCCTGCGGCCATCGACATGTCAGCCATCGAAGTTGAGAAGAAGGGTAAGGCCGATGAAGCTGGCGCCGAAGGTGCCGATGCAGCTGCTCCCGCCAAGGCACCTGAGAAGAAATAAACATTTTACATTACGTAACAACAAGGGCGCTCAAGCGTCCTTTTTGTTATAATCAACACACAATGAAAACATGGTCACGTAGTACAACCTTTGTAATGGCTTTTTTCCTTGCCCTTCTTGCCTCTTGCCTCGCATCCCAAGGTGCTGTTCATGCCCAGGCCCTGACTCCTGATCAGAAAGCTCGTCTCGAACAAGAGCTCAAGCAGGTTGAAGCCGAACAGAAGCAGGCCGAGAATGACCTTTCGAGCGCGCAGAATCAGAGCGCTTCTCTGTCACGCGATATCGCCGTCCTAGATGCCAAGATCAAAGTCGCTCAGCTCAATATCAAGGCCAAGAATCTCCTTATTGAGTCACTAGGCAAGGATATCAAGACCAAAGAAAATCACATCGATGATCTCGAAGAGCGTATCGATCGAGGCAAAGAGACACTCGCTGCCATCATGCGCAAGACCAATGAGACGGGCTCGTATACGTTGCCAGAGGTCTTGTTGTCCCAGAATAGTGTCGCAGGTTTCTTCAAGGATATAGACTCGTTCGAGTCAATCCAAGAAGGTCTCAAGACGACATTTGAGCAAATACGTTCTGACAAGACCGAGACTGAGGCGGAGAAGGATGTGCTCGACAAGCGTCGCAATGCCGAGATGGATGCACGATATGCGATCCAGCAAGAAAAGAAGAATATCGAGGGTGATGAATCAGAGAAACAGCGCCTACTCAAAGTGAGTAAGAACAATGAGAAATCATACTCTGCAGTATTGGCGGACAAACGTACTCGCGCATCAGAGATCCGTGCCGCACTCTTCCAGCTCCGTGATGCCAATCCGATCCCATTCGGAGACGCACTCAAGTATGCTCAGGCGGCATCAGCCAAGACGGGTGTACGTCCTGCATTCCTACTCGCTATATTGACGCAAGAATCATCTCTCGGTGCCAACGTCGGTTCCTGTTATCTGACCAATGCATCTACGGGTGAAGGTATCAACAAAAAAACCGGTTCATACGCAGCCAAGGTTATGAAGCCGGGACGTGACGTCGAGCCATTCATAGAGTTGGTCAGGGGACTGGGCGGTGATCCATTCAAGCAAGTAGTCTCGTGTCCGCAATCGGTAGGATGGGGTGGTGCCATGGGGCCAGCACAGTTCATTGCGTCTACTTGGGTATTGTTCGAAGATCGAATCCGATCGGATTTGGGCATATCGGGCACGCCAGACCCGTGGAACCCTTCGCATGCATTCATGGCATCGTCGATCTACCTTGGTGATTTGGGAGCATCCTCTCGTACGTATTCAGCAGAGCGCAATGCGGCCTGTAAGTATTACTCAGGTCGGTCATGTAGCGCTTCATCACTTGTTGCGAGTTACGGCAATCAAGTCATCAATCGTGCTGATGTTATCCAGCGTACCATGATCGATCCGCTGCAGGGTATATAGGTATCAAAGACAGAACACCTACATCCTCTCGACGGACGTGCAAGGTCGCCCCATCGAATGACATCCGTATGTTGTTTCGGCGGAGCTCACAACATACGGGTCATTCTTCGGGGCTCGAATCGCATTGCACGTCCATCTCAAGGACGTAGTTGTTCTGTTTTGTGGGTTCTAAATTGTCAGCAACACTGGTATGACCATCGGTCGCTTGGCAGTCTTTTGCATCAGGAACTTGGCGACAGCGTCGGTGACAGTGTCTTTGACGAAATCCACATTGAGCGGACGTTGGCCACGGGTCGAGTTCTCGACGGTGTTCTTGATGAGCAGACGTACTTCGTGGAGCAGATCTTGTGATTCACGGAGATAGACGAAACCACGAGAGATGATATCGGGTGATTTCTTGAGCTTACCGGTCTGGGCATTCAAGATACCGAAGATGATGAATATACCATCCTGGGCGAGTGCCTGACGATCACGGATGACGACTTCTTGCACGTCACCGACAGAGAATCCATCGACGAGCACGAGGCCTGATGGTGCTTTCTCCTTGAGTTTGACGAGCTTGGTGCCACCGCCTTGGATTTCGATCACTGATCCGTTGTCAGGAATGACGACGTCGTGTTCAGAAAGGCCGTTGGCATCCTTGGCGATATCACAGTGTGCACGAAGCATATAGTGATAGCCGTGAAGAGGCATGAAGAACTTGGGATGAATCTTGCGATGGATCCATGCGGTCTCATCGCGATTGGCGTGACCAGATGAGTGCACATCAGCAATACGATAGTGCAAGATCTTTGCGCCTTGGCGTGAAAGGTTGTCTTTGAGCTGTTGGACGGGACGTTCATTACCAGGAATGACTGATGATGAGAGCACAATGGTGTCGCGCGGAGTCAGTCTGATCTTGGCGTGAGTCTTGTTCGACATGCGCATGATAGCACCATATTCGTCACCCTGTGCACCAGTAGCTAGAATGATGATGCGATCTGGTGGGAAGTTCTCAATATCGTCAGCAGTGATCATCGTCTCTTTCTTGGCCTTGAGTAGGCCGAGTTGTTTACAGATCTCGATATTTTGCTTGAGACTTCGTCCCTCGACGACGACCTTCTTGCCGTACTTCTCGGCGAATTCAATAATCTTGAGCAGGCGTTCGAGAAGGGACGAGAATGTGGCGATAATAAGTCGTCCACTCATATTTTGGATGATGAGCTCGAGGTTCTTGTGCACGACTTTCTCGGGCATAGAGAAGCCAGGGTTTTCGACGTTGGTAGAGTCGGCCATGAGCATGAGCACTTTCTCGTGCTTGAAGGCACGATCGTATTCGGCTTCTTCGGTCTCAGTGACGATACCCTCCATGTGGTCGAGCTTGAGGTCACCGGTATGGACGATAGATCCGTATGGTGTCTCGATGATGAGGCCCATAGCGTCAGGGATAGTGTGCGTGACTGAGAAGAATTTGACTCTGATCTTACCTACGGTGATCGTTTCGTTCTTCTCGACGACTTTGATGTCGAGCTTGGGCACATGAGGAAATTCCTCTTGGCGCTTCTGGATCAAGACTGAAGTAAGAAGGCGGGTATAGAGAGGCGGATTGCCGATACGAGGCATGACGTACGGAATTGCACCGATGTGGTCCAAGTGTCCGTGAGTGATGAGGACGGCACGAATGCGATCTTGGCGTTCCTCGAGATAGCGGGTGTTCGGGAGGATGAAATCGACACCAGGGGTGTTTTCACTCTTGAATTGGACACCGATGTCGACGACGATAATGTCGTTGCCGAATTCGATGGCGGTCATGTTGCGACCGACTTCTTCGACACCGCCGAGCGGAATGATGCGGATGGCATCAGCAGCGAGGGGTGGAATGACGTCTCCTTCACGTCGTACCAATGGCTTGGCAGTATTGCGGCGCATCGGCTTGGCTGCATCAGGACGAATAATATCCATGCGAGCGCCAGCAATATGTTTGACTGCGCCGGGGTGTTTGTGAGCACCTCGACCGAGGACGACGCGATGGCCGTTGTTCGGTACGGGTGCTCCAGCGCCATGGGTGTGCGATGATTCGCTCCTCATGATGCGGGTGTGTCCCTGGTGCGGTCGGCGTTGGAACTTGAAATTTCGTCCAGGACGAGGACCAGAGGGCTGATTGTTTGTTGGTTGATTGTTGTTCATAATGTGTTACTTGTTAGTAAAGATAGGTAATTTCCACACATTCTCGGTCTCGGTATACCATTGCGTCACATCACTCCATCGATCAGCTGGTACAGTCAGGTTGCGGAGGTCGATCGTGCGGAGTGATCGCGGTACGGCATAGATGAAATCGGGAGTATAGAGAAATAGAGCGGGAATATCTGAGCGAATAAGTTGGTCGAACTGAAGGTACTTCGTGGCGCGAGCTTCATCGTTGCTCGTCGTACGGATGTCTTCGAGAAGCTTGTCTGCCTTACTATTGGCATACATGGCCACGTTGAGTCCAGGTGATTTGCGTTGTGACGAATGCCAGAATGCGTAGAGGTCACGATCCTTGCCGATAACTTCACCGAACAGGAGTGCGTCATACTTGCGAGTACGAATCACGTTCTGGTAAAAGTCTGTACCCTCATACACCTTGATGTTCACGTGTGCACCCAGGGCATTCCAGGTGTCACGGACGAGCTCGGCAGTCTGCTTGAGATCAGGTGAATCGACGGTATAAATATCGAAGGCGATCGTAGTTGTACCAGTCTTGGCTGATTTCTTGCTATAGATGCCACCGATATTTTTCCAGCCATTCTTGTCCAAGAATGATTGGGCCATCTGAATAGTCGTCGAGCCAACCTTGGGTGTCGGAGGGGTGCTGCTCGAAGTGATGAATTGTGCGGGGCCATACAACGGCTCACCATACCCCTTGAGTACTGAACTGATCAGCGCGCGACGGTCTATGGCCATATCGAGTGCCTGGCGCACGACTTTGTCAGCAAGTATCGGTGACTGATCTTGGTTGAGGAAGACACCGAATGTGCGAGGGAGCGGTGTTGATAGCACGGTGTATGCTTGAGCAGAATCAGCCGCAATCGTGCGGGCACCTTCGGGCGAGAGTCCACTCACGCTGTCGATCGAGCCCTTGTCGAGGGCACTCAGTGCAGATGCTTCGTCGGGGAAGAAGTCGAATACGATCGTAGGAATATACGGGCTTTTGCCATAATATGCACGCGATGAATTGAGCTTGTATTGGGTCGGGATGCCGCCACTGTCTCTAGAAATAGATGATAGACGATACGGTCCTGAGCCGACAGGTTCGATGTTGTATTGACTGAAGATGAATTGATCATCCCCGACTGAACCCCAGATGTGCTTGGGTACAATGCCTATAGTCGTATTGGCTAGGAATGGACTATATGGTTGTTTGAGCACGAACTGGATCTCAGTCGGAGATATGACACGAACGGTCACATCGGTCCAATCGATACGGCGAGGACTCTTGAGTGCAGGGTCCTGGATCTTCTGGATGGTGAAGGCGATATCCTCGGTGGTCAGTGGCTCGCCGTCATGGAAGGCGAGTCCTGGTTTGAGCTTGAATGTATAGACGAGACCGTCATTGGATATACTGTATGAGGCGGCCAAGTCACCGACGATGGTACCATTGTCATAGCGAGTCAGACCTGAATACACGAGTGCTGAGATGTCACGGTCGACGTCCGAAATAGCCAGTATCGGATTGATGCTGCGTGGCAGTCCGATAACACCTTCATTGAGCTGGCCACCATAGGCGGGGACTTGAACGATGAAACGGTTGTTGACCTTGAATGCCATGATGAGCATGGTTACCAAGGCGGCGATGACGAATATGCCGAAGACGACTTTCTCGGTTGCCGAGAACTGGCGAATATAATTCAAGATATTGGTGCCACGCTTGAAGCGGAGCTCGTGAGGAAGTTGAGAATCGGTCACAGTGAAAGGGGAAGATGAAATTTCAAATTCAAAATCTTAATTTCCAAATAAATTACAAATTTCAATTCTCAAAATTTCAAACAAAACCGTGCATAGTAACGTTTGTCATTTTGGGCTTGTGATTTATTTGGAAATTGTGATTTTGGTTTTGTGATTTTTTAGATCAATCCAATAAGTGCTGAAACAGCAAAGAGTATGCCGATGATGATGGTAACAACGAAGAGTCCCTTCTCGAGTCCGCGGCGGGTATGGAACGCAGAGCTGAAATTGTCAGAGCCACCGAATGCGCCGCCTACCTGAGCGCCAGTACGCTGGAGCAATACTGCGGCAACCAGAAGTACAGACAGGATCAACTGGATATACGGGAGGAGAGACTTCATTGCTCAGTATACTAGCATAGGTGGGTCGCAAAAGCAAGTGGGGTTGATTTTCCAGGCCCTTTTCCAGGCCCGGCCTAGAATATATTCTAGGCCGGGCCTGGAATTACTCAGTCGTATGACCGTCGAAATGCTCACTATCTTTCTCGGCATCCTCCTTGGTACGGTGGACGACGCCATCGCGGTGGTGTGGCGGCATATAGAGCGTGTAGAGCTTCATGGCGCCTGATGAGGAATTGATGATGTTGTGTTTGGTGCCCGCAGGGACGACGATGACACTGCCGTCACTGAGTTCGTGGGGCAGATCATTCAGAATAGCGGTACCGGTACCTTTCTCGACACGCAGGAATTGGTCGACGTCGTGTATCTCTTCACCGATGTCCTGGCCGGCGAGGAGGGACATGAGTACGAGCTGACTATTCTTGTCAGTGTAGAGGACTTTGCGGAAGTTATCATTTTCTAGTGATAATTTCTCGATATTAGCGACGTAGCCGTTCATGGATATAGTATAGATGATTATGGGGCGAATGTTCAGCTAGGGAAGTGGATATCTAGGCCCGGCCTAGAATGTATTCCAGGCCGGGCCTGGAAAAAACCCCGCGCCCAAGAGCTGGGAGCGGGGTGAGGGAATAGCGCGGACCTACTCGAATACTCGCGAGCGGTCACTGAACGCTAGGGACAGATATTTCATCGTGCCCATCAATTCGTGTCCTATATTGACCGTATGGCGGAATGTAAAGGCAAATCGCACGTGCCATCCTGGCTTGAATGCCGTCAGGATGCGCAGGTAGATCCATAATCGTGGGACGTGATTCCAGCTTGAGACGACGAGCATGTTTTGGGTCAGACGATGTGCGCGGATCAATTCGATCGCGGCTCGAAGCTCACCTGCACTCGTCCAGATAGAGCTGTCATTGTGTCTCAGCAGTTGTGCACGCTCGAATGTGCCTTCTCTGATGAGCCAGTCTTGCATCATTTCAGCCAGCGTTCTGTTCTGGAGATGACTCCGTATTTTCAAGGGCGGAAATCCGGCCGATGTGATGACGTGTGGGACATTGTAGCCATAACGCCGTACCGAATGGACCAGACACTGCAAGCGGAGTGTTGTGCCTAGGCCGACGCCACTGTGATTTGGGTTGAAATCGTACCCAAGAGGAACTGCTACCCATGGATTCTTATTGACGGGTTCCAATCATGCCTCCATTTCGAATTACATTGTTTGGTTGCGCTGTGTGTTCAGACTGCCAAAAACAATACTACTCAAGTATTATTCTGTCAATAACAAACCCCTTGCACTCGTCCTGTGTTTCTATATAATGCGATTACATTATCAATCTAATACCATATTCATGAAAGATATATCCAAGAAAATACAACCGCTCGCTGATCGTGTCCTCATCCGCGAACACACTGATACCAAGGAAAAGAAGACATCATCAGGTATCATCATTCCCGTCACTGTCGCCGAGGACAAGAATGGTAAGCGTGGTGAGATCGTCGCTCTGGGTTCCGGTCGTATCGAAGATGGCAAGAAGATTCCCATGAATGTGAAGATCGGCGATATGGTCATATTCCAGTGGGGCGACAAGGTCAGTGTCGATGGTCAGGAATACTATCTGGTGAGAGAGAGTGAGATACTGGCGATTATTAAGTAAACTCAGTCTACTATGTCCAAAAAAATTCTCTACAACGAACATGCTCGCAAGGCGCTGAAGCGTGGCGTCGACACAGTCGCTGATGCGGTCAAAATTACCATAGGTCCCCGTGGCAGGAATGTCGTCTTGGACAAGGGGTATGGTGCACCGACCATCACCAACGATGGTGTGTCTATCGCCAAGGAAATTTCACTCAAAGACCCATTCGAGAACATGGGTGTCGAAATTATCAAGGAAGTTGCTACCAAGACCAACGATAACGCTGGTGATGGTACGACCACGGCTACTATTTTGACGCAGGCCATTATTACTGAAGGTATGAAACATACCACTATGGGAGTGAATGCTATGGGCATCAAGGCGGGCATCGAATCTGCTGCCAAATATGCGGTGCATGAACTCAAGAAGCTTGCCAAGCCGATCAAGACTGACGAAGAAATCCATCAGGTGGCTACCATTTCTGCTGAATCAGCTGAGTTGGGCAAAATAATCGCAGATACCATCAAGAAAGTCGGCAAGGATGGTGTGGTGACTGTCGAGGAATCTCAGTCGACTACATTGGAAGACCCAGAAATTGTCGAGGGTATCCAATTCGACAAGGGCTATATTTCTGCGTACATGGTCACCAATGCTGAACGTATGGAAGCTGAGTTCAAGGACCCTGCCATTCTCCTCACGGACAAGAAAGTCTCGTCGATCAAAGAGATTTTGCCGTTGCTCGAGCAGCTGGCTCAGACGGGCAAGAAAGAGCTAGTCATCATTGCCGAAGATGTTGATGGTGAGGCGCTGGCCACCTTCGTGCTCAACAAACTTCGTGGCGCATTCCATGTTCTGGCCATCAAGGCGCCTGGATATGGTGATGCCAAGAAAGCTATGCTCGAAGATATCGCGGTCACCATCGGCGCCACAGTCATCACCGAAGACGTCGGTATCACATTCGAGAAAGCCACACTGGCCATGCTCGGCAAGGCGCGCAAGGTTATTGCTACCAAGGACAAGACGGTCATCGTCGGCGGCAAGGGCAAGAAGTCAGATATCGAAGCTCGTGTCGCTCAGCTCAAAGCGCAACGAGATGATGCTTCGTCGAAATATGATATCGAGAAACTCGAACAACGTATCGCCAAGCTCTCTGGTGGTGTGGCAGTGATTCGTGTCGGTGCGGCTACCGAAACTGAGATGAAATATCTCAAACTCAAGATCGAAGATGCGGTCAACGCTACCAAGGCGGCCATCGAAGAAGGAATTGTGGCCGGCGGAGGTGTGGCGTTGGTCAAAGTCGCTGGTAAGATAGCCGAGTGGCTCGCCAATCCCAAGAATGTCGTCACTCCTGAGATCAGACTAGGCAATGAGATCGTCATTCGCGCTCTCGAAGCTCCGCTCAAACAGATCGTAGTCAATACAGGCAAAGAAGATGGTTCGGTCATTGTCGACAAGGTCAAACAGGGCAAGGGCAATCTCGGCTATGATGCTCTGACCGATCAGATGATCTCTGACATGATCGCTGCCGGTATCGTCGATCCGGTCAAAGTCACTCGTCTCGGTGTCGAGAATGCTTGTTCGGCTGCCGCCATACTTCTCACCACCGAAGTTGCTGTGGCCGAAGATCCAGAAGAGAAAAAAGATGCCCCGAGTAGTCCAGGTGTACCAGGTATGGGGTATTAAGGTAATCTATGGTATAATATGGCCCTGTATCTATAATGTCGTAATTTTAGCAATTTTAACTATCATTTTATGAAGAAAGGAATTAGCGCACTTATCGTCATTATCATCGTCATTCTCGCCATTATCTTGCTCAAGGGTTCATCGACGCCAGGCACGACGCCTACGACCGAGCAGACTCCTGTCGTGAGCCCCAATGAGCCCTCATCGTCAGCTCCGGTGAGTGAGACTACCAAAGTATCGAGCCAGCTTTCGGAATACAGCAATGCCGAGCTTGGTTTCTCGGTCAAATATCCGACCGCATGGGAGAAGGCGGCAGGCGATGCAGGCGTGTCGTTCGTGATGCCGATCGACAAGAATCAGGTATCGACCGTGGCCAAACTTCAAGCAGATATCAATGTCATCTCGAAGTGCGCATTCCCTCCAGTGACGACCGTCAAGGATCGTAGTACGCTCAAGGTCGGCTCGCTGTCATTCCCAGCCATCTCAATGTCCAATACAGTCCAGGGACGCACCTATTTCACGCGCATGTATTCGCTCCAGCAAGAGGGTATCTGCTATATGTTCGCCTTCTCATCTATCACACTTGATCCGACGAGCAAGGGGCTGACCGGCTCGAATGTGACACAGGCACAGAACAACAACAAGGCTATCGTCGCTGCTGCCGACACTGCGTTTACTGATATGGTCAAGTCATTCGCACTCGTAACCCCGGCTCAGGGTATCGATGAGACCAAGGCCCCAGTCAAGAAATAAATATATGAAGAAAACACTTATCACTATTCTGGTTGTCGTCGTCCTTCTCCTACTCTACGGCTGGTCGTCATACAACAATCTTGTCTCATATCGTGAGGCAGCGACTGCACAGTGGCATCAGGTTGAGACTGATTATCAGCGTCGTTTCGATCTCGTCCCCAATCTGGTCGAGTCAGTCAAGGGCACGATGAAACAGGAGCAGACCATCTTTACGGCTATTGCCGATGCTCGTACACGTTATTCAGGTGCTCAGTCTGTTTCTGACAAGGTAGAGGCAGCTGGTCAGCTCGAATCAGCCATCGGCCGTCTCTTGGTGGTCATGGAGAATTACCCGACACTCAAGTCGTCTGATACGGTCCGCGACCTCATGACGCAGCTCGAAGGTACCGAGAATAGGATTGGTGTTGCACGTTCTCGTTTCAACGACACCGTGCAGAGCTATGAGCTTGCTATCAAGCGGTTCCCACGCTCTATCATCGCCTCGTTGTTCGGGTTCGATGACATGAAGTATTTCCAGGCACAGCAAGGTGCCGAGGTTGCTCCCAAGGTCAATCTCCAGTAGAGACACTTCCTTCACCCCGGTCTCTACCGGGGTGAAGTTTGGTCGCCTATGATGAAACGATTCCTTATTTTCAGTATCATTCTCCTCATTCCGATGGGTGCTTTTGCTTACTCCAGTCCAGGCAAACCCACGGGGTTCGTCAATGATTTGGCTGGTGTCATGAGTGCCCAAGAACGCCAAGACGTTCAAGCCAAGCTCGTTGCGCTTGAACGTGAGACAGGGTTCGAAGTCGCTGTTGTCACCGTGAAGTCGCTCGGTGGGGACACGGTCGAGAATTACGCAGTCAAACTGTTCGAAGAATGGAACATAGGTAATGAACAAAAAGATAACGGACTTTTGTTGCTTGTGGCGATCGATGATCACAAACTCAAAATTGAAACGGGGTATGGTACCAGTGTGGTGGTCACGGATCTCCAGTCGGGGAATATTATTCGGAATGTTATTACGCCCGCGTTCAGGGAGGGGAACTATGGTGCAGGAATTGCTGCTGGTGTCGATGCGCTCATTGCTGTCATCACCAACTCACCCGATGCGGCCGAGTTTTCGAGTCCGCCACAAAATAATTCATTACCAATTGATCCGCAGATTATTTTTGCTGCCCTTGTCATATTTTCTGGGGTTATTCTCCGAATTATGGCTCGTACCAAATCGTGGTGGCTTGGCGGTGTTATTGGGGCAGGAATTGGTGGCCTGATCGGCTATTTTGTCACATCTACTATAGGGACTATTGTGTGTGCGGTTGTGGCCGGTGCTGTCGGTCTGTCGATTGACTTCATCGTTTCTAAGCATCCTCCAGGATCTGGACGTGGTGGTATGTTCTGGGGTGGTTTCGGTGGGGGTTCATCAGGTGGTGGTGGCTTCGGCGGATTTGGTGGGGGAAGTTCGGGAGGTGGTGGTGCGAGTGGGAGTTGGTAGGGAAAGTCAAAGCGTAAAGCCCAAAAGGCAAAAGTTCAGACCGTGAATCTGGTGCAGACCTCCTCATTATGTGGTACAACTATTCGACAGTGTTACAGTTTTAACTTTTGAGCTTTGAGTTTGTATTGGAGGGTTCGCATAGTGGTCTAGTGCGCACGCTTGGAAAGCGTGTGTGCCGCAAGGCACCAGGAGTTCGAATCTCCTACCCTCCGCATTACGAGATTTTTCTCGCACAAAGTATCAAATTCCCTTTGTTTTTCT